>JAHDID010000125.1 GCA_020630975.1 Verrucomicrobiota bacterium
TTGTCGTGGATGCCACCGAAGCCGCCATTCGAAAACACGATGACCACATCATCGTCCTTCGCTTCGCGCTTCAGCACCTCCACGATGGCATCGGCGTCGTCCTCGTAAAAGGCAGGCTTGCCCGTATCGCGCAGCGTCTGCATGAGTAGCTCGGGATCGAGACGCTCCTCGGGATCGAGCTGATCGGCGCGCGCTACCTGCGATAGACAGATCGCATCGGCCTGACTGAGAGCATCGGGCAGCGCATCCTGAAAGACATTTCGGCGAGTGGTATTCGACCGCGGCTCGAATATCGCCCACAGACGCGCTCCTGCGAAGCGCTTGCGCATACCAGCGATCGCTTCCTTGATGGCGGTCGGATGGTGGCCAAAGTCATCGACCACCGTGATGTTTCGGTCGGTCACACCACGTACCTCCTGGCGTCGCTTCACACCGACAAAACTGGCCAATCCTGCACGCACCTCATCGGCGCTCAGACCGAGAAAGCTCGCCGCTACTGCCGCCATCGAGGCATTGCGCACATTGTACTCACCATTCATCGGCAGCGTGAATCGCTCGCCATGCAGAGTCCAGTGTGTCTCGTCGGCCTGATAGTCGACATCGGTGATGCGCATCTCGCACTCCTCACCAAAGCCAACTCGACAGCCCTTGGCATGAGTCCCCTCTTTATCAAAGACCTCGCAGCAGTTGGCATCGTCGCCATTGATCACGACCAGCCCATTGCCTGGCACCAGGCGAACCATGTGACCAAAGGTCTTCTTAATCGCTGCCAGATCATCGAAAATATCCGCGTGGTCGAACTCCATATTATTCAGGATCGCCACCTCTGGTAGGTAGTGGATGAACTTGCTGCGCTTATCAAAGAAAGCCGAGTCATACTCATCCCCCTCGATCACCGAGAAATCGCTGTCGGTGAAACGAGCACCTTGAGAAAAATTTCCCGGAATCCCGCCGATCACAAAATTGGGATTTCGCCCAGCACTCTCCAGCAGCCAGGTCAGGATGGAGCTGGTCGTGGTCTTGCCATGCGTACCGCTCACCACCACATTGCGCTTACCTGCCAGGATCTGCTCGCGCAGCAGCTGCGGTAGCGAGATGTAGCGCAGCTTGCGATTGAGCACCTCTTCCACCTCTTCATTGCCTCGGCTTTGGGCATTTCCGATCACGAAATAGTCGACATCCTCAGGTAGATTCTCCTTTTTGTAGCCATCTAGGATCTCGATACCACGGCCTTCGAGAAAGGACTTCATCGGATCATAAACGGATGAGTCTGAACCGGTCACACGATAGCCAGCATCGCGAAAGGCGGCAGCTACAGAGCCCATGGCAGTGCCACAGATGCCCATAAAATAGAGATGAGTTTGGTCAGTCTTCGGGTCGGAATTCATGGTAGTCCGACTTGTTACGCCCTATCCATCCCTCACGCAAAAACTATTCGAACCAGCACATCTTACGTGATTTTTACCCCTCGATAGCGCACTTTGACCGTCTTAGAACTTGGCGCTTGAATTAACATATGAGGGATTCTGTAAAGAACGATAAAAACAGCATTCGTTTTCTAAATGCAAAAACAGCCACAATCTCCGGATTGATCTGGGCAGCGTTCATCGCTGTGTCTTGGCTGTTTTTCGATTGGAAAGACCCCACAGCCTACGAGGGGGGCTACCTCAACTGGATCTCTCGATTCCACGTGCTGCTGGTGCACATCCCGATCGGCTTGATCTTTCTCGTGATCGCCATGGAGGTGTTTGGCAGATTCCCCGGCCAATCCCACATCCGCGAGACCGCGCCATTTGTGCTGTGGATGAACTTTCTCGGTGCCATCGGCGCCACCGTGCTCGGCTTCCTCCTGATGGAGATCGAGCAGTACGCAGGCAAAGCCATGGATCTCCACCTATGGACTGGCCTAGCAGTGGTCGTGACCAGCTTTTTCGCCCTGCTTTTCAAACTGAATCGACTCGAGTTCGGCTATCTGGGCTCACTAGGCGCTGCCGCCCTCATGGTGAGCGCAGCCGGCCACTATGGCGGCTCCATGGTGCACGAGGCCGACTACCTCTCAGAGTATGCCCCAGAGCCTCTGCAGCCCCTCATCCTCGCTGGTCTAGCCGACCCAAAAGCGGATAAAAAGCAGGCAGAAGAGCCCCTCGCAGAAGGCGAAGAACCTCCTGCAGAGATCCCCGTGGCCGAGCAGCTAGTCTACGCCGACTACGTTGTCCCCGTGCTGGAGAAAACCTGCAACGAGTGCCACAACGAAAACAAGATCAAAGGCAAACTCCGTATGGACCAGCACGACCTGCTGATGGTCGACTCCACCTCCTCCGGCTACCCCGCCGTGGTCCCAGGGGATGCCGAGGACTCCGAGATCATCGTGCGTGTCACCCTAGACCCGGATGACGATGAATTCATGCCCACCAAGGGCGATCCCCTCACCGACGACGAGGTAGAGCTACTCCGCCTCTGGATCGATGCCGGCGCCACTCAGGAGCTGACTGTAGCCGAGCTAGGCGAGGAAGCTGTCGTGCTACCTATCATCTCGGCAGTAGCCGCCATCCACAGCTCAGACAGCTCTCTAGAGGTGCCAGCAACTACTGATGAGACCGCCGATGCTACCGCCTCGATCTGGGACAGCCTCTCCGAAGACGAGCGCAAAGAGCGCATGGACGCCGCCAAGGAAGCCGCTAAGACCATGAACGTGGCACTCATGCCCCTCTCTGCCGACGACGATCGCCTGACCATCAATGTGCTCAATGGAGCTGCCAACTTTGGCGATGAACAGCTAGCCCAGCTAGAGCCCATCGCAGAGCGGATCGCTTGGCTCAATCTAGCCAAATCCCAAGTCACCGACGAAGGCATGAAGACCGTAGCCAAGATGCCAGCCCTAGAGAAGCTACACCTCGATCGCACCAGCATTACAGATAGCGGAGTCGCCCACCTAGCTGGACTCCGCCAGCTGAGCTACCTAAATCTCTACGACACCCAGGTGACCGACCAAATCTTCGCCGTGCTACCCACGATGCCAGCTCTGAAAAAACTCTTTGTCTGGCAGACCGAAGTCGATCCCAAAGCCGCCCGCCAATTCGAAAAAAGCGTAAACCTAGAGATCAACACCGGCATCGACCTAAAAGAAGCCGCCATCCAAGAGGCCGCTAAAGCAGAAGAAGAAGCAAAGGCCGCTGCAGAGGCAAAAGCCAAAGCTGATGCAGAGGCTGCCAAAGCCAAGGCTGCGGCAGAGGCAAAGGCCAAAGCTGATGCAGAGGCTGCCAAAGCCAAGGCCGCTGCAGAGGCAAAGGCCAAAGCTGACGCAGAGGCTGCTAAAGCCAAGGCTGCTGCAGAGGCAAAGGCCAAAGCTGACGCAGAGGCTGCTAAAGCCAAGGCTGCTGCAGAGGCAAAGGCCAAAGCTGACGCGGAAGCCGCTAAAGCCAAGGCTGCTGCAGAGCCTAAAGCCGAGAACTAAGGTTCCCCCAAACTTCTCTAGCCAACGTCGAAAGTCCTATAGGCCGTATATGTCCTATAGGACCTATCGAATCCACCCTGCGCCCCGAAAATAGGGGAAAAACCAAACCCTAACAGCTAGGGCTTCATCTGGCCGCCATTGTGACCAGCTTCATACATCTCGTTGATCATGCTGTTCACTGGCACGCCACCGATACGGTAGCCCTTGTCCTCGGTGAGGATGTCGTAGGAGCGCTCGACTCCTTTGTAGGAAGCGATCTGCTTCACCACATGCCCACTAGGTAGACGCTGACCGACGGACAGCTTCATCGCACGGATACCGTGGATACGATGCTGACGACAAAGATCGACGATAGCTCCATCCTCGAACTCCACTTTCAGAAAATCGTCAACCTCAGGCTCCTCCATGTAGCCCTGGATCTGCAGCACTTTCACAGGTGAACCATCAAAGCCAATCACCAGATCGCCAGGGCGCAGACTATCGACAGTCTGTGGTCCATTCGGAGTATCGATCTCGGTGCCCTCTGGCAGGCACTTAAACATCAGCTTCAGCGGCAGCAGAGCTATTGCGGTATTCACTGAGGCACCGACTAGAGCGCAGCTGGTAGTAGTCAGCGCGATACCTAGCATAGCTCCCAGCAGGATATGGCGACGTAGAAAGAGGAAAATTTTAGAGAAAATCATGGCTAGGCTGGTATCTGGACACTAATCGCCCCTTTTTCTAATAACAAGGTAGATTTCAATAGGGTACAATTTTTATTGAATAGGGTACAATTGCCCATTATCGGGCCTACTTTCCCAAATGGCGGCAGATCCGGCACTGATTTTAGCGATAGAAACCTCCTGCGATGAGACGGCAGTCGCCATCGCTCGAGGGACACAGGAGATACTAGTGAGCGAGGTAGCCTCGCAGATCGACCTGCATGCACCATACGGCGGTGTGGTCCCAGAGCTCGCATCACGAAACCACAATACCACCCTGCGCCCACTCATCGATGTGGCCCTGCGCAATGCTGGGCTGACGATCGCCGATATCGATGCAGTCGCCGCCACATCTGGGCCAGGACTGGCCAGCTCGCTGCTGATCGGCGATACTACTGCCAAGGCTCTGGCTCTGGCTCTAGAGGCACCCTTTTACTCCATCAATCATATGGAAGGCCACCTACTCTCGCCCTTCATCGGTAGCGAGACAGGAGTCATGAGCAATCTCTCGCTAGTCGTCAGCGGCGGCCACACCATGATCGTGCGCGTGGATGGCGTGGCCGACTATGAGGTACTCGGCTCGACACGCGACGATGCCGCCGGTGAAGCTTTCGATAAAGCAGGCAAGATGCTCGGCCTGCCCTACCCCGGCGGCCCGGTCATTGATCGCCGCGCCAGGGATGGCGATGCCAAGGCATTCGACTTTCCCAGAGGTATGCTCCATAGCGGCGACTACCACTTCAGCTTTAGCGGTATGAAGACTGCCATGAGCCACCGCCTAGCGGGTCTCGGCGATCGCTGGGATCCTGAGGACGAGGGACTGTTGAATGATCTGTGCGCCTCCTTTCAGGCTGCCATCATCGATGTGCTGGTGAAAAAGACCATCTCCGCCACCAGTGCCACAGGCGCCAGCCTCGTAACCGTCAGCGGCGGGGTGAGCTGCAATAGCGGACTACGCACAGCGATGCAAACCGCTGCAGAAGACCAAGGCTTTCAGCTACTCCTAGCCACACCATCTCACTCCACCGACAATGCCGCGATGATCGCCTACGCCGCCGCCTGCCGGATCGAGGCAGGGATCGCCCCATCCTCGCTAGACACCGATATCGATCCCAATCTCAAGCTGACGGCGTGAGGCGCCTACCTTGGCCAGTCGATCAGCTGAAGGCTAACCCTACGTAGAGTCAGCCTTCAGCTGACCGACAAGCTGAGCTATCGCCAGCCAGATAATAGATCCACCTCCGCTCTTGACCCGCTTGCTTCATTGGCCTTTGTGAAACCATGGCAAAACAAAACGATTCCAAAAGCACCGAAGGCTTTGCGACGCGCGCGATCCATAGCAGTCGCGACTACGTGAGCGATACCGGCACTGTCAGCCCACCGCTGTGGCTCACATCCACCTTCGAGTATGGGAATCCGAATGGCTTCGACTACACACGCTCTGGCAATCCCAACTTCAACCTGCTCGATGCCACTATCGCCTCCCTCGAGTCAGCCGAGTTTTCCACCGTCTTTGGCAGTGGGGTATCGGCGATCACAGCGGTGGTCTCGACGCTCAGTTCTGGCGATGTCGTGGTGGCCGAGGAGAATATCTACGGCTGCACGTTTCGCCTGTTCGCCCAGGTCTTTGCCAAATTCGGCGTGGAGATCCGCTATCTCGACTTTACCGACCCCGCCTCCCTAGCCGCCATCGCGGAGCACGATCCCACTCTCGTCTGGATCGAGTCGCCGACCAATCCCAATCTAAAAATCATCGATATCGCCGCAGTAGCCGACGCCACCCATGCGGCAGGCTCTACCCTGATCGTCGACAATACCTTTGCCAGCAGTTACCTGCAGCGTCCACTCGAGCACGGCGCAGATCTCTCCCTCGTCTCACTGACGAAATACACCAACGGCCACTCCGATGCCCTAGTCGGCGCAGTCTGCACCCGATCCGAGGAGTGGCACGAGAAGATGGTCTTTGCCCAAAAGGCCCTCGGCCTACAGCCATCGCCCATGGACTGCTGGCTGACCCTACGCGGCGCCAAGACCGAGGCGATCCGCATGGAGCGCCACTGTAGCAACGCCCTGGGACTAGCCGAGTGGCTGGAAGCCGAGAGTGGAGCGACCACAGTCCGCTACCCCTTTCTGCCCAGCCACCCACAGCACGACATCGCCAAGAAGCAGATGTCCGGTGGCTCCGGCATCGTCACCGTCGACTTTGGACGCAGCCTAGAGGACACGCTACACTTAGTCGAAAGCCTCAACTATTTCCCCAAAGCCGAGAGCCTCGGCGGTATCGAGTCACTCTGCTGCCACCCCGCCTCCATGACCCACGCCGCCGTCCCCAAGGAAACCCGCGAGGCAGTCGGTATCACCGATTCGCTGGTGAGATTTTCAGTGGGGATCGAGACGCTCGAGGACTTGATTGGCGATGTGAAGGCGGCGCTGTAGTTCGCAACAAGGAGCTAGTGAACGACCAAACGCGGAATCCTCGCCCCCCGCCATAACTCTCACCATGAGATTTGATCCAAACCCGCGTTGTGCCCGATTCAATTTTGAAGAATCGAAAAAATGGGGAAACACGTAGAACTACCGAATCAGTTAGCTATCCGTGTGACTAGCGAGGTAAGCATCCGTCTCATGCGCCGGCTCGACTCTAAAGAATTCTTTCAGATGGTTGACCGCTATCGCTCCGATCTGCGCACGTGGCTATCTTGGGTAGACAATGTGTCGTGTGAAGAAGACATCGCCCTGCGATATGACCAATCGGAGAAGAACAGATCTGAAGGCAATTCTCTAAGATTATTCGTATTATACGACGAATCCATCATTGGAATGCTCGCGGCAAAGAAAATCGACTGGGCCTCTAACAGAGCAGAGTTATCCTACAGTTTAGCCCCGAGCTTTTGTTTTGCACCAGACGGAACCATACAAACACGACTTTTTTCTAAAGGAATTT
>JAHDID010000126.1 GCA_020630975.1 Verrucomicrobiota bacterium
AGACCTTCTTTAACGGCGATGGAGCCTACTTCCAGGAGCAGGTGAGTAGTTGGGTAGATCGATTTGGAGTATCCAGCGAAGATCTCAAGAACCTCAGTCTGACAGCTCTGCTAACTAGACTGATGGCCGATGCCGATGGCGATACCAAAAGCCAGATGGGTAGTGTGCTAAACGCTGCGCGACGATTCGGAGTGGCTGATAGCAATGCTGGAGAGGTGATTAAGCGGATTACTTCGTAGACAAGTTTTGGCCATGCTAGTGCCAACTCCTATGGGTCCTATTGGGCGAATAGGTCCTATAGCGATTGTGTAGATAAATGACAGATAACGAAAAACAGAATTCTGAAAAGCTCGAAGGGGGTAGCTATGAGATCATTCGTAGCCGCCTCCAGAAGCAGGGGGCGGACCTTCGCGAGAAGCTGGGGCAGCTCAATCAGCAGCGCCAGGCGGTGTTTGGTTCCGTCGAGCCCTCTCTGATAGCGACCGAGCGGGTCACGACTGAGCACAAGTGCTCGCCGAGGGATATCATTTCGATCGGAGATAATCAGTTTATCTTTGGGTACAATGTCCAGATCGGCCTGAAATCTGTCACTAATGTCGAGGATGTCTTTTCGATCTATAGCTATGATCCTGAAACGCACCAGTTCTCTCGCCAGGCTTTAGATGCCATCAATGATGCGTCGTTCGCTGATGATTTTGCCTATCTGTACAAATACTATCGCGAGACCTTTTTTCTGAAATTCCTCCAGATCGGAGCCCATCTTTACATGGCGTTTCGTGTCGGAAAAGAGATTGATGATATTAAGTGTTTCAAGTGGTTGATCCAGACTGATGGCAGCCTGGAGTATGTGGGGAACCGATCTGACCACGAGTATCGCTTTCCGCCACAGCAGGATTTTGAGTGGAAGCGTGCGCATCGTGGCATGTTTCGCGAGGGCGATCACCCTCATGTCTCGATCGAGGATCGTGTGTTTGTCGAAACGGTCGGTGGGGATCTGACGATCAAGATCGAGGATAATACTCTATCGGGGGAGGGGATCTATGCTGAGACGGTGACACACCAGGATCAGACCTTGGACGATGCAGAGATCTTGTACGCTATCATTGGTAGCCTGATATTGCTGAAGATACTCCCCTATCAGGAGAAAAATTATCGCTATCTCGTCTATAACGAAAAGGTGAAAAAAGTGTCGCGGGTGGATTCGATAGCGAACTCCTGTGTGATGCTGCCGGAGGACCACGGTCTGATCTTTTCTGATGGTTATTTGCTACAGTCTGGAGAGGAGAAGCACTTTCAGAATGAGCTGAGCGATATGCTTTTTGAGGGCCGGGTGGCTTCGCCGAATGGGGAGGACTTTTTGTATGTCTTCTACAATCGAGTCCAGGGTGCCTATATTCTGATGGCGTATAATATCATCGATCAGGCGGTGGAGACTCCGATCATTTGTCACGGGTACAGCTTGTTTCCGGATGGGGAGCTGGTGTACTTCCGCGAGGATGAGGAGCCGCAGAAGCACCATGTGCTGCAGGTCTGGCGGACGCCTTTTATGGAGGGGGAGTTTCGCTCGGATCAGGATCAATCCAGCTATCTCTATAAAATCGGCAATGCTGAGATCGTGAAGGCGATGGCGGAGTGCTACGAGGTGATCAATTTGATCGGCAAAGACGACTCGTACGCCGATCTCTATGTGGACCTGAACCGTAAGTCAGGCGATATCATTGATAGCTTCTTTTGGAGTGGGCATGATGAGGCCTTTGATCTTAAGTCCACATTGGGAACTATCCGTAGCACGGCTGATAGTGCTATCGCGGAGTTCGACAAGGTGTCTCGGATGCGCAAGACCACAGCCGATCGAATGGCTGAGGTGGCTACTCGGGCTACAGAGACGACGAAGCGGTCGAATTACATCAGTGCAGACGATATAATGGGCTATGTCCATAGTTTGGCTGAGTTGCGGTCAATACGTGGAGATGTCATCAGCCTGCGCGAGTTGCGCTATCATGATGAGGCTCAAGTGAATGAGCTGGAAGCGTCTCTGGTGGAGGCGACTGAGCGGGTGTCTCGAAAGACAGTCGATTTTCTGCTGCGCGACGAAGCCCTAGATCCTTATCGCTCGAACATCTCCGAGCAGGAGCAGCGAATCGCCACTGTAGAAAGAGTGGTCGAGACAGACGAGATAGGTGCGCAGCTGGATGCTGCAGGCAGCGAGCTGGAGATGCTGATTGATATCGTTTCAAACCTCAGGATCGAGGACGCGACAGAGACGACTCGGATCATCGATGATATCTCGGCCATCTATGCTCAGCTCAATGGCGTCAGGGCGAAGCTGAAGAACCGTCGAAAGGATCTGAATCGAGTCGAGGGCGAGGCCCAGTTTGGCGCGCAGATGAAGCTGGTGAGCCAAGCAGTGGTCAACTACCTGGATCTCTGTGAGACCGCTGAGAAATGCGATGAGTACCTCTCCAAAGCGATGGTTCAGCTGGAAGAGCTGGAGGGTAGTTTTGCGGACTTCGATGAGTATATCGATGAGATCGTCGCCAAGCGTGATGAAATCTATAACGCATTCGAAACCAGAAAGATTCAGCTCACTGAGTCGAGGAATAAGCGCGCTAATAACTTAGTGAAAAGTGCCGGTCGGATCCTGACTACGGTGCAGCACCGCGCCCAGAGTTTTGAGTCGGTATCCGATATCAATGGCTACCTCGCTGGGGATCTGATGGTCGAGAAGATTCGCGGCATCATCGACGAACTCACAGAGATGGGTGACTCGGTGAAGGCTGATGATCTGCAGACTAAGCTGAAGACCCTGCGCGAAGATGCCGTCCGCCAGCTGAAGGATAAGCAGGAGCTGTTCGTCGGAGGCGACAATGTCATCAAACTGGGAGGGCATCACTTCAATGTGAACACTCAGGATCTGGAGCTATCGATCGTGCCGCATGATGATAGGCCGTGTTTCCATTTAGCTGGAACGGACTTTTTTGAGCCGATTACCGATAGGGAATTTTTAGATTCGGATGGTGCAACTGAGATGTCGGTGCCATCAGAGAATCGCGATGTGTATCGGAGTGAGTATTTGGCAGCGCTGTTTCTAGAACATGTGAAGAGTCAGCAGATAGACTGGGCGGAGCTGTCGGAGGAAGAGAGGGTGGCCAGTATCCAGCAATATTCAGCGAATCGCTACTCCGAAGGCTACACCAAAGGTGTGCACGATCTCGATGCCTTGCGAATTTTTGATAGGCTGTATCAGGTCGATCGAGAGGCCGGTCTATTGCGCTACACGCCGGAGGAAAGAGCACTGGCAATTCTCTACTGGCACATCGATCGTGATCAGGCGCTGGAGCATAAGCTGATGGCGCTGAGATCGATCCATGAGAAGTACCCTGATAGGATAAGTAATACCGCCCATCTCGATACCCTAGTGACTCGGCTGGGTGATTTCGTAGCGGTGAATCAGTCCGCTTTGGGGGATTTGATCGAGAGTCGCTGTGAGCGATCGGCGGAATACTTATATCATCAATTATTAACCAGTGGGCCTTTTGTGATCTCCGGAGAGGCGGGTAAGATGGTGACGGAGTTTCGACACCTTCTTACTACTAAGCGACTAGAAAGCGATTTATCCAGTGCCATGGAGGTGCTGGCAGAGGCGCCCATCGCTCAGTATGAGACTTATCGCGATTGGATAGGGGCCTTATTGCCGGAGGGTGGTGGCTTTCAGCAGGAGGCTGCGGCTTTGCTGGCAGCGCAGTGTTTTGAGCAGCGAGCTGTGAGACCTCTGGAGGCTCGCCATGAGATAGAGGAAATGGCAGGTTCGCACCAGTTGATCGAGACAGGGAGGTATCAGTTTGATTATTTGGACTTTAACCGGCGCACCACTCACTTTCGGACTAATGTGGTGCCAGAGTATTTGACCTATCAGGATGCGAAAGTTCGGTTGATCGAGGATCGGCGTGAGCAGATGCGGTTGGAGGAGTTTAAACCTCGTGTGATGTCGGCATTTGTGCGCAATCGTTTGCTGGATCGCGTCTACCTGCCCCTGATCGGTGATAATCTAGCGAAGCAGATGGGCACAGCTGGCGAAGACACCCGCACCGATCGTATGGGAATGCTATTGCTGATATCACCACCGGGATATGGCAAAACGACTCTCATGGAGTATGTGGCCAATCGATTGGGTGTGACCTTCATGAAGATCAATGGACCAGCGATCGGTCACGAAGTGACTTCTCTCGATCCTGAGGATGCACCCAATGCCAGTGCGCGCGAAGAGATTCAGAAGCTGAACCTGGCTCTGGAGATGGGTGATAATGCGATGATCTATCTAGATGATATTCAGCACTGTCATCCTGAGTTTTTACAGAAATTTCTCTCTCTGTGTGATGCTCAGAGAAAGATCGAGGGTGTGTGGAATGGCAGGCCTAAGACCTATGATCTGAGGGGTAAGAAGGTCTGCGTGATCATGGCGGGCAATCCCTACACTGAGAGTGGTGGTAAGTTTCAGATTCCCGATATGCTGGCAAACCGCGCCGATACGTATAATCTCGGTGATATCGTGGGTAGTAGTGCTGGCGACTTCGAGGCTAGCTATATTGAAAACTGTATCACGTCTAATTCGACACTGAGCCGGCTGTCTAGTCAAGGGCAGTCAGATGTCTATGCCATCATGCAGATCGCCGAAACGGGATCGCAGGAGGGTGTCGACTTTGTGGGGAACTATGGTCCATCGGAGATCGAGGAGATGGTCGATGTGATGAAAAAACTCATGCGAGTACGCGATACTATTCTGCGGGTGAACATGGAGTACATCAGAAGCGCGGCGATGGAGGATGCCTACCGGACAGAGCCAGCATTTAAGCTACAGGGCTCTTATCGAAACATGAATCGATTGGCGGAGAAAGTTCTGCCAGTGATGACCGATGAAGAAGTAGAGGCTGCGATTCTGGATCACTACGAAAATGAGAGCCAGACTCTGACTACTGGTGCGGAAGCTAATCTATTGAAATTTAAAGAACTGGAGGGTTGCATGTCTGAAGGTGAAGTCCAGCGCTGGGAGGATATCAAATCGACCTTTGGGAAGAATCTTTTGTCTGGAGGAGAGAATGACCCGATCTCCAGAGTGGTCGGTTCCTTAGGGCTGATCGAGGCTAGTCTAGCCCGCCTGAGTAGTCCCAGCATCGAGGAGCTGGAGTCGATCATCAATAATCTGCGTGCTGTGCCAGTGAATGTGGAGATAAAGGTCGTGCCGGTGGATGAGAACTCCGGTGAGAATGTGCCGGTGGCAATCGGATCGGAAGTGCAGCAGCAGTAGACGCAAAAACAGCTGCATCTTTGAGGATGCAGCTGCTTGCTACGATAAGGCTATGGATGAAAGTCTTTTCTAATTGGCTAAACGTTCAGCTACGATCTTCTTAAACTCTTCCGGAGTGTAGACATTTTCGATGTGGGTGATGAGGACGTATCCGTCTTTAGAGTTAAACATGTCAGGCAAATCGATCATGTTGGCGCTGAAAACGATCTGCTGGCAGTTGCCGGCTTCGGCTCCGACCACACTTTCCGATAGGTATTTTGGGACGGTGATGATGACGGATTGATTGAGACTGGTGAGCAGGTCAGCTTGCTCGCTCTCATTCATGCCCGCAGCGATCTCCACTGGGTAGCTGCCGCTGCTGTCGACGACTTCACCAGTAGACCACTGAATCATTTTGAACTTCAGTTTTACCACTTCGCCATGCTTCACCACTCGACCTTCTTTGCCTGCAGGTGCTTCGATGTCGAACTCTTCAAGTCGACGGTTGTAACTCCATTCGGGTGCTGGCTGGCTGGAGTCGATGTTTACCTGATAGTCATCGCCTACTTTGGTAACCTCGGGAAACTCGAATCCGTCTGCCGCTGTTTCGGCAGATTTTTTATTGGTTAGTATAAATACCCCGGCTCCGATTACAGCAACTGCAATGATCGCATAGATATACTTTATCATTTGTGTATTGGTTGGTGTGTTTTTGGTTTGCTTTGATTGTGGGTTAGGGAAGTAGGATGGGAAACCAGACATCTTCGAAGTGTATCTGCTTGCCATCTGTTGTGGTAGCTGATCCGATGTAGTCTTGGTGCTCGGTGCCTAGGGTAGTGATTTGAGCCTGCTCGAGGCTGATGATTTCGCTAGGCTCCAGTTTGGCGTTGAGATTGCTATCCTGCCACAGAGCTAGGCCGTCTAGTTCCGTGCCGTTGATTTGTCTGTCGCCGTTTGTATCGAGGCGTTTGAGTTTTTCAAACCCATCGAGGTAGCGACCGCCTTGGTCACCGAATAGATGCTCTCCAGAGAAGACCTCATCATACTGAGGGACTCGGATGAGAATACCGTCATTGGCGCCAAACCACTGAGCGAGTGTATCTTCAGTGCCATCGCCATCAATGTCGATTCGTGTGTGTCGATCGATACGGCTGATAGATCCGTCACCATCCAGATCGATAGCAAGAGGAGTGATGAGCGGGGTGATGACGGGCTGTAGTTTGACACGACAAGTTACCCTCTCGCCGTGCTCGTCGCAGACTGTGTATTCGATGATCTCTGGCCCATACTTGCTGTATCGGCTTTTGATCAGATTCATAGCGGCATTTTGTTCGGTATTCGACTGGCCTCTTTTAGGGTTTTTCAGGTTGGGATACCTGTCCCGAGCGAAGAAGTTTTTCCACCGGGAGTTTAGGATTCGCTGGTTATTGGTAGGGGTGGAGTCGGTCACAGACCCACCGCCAAAGGTGAAGATAGGGTTTACTATGATGGTACCATCGGATCGTGTGGAGATCGTGAACGGATAGCGGTCTGTGACCTTGCTTGCTGATTTGAACTCGAGTTTGTCACCGTCTGGATCGCTGACATTACGCATGACATTGAAGCTATTGGACCCTGTGGGTTGAAATGACCCAATGTAAGTTCGCAACTGGAAGTTCATCCGCTCAGTAACCTCGGTACAAGTAGGTGGACGGTTTTCTGGTTTGGTCGGATCGCTAGGATTGCTAGGATTGCTTGGCGAGGCCGGATTGCTCGGAGAAGCTGGGTTGCTAGGTGAGGCTGGGTTGCTAGGTGAGGCTGGGTTGCTAGGTGAGG
>JAHDID010000055.1 GCA_020630975.1 Verrucomicrobiota bacterium
GCCTCAGGTTTCACCTCTTGTTTGCTGACCTTGCCATCTGGCCAGCGCACGGTCACCGTCACAGGCTCCGTCAGGCCATTAGGCACCGCAAAGATCGCATCGCTACCACTCTGTGCCAGGTAACCAGAGCCAGCCGTGATCTCCGTGGTTTGTAGAGCTAGATCGCCCGCGCGCACCGCCACTCGCGAGCCTATGCCCTGTGCATTGCCCGGACCAAAGTCTAGCCGTACTCGCAGCGGATGAGTGTCGTTGCGATTCGCCGTATCATTCACGAATACCTGAGGAGCCGCATCATTCACTCCGACTACGAAGTCCTCTCTGCCATCTAGGTTCAGATCTACTGCTGCCAGGCTCTTGGCATCGCCCGGTACCTCGAGGCCACTCTCCCCCGGCCAGACCGGCTCAAAGAGGCGCTCTGGGTCTCCGGTACCTCGCAGCAGCTGGCTCAGCCCACTACCCATGATGCCCAACTCCTCGGTAGGGTGAAAATGGTTGTGTACCACATAGCAATCCGTAAGCCCATCGAGATCGACATCGCGCAGTACGACACCGTAGCCCGGCGAGATCTGGGCTAGGCGAGGCAGCGGCTTCACATCAAAAATGCCGCCCCCCTGATTGAGCAGAATGCTGCTCTCCATATTGTTCACCAGATAGCGACTGGCCTGAGCGATCTTTTCGCTCGGGTAGATCTGACTGAGCCTCGAGCTGGCATACTGGTGATGAGTCTGCTGCTCGCGTAGGACAAAACGCATCGCGCCCCCTGCCTGCGCCAGTGTCGCGCGCGGGTAGCAGACGCGCTGCCCATTTTCGACTTTGAAGTAAGCCTCCACAATATGCTTTTTGCCCGAGCCATCGTAATCGCCAAAGAAAATGATCTCTGGGCTCTGCAGTGCCGCGCGGCGGTAGGTATTGGTACCCATATTGGTCACCACATAGTCGATATCGCCATCGTTATCGATATCGCGCCCATCGATACCAGACCACCAGCCATTGCGAGCTAGGCCTTCGCCTACTAGCAGAGCCTCGCGGGTCACTTCGGAAAAACTCCCCTGCTCATTGAGGAAAAACCGGATCGGTCCCCAGTCGGTGGTTACTAGTAGATCCTGCCAGCCATCGTTGTTGGCATCGCTCCAGATCGCTCCAGTCACCATACCTGCTTTCACCATCGCCGGGGCGACTCGCGGTGCTACCGATACAAATTTGCCACCATCATTGCGCAGCAAATGACTGATGGGCGACTCTGGGTAGCCTCCTGGGATCGAGCGCGAGCCCACAAACAAATCGAGATCGCCGTCGCGATCATAATCAGCCGCTGTCACCACCCCGCCACTCTCGTGAAACTCTGGCAACTCGCCGCGCTGCCAGTCACCCTCATTATTTAGATAAAGTCGATCCTGCAGAATCTCCGAGCCCGGCATAGCCTCTACCCCGCCACTGACCACATAGAGATCGAGATCACCATCGCTATCGGCGTCGAAAAACAGACTACCCATATCCTCGTGCCCTGCATCCTCGCCAAACACCTCCACCTCGACTGTGGAAAATAGTACCTCATTTGACCCCGGTGTGGTTTGATTGAGGAACAACTGCCCTGGCTGACCTGCCGCACCACTCAGATAGAGATCCAGATCATCATCGCCATCGATATCGCCCCAAGCCTGCCCGGGCCCTAGCTGGGATAGCTTTAGGCTCATCAGTGGCTGGCGATCGAAGTCATCAAACTCGGTCTCACGATGGCTAAAACCATCCAGTGAAGGGATCTGGGTAAACCACGTGTCGGTAGGCCGGCGCGAGCGCACAGGCTCCGACTTGGCTGGCGCCTCACTGCTAGGCTCCGTCACAGTGTAGCGGCGGTTCACCGGGATATCTGTAAAGCTCTGCACCTGTCCGCTGGGCCACTCGATCTTTAGCTCGGCTATCGCCTCTTGCTCACCGACTCCAAAGTGCATGATCGGCTCATCCGCATCAAGAAAGCCTCCATAGGGAAACAACTGACGGATCTGACGCTGGCCATCTGCAGTAGTGACCGTACCGACACAGCCGATGCCATGTAGATTTGACTGTGTCCCTTTTAGCTCCACCACGATGCGATTACCAGTGGTCGATTTATTCCAGTAGATAGATAGTGGGTCATCGAGATTCGACACCAGTAGATCGATCCGGCCATCGGCATCCAGATCGGCCAGCGATGCTCCGTAGGACATGCTCATGTGGTCTAGCCCCCATTCGGCTGACACATCGAGAAACTCAAAATCCCCACCATTGCGGAAAGCTAGATTCTGCTCGCGGCGCTCTGGGGTATTCGCATAGTGGTCCCACTGAGTCTTACCGACTAGGTTGTTGTGATTGATCTCAGGTAAGTCCGAGTGATTGAACTGCCTGGGTACGCCATTGCAGAAAAACAAATCCGACAGCCCATCATTATCAAAGTCCGCACTACGGATCGCCCAAGTCCACTCGGTGTCGGCGACATTGGCCAACCACGCGCCTTCGAGGAATCGGTCGGTCCCCGTATTGATATGCATGGTATTGCGCATCATCTGCTTAGCGCCGCCCATGAACTCCAAATTATCTAGTCGCTCGGACATGGAAGCCATCGATGCCTTCTGCATGTAATGAGTCCGAGGTAGCATGTCCGCGAGTACAAAGTCGATTAAGCCATCGTTATTGAAATCGCTCTGCACCGCTCCCATGGAAAACCAAGTGGTATGCCGCACCAGCCCCTCAGACACTTCATCGAAGGTACCATCACCATTGTTGCGATAGAGAAAGTCTGGACTGCGAAAGTCGTTGCCCACATACAGATCCGGCCAGCCATCGTGATTGTAGTCCCACCAGGTGGCAGAGTTACCCCAGTGCACCTCCTTAGTGATGCCCACCTCCTCAGTCACCTCCACATAGCCTGCCTCGCCATCATTTCGGAATAGAAAGTCAGGACGACCACATTCGGAATACATGATCTCTCCGTTCTTACCCTTCTCATTCTCATTCACCCGATACCAGCGCCGCAGATGATCGGCGACCTCCAGTCCGCCACCAGGCTTATCGACCAGAGGGATCGGCTCGAAGGGGCGGCCACCCTCGCGGTACACCTGGTGAGTGAGGATGTAGAGATCCAGATCGCCATCCCGGTCATAGTCGGCAAAGGCTGAGACCACGCTGCCATCATTCAAGTCGAGACCGTAATCCGGAGCCATATCGACAAACCGGAGCGGACCATCGCTACGCTTGCCATCGACGATGGTTTGGTTTACGAAAAGCTGATTCGGGTAGTCGTAGTTGCAGACATAAGCATCGAGATCCCCATCATTATCAAAATCGACCAACGAGATCCCCACAGCCCAGGCCATGTCCTCGCCCGCCACCCCTGCCGCTGCCGCGACATCGGTAAATGTCATCTTTTCCTGCTGCAGAAACAGACCATTCGGCCCCGGGCCACTGCCGGCAAAGATATCCGGCCGACCATCGAGATCCAGATCCCCCACGGCTACAGCAGAGCAAGCCGAGCTGGAGTGATAGGCACGAGCCAATGGATGCTCCGCATCGATCGGCACGGTAAAGTCGACCCCAGACTGCTCAGGAGGGACTTTGTAGAACAGGGTTTCTCCTGGGTTAGCCTCCGATGGCTGAAATGGCACCGATGTCAGCCCCTCTGGCTCAGCCTGCGTGTAGCAGACCAGAAAAAGCCCACAAAGTACCAAAGTCTCGAGTCGTATTGTGCGTCGTGCCATGTTGAGATGATTAGCGTCTTAACTAATCATCTCTTTTTACGATTCTCAAGCACGTGACATAGGGCCCGATACTCGCCACCGCCTACAGAGTCGGCGGTTGTAGCAAACCAGGCTCGACATTGGCTGGGCGTACCTCCTCGAGCGTGTGCTCACGCACGGCTTTGAACATCTGCTGGGCAGCCTTGCCCACCTCGCGCTGCTGCTGAGCCGCATCTAGCTCGATAGCAGCCCGCTTTTCGGCTTGGCGGGCCAGAGCCACCTCATGGGCACTGGCAGCACCGCTAGAGTCGTGCAGACGCTGCATCTCATCAGCGCGATCTGCAGCCAGCTGGTGACGTGCCTGCTTAGCCATCAGCTCCCCCTCATTCGCCATCGCCTTGGCCGCGAGGTGATCCAGCATCGTGCTGAGAGTCTCAGGCTTTAGCTCCGCGATCGAGCGTAACACACCTCTATCACCGAAATGATCGATACCGATCTGCGCGACGATGCTGGAGCTCTGCCTAGCGAGGATCTGCTCGATCTCGCTTTTCAGCTGCTCGCCCTGCGCCTCGCGCAGAAACAGACTCGAGCGAGTCGCCTCAAATTCGAAAGCACTGCCCTTTCGGTAGAGCTGGACTAGCTTGCTGTAGACGTGCTCGCGATGATCACTGATGGAGTTGAGATTCTCGCTTTGGAGACGAGCCAGATTTTCGCGTTTCTTGGCGATATCGAGACTGCGCTGCATCATCGCCGGAGAGATCCCGTAGACCAGCTGATCGGCGGTGCGATCCTGCACCTGCTTGTGGATACGCGACCACTGGCGCAGCTCGAGAAATTTCTGATGCATCAGCTCGACCGCCTCCTGCTGAGCAGCTCGCGTAGCCTGTAGCAGATAGGTGGCCTCCTTTAGCTCAGACTCTCTCACAAATTTGGCACCAGCCAGACGCTTCTGGATCGACTCGCGGTAATCGACCTCGATAGCAGCTACTTTCACCTCTGCCTGAGCTTTGATCAGATCGATGTAACTACTCGCCGCACCACAGAAAGCAGTGGGCGATACACGGCAATCGAGCACGAAGTTGGGGATGGCCAGCTCCCAGATATAATCAGCCGGATCGACCGCCTGCGAATCGATCGAAGCCACATCGATCCCGCACACATCGCAAAGCAGCTGCAGCTCGGCTTTGGCGATATCCTGCTCCTGCTCTGCTATGGTGAGCGCCCGACGAGCTATAGACAGATCTCTCGCCGCTCGACGCACGGACACCTCGCTAGCCGAGCCCCTATTGTAGAGAGCTTTCTGCGACTTCAGGCGCTGCTGCGCCATCGCTAGATTCGCCCGATGCAATTCGCGAGCCCCAGTGCCCTGCGCCTTGGCGATAGCTAGAGGTAACGCCTCCTTCAGCACCTCTGCCTCGAGAGGCACGCCGACCTGCCAGCCAGAGCCCAGTCCGGCGATAGAGGTCGTCAGCCACGGCAACCTCACCTCGCCATCGACATGCTCAGCCCGCTGATGTGCCAGCTCGATACGGCTCAAATCCCGGCTCAATTGATTGTAAGCGATCCGGTTCTTTTCGATCTGGTAGGCTGCCTCGAAAATCTTACCATTAAGAAGCCCGACATCGGTATCGCGCAACTGCTTCACCCGGCGAAGCTTTTCAGCAAACTCGCGCGCCTCGGCCAATTGCCCCTTTGCCTTGCGCAGCTCGACACTCTGCTCCTGCAGTGCTTTCAGGTAATGACTCGCCGCATCCAGCACTTCTGGGGATAGCTGTGCCTCGGCACCGAATAGGAGATGCCCTCCCATAGAGAACGACACTCCAGGCACTTCTACCACATTCGGGACATCCACAGGCTCTGCGACCGTGCGGCCCCAGACTCGCCAGACTGGCTCCAGAGACTCCTCAAAGAAACCAAACGCAGTCTCTAACGTCTCCGCATACAGCTCTGCCTGAGCCGCTTGCTTCTCGATCGCTCGCACACTCTGAGGCGAGGTATGTCCGCGCTTCAGCAGAGCGTTGTACTCATTCAAGCGCAGTCGAGCCGAGCTCGCGATCGCTCGCGATCGCAGTAGGTCGAGCTCGACTGTGCGGAAAAGATCGAAAGAGTCAGCAGCGAGCATCGATAGCTCTTCTGCTCTCCAGGTCTGCGGGGTTACATCATCCGCAGTCTCCTTAGGACTGGCGGGCAGGGGGGCTGCGCTAGCAACAATTGTTGCCAGACTTAATAGTCCGCAGCAAAAGCAGCCTTTTGCACGGGTGGTGGTGGATAGCATTTTAGTTGGTTTGCTTGGTTGTTGAGACGGGCTCGGAATTTTCTTGTCCGGACACCTGCAGTTCCGGATAAGCAAATTTCATGCCTGTTGAATATAACGCGATCACGTTATAGACGCAAATCTTAATAATCAAGATTTCCTAAACGACGTTCCTGATCAGAGAAAAATTAGAGTCTACTTTTTCTTTTGTATCGAGAGTGAAAGACGTGACTTCTGAAGTCCCCTAGACGCACCTAGTTAGGACATCCAGTAAGTCTAACAGTTCAAAGTTTTGGGGATTTTTTAAAAAATTTCTCAGTGGATTCCATTCGACCGAACCTATTGAAAGTGCAAAAGTATGGCTTGGACGAATCGACCCATAGTTGCTGTATATCCCACAGTGAGAGCCACTCGATCAAGGAGGAGATCATCTCTGAGATGCGCAAGAGTGGCATGCGTAAAAGCGATGCCCTGGATGCACTGCTGGAAGCGATGTTGTCGACGCATAAACCGTTTCTCCTAGCTGAGCTGGCAGAGCTACCGAGCCTGAAGGGCCGAGATCAAGCAACCATCTACCGCCTGGTCACCAAGCTGCGCGAGGCAGGACTGGTACGACAGCTTAACTTCGGCGATCGGGGCAATTACTTTCAGCTCAATGTCGCCGACCATCATCACGACTACCTGCTCTGTCAGGATTGTGGAGAACTCTCCGAGGTCCCCTTCCCCTGCGTGGTGAATGCTGTCGAAGAACGGCTGCGCCAAGAGATCGGCTGGAGTGACCTGAGCCACTCTCTAGCCTTTCATGGCAGATGCCCAGACTGTCAGGATTCGTAACCACTGATTGGAACGACCTTTATTTGATCAGGCAGTTGTCTACCGGCACGATGATCATCTCGCCTCGCTTCACTTTACTACGACCATTGAGCTCGATCAGCTCCGCCTCAGTCGTAGCGTGAGAGTTCGCGATTTTATTCAGATTGTCGAGCATCTGCACCCGATAAGCGATGGCATGGTTATACTTATCCAGCGGATTATCAGGGCTAGGACCTGCAGTTGGATCGTCGGGCCCACCAGCACCTGGCAGGTCAGGACGCGGCATCGATGCCACAGGATCTTCACCACCTCCATTAGGGTCGTTTGGGAATAGCTGTGGATCACGATAGATAGGATCATCGCCACCTCCAGGGTAGTTCGGATATGTCGGGTTCACGATCGACGGATGATTCGGATCCTGCGGGCGCACCACTCGCGGATTCGGACTGACGCCATTAGGCCCTCCAGGGTAGCCTCCTGCACCTGGACCGCCAGGATAGTTTCCCGCACCTGGATAGCCTCCACCTATGCCAGCACCAGGACCGCCAATACCAGGCACCCCGGCGCGCTGAATCTCTGCGGTAGCTCCGCCGGTATCCACCACACCAGGCAGACGAATCGTCTGGCCTACCATGATGGGATCTTCGGTCTTGATACCACTAGCTTGGGCGATTTCATAAGGTGTCGTCCGATTTGCTCGCGCAATGCCATATAGTGTATCACCAGGCTGTACCTCATAGGTACTAGGAGCTGGCCGCACAGACTGAGGCCCCTCCGCTGCACCCGGACTAGCGGGAGCTGTGATACGCTCTGCAGAGGCCGAAGTGTTAGCGACTTTTTCCACCGGCTTCAGCGCAGCAGACTTCTTTACAGCCGGGACTGGCTTTGATTTTGCAACGGGAATTTGCTCACTAGCTCTTGTCGATGCTAGAGTGACGCCGCTATCATTGGGCTGAGCAGGCACCAGATCACCTCCGAGAGACGCCAGCGTCTCGTCGACACTCTTCAGCTCGTCCAGAGGCAATTTTCCTTCCTGCTCCGCATCAACCAAAGACTCAGCATCTATCTCTCCCCAATCACCTTCAGGGACTTCCCCCTGGATACCGACCGGGATCGCATCGGTCTGGGCAAACTTCGACCAATCATCGCCACCTTTTTTGCCCGAGGTACCAAAGAGCCCTAAAATCGGGATCATCAAAAACCCTGCCAGAGCGAGCCCAGCTAGAGTCAAGGGCAACCAAGCGACTCCGCGATCGCGATCGTCTTCCTCTTCTTCGTCTAAAAATGAAAATGGTTCACTCATAATTAATGATTTATAAAATAAACTAACCCGAATATTTAATAAATCTAAAATAAATTCACAGATGGGATAAAATTTTATTTCAGCAACTCTCCAGTCCTGCCCCTGGGCGACCTCAGTAACTTCAGTTTTATTAAAAAATATCTTCCACCTTTGATCATTCCTCTGCAGGCGATCACCACGATCCAACGATCGATTACCAAACCCCAGTTGAGAGTGACCTCCCGCCCCTACAAACGCCCCTCACTCATACACACATCAACCAAGCATAAGTCGCTCACGCAAGGCGATATAAAAGGATCATTCCGCGCAAAACTGACCGAAAAGACATTCGGCTGGCC
Source organism: Verrucomicrobiota bacterium (assembly GCA_020630975.1). Taxonomy (GTDB): domain Bacteria; phylum Verrucomicrobiota; class Verrucomicrobiia; order Verrucomicrobiales; family DEV007; genus Arctic95D-9. The sequence continues at coordinate 8,419 of JAHDID010000055.1, forward strand.
ACTCTATAACTCCATTTAGCGCCTCCAGATTGAGACTCGCAAGGGGGAATCCTCGCAAGATTAGACCGGGTAATCCCCCCTTTACTTCTATGAATTTGCCCAAAAACAAAGCATTCCAACTCTAAAATCACAGGTAAACCACCATAGAACTGAACCTCTTTCACAATAAACCGGATTATTTTAAAAAACTAAATAGTTAAGATATTTTAAATAAATGCTCGAAAGTTTTTAAAATCATGCGAACGTTTGGAGAAGTTTTAAAAATACCGCTAAAAAATCACCCAAGCTTATCAATGAATCCAAAGCTCAAAACCACTCTACTCGTTCTTCCAGTAGCTTTAGCATTGCCCAGCTGCCAAAGCATCCAGCCGGGCTCTCAGCTAAAGTCTAAAACAGGAGGATTCGCAAAACTCTTTAATGTGGCCGGCGTCAAAGAGAAGACCATCTCTGCCAAGTCGGTGACTGCCAAGCCGACTTCACGTCTCGCTAAAGCGAAGCCCGCTACGAGTACTCAATATGCCAGTGCCAACTACGACTACGGCTCTGCACTCTCCAATGCCTCTGTCTCTACCACCACGCCACATCAGGCGGAGCCAACCATGGTCGCTGAAACTCGCAACGATGATCTACCACCAATGGAGCCGATCAGAGACGTGAGAACGCCTAAGGAAACGCCTTCTGTGCTAGTCACCGAGGCCGCCGACACACCACCGCAAATTGCTCCGACACCGCCAACTATCATCGCAGAGGCGAGTCCAGTGACAGCTCCTGCTCCTATCAAAGAAGAAGGTGGCGCGAAGGATCCGATCGATATCGATGCGACCAACGGAGAAAAAATCCTACTAGCCGAGAATCAGGACATCACCATTCGTGGCTCGAAAGGAGTCGTCATGATCAGTGGCCAGTGTAAGACTCTCGAAATCCTAGGTAGCAACCTAGAGATCTACTGCGATGTGGCCGACATGGTCGAGGTGAAGGGCGATAGCAACAAACTCGTGATCGGTAGCATCGGTGCAGGTGATCTGACTGGTAATGAAAACTCTCTGAGCTGGGAAAAAAGTACCCAAGAGGAGACTCCAGAGATCAAGTCATCTGGCAATAGTAACGATATCGCTAAGAGCGATTTCTAAAACGCCAAGTCGATTGATGTCCCAAATCCCTATTGGATACGAAATTCAATAGGGTACAATTTTCAGTCAATAGGGTACAATCTGCCTACTACCCTGCTTCTGCAGCCAAGACTTCGCTCCTACCATTTCCGATGGTAATGGCGAAGTCGAACTGCGTATCATGGATCTGCTTCAGCAGCTTTAGCCAGCTCATCGCGCAGCTGCGGTTGACCTCTTTCACTCGATTCAGCAGGTGCACCTGCACTTTGATCACCTCAAAGTCAGGGAACTGACCTTGCCACAGCTCTACCCCCGCGCCCTCCAGCCATAGCTCGGGTAGCTCGGGATCGATATCCGTGCACTCATGCTGCAGATGGCGAGTCGCCTGGCCGACCACTCTTTGATATTCGGACAACAATAGACCGTGGTTATAAAACTGGAGCAGACAATCCTGGGTGATGTCTCGCCACTCCGCTAGGAACCTAGGCCGCTTAAACTGCCAGCCGATGTGGTGCTGGATCGGCTCATCCAGCCGATCGTAGAGCTCGATCAATCGCGACGAGGTGCGAAAGCTTTCGTAAAGGATGTCGCGGGTGTCATGCGAGCCGAAGTGGATGTGCGGGTAGAGCGGGTCGGCCTCGATACCGGTATTATCGCAGAACTGCTGGATCTCCTCAAAGTACTGTGTCGCTCGCGCTGTCTCGGTGGCGACTCTAGGTGCGACCGCAGCTATCTTGTGGTAATCCAGCCCTAGCCACCTGCAGACCCTTTCCGTCGCTAGCACCGGTCCATACTTGCGAGCCAGTGCGACTGCCTCTGGCGGGATAAATCCGATACCGACGCGATGCAGGAGATACTCCAAATATTTCTGCCGCGCGTCGGGCAGCATACCTTCCTCGATCGGGATCTCTTCGCCATCGCCCTCCGGCGCGCCGAAGAAGTCCTGCTTTTCATATTTTTTCTCGATCGAGCGGATGCGTTTCCACTGCTTTTTCTGCAGCTTCCGCACCTGCTTAGCATGGCGCCTTTCGCGCTTTTCTCGAGATCGCTCTAGTATCGACATCACGGTGCAGTGGCTTCGGGACGCTCATCACGAGATCGGTCACGGGTCGAAAATAGCTGAAACTCGATCCGCCGCCGCTTGGCATCCCCCTGCCCAGTAGGCCGGGTATCTAGACTGTAGTCAGTCCTCACCATCGACCCTGCAGACATCGGCACGAAATATTCTATATTCTGAAACAAAGTCCCCTGACGCTTCAGCTCCTGGAAAAACTGGGTCACCACGACCGCACGCACCATGCCCAGCTCTGCATTCGATACTGTATCGTTGGCCAATCGCGAGGCTGCTTGGGCATAATTCGTCTGCCGCCCGGTGATGGTGCTGGTATTGCCATCTAGGTAACCGGCCAAGGCCTTATCCAAATCGTAGCCCCAGCGCCCGTATGTGCGTGTGATACGGGCCGTGTCAGCGTGGCCAATGATCTCCAGCCCATCGAACTTATGGTCACGAGACTTTTCGTCGATCGATCTCGCGATCTCCATCAGCTCGAGCTGCAACTCCTCAGAGATCTTTGCTGTCTTTGAGCCAAAGCTCTCATTGATATTGATCGATAGAGCGGCATCCACATAGCGAGGCCGGTTCAGGGTGAAGGCCAAGATAAAGACAATCAGCAGAATGAGGAATATCTCATTCTCTGGGCGAATCCCACGAGCCAAATTCATCGCTACTGCATGCCCCCTTTGATACTGGTCAACTGCTGTAGCACCTCATCGCGATGCGATTCTTCCACCTCTCGGCGGCTGGCATCTTCATTGACGAACTTGCGCACCTCTTCCAGCAAGAGATTGGTTTTCTCGAGTAAAGCATGATGCTCGGCTATCTCGCTCTCGACCTGCTGCAGCCGCTCCCGCGAGGTGCCGAGGATCTGTGCTGTCGCCTGTAGCTCTTCATTGAGCTGAGCTGTCAGCTGTGGGTCCAGAGCTAGAGATATATTATCCCCAGACACATAGGGCGAATCATCTCGCTCGATCAGCCCGCCGAAAAACCAACCCACCAGACTACTCAATAGTGCGCCACCAGCTCCTGAAAAGATGGCCGCTGCATCTCTATCGATCGACTCGATCGCGAGGATCAATCCGGTCAGGGTGTACAAGTAGCCGGTTAGTTTTACTAGGTTACTCGCCTGGGGTCTACCCATCGACTCCACCGATCGTATACCGATGATGCCGGCGATAGCCGTATGGATCATCGCCCACGTGCGGAAGATGAGCTGATTGGCTGCGGCGTCGACAGAAGTCAGCACCCCGCTCAAAAACAAAATCGAAGAGGCACCCACCAGCATGTAAGAAATCCATGCCACTCGGTGCATACTAAAGGTTGTCAACTTCATCTCGTGTTATTCAATAATTCTTGTTTGAAGGTGATCCACTCATAGACAAACCACGTCCCTAATGCCGACACCTGAAGCATGATGATCAGCAGCATCAAAAACAATATCCAGAACCCAGCACGACCTGGCTTTTTCGGCGGCTTTTCTTTCTTGCCCTTGGCCTTCACTTCTGGCTCTGGTGCTGCCCCCCCTGCTGCTGCACTCGAGGATTCCATCTCTGTGGCTTTCGACTTTCTCGGTGGGTACTTGATCGCTTTGGGAGCCAACTCTGGTGGCATCGGAATCACGGTGAAACAGATGTCGTCCCGCAGAGCATCAGTATCTTTGGGGATCTCTCGGTTTACCCGTTTAAACACTTCGTCCGGTGTACGCCCGATCAGATCCAAATAAAAATCCGGAATATGCTTGGTCAAGCCATCGGAAAACATATAGATATTCAGCGAGGGATCGCTATCAAACTGATACACACTCTCGGCACGGTATGGCTCGGGTAGATCACCTAGTCGGGCATCGGCCGTCAGCCCCATCAGCTCGGCAGGTGCTACGGTAAACTCATCGACACCCTCGGGGCGCGGCTCATCAGCTCCGTCGTGGCAAAACCGAAGGGCACCCCGCTCATTGCTCAGCGCTATCGTGCAGTCCCCCACGCCGCCGACGTAGAGTACCTTATCGTAGATAAAGATCACCGAACAACACAGCACACCATTCTCCAGCTTCTTGCCTTTCAGCTGCCGATCGATATCATTCAGTATCTCGGCTACCAGTTCCTTGGGATGCTCTCGGACTCCGGATATCTCGAGCTTTTGCACCGCGAACTGCACCACATTCTTTGCGATCTGAGTCACTTCTTTGTCCACAGGCGCAGGTGCATCGGCGACCAGCCCGATCATAGCAGGCGAGGAAGCCTGCACGAGGTACGCTTTGCAGATGTCACCGAACGGCTCATTATACAGAGCGTAGAAGCTGTTTTCTTTAGTGACTAAATCGATCATGATATTAGCGGGTTATAGCGACGAAGTTGTATGGCCTATCGGCAAAGTTAAACAGAAAGGCTTCGTCCAACCTCTGCTTCACTTGGTTGCGATAGACAGGATTCTGCGCCCACTCTCCGATCAGATCGTAGAGCGCAGCTGTCTGATCGCAGACGTATTGAAAGTATCGATCCGGAGCCATATAAAACTCCTCAGCCATACTAGGCCACTTGGGCACGGCACCCCTTCCCCAGATCCGAAACCTGAGTAGACCTAGATTATAGGCATGCAGCTGGTATTTCTCCTCCAAGGTAAATTCAGTCTTGCCCTGCTCGAGCTGAAACATCAGCCCTGGGTCGCGGTAGTCATCTTTACCTGGATTAGCCGTAGGCTGCCACTCGTGGATCGATTCATACGATCCGTAGTCGGCCAGCCACATGGTAGAGTAGTCATCGCTGACCAGGATATCGTCGACTGAGCAATCGGAAAATGCCAGTCCCGCAGACAGCGCACGACTGTAGAACTCGGTGACCGAAGCCACCAGACGATCGGTATCCTCCACTGAGAGAGACGCCCCCTTGGACTCGAGGATCTTTTGTAGCGATTGATACTCCTTCGACGTTAGAACCCAGCAGGCACTCTTCACCTCCTCGGTATCGCGCAGGGGCTTGTAGCTACCGCTCAGCAGATGCCGCTTCATGGTATCTGGCAGCAGGTTGTGCGCAGGGTTTGAGATGATCGGCCACGCGCGGCGCAGTGCCTCTCTCCGCTCGGACAGATCATCCCCATAGTAGATACGCACGTAGATCTTCGAATCATCTTTCTTATCCGCACCGATCAACAGATCGCCTTGGCGGATCTGTACCGGAGCACTGTCGAGATTTTTGATACCCAGCGATCGGCAGAAGGAATTGATCATGGTATGCGACTGAGCGATGTCGCCATGAGTCGCGACACTCTGTGGCGAGTAACCATAGCGCGCACGCGATCCGGCCTGAATCGAAAATCCGAAGTATCCGACACTCTCGCCCCCCACGACGAGGAAGTAGTTCATATCACGGATCTCGACATTCGAGCCGATCTCTGCAGCACCCGCATTCTGCTCGATCAAGTCGGAGTGTTGGGTAGGCTCTACCCTGAAGGCGGAGTCGAGTGTGGAATTGAAAGTCCTGCCGGTCTTCGTGCCATGGGCATCCGATACCGACGAGAAAGGCGCCAGATAGAATCCGGCGTCCTCAGCCAGATTCCCTCCAAACAGGTGATACATATACTGCTCGCCCTGATCTTTAGACGGCGCAAAAATGATATTAAATATACCCGTACGCAGCCCTGGCAGCTCAGTCGGCGAAAGATTGATCCACATCTCGCGCATGGTCGGGTTGGTACTGATAGCCAGACCGATCTGTGCCATCGGATTCGCCATGACCACACCAGACGTACCCGCACCGTCCTCCTGCTGGAACTGCGGGCAGAAGTTAACACTGGCCACATTAAGACGATCGCGCACCGGTGTATCGAGCAGCGTCCAGTCGGCCTTCCCTGGAGGGCGATAGGCCAGCAGCTCCACCTGGCCTTTCTGACCGCGGCCCTGCGTGCTGCGCCATTGTAGGATATCATTGGCATCCTCCTGGTAGTACTGGCAGCGCAACTTGCCACCAGTAGCATCTGACAAGTAGTTCATCAGTTTTTTCGGCGACACCGAGTTCTGCGGCAAGGTCTCGTGATAATAGACAAACACACGCTGCCCTTTACCCGCTGTCGTCGGATAGACATCGATCATTCGCAGCAACAGCTTGTCTGAAGGATAATTACCTATGTGGAAACGATACCCCTCGGGGAAAGACATCCGTGACACCGTAGCGATCTGCCGTGAGAACTCACCAGCATCATTCTTCGTCCGAGTGATCGGAGTGTGCTGCTCGGTCCAGAGGTAGCCCTCGTGGTCATCGCTCATCGTCGATGAGTCTTTGATCAAAAAGTTACTCGAGTGACCGTGCTCGCGCTGGCGGATCTTGGATAGGTAATAGAACTCATCCTCACACAGTCCCCCGCCGATATCTTTCAACACCTGACACTGCACATAGAGACGCTTGGCGATATCGTCCTCCACGGTACGACTGAGTTTCTCGACGATGTATTCATCATCATCCTCATTGAGGATCGTCACACCACGAGCGACCAGCTCTTTGATGATCGCACTGGAGATCAACAGACCAAACTCCTGACAAAGATTGGCATCAAAATCGTCATACCACTTACGAAATGACTTAAGCGTCTGTGGCTGCAGAGCGATCAAAATCTCGAACACCGCTCCATCTCGCAACAGCAAGCGCAGAATCTGATTAGTCTTTGGCAGTGTCACCAGATGCGTGGCGACTGCTTGAGCGAATTTTTTCTGAACATCAGAGAGCCGGTCTTCGGAACCCGGCGGCGAATCAAATTGCTTCAGTAGCTCTCTGGGAAAATGATAATTCTCAGGGTGGCCATTCTCGTCCAAAACTTCGCCCACATTCCACGCGCGGAATGTATCCATGAGCATTTTCGAGGCTTCGTCGAAGCTATCGTCTTTCTTTACCTTAGCGCGAGTGTGGTCGTCTGGTCCGAATAGCCAGTCTTTGAGCTTGTCAGTCAGTGATGCCATTTGTTGAGAAGTGAGAAAATAGTCAGTCAGTGGTTGTTTGTTTTACCTACCCTCGATGTAGCCAGTCATCGTAGTGACCAAGCCACTATCGATTACCCGTTTCCACAAGCCGCCGTTGAAGCCCTCCGTGGGTGAGTTGACCGAAACGACTGCGCACAAGCCCCTTTGGCCGCTGGCATTGGGCTCGCCGTCTTTGCCGTTTTCTGGCTCGAGGTAAAAGGTGATCATGTTGTAGTTCCCTCGCCGTGCGGAGGGGATATTGATGCGGAAAGTTCCTGTCTTTGAGTACAACCGATACTCCTCTGGTGTGCTGCGCCTCAGATGCCCTGCTGTGCCTCTCGATGGTGCCTGTAGCCGCTCACGGATCCACTCATGGTTTTCATCGCTCAGCACCAAGTCTGGCCACTCAGCGGGAGCTGGCATCCTACCCGCTTCAGGGGTGCGGACTAGGGTCGACTCCACGGCCTTGCCTGTCACTAGGCGAGTCATACAGCGTGCCATATCCAGATTCGTCCAGCGACCAAAGTTGGCCCCACCGATCACGATGTAGAGAAAGTCGTGGCCGATACGCATATTGTCGGAAAAGATCAGTCGGCTGTGCTCTGGTGCACTACCCGCTAGAAATGGCACCAGATCTTCTTTAGATAGATCCAACTGGGCAAAGAAATCAATCAACTCACCATAAGCCTCGTCGACATTGGCATGGCTAAACGCGCCATCCCCGAGGCTCACCTGTATGCTGAATAGCGAATTGAGCGCCTGCACAAAACGCGAATCAATCATACCACTGAGCACGTTTTTATCGGTATGCTGAAATCGCGACAGATCTGGAGCCTGATAGAGCACCTTATCGCCCACCTGATAGGCTGCCTTGCGCTCGCTCGTGGTGGGCAGCTCCCCATCGCCCTCGGAGGCGAGTGCAGATAGCAGATGTGCCATGAAAAAGGCATTCGAAGAACGGGCAAATGCCTCATCTGCCTGAGCGCCAAAATCGCTACGCTTCGACGCGCCTCCAGGGAAGACACCACTGGTGTGTAGAGACGGGATGGTGCTCTTCGGCAGGCTGTAGCCGAGGATAGAGCCCATCGTCTGCCCCTTTCTCGGGACGACAAAGCTGCGCAGATCTGAATTGGCATGGATACCCGCTGCATACAGGTAGGGCTTTCCGGAGCTACCTACCGGATGCTCCCAAAAGTTCCGATTCAGTCGATACCGCGGCCGAGTCGATAGGAAGTCCGCACCACCTGTGCCCGGAAAGACGGAATCCGCAACAGCCAGCACTTCGCCAGTCTCATTCATGATCGTCACTGCGATCTCCAGATAGCTACTTCCCCTAGCCGAGGACACCACATTCTCCAGCTGCGACTGCAGTAGCGGATCGATGGTCAGGATGAAGTCCTGCTTTTTCAGTGTATTCGATACCTCTTTGGCATTGCGCTCCTGGTCGAGATAGATCTGTGCGATCGAGTCATCGAGCGTTTTGAGAAACTCCAGACTATGTGGCAGATCATTATTCATCCGCACCCGGCGGGCCACGCCATCGTGGAAGTGGGAGAAAGAGAACGCATCCTGCGAGCTAGACGTCGGCTGCCAGTAGTAGGGATTTTCTCGAGCTTCCTCAGCTGTGAACACCTTGAAATACAGCGGTCTCGCCCGCTCCCCCAGTGACGCGCCACGTCGATACAGTAGCTCTGGCACACGGTCGCCACCGATGGGTGCCGTATAGATCACCGTACCTGCCGGGCCGGCATTCTCCGTCCAGCCGTGCTCATCCCGGATCGTGAAGTACGAAGAGCTACCGGGTATCAATAGATTCAACAACAGCAGTCCATCCTCCTCCTCAGTGAGAAATACTTCGAGTATATTCGGCGGAGTATCACCCGGCTGCTTCGGCCTACCATTGAAGCGATAGCCAAAGTGCGGCTTCTGCCCGTGGAATGGATCGCCAAACTCGGTATACCCCCAGTCAGCAGCCTTGGGATAGCCATCAGAGACATTCAGAGACTGCGCCATCTGCTCCTCGCCATCAAAGATCACCCGCAGCTCGAGAGCAGCAGGTTTCTCCTCACCCTCCTCATCCTTTCGGCTCGGGCGATCTGAGCGATACAGGAGCTTACCAGTCCAGCTATGGCCACGATAGAACGGCGTACCTATCTTGCGGCGATTGCGATCGATATGCAGACGGTCGCGACGCACATTCCAGCCAAAGGTACTTTGCTCCGCGCCCTGCAGAAGCCGGATGATGTCGTCTTTCAGCGGACTGCGCTGGTAAAACAAACGATTGCGCCCCGACATGAGCGACGATTCATCGATACCATAGGCACTCAGACTCTCAAATGCCCCTGCACCACCCTCGACCGGATTTTTAGCCGCTGTGGCTAGAGCCACGAGATCGATCTCGCCATCCTCTACCAGATCGGCGACCTTTTCATAATAGGGATCGTGATCTAGCCGAGCGGGGCGTATCCTGCGCCCATCTTCGTACAGCCCCTGCTCCTTTTCCCAAGCATCCAGCGCAGCAAAAGTCATCACAGCAGCACCGCCGAGTAATAGCAATACACCGCCAAACCGATCGAAGGGGTAGCGCGAGCGCTGCGCAGCGGCACTGCGGCGGATCTTACCACCACGCCCCAGCTTCCGGCGCCATCTATTGATCTCTCGCATCATGCCTGTATCGATTTCCTTTCATTTTGCACACTGATCGCAGCCGCGCTGATCAGGCAGATGAGTAGCGATGTCTCGAGCACATCAGAGGAGCTATTGAGACCCAGTAGAAAGACATTCTTACCCGTCAGAGGCGCATAGCGGAAGCCGAGGTTACTGATGACCATGTAGATCGAGATACAGCCGATCACCCAGCAGGTCAGCTTGCCCGCCGCCTCCCAAAATCCCAGTCGCGCTGTGACCTGCGATCGACCAGATAGGCGCGGTATCGTGAGCCGCGCGGAAAAGTAGAGTAACGCAAGCTGCCACACCGCAATCGCCAGCACCCCGGTCAACCCAAACTGCCCTCGCACAAAGGTGCTGATCAGGTAGTCGTTCAGAAAGTTATAGCGCGAGCGATCGAATGGCAGCGTGCCAAATCCATCGCCAAACCAACCGCCCATGGCATACACATCGACGATTTTCTGCTCCTCACTGATCTCCATCGCCCGCTGAGTGCCCTCGGAGTTGAGGAAATCCCGATCGACTGAGCGAAAGCGCAGATACTGACTGTAGAGCGATTCTTTGCGACTCTCCGTCTTTGGCACCACCACTTTTCGGGCGATCGCATTCACCGGGATGAACTGCACCGCTATCGCCATGAATAGACTCAGTCCCAGGATCGGTAACCCAATGCGTCTGGCCGTCTGGTTCGGCAGTGCCCGTAGCACCAGCAGGGTACTGAAGACAATAATCGCCGCCAGCACTGCCTTGATCCCACGTACGTGAGGAATGATCTCGAATGGGTAGTCATCGTGATGGATCGCCTGCAGGAAATTGCCAATAAAGCGGACACTCCACATCACCGCTAGGCCCGCCAAAAGCCAGAGCATGCCCCGCCAGATCCAACTGGACTGAGACGACGCGTAGCAGAGAAATAGCCATGTCGCTGGTAGCAATACCAAGATCGCTCCCAAGTCCTGGCGGAATACCGCAAACATCCCATGGATCGCCGCCAACAGCAAAAACAACGCGGCAAACACGGGCCAGCATCGCTCGGTGAGAGCTCTCGAGTCGGCACTGCGCGCTCCACCCACGCCGACGATCCAGCTAGTCGCTAGGATGATGATCGGTAGGTAAAATGCCGACTTCTGCACAGGACCGATTCGCTCACCAGATCCCGCCAGCCAGACGAGTGACAACGTGATAAACAACACCAGTAAACCCAGCAAAAAGCCAAACCACTTGCGCAAGCGCAGCTTGCTGACCAGCCGGTTGCCGAGAGAATCCTGCAGCCCGATCACGATCGCCGGCACGATCAATCCCGATAGCAAGATCGGTGCGAGCACTGCTATAGCGGTAGTATTCTCTACCAGCCAGTTCGACGATGCGAGCGGGGTCGGGTTCCACAGATTCACATTGTCTGGAAAGACATGGTCGGCAGACAGCGCCAGCACCAGGCGAGTCAGCACCAGCCCTAGCACCGCTACCAGAAAAGCACCGTGCAGATTGCCCAGCTTGGCCACGGCCAGTGCCGTGATCAGCATAGCGATGACCACGAGCAGGATCATCAGCGGCGTCGGTCCGAGCACATCGGTATGGATCACCGCAGCCCCTCCCGAGGCAGTCGGCAGCTCCCAGCTATGGCTATCTGGAGCTTTCAGCGGTGTCGTGGCGAGTAGCGCGGGCTTATCGCTACGGATCTCGATACGGGTGCCGGAGCCACTGGCCTCGGCTGGTAGGTAGGGCAGCGTCAGATACGACGGCAGACCAGAGGTGAGTGGCAATCGCACCGACTCCTGACGAGTCGGGATCACCTCGCCCTCACTCACCGCTTTCATCTCGCTCAGGGTGAGAAACTCGACCTTCTGTCGCTTCAGATTATTGATGATCTCCGGTAGCGTGCGCATCGTGCGGGTATTGATGTCATGCATCAGCACCACCGCACCATCATGGATATTACCCACCACATGGCGGATCACTTCATCATCATTCGCCGTCTTGCGAAACTCCTGCGGATCGATCGACCAAAAGATGGTCTCCATGTTGTATTTATCCGCGATCTGCTGGGCCAGCCACTTTCGGCTTTTGCCCATAGCCCCGTATGGCGGGCGAAAGAATCGAGGCAGAGGGCCCGACTCCGCGATCACTTGGTTCGACTTGGTGATCTGGTCGTCTGCTTTCAGGTACCACGATGGCGAGTGATCCCACGAGTGATTGCCGATCTCATGGCCCTCCTCACGGATACGCTGCATCAGCTCAGGGTTGCGCTTGGCATTGTCGCCTTTCACAAAGAATGTCGCTGCGATCTGGTGGCGGCGTAGGGTGTCCAGCACCTTGGGCGTGATCTTATCGACTGGCCCATCGTCGAAGGTCAGGGCCACCTGAGTGCCAGGGCGAGCCGAAGTATTGTACTTCGAGATACGATCCCCCACCGCAGGCTCGAAGTCGCCCATATACCCACCCGAGCTACCGCTACCCAGCTCCGATGGCGATGGATTGGGATTCCGATACAGCCAGTCCGATACCAGAAAGTGCACCGTATCCTCGCGGCGGAGAAACTCCATAGGCAGTCGCAACCGATCAAATCTCGCCACATCGACTAATTTCCCCTCCACCTGGTTGCGCAGGAAAGTCAGCTCAAACACATGCGTCTGAAAGCGCTTCCGCACGGTATTCCAGCGCGTCACTCTCAGATAGTTCGGATCCGACTTGCTGGTAAAAGTCGACTCTGGAGCGAAGCTACTGCCACCGACGACTAGCCCTCCAGTGGGGAGATCGGGATCGAGTGCCAGCAGATGGAGCTTTTCGCCCCGATCTCGGCCTAGCTGAGTCAAAAACAAGCCGGAGCGATTGATGTCTTTTCTACCCTTTGAGCGATCGGGGAATTGCCACGCCTTCGGGTAGCGGAGCGAGGCCTTCTCGACGATGTCCGTGGCACCGCTGGGATGAGTCACCACCAGCCGGCCTGCTTTCTCGCCATTGGCCCCGTCTCGCCAGGCAATGCGATAAGTCTGCCCACGCCACTCGATGTCGCTGCTCCCCTCGATAGGGGTGGTCACGGTCTCGAGGTCTAGCTTGCGCCCAGGGCTAGATGGGTAGTCGACTATCAACTGGCCTTTGCCCCGCACCGTCTGCCGAGCCACCAGCTGGCGCTTCTGGCTAGCGCCGCCCTTGCCACTGATCTCGATAGCTGCCCCGGATGTCCGAGGTAGCGCCCAAGCGATCGGGCTCCACGCATCGCCATCGGCTGTGGCGGCCAGATTAGCCCGAAACCCCGTCTGATAGATCTCCACCTTGGGCTCGCCGAGCAGTCCGTAGACGATCAGCGTGCCAGCCGTTCCTCCCGAGATCACCGTCAGAGCGACCAGTACATACCTCAGTACCCGCAGTCGGCGAAAGGTAGCACCGAGCAGCAGGGCGAGCGCCCCGCACACTAGAGGAGCGGCGAATAAGATGCTTTGATACAGTGGCGGCATCGAGATTGGCAGGTCGATGAGTGAGTGAAGGTGAAAATGAGTCAGATCAAATCAGGTCATCCATACACCGAAAACAAGCCCGATGATGTTGGCGCGGTCTGGCCTCGGCTCGCTTGCAGATGGCTGTCTGCATAGCGAACCCAGCTATCTCCGATGAGAATTCTGGTACACATGAAGGATTCTGACAAATTGGCAGGAGATCAGCAGTCTCAGTTTGGTGGGTCTATGACCAAACAGAGGGGTCGCCACTGCTTCAACTTCTTTTTTCGACCTTATAGGGAGACAGATGTTCAGCATTCCTTAAATAAATCGTCACCGAAACCCTGCTAAATCCCATCCTATAGGGCGTATATGCCTCATAGGTCCTATAGCAGTGCGAACAAAATTCAGACCACGAAGACTCAAGCCCACGGCCTAAGCCGCTCGAAGAATCTTCTCCATCGCTTTCCCCTTCGCCAGTTCATCTACCAGCTTATCCAGATACCGGCACTGCTGCACGAGAGGATCCTCCAACTCCTCGACCCGATATCCGCAGATCACACCGGTAATCAGTTTTGCATTGGGGTTCAGCGTGGCCCCTTCGAAAAACTCAGCGTAGGTCACATCCCCTGCGACCACCTCTCCCAAGGCAGCCTCATCATAGCCGGTCAGCCATTCGATCACCTGATCTAGCTCAGACTTCGTCCGTCCCTTTTTCTCGACCTTGGCTAAAAGCATCGGGTATACCGCCGAAAAGCTCATTTTCGCAATCTTCTCTGCGGTTCCTGCGGGTGGTTGTTTCATCAATCTAGCCTATCCCAGAGGGCAGACTTGTCCACCTTACTCACGACCCACAAACCTTACCAAAAAATTTGTAAGCCCATCCCAAACCCTAACGTCAGCTTAAAGGTTGAACTCATCACAATCTTTTCATAGTTTTTGATCGGACGTTAAAAAACGTTTGACGACGCCTCTTGTTTTTGATTTTTTAACAACCGTTAAAAAACTCCCGTCACCTAATCAAAAACAAGATGAAAAGAATAAACATGCTACTGGGAGCCCTAGCTTTAGGGTTCGGACTGTCTTCCGCTTCAGCCGGCGATCACTACGCTGCGCCTGTATCAGACTCGGGTACCTTTTACGCATTTGGCTTTGGAGGAGCGACTTTCATGGATGAAATGTCGGGCTATGTGTCTGGCATAGCTGGGAATCCGGCTCTGATCCTAGATACAGACGATGGCTACACCGTAGGTGGTGGACTCGGAGTCCGCTCGCAGCTGCTCGGCGGCTCTCGCCTAGAGATCGAGGGCTTCTACACCGAGAATGATGTGAACGGTGGCAGCCTAGGAGGCAATGCCTTTCCTGCAGCATCCGGGACCTTCGAGACCGCTGGCTTCCACTTCAATGTGATCAAAGAATTCGACATGGGAGCTATCCGCCCCTACGCCGGTGTCGGCCTGGGCTACGCCTCTGTGTCGGCAGAAAACGTCGCCTATGGGCCGATCAACTTTTCCGATAGCGATGGCGCCTTCTCATGGCAGGTCATCGTGGGACTGGAGGCAGACCTCACCGAGGCGGCAGCCTTGTTCATCGAGTACAACTACAACCAAGTCGGCGACATCTCGCTACAACGCTCCGCCACGACTGTAGCCAACTTCGAAGACATCGATTTCCACAACCTACAAGCTGGCATTCGGATCTCATTCTAGACCGAGCCCTGCTTTATCTTATCGACCCCAAAAGACATTAGCCACCCCCTCTCATTGTAAGAGGGCGGTGGCTTTGTCGTCTCTATCAGACGCGTCCGTCCCACCGAATAACAACTTGCTTATCATTATTATTAGCCCATGAATCTATGGAGATTAATGCCGGTCGGTCGCCCAAAGAAATTCGACGAAGAGGAAATCCTAGAACAAGCCATGTGCTTATTTTGGGAGGAAGGCTACCACCAAGTCAGTATTCGCGATATCGAGAAGGCGACGAAAACCAAGAGCCAGAGTCTGTATAATCACTTCGGCGATAAAGAGCGCCTATTCATAGGAGCGGTAGAGCACTACATCGCCTCTCGCCTGACAGGGCTGATCACGCTAGCGGGCCAACAAAGCGAGCCTCAGGCAGCTATCACGCTGATTCTCGAGCACTTCCGCGGCAGCGCGAAAAAGAAAACCCTGTCGGGCTGTTTTCTGGCTAATGCCATCATCGACATGGGCTCAAACAAGACCGTGAAGTCACTGTTTGATCAGGGCTTCGGCCTACTCACCGAGACTCTAGCAGAGCGTCTCAAAGAGATCCCAGGGTTTTCCAAGGAGCTAGCAGAGACCAGAGCCGCCACCATCACCAATTCCATCATTGGACTGGCCGTATCGTCACGCAGCCAACCAAGCTCTGCCCATGTCGATCAAGTCTTCTCGGGCATCATGGAATTGACCCGCCCCTAGGCACCAGCCTCCTCTCTTGATCACTCCTTAGTCCTCGATCCGTTCACCGAAGAATATCAGCAAGCCATCTTCATCGGTCACGTGGAACTCTCGTTGTCCATAGGGCTGATCAAAAGGCACCTTCACCCGACCCTCTGGCAAGCCGTCCAGCCCTGCCTTCATCTCCTGATAAAGATCGTCTATGCCATCCACACAGACGTAGCAGGACTGGCTACTCGCCTCACTTCCGCCATCCGTGTCTGCGATCAAGCGAATCGAGATATCATCGCGCACGATAAAAGCGTAATCGTCCAACTTGATACCGGCCTCAAAGCCAAGAATTCCGGTATAAAACTCCAAAGCCTTATCTAGGCTTTTCACAAAAACCATCGGCGTGATGTGCGTGCACTTCCCTTTACTCATGACTTAGCAAAGTAAAAAACCCTACCGACTACGAAACGGAAACCAAAACGAAATCGCACCACCTAGAGCCGCCATCACATGCGTGAGCGGCTTTAGTGTTGCCAGCTCTCCGATAAAGTAAAACAACGACTTATCCTTAACGAATGGGAAATAGTGCCACTCCGTCAGATAAACTGCTACGACACCTAACAAACCGAATACAATCGGCAAAACAATCGAGCGATGTCCTTTCCCGAGCAAAGCCCCAAACCCTAACAACGCACCAGGTAATAAGACGGAATACAAACCCTGGCGAGCCAACCAGCCTGTCCCGAAAAAACCTAAAGTGACACCTATCGCGGCTCCGATGATTGCTAATAACTTTTTCATTCTCATGCCTATGCAAGACCGATTCAACTTCGCTTACGCCACTTCTTCAATCGCTTCTGAATCACCTTATCAATTTTCTTAAATGAGTCCCATGTATCAGGGACGTGATATGAAGAGGGCAATTTCTTACAGAGGGTTTTATCGTAGTCTGCAATATATTTCGCATCTTCTGCAAAATAATATTCTAAAGCAAAAGCATTCCCTTCACTATCCAAATCCTCTTCTGTAAATTTTTCATCACAAGCTTCAATCAGCCATGCACCAGGGGTAATCTCCCGATTCCGAAGAAGATCAAGATACTTTGACAACTCCCTCAAATGTAACGACCCAGCCATACCAGCGAGGACACAGGATGCAACAAACATTCCTATATGAGTAGCTCCTGAAGAATCTGGCAATTCGGAAGGAAAATCTCCGCCATAGTGCCATTTGGCATCATCATATTTACCGGTAAAAACCTGATCCAACGGCGGGCTATCTGCGGCCTTAGCTCGCATCTTACACTGCCCACACAAACCATCATTATGCTTCGCAGTTACCTCTAATATCTGATTATCACAAGTAATGCATTTTATACGCTCACCCATATAGTTAAAAAATGACTCCAGTTCTATTCTCTAAAATTGCATACCCTTATTCAGAATCCTACGCCAAGAAATTTCGAATCAACTGAAGCCCCGCATCCTGACTTCTCTCAGGGTGAAACTGACCCGCGAAGACATTGCCACTAGCGACGCTGGATGTGAAATCGCTGCCGTAATTCGTCAGCGAGTGGACGATGCTCTTGTCGGCTGGCTGGGGATAAAAAGAGTGCACGAAGTAAAGATACAAAGGATCGACCACATCGGCCCAGATCGGGTGACTGCGGTCGGCCGGCTTCACCTCATTCCACCCCATGTGCGGCACCTTCAGTCCACTACCAGCGGGAAAGCGAACGACCTCGCCCTCGAAAAAGCCAAGCCCCTTAGTCCCTGGTGACTCGGCCGATTGCTCGAAGAGCACCTGATAGCCGAGACAGATCCCAAAGAAAGGTCGATCCGCGCGCAACCACTCCAGAATCGGCTCGCGCAGACGCTGCGCATCGATGTGCTCGATGCAGTCGCCAAATGAACCCACACCAGGAAAGATAAGCCGATCGATGCCATCCAGATCACCGGGCTGCGAGACCAGCTCGCCTGTGGTGCCGATGTGGCTCAGGGTGTTTAGGACATTCTGCAGATTGCCACCGCCGTAGTCGATCACTCCGATTCGCTCTGTGCTCATAGTAGGTTGGTAGGATTGGTAAAATTCAGTTTGGCGGGACTGTACCCTATTCAATGAAAATTGTACCCTATTGAATCGGGAAATTTTTGCGTGAAACGGAGCTCGAAAGCAGGCTCGTAGCACCATCTCGTAGCTGAATTCCCCAGAATTCAGCCCGCAGAGCCTCACGAGATCTCCCCACGCCAATGCCTTGCCCCATCAGGCTCCGAATTGGGATCTTCCGCTACGCTTCGCCTCTCACCCCGTAGCTGAATTCCCCAGAATTCAAACCACAGAGCCTCCCGGATCCACCCACGCCAATGCCTTGCCCCCCTCAAGCTTCGAAACTCGGAAGATTGGGATCTTCCGCTACGCTTCACTTCTCACCCCGTAGCTGAATTCCCCAGAATTCAGACCACAGAGCCTCACGAGATACTCCAGTCTCTCCCTGCCCTTCGGGAAGAGCTGATTGATGATTACCGATTAGTGAGTTTTGATTTTTGAATAAGCTCCACTACAGCACTTCCTTCGTACTCGGAATCTGATCGGCGATACGAGGATCGATCTGAGTCGCGGTATCCACGCACCGCGCCAGCCCCTTAAATAACCCCTCAGCCATGTGATGCGGATCTCGTCCACGGATGATCTCGGCATGCAGATTGATCAGTGCATTAAAGGCGAAAGCCCGTAGAAACTCCTCGACCAGAGTAAAATTGAAGTGGCCACCGATATTGGGCACACCCTCGGGCCCAATGTACTCGATGAATGGACGCCCGCTGAAATCCAACGCCACACTCACCAAGGTCTCATCCATAGGAAACTGACCGGAACCATAGCGATAGATCCCTTTCTTATCGCCTAGAGCCCCTTTAAAAGCCTGCCCTAGAGCTATGCCGACATCTTCCACTGTGTGGTGACAATCGACCTCCAGATCGCCCTTGCAGCGCACCTTCAGATCGAACCGACCATGCCTGGCAAACAGCGTCAGCATGTGGTCAAAAAAGCCGACACCGGTATCGATATCTGCACTTCCCTGACCATCCACGGTCAGAGAAAGCTCGATCTGGGTCTCGGCGGTGTCACGCTGGATGTCAAAGGCTCTGGTTTTCATAAAATTACGCCGAAATAGGCTGATCTGATTTTTCTGACTTTCGGCCAGATTTTATCTCTGGTACATTACCGTGGTTAGGCGTTTAGAAAAGGTCTAGCCCGCATTTCTCAAACAAAATCTACTACGACTTGCTGTGCTCGGTTTTGTATGAGAAATGCGGTTCTAGCCCTGCCATTTTTTCGCCCTCCCACATTCAGACCTTTTACCCACTCACTCTCAGACCACTTGCCACACTATATGAGCGACATGAAAATCGCTGACTTCGATCGATTTCGATTCTTCCGCGATGCAGACCACAACGTCGTATCCCTGGATGCACAGGCCTCGCGCGAGCTATTGATCCCAGTCTACGACTGCACGACACTACGCATCGCCAGGCTCCACTTATTCGAGGGAACCGCTTCCGACGAGGCCTGCAAAGAGGCATTCGAGACAGAGATGGAGCTACTCTCCAGCGATACCCACCGCTGTATCTCCAAACCGACAGCCCATGGCGAGGACGATAATGAACTCTACTACGTGAACGCACTGCTAGACGGCGAGCCCCTGCGCGACTACATCTCCCGCGTCGGCGCCATGTCGCCTCCTGCAGCTGCCCAGCTGATGCTGCCACTCATCGACCTCATCCAGACCTCCAGCGTCGAGCTACCTCTCAGCGTCCTCCGGCTAAACACTCGCAGCCTCCAAGTGGTGCGCGACTCGCAGTCGAATCTACCCGGCCTAGTGGTCACCGAGTTCTCCGCCTGGACACGCCCCGAGGCTCCCAGTGTGGAGCATGGGCCCGAGTACTTTCTAGCGCAGATCTACCTCTGTCTGCTCGGTGGTATCCCCGAACGCGATTTCACCACCGAGAATCTGCCTCGCCAGACCGAGGGTATGGATGAGTCGCTGATCTCTGCCCTCACCCAGACATTCGATGCGGCTCCCGGCGACGCCGAGGATGATTTCTTCGACCAGCTCCACGCCCAGGCAGAGCTCTATACTGACGAGAAAAAGCCCATCCAGCTGCCACAGTCGACCATCCAGAAATACTTCCTCCGCGAGATCGAGCGCCTCCCCGATCCCGAGGCCTACGCCCCACTCAGCGATGAGGTGCAGCAGCGCCCCGCTCTGAGCTACGGTGTAGAAAGCCACCACGACGATCTGCCTAGCACGATCCACTATGTGCCCGGCGAGGCATCGATCCCACGCGAAGCCTGGCTACTGCAGCACTGGCAGGCGATCGATCGCGCCCCGCAGAATCTACCCAACCAGCTAGCAGTCTACGAGCACAGCGCACACCCTGCGCTGGCCGTGGTCGAGGAGGAGCGACCCTCTGGCGTCCACCTCCGCCGCCTGATTCACGAGACCGGCACACTCGACACCCAGCACTCGCTGAAACTCGCCAACCGCCTCCAGACCAGCCTAGAAGGCCTCGAGAGCCGCACCGGTGCGCCTCCTGTCTGGTGGGTACCTGTGCAGAATATTTATCTAAACTTCGGTAGCACCGACATCGACATCTATCGCAAAGCTGTCGCCGATGAGGGCCCCGACTTCTGGAGCCGACTGCCAGTGCGCATGCGCCTGCACCAGACCATGCAGAATCTGCTCGAGGGCTTTGACCTACCAGAGTCGATCCGCAGCCTAGCCATCGAGCAGGACAATAAAAATCCCCACATCCGCCGCGCCGCAGTCATCCTGCCGGCCTTAGGCCTGTGCCTGACCGGTAAAAAATTTCACTGGGACCAGCCATTCTCTTTAGAGGGTGTGCAGAGCGATCTGGGTAAAACCATCGACCGGCTCAGACTGCACGTCGTAGAGTCGCCCGACAAACTGCCTCACGATTTTCTCACCGATTTCGACCAATTCACCTCCATCGACGAAGCGACCACCGAGGAGCCAAACGACGCCAAGGAATCCGCCGAGAAAACACCAGCTACCCAGCCAGAACCAAAACAGGAAGAGCCAGCCCCTGCTCCAGAAGCACCCCAAACCAATCCGATAGCAGCAGCCGCAGCAGCCACGCAGTCAGCTCCGAAACAAAAGGCAGAGGCAGAGCCAAACCAACCAGCGGAGCCTGAGACTGCAAAAGTCGAAGAGAAAACCACCGACGAAAAAGCCAACGAAGAAACTGCCCAAGAGGAAACCACCTCTAGCAAAGACAAGACAAAGCAAAACACAGAGGAGAAAGACCCCAACTACTCTTTCCTCGATCCTCGACATGAGGGACGAGACTTTCAGGATACGACTGGCGACGATGAGGTGACGGCTGATGAAAAGACCATCACAGAGGAGTCCAAAGCCTATCAGCCCGGCATCACCCACAATCCCATAGCCGTCGGTGTGGCCAAAGATGCACACGCCGAGAAAAAAGCCGAGCGCCAGGCCGCGAAAGAGAAGATCGAGCAAGAAAAGGAAGCCAAGCGCCAACAGGTACGCGAGCGAATCGGCCTAGATCGGCCACGCAAACCCAAGCCCGTGGAGATCCGCCCGAAGCACAGTAAGCTACCCTGGGTGCTAGTCACCTTCTCCGCCATCATCGTCGCCTGTGGCGTGGGCTACCATTTCATCAACAATGCCAAGCACGCCGGTATCTACGAGATGGATGCTGGCTTTGAGCTGCCCGAGACCCGATACGATACCATCGCCCCGCTGGTGAACCCTTTCACCAACTCGATCGAATCCAATCGTCCGAGCAAACCGGTGAGCCGTCCCAAAGATGCCAATGCCGTAGACACCGCATCAAGTCTGGCTCTAGCCAAAGAACGCCTCCTCCAGGACCGCTACTCCGAGGCAGTCGACCTAACCCTATGGGCCATCCAGCTCGACGATAGCTCGGCCGATGCAGCAGCACTGCTAGAGAGCAGTCTGGTGAAATGGATCGAGTCCGGAAAGGCAGCCCCCTCTCGCACCGACGACACCTCCGCTGCGAGTGTACTGTCGGAGTACTACATCGCCGATCAGAGCAACCAAACCTCGCAAGGCCTCTACCTGCTGATGAAGTCCGTCGGCAAAGGCAATGTCGAAGCGATGCGTACACTCGGTCTCCTCTTTGGCCAGGGACGCCTCGTCCCAAAATCCAGCCTACTGGCAGAAAAATGGCTGAAATCCGCTGCTGATCGCGGCGATCTCGACGCACATTTCTACTACGGCGAGAGCGCGACCTTTGGCACCCTAGTCGAGACCGGCCCCGCTGGCATGGACTACATCGAAAAAGCCGCCGCAGCTGGCCACGCCCGCTCCCTCTGCCTGCGGGGCTATTGTAGGCTCACTGGTAAGTACACTGATAAGAACGTGCAGTCTGGCTACGAAGACGTGGCCGCAGCAGCCGACAAAGGCTCTCTCATAGCCCTCCACCAGATGGGCCTCTGCCGAGGCAATGGCCTCGGCACCACCACCAATGCCAAAGCCGCCGCCAGCGCCTTCAAGATGGCCGCCGAGCTCGGCCACGTGCCTGCGATGTATCGCTACGCGCAGTGCCGGATCTATGGAGTCGGCACTGAGAGAGTCTATGCCGACGGCGTGGCATCGATGAAGCAAGCCGCCGAAGCCGGAGTGGAAGAAGCCAAAATCTGGTGCCGCGAGCAAGGTGTGGAGTTCGATGGATAAGCGGCTACGATTTCACATCGTCCGGGGTGCCATCGATACCATCAGGCCCAGCGCTCCAGATAATGATGGAGTCGCCGTAAGTATCGGCCGCCCCCATACGGATGCGATAAGGCTTTCCCCACGGATCCCAGAGAGTGATCGTAGGTGTGATGGTCATGGAATTGCGGGTGATCCCATTGGAGAAACCCTTTAGCGAAATGTGCGGACGAGCCCGCTTGGCCTCGAAAAACACAATATCCCTGGAGTTGACCTTGGTATAGGTCGACACCCCAGTCTCCTCCCCCATCAGGATAGCCATGATCGGCCCCCGAGTCAGCAGGCGATGCCCAGCTAGGCCCTCTTTGGGATAAGGAAAGTCCTCATAGGTCCGGTAGAATTCTCCAATCGCCTCCTCCAGCCGCAGGCTCATATCGCGAGCTGCCTCTTGGCGACCCGTAGCTAGCGACTCACCGACCTTTGGCACTAGCAGACTAATCCCGCCGAGGGTAGCCACCACCAGCACCGCCCACACCACACTCAGCCACCCCAGCACGATACCGATTTTGGCCAGTGTCACACCATTGTAGCGCGTGCTCGATTTGCGGATCCGAGCCAAGGTCCGATGCCCGACGATAATCGCAGGTATCCCTGCCAAAATCGAAAGTGGCAGCGTGCAGAGCCCCAAAACAAACGCGACATAAGCCGACCCTGTCGTAATAGCTGGAGGCGGAGCTTCTTTGAGCGGCGCGGGGAGATTCTGGGAATCAGTCATCGGTGAGATCTATCTTAGTCGATACTCGCCGATCTGGGCAACGACAAACCGACCAGTAGAACAGGCGATTTGCTTATCACTGAATTTACCCATAGGTTACTTCATGACGACGTTGTCTCCCAAACAACTCAAAGATCTGAACTTAAGGATTCAGAGTTTAACCGAAAGGGTAGCTAGCGGGAAAGATCCCGAACTCGCTCGGACAGTTGTCGAATCTATCGAGGATCGCGTTCTTCTGGAGCCCGCTCCTCAAAAAGGCTTTCCTGCCCCGGTGCTTGATGATGAGCCCAGCAAGTAATCTCTCTTATGTGCTAGGATACCACGGTTGTGACAAAGCGACTGCTGACTTTGTACTTTCTGGCGAGGGCCATTTGTTGGCGAGTGAGAACGATTACGATTGGCTTGGCCATGGAATTTATTTTTGGGAAGATAACCCAACTAGGGCCAAGCAATGGGCAATCGAAAGAATCAATATGCCCGGCTCTAAGATAAAAACGCCAGCCGTAGTCGGCGCTGTCATAGACTTAGGTTTTTGCTTTAGCTTGATGCGATCCGATCACTTAGAGGCACTGAAATCGACTTTCACATTTTTGAGTGAATCCATACACACAAGAGGAGAGTCAATGCCTAAAAACCGTGGTGGCGAAGACTCCTTTCTTAGGGAGCTCGATTGCGCAGTTATTCAGGCGCTTCACTCCGTTCTAAAAATAGAAGGCTTCACACCCATCGATTCCGTACGAGGAATGTTTCAAGAAGGACAAAAACTTTTTCCTGGCAGCTCGTTTCGCGAATCTAATCACATTCAAATCTGCGTTCGCAACCATGAATGCATCAAGGGTTATTTCAGACCAACCGATTTGGAAATAGATTAGTTAGATTAAGGAAGACTACAGCGGCAACACACAGTGCGCTCTAAACCTCAAACGAGCCCCTAGGCCTAAGTAATCACATCCTGCACCACATGCCCATGCACATCGGTCAGACGAAACTGCCTGCCTTGATACCTAAAGGTCAGGCGCTCGTGATCGATGCCTAGCAGATGCATAATGGTCGCGTTGAAATCGTGGATATGTACCGGCTTATCTGCTGCGCTGTAGCCTAGCTCATCGCTGGATCCATAGCTGTGACCGCCCTTCACGCCGCCGCCGGCCATCCATACGGTGTAGGCTTCTTTGTGGTGGTCGCGTCCGGCGCTGCTGAGCTTTTCGCCAGTGCCGCTACTGCCCTGGGCCATCGGGGTGCGGCCAAACTCGGCTCCCCAGACTACTAGCGTTTTGTCTAGCAGCCCCCGCTCTTTGAGATCTTTGATCAGTGCGGCGATCGGCTGATCAACCTGCTGGGTCTTCCTCGGCAGCGCATTGAACACCCCATTGTGGTGGTCCCACCCCTGGTCAAAGAGCTGCACAAAGCGAACACCTTTTTCCACCATCCGACGGGCTAGTAGGCAATTATTGGCAAAGCTCGCTGCCCCCGGCTCGGAGCCGTAGCGCTCGTGGGTGGCGGCGGATTCCCTGGAGGTATCCATCAGCTCTGGTACCGAGCTCTGCATGCGGTAAGCCATCTCGTATTGGCTGATGCGGGTGGCGATCTCGGGGTCGCCTATGCTGTCTAGCTGCAAGCTGTTCAGCTTATTCACCGAGTCGACCACGCTCTTGCGCTCGCGATCGCTCATACCATCGGGATTCGATAGGAATAGCACCGGATCGCCCTTGCTGCGAAACTCGATACCCTGGTGCACGGTGGGCAGGAATCCACTGCCCCAGGCACTATTACCCGCGCCTAGGATCTGACCGCTATTCAGCACGACGAAGTCGGGCAGATTGCGATTGTGACTACCGATACCATAGCTGACCCACGAGCCGATACTCGGCCGCCCAAAGCGCTCAAATCCCGTCAGCGAAAACAACTGCGCTGGAGCGTGGTTGAATTGCTCGGTATGTAGAGATTTGATAAAGCACAACTCATCGGCCACGCCCTGTAGGTGAGGCATGAGATTCGATATCTGGTGTCCCGATTGACCACAGTGTTTGAAGGCATACTTATCATCTTTGGGCGTCCCCATCAGGTTGGGTTGCTCGCGGATGAAGGCCAATTGTTTACCGGCGAAAAACTCATCGGGACACAGCTGGCCGGAGCGTTTCTGTAGCTCGGGCTTGTAGTCAAATAGATCGAGATGCGACGGTGCACCCACCATATGGATGTAGATGATGTGCTCGGCCTTTGGCTGGTGGTGTAGCCCACGCTTCTGCAGTGGATCTGCCGAGGCCGCCTGCGACTCGCGGTCGAATACCGATGCCAGCGCAGCGCCACCCAGCCCGAAGCCAGTGTGCTGAAAGAAAAGTCGGCGACTCAGGTAGTTTTTGTACTGTGGGCTCATGACTTGGTGACCATCTCGTCGAGGTTTAGCAAAATATTCCCTATGTAGAACCACGCCGCCAGCTCGGCAGGATCGCTGTGCTGTGCCTGGTACACCCGAGAAGCACCAGCGATGGTTTTCTGGGCTGCTGTGGGGTCTTTGGTAAAATGCTCGACTCGCTCGGCGACCACCTCGCTCAGGTGCTCGATCTCGGCTGGCAATGCCTCGCGAGAGAAAGCGATGCGGTAGGCAGTATGCAATCGCGCTGCCACCGATGGGCTATCGCTCTCGGTGAGGATACGATCGGCGAAAGCCAGCGCCATCTCGACGTAGGCCGGATCATTCAGCATGGTCAGCGCCTGTAGTGGCGTATTGGTACGTGGGCGCTCTACCGTGCAGGCACCACGATCTGGTGCGTCGAAATTCACCATACTCGGGTAGGGAGCCGCTCGCCGGTAGACGATGTAGATGCCTCGCCGCCAGCGATTTTCATCCTTGGCCTCGATCCACTTGGGCTCATTGCGGCCGACCTGGCGCCAGATATTGTCTGGCTGATAGGGCATGATCGGGCGGCCATGCATCTTGGTCGATAGTAGGCCGCTCACCGCTAGCGCATTGTCTCGGATGCGCTCGGCCTCTAGGCGAAAGCGTGGTGCACGGGCGAGGAAGTGATTCGGCGGGTCTACCTGGCTATCCACGACTCGCGAGTCCTGGCGATAGGTCTCGGATAGAAAGATATGGCGCAGCACATGCTTCATATCCCAGCCCGACTCGACCAACTCGATCGCCAGCCAGTCGAGCAACTCCGGATGCGTCGGTGGCTCCGACTGGGTGCCAAAGTCCTCTAGCGTCGCGACGATGCCACGGCCAAATATCTCTGCCCACCAGCGGTTCACCGCGACACGGGCGACCAGTGGATTCTCGCCATTCACCAGCCACTGGGCTAGGCCTAGTCGATTGGCTGGCAGCTCGGGGTCTATCGCGGGTAGCACAGCTGGGGTGCCAGCCTGCACTTCGTCACCCTGGTCGAGGTAGTTGCCGCGCTTCATGATGCGAGTCATCCGCCCCTCATCCATCTCCTGCATCACCAGTGTCTGGTCAGGCTTCAGCGCTTTCTGCTTTTTATCGAGCTGCGCCTCTTTTTTTACCATCGCCGCTAGGGCCGGGCTGCTCTTTTCGTAGGCAGCACGGAGTTTTTTCTGCTCGGACTTACTCGGCTTTTGCTTCTTTAGTATAGAAAGTAGCTCTGCATCCATATCGCTACTTTTCGGTATACCATCAAGCACAGACACGCGGAATCGACCGATGGTGCGCCCACCTTTGTAGGCATGACGCAGCACGACTTGCAGCTGCGAGTCTTTGCTCAGCTCCACCGGCTCCGTTAGCTGAAAGGTTGCCCAGTGATCTTTGCGATACTCTGGCGCGATCGCCCAGCCACTGCTGATATCGCCATCGATCAGGCCCGATACATCATACTTATTCTGCGAAAAGCTCGCCTTGGCATCGACCAGCTCGACCGGCTGCCCATCGATCTCCAGCTCCAGCTCATTCAGCACAAAGTTCGTCCGCGTCTCGTCCCCCCGCCCTGGCCCCTGCCCAGGGAGTTGGTCGTGGGTGAGCACCTCTAGGCGGATCGCACGTGCTAGCTGCGGAGTCTCCACGGTCATCGTGGCCCGATAGTCGGTGATGGCGGAGAACTTGCCTTTCATCAATACCGACTGATCGGCCAGCACCTCACTGGTCTCCCCTCCTGTCGACTCGAATGCCTGCACCTGACAGGTCTGCCACTCTGGCTCGGCGCGCATCTGCTGCTGCCACTCGGTGTAGGCGGACTTGGTGTCGAGCTTCTTCTTTTCTGCCCGTACCGCCTTCAGCTCTGCAGCGATCTGCTCGCGCTGGGCGACCAACTCGGGGCTCTGCGGTAGATCCATAAATGGACCGACAAAGTCGTGCGACACATCGGTCTTACCCGATGGCACGCTCACCTCCACCGGCGTGTTGTTGAAATAGGCGAACATCTGGTAATACTCGCGCATGGTGAATGGATCGTACTTGTGGTCGTGGCACTGGGCGCACTCCATGGTCACCCCGAGCCAGACGGTGCCGGTGGTATTGACCCGGTCGACCACCTGATTGGTGCGGTTTTGCTCGACGTGCACACCGGCCTCGACATTGCAGGTGACCGTGCGGTGAAAGCCGGTGGCGATCTTTTGCTCCAGCGTGGCATCGGGCAACAAGTCGCCTGCCAGCTGCTCGATGGTGAACCGGTCGTAGGGCATGTTGTCATTGAGAGCATCGATCACCCAGTCGCGATAAGCCCAAGAGTCGCGCAACTGATCGGCCTGAAAGCCATTTGAGTCGGCGTAGCGGGCTAAGTCCAGCCACTGTCGAGCCCAGCGTTCACCGAAGCGGGGCGAAGCCAGCAAGCGATCGACCAAACTGGCGTAGGCAGCCTCGGCATCCTGACTGTAGGCCAGTAGAAAGTCGTCTAGCTCCTCTGGAGTCGGAGGCAGACCGATGATATCCAGCGACGCACGCCGGATCTGCGCAGAAGCCTTTGCCCGCTCAGCTAGGGTCAGCTGCCGAGCATCAGCCTGCTTCTGGATGAAATGATCGATCGTATGGCCCGCCTCACGCTCCGGCGCGACAAAGGCCCAGTGCTCCTGATACTCTCCGCCCGACTCGATCCAGCGCCGGACCAGGTCTTTTTGCTCAGCCGTCAGAGCGCGCTTCGAGTCGGCAGGCGGCATCAGCTCGTCATCGTCCGCATCCAGCATGATCCGATACCACATCTCGCTAGACTCCAGATCGTGTGGCACCAGCGCCTGGTAGCCCCCCAGATCCTCCATTGCGCCCGCCTGCGTATCCAGCCGCAGCCCCGCATCCCGAGTCTCCGGATCCGGCCCATGGCAGTGCACGCAGTTTTCCGAGATGATCGGGCGGATATCGCGATTAAAGTCGATCGCCTTCTCATCCTCGGCGGCCGCATCCAGCGCCGAGCTGAGACAAACTGCCCAAAACAGCGATTGTACCCTATTCAAAAATTTGTGTACCCTATTCAAAATATTCCGTACCCTATTCAATCGCTCTTCTTGTGACAAGATCCCGAAATGAGGGATGGCGGGGATCAGGGGCAAAGAATCGAAAAACGCTGCTAAGATGTTTCACCCAAACTAGTGGTTAGCCCTTGGGTGAACGGAGGAGTCCATTTCTGATTTCTCGATCCTCATTGGTTTGTATGTACTCCCGGGTATCCACATTTAAGGCTGTTAGCCAGCCGCCTTTACCGTAAACGTAAGTATCGATACAGATGGCATGTCCAACGCTAATAGGGTGACCGGTTTTCTGGGAGGTATGACCACAGATCATCGTTTTCCCAGATATGTGAGGCTCAGGAGAATCGAAGAACTCCCAATACAGGTCCCATGTGGACTGTTCTGGCATTGCTAGATTGGGCTCCAAGCCCGCATTGACAAAAATTTCATTTTCTGTCTCGTAATAGGGGCGCAACAATTCGTCTAGGTTGCGGCCTGCCACTCCCCCGAAGATACACCCGATTTGGGCATCTTCGAAACTCACGCACGAGGCATAGCCATGTTTCAGCTATCTCCGCAAGTCTAGGCGGCCAAAGCCGCGCAGACGAACAGCGAGAGAATTGGCACAGACGTCCCTGAACGATCCGCGCCTATGAGCTTAGAGATTCTGCCGCTCAGTATAGCTAAACATCACCAGAGAAAAGCGGACTATGCAAACCGGAATTCTTACGCAAAGTCGCGCAAGAGCCTGAGAACCCTACTCCAGAATGTTCAACACCCAACCAAAGACAATAAATCAACCATATAATATACAGCATGCCTCATTTACTACTTACAGTCAACCAATAGGATTGAACATGCGATTCATAAAACTAACGACACATAAAACACATAAAAAAACACCGTACAGGATAACAAAACCGTGCAACCCCAACCAATATTTAGTATTATTTGGCCTAACAACCCAACTAAACCTATCCTGATAGTCACTTTCCACCTCTGCCCTTCGCTGAAAACCATCCACAGCCCTATAGACCTCACCTGAAGAACGCTCTAACACCTTTCTTGAAACAGAAAGGTGGTAACTTATTCGAAATCCGTATTTCATAGAAAAAACAAGCCCGAAAAAACCTAGCACTATAATAAATAAAGATAAAGGTATATCGATTAATGTTAGACTTCGATCTAATGAAATAATACCACTAACCCCTGCGGTGATAATTAATATCAAATTTGACATAGTCGTTCGCTGGGACTCATGATGCCGAGCATGTTCTCTATT
Source organism: Verrucomicrobiota bacterium (assembly GCA_020630975.1). Lineage (GTDB taxonomy): Bacteria > Verrucomicrobiota > Verrucomicrobiia > Verrucomicrobiales > DEV007 > Arctic95D-9. The sequence continues at coordinate 38,205 of JAHDID010000055.1, forward strand.
ATCAATGTATACATCCCTGTAAGAAATCTCCTCACTCATTTCAAAAAAACACTTATTAATAACGGCTCTCTAGGAAAATCTGTGGGTGAATTCAGGCTCTGGCAAGCGGCCTAGC
>JAHDID010000056.1 GCA_020630975.1 Verrucomicrobiota bacterium
CCATCAAGCCGCTCTGGATCATCACCGCAGCCATCCTGCTACTGGCGATCATTTTCGGATTTATCCTGTAAGCGCCCTAGAGACGCTCGGTATGAAAAATGGGGAAGACTGGGGTCTTCCTCTACCCCAGTTTGAGTAACCCTACTAAGCTCACGTAGAGGAATTCCCCAGAATTCCAGCGCCTTTCATGCAGGCATCCCTCAGAGGACCGAGCACTTCCTCTACCGATTACATTACTCAATATTCCGTAGCGGAATTTCCTAAAATTCCGACCGCGCAGACTCACGAAGAATAGCTAGGTTCGCCTCCTAGCCTATTGAAGGAAGACTGGGGTCTTCCTCTACTAACGATACGCCCTCTGGCTACTGGTAGCACTTCACCCGTTGCAGAAAGGCTTTCCATTTCTTGCCGGGCTTACCATTGTCCATCAAAAAGCCCGGACACGCTTTGTGACCATAGTCTTTGCCATCCGAGCGCACGCGCCGCCAGTGGTAGTGCGGCACCACCTTCGAGATCGGGATGTCGTGCTTCTCCATGAGATAAGCCGTCAGCTTAGCGGTTTGCTCGAGGGTCTTCTCACGCGAGTTCCCTTTATTCTCACACATCTCGATCCCGATGGAGTAGCGATTCCCTGGTCCCTGATAGTCGGCATGCTGCCCCTGCTCCGTGGTCGGCAGAGTCTGGTAGATCGAATCCTCATCCACAGAGAAATGCCACGACAGACGGCCTCGCCCCGCATTGTGCAACAGTCGCATATGAGCCTCGGCATCGGCCGTAGGCGATGGATTCGCCGTGGAGTGAATAGTGATGTAGCGCGGCTTCATGCGCTTGGGGTCGCGCCGGTTCAGATTGCCCAGCGGAATCATTTTTTTGATGATGCTCAGCGACTTGCCACCTCGAGAAGTGACCACCGACTTGCCATCAGGCGAATAACTGACACATGAGATCAGAAAAAAGAAGCTGGCGGCTACCAGAGCGAAAGCGATTGGAGAGAAACGGCGTAGAAGCATAAACGGTCAAAATACTTGCGTCCCGTTTAGACGCCTCACTTCTACGACCGTGCAATTTTAGTGAAGATTTTTGAAAGAGTCCCCTCCTTTGCCCCTTCACTAGTCACCTCTAGCGGCACTCGTAGATTTAAGCCTCCACCCGTCCATCCCCCGATCATAGGCTAGCTCGACTTCGACATCTGAAGAATGCGACTGGGATAAAACAACTGAGCAACTGCGAAGCTTCTCTCTTGGCACTTTAAACGACCGCGAACTCAAATGGACGCTGTGCTCTTTTGAGAAAAACTGGCTCGAACAGAAAAGCTCCCCCGGCGGACGGTGAACCATCCAGACCCAAGACTTTTGGCGAAAGACAGGCTGATCACCAGACCTTAACCGGTTCCCCTCTAACCACACTTCAACCTCACCAAAACCTGAACCCCTAACTTTATACACTCCGAGCCGCTCTGATTTTGGTAAGTAGAAAAGCACGACGGAAGCGCCTTCGTTATGCCCACCTCCTGAGAACAGTAGTTCGGCTGATTCATCTAGCTTTTTTAGATACCACAAGTGGACACTCGGCGAGTAATCCCCGTACCCAAAACTATCCGGTCCCTCATATATCACTAACTGGAGAGGAGCGTCCTCCCAGTTTCTGAACCAACCTAATAGCCAATGGCCAAAATGCGCATCTTGGTGCACACGATGATCGTCAAACCACACCCAATAATTGCTTTTTGCCCAAAATCCAACTGGTAGTAACACTACCCCTGCTAAGGCAATAACTAGAAGCCACCGCAAACGGCAAAACCTGCGAAGCGCACCCATCTAAAGTAACTCGCTATTAATCAACCTATTAAGAATTCAGCTAATCACTCAAAACCCAACACCAGCGCCTCCACGATCGGTTTGGACTTGTTCTCTGTCGTATCCTCGACCTTTAGCTCGACCTGATAGCCAAAGCCAGCGGGCAGCGCCGATACATCGAGAGTCGCTGGGGTCTTGCTGACTTGCTTCGACTGGCCTTCGATGTAGTCGTAGCTTTCTTTCACCTCCGCCCAGTTGGTCCACTGGTCGATCGCCTTGTCGCCATCGGTGTCCACACCGACTCGAGCGGTGACTTTCTCCACCCATGGCCCCGGGCTTACGTAGTCAGTTTTCTGCTGAGTGGCTAGGTAAAACTGCCCCTCGGCGAAACACACATCGGGATCGGGGTGACCTTTGCCGATTTTGTCGCACCAGACGAATTCCTGATCCAGCGATGGCGAGGTAAACCAGCCAGTGGCCATCTCGTGCCCTCCCGCCGGATCATAATCGCCAAATAAATAGTACTGCCCGCCGATACAGATCGCCGCCCAGTCGCCATAGGCCTCTTGCTCGGGGCTGTGTACCTCGTATTCGCCCAGATTCGAGTCAAAGTCGGGATGCTGCAGCCAGTGCGGGTGCTGGTAGGTCAGCTTCTCACCAGTAGGTGTGGTACGATTGTCGACCGCTGGATCTAGGATCTCGAAATCTCCCTCGCCATCGGCGCTCACCGCATGGCCTGCGATCGGCGAGTCCCACGAGCGCTTGCTAGCATTGATCGGGCTCCAGTCCTCGTAAATCACGTGGAAACGGCCATCCAGATCGCGGATAAAGGCACAGTCCGAGCCGTGGGTCGGGTCGGCAAAGGCCATGCCCTTATTCTCGCCGGGCTTGCCATCGGTCAGGTCCGAGTCGATGTACAGGTGTGGGTCCTGATCATTCGGGTAGTCGTAGTAGATGTAGACCTGGCCATCTTTTTGCTCCGCCGTAGTCACCCAGCAGGAAAACTTTTCTGTGACCGGACCGTGGTGCACCCAGTTCACCATATCGCGGCTCTGCCAGGCATGATAGCCTCCCAGCCCTTTCTCTAGGCCGCCGGGGGCATTGTATTGATTAGGAAAACGCGTGGTCTGCAGCTCCACACCCTCGAATCCCTCTAGCTCAGCAGCCTCTGGAGTAAATGGTGGCAGCGGTGTTGGCTTTTGCCCTTTCTTAGGTCGCTTCCGCCCGCTGGTGTAGCGGCCAAACATCCAGTAATCGTCGGGCCCCATCGTCAAGAGCACAGGAGCATCCCCCAGATTGCTCGGCCCGAGATTGTCGATCGGCTGCCAGTTTTGCCAGATCGCCGACTGCTCGATCGTCAGCACAGAGGCCTTCTGTTTCATCTCAAAGAACTTCACCACCGTCTGCAGCGAGCCTGCCTCGCCTTCCGGCGCAGCGCTCCCCTCCTCGATCACCAAGCCATCCGACGAGGCCACCGCCGCAGCCCAATCCTCGGCAGTATCGACACGCCAGTCATCGGCTGAGAGAGCAGTCGTAAACAAGCCGAGCAGTAGGAAAACACGATAGATCATGCGCCCATTTACGCCCCATAGCTCCCATTCAGCACCTAGCGTGATCAGGAAAATGCTATAAGCCCTATAGGACCTATGCAGCCTATAGGCAGCTAACCAACCACCTGCACCGTAAGCAACTCTCGCAGTCGACATTTACTTGGTACCCATTACCATCCCAAACCAATCATGCAGCGCCGCCACTTTCTCAGAGCCAGTACCGCCACCATCGCCCTACCTTTCCTAGAGTCGGCGGGCTTTCGCCGTTTTGTATCGGCTGCGCCGGTCGCCACCCCGCCAAAGCGGATGATGTTTCTCGGCATCGGTTTCGGCGTCACTCAGGAGACGTGGTTTCCAGACATCGCCGACACAGGGCCCGGCTACCAGATGACCGAGGGGCTGCAGCCGCTGGAGCGCCACCGAGAGCGCTTCTCCATCGTGCAAAATGCCTCGCACAAGGCATCGGCTAGCCCCCATGCAGGCAGCACCTTCTGGCTGACCGGGGCAGATCGCTTTGGCTCGCCGGGCAGTAGCTTTCACAATACCATCTCGGTGGATCAGGTGGCAGCTGCGGAGATGGGGCGCGAGACCCGATTTTCCTCGCTGCAGCTAAATGGCTCCGACAAACACCTGGCCAGTGCCAATGGCGGCCACGGCCAGGGCCTATCGCTGGCCTGGGATGCCAATGGCAAGCCGGTCGCAGGCACGGACGATCCAGTCGCGGTATTTCACCGACTATTCTCGCCAGACACCATGCCGCTGGAGAAACGCAAAGCCATGCTGGCCCGCGAGCATAGTGTACTAGATGCCATACTCTCCGATGCCAACTCGCTGCAAAAACGCCTAACCCAGACCGATGTCGATAAACTCGACGAATATTTCACCGGCATCCGCGATATCGAGGTGCGCCTGGGCAAAGAAGAGAGCTGGCTGGAGCGCCCCAAACCTCAGGCCCCTATCGCCGAGCCGCAAAATCGCCCCGAGGGCATCGACGAGATCCGCCTGATGTACGACCTGATGATCGCCGCCCTGCAGACCGATAGCACCCGCATCTGCACCTACCGGCAGCCGATCGCCAGCCTGCTCAGCTCCATCGGCGAGACCATCCTACCCCACGACATGAGCCACTATGCCCCCGGCCCGCGCATGGCTGCCTCGCAGCATCGCGACCGGGTGCAGAGCCAGCTGCTGGGCGAGCTATTCGACAAGATGCTGGCCACCAAGGAGGCCGATGGCTCCAGTCTATTCGATCACACCAGCCTGGTCTTTGGGTCAAATCTGCGCAGCATCCACTACCTAAACAACTGCACCACCCTACTAGCCGGCGGTGGTGCTGGGGTGAAACTAGGCGAGCACATCGCCCTGCCCGAGGATACCGCGCTATGCGATGTGTGGCTCACCCTACTGCACGGAGTCGGGGTGAAAGCCGAACGCCACGGCGACAGCACCGGAGTCCTAAAGCAGATCCAAGCCTAACTACCTACGCATGAACTTACCCAGCCTACGTAGGGGCAGCCTTCAGCTGACCGACTTCCCTCTACCCACCTTCCGGCTCAGCCTGCCGGTCAGCTACAAGCAGACCCTACATAGCGCTATACTAGCCATCACCCTAGTCCCCTTGGCAGCCGCCCCAAAAGCCACCCTCCCCGAGCAGCACCTCGACTTCCTCGATGCCCACTGCCTAGACTGCCACGACAGCGCGACCAAAGAAGGCAGCGTCGATCTAGAGACCCTGTCTTTCTCTATCTCCGACATCCGCTCTGCCGAGCTCTGGCAGGAGGTGCTAAATGTGGTCAATTCAGGCGAGATGCCTCCGGAGAAAAAGCCACGCCCCGGCGACGAGGAGAAGACCGAATTCCTCGCCGACCTATCGGCCACACTCGTCACAGCTCGCGAGATACTCAGCGATACCGGCGGTGTTACCACCATGCGCAGGCTCAATCATCGTGAGTATCGCCACACCATCCGCGACCTGCTCGGCGTATCGATAAAGGCCGAGTCGCTACCCGCCGACGAGCGCGAGGGCGGATTTGATACCAGCGGCTCGTCTCTCTATATGTCAGCTGATCAGATCGCCGAGTATAGAAAACAGGGCGCCGATGCCCTGCAGCTCGCCTTTGATCTATCTCGCACCTCGCTAGAGATGCGTAAAATCCGCCTCGATCAGGAGGGTAGCTTCAATACCCGCCAAACTTACGAAGTACAGCAACAAGTCGATATACAAACACGGTTTCAGCGCTGGAAACGCCAAATCGACCTTATCGCAGCTCAGCCGCGCAATCACAAAGCCGTAGCAGAGATACGCAAAACCATTAAGCGGCCAGAAAAATTCTACGTGCATTGGCAAAAGATACAGGGAGCGCCTGCGCCTACCGAGTTCGGCTTCACCGATGGCGACGACGCTATCTACTATGATAGCCAGTGGAAATGGCTACTACCTCGTATATTGGAATATCAATCTCTACCTCAGACGAAGACCGGTGTCTATGTATCGGCCAGTGGCCACGCCACTCAGCAGGTCATCTTTGGCCTACCGGGCAATTGGCCTACTGGCGACTACACCATGCGTATCCATGCAGGGGTGCCCGAAGAGCGAAAGCTCAAGCCCTCGCGCGATCATCTGAAATCCTACACCGTACCCGCCGCCTCGCACGATAGGCGCTTTCTCGATATCGATTCGCGCACAGGGAACTACCACATCTCTACCCACCACGTGCGCGGCACCACCTCGGCCACGGTCCCCATCGAGGCTACCGTATCGATACGTGGCGATGAACAACTGCACCTCTACCACCTGAAAGAACGCGGCGGTCTAGAGGGCAGATCCGAGCGTATACACAATGAATCCACCCGCCTAAAAGGCTCGCGCCTACAGCCCGCGATCTGGATCGATTATGTGGAATTCGAAGGCCCGCTCCTCGATGACCACACCCGCGGCCAGCTAGCTATAGTAAAAGGCTGGCTCGACCGGCTCGATGCTCAGGGAGACGAAGCGGTGAGGAGTATCATCCGCGAGTTTTGCGATATCGCCCTACGCGGCCAGCCTGTGGATCCCGAGTTCCTCACCAAGCTACACCTGATCTACCGCGACTACCTGTCCGACGATCACACCCCACACCAGGCTCTGCGCGAGACTCTGGCCATCGTGCTGGCATCGCCGAGGTTTCTTTACCTATCCGAGACGGGACAGGTCGACCAGACCAAACCTCTATCGCCCATCGAGCTAGCCAATCGCCTATCCTATTTTCTCTGGAGTGCACCACCCGATAGCGAGCTACTCCAGCTAGCCCGTAGTGGCGAACTAGCCAAACCAGAGATCCTCCAGCAGCAGACCACTCGCCTACTAGCCAGCCCGCGCAGCAGGACATTCATCACCGCCTTTCTCGGCCAGTGGCTACACCTTGACCGGCTCGACTTCTTTCAGTTCGACCCGAAAAAGCACCCCGATTTCACCTATGGCATGAAGAAAGCCGCTCGCCGCGAGATCTATGAAACCTTTGCCTACTGGATGAATCACGAGCAGGACGGCAGCCTCACTCAGCTACTGCAGAGCGACACCGTGGTCATCGATGCCCTACTGGCCAATCTCTACGGCATAGCCAATGTCGCGGGCGATGAATTCCGCCCTGTGAAGCTACCTGCCGACTCGCCGCGCGGCGGGCTACTCGGCATGGCCGCCGTAGCCGCTATGGGTAGCAATGGCGACCACACCAGCCCCGTCGAGCGCGGCGTGTGGGTGATGAAAAAACTGATGAACGACCCGCCACCACCGGCACCGCCCAACGTCCCCCAGCTCAGCCGCCTAGCCGACGAGCCACTCACCACCCGCGAGCAGATCGCCATGCACCAGGAGCAGCCCCAGTGCGCCCAGTGCCACCGCCGCATCGATCCCATCGGCTTTGGTCTGGAGAACTTCGATGCCTCCGGCAAATGGCGCACCCACGACGACCGCCACGGCGTGCCCCGCGACCGCACCCTGATCGATCCCTCCGGCCAGATCCACGGAGGCCCCGCTTTCAGCGATTTCTACCAGCTCCGCAGCCACCTAGCCACCCTCTACCCCGATGCCTTTGCCACTGGCTTCGCCGAGCACCTCGCCGAGTACGCCCTAGGCCGCCCCATCGGCTTCACCGACGATGATCTGATCGCTGCCATCATCGCCGAGACGAAGGCAGGCGGCTATCAGATCAAAGATTTCATCCACGCAGTGGTGATGTCGGAAACATTTCGGACAAAACGATAGCGAAAACGCAAAACCTACGCCTCAAGGAGGGGCGGCCTTCAGCTGCCCGGCAACCCCGGCAAAAGCATCTACCTCAGCCTGCCGGGCAGCTGACGGCAGCCCCTCCTTGAGGCATTTTACCACTCTCAAACGACTACATAAAACTACCTATGATAATCAAAGAGAAGTGGTCAGATCGGTTTTCATTAGCATCCATTCTATTCCTGATGGGAATAGCACTGGTGAAATCCGACTTAATAGTAGTCTGCATCAGCATCATCTCCATCAGTGTACTACTTACCCTCAGAGGGCTATTTCTGAGCCCGACCGCTCGATTTTTGGCAAACCACATTACCCTCCACCCACATGGAATAATTCGGCGTAGCAGTAGCCATCAGGTCGAATATTGCAAGATCACAGCCCTAGTGGAAGAAGATCGCGTCTCCACCGAACAGGGTAGATGTGTGAAAATTTGCCGTGCCGATGGCCTAGACATCATTTTGCCTTCAGGTGCTGTTTCTCGGGCTTTGCAGATTTACCGCCTGATCAATGAAAGAAACGGAAATACCATACCTTCCTATCGAAGAACAATTTAATTACTGAAGCCTACCTAATCCACGACCATGATCACTTGCCGCAGAGCTACCGACACCGACGTTGCGCTATTCAAGGAGATTCGACTAAAAGCTCTCATAGACAGTCCCGATGCCTTCGGCTCTACCTACGAGTCAGCATCGAAGAGATCTGACCAGTCCTGGCAGGAACAACTATCCGCAACCACTGCAGGCAGCGATCGTAACACCCAATTTGCATTCCAGGATGGACACTGTATCGGGCTAGCAGCTGTTTACCGTCTACCATCCACTTTAGAGGCCGAGTTACTTATGATGTGGGTCGCCCCTCCACATCGAGGAACACGAGCAGCCTCAATGCTGATTACCAACCTCTTGCAATGGGCAAAGGAATCAGGGATCGAACAGGTGTCCCTAGAGGTAACCGACTCTAACTCTAGAGCCATATCCTTTTACCAAACCCAAGGTTTTAATCCTACTGGTGAAGAGGTGGCAATCGACTCTGATCGCAACCTGAAAGGCATTCGTATGGTGAAGTTGCTTCCTGAGTAGATCTCGTACCGTCACCACAACAACATGAAACCCTTCAAGCTCTTCTTTGCAGGAATGCTCATGCTAATCGTAGAACCGTTCCTGCGATTACCGGAAGCGGTTCTGCGCTTGATATTCCTGTCTGATCATTACAGATCGTTTTGGGACGCCCTCAAGTCAGACTGGTATTTCAGCGAAGGTTGGTTCACCTACATCAACACACCACTGGGCAAGAGCTACACCATTTTTCTTATTTCATGGACACTCACCGCCATCATCCTTATTGCTACGGCCTTCATCGGGCTTCACCGTAAATAATGTACTACCAACTGGCTTAACGATAAATAATGAAACGCTTTGTACTCTTATCCAGTATCTGCCTCTACCTCTGCCTCCTTACGAGCTGCTCCTCGCAAATCAGCCTAGGATATGGTTTCACCATGAAATGCAGCTCCCAAAAGTGCTCCCTTTCTTACCGAAACAAACTGATTATTCCAGAGGTCAAAAGAGTCATAGTGGAATCAGGCTACATCGTCGGCGACCAAAAAGACGGCCGCTACTTCTTCTCAGACGGCCATTCAGTCCGATATTTCTCGACTTATGAAGATCAATTGGAATTCGCATCGTCTAAAGGAGTAACAGTAACGGAATCGAAATACATCAGCTTGTTAAAATAGCCAATTCGCCCGCCACAATACAGGTAGAGCCACCAGACCTACAAGACTCGTAATCCTTTTAGTACAAATGCATCAGCCTCGGTAGGTTCCGTGATCCCAGACTCCGCATACAAGCACACGCAAACCACCCGATTATCGGAATTCACAAACAGGTAGTGAAACACCGTAGGCGACAAGACCTTCTCGTGCCGCTCGCCAGCAAGCGTTCCACTGATGACTCGCAACCCCTCTCTGCCATCCGCATCGACGACTGGCTTCACCCCAATAACACGCTCCTCCCTACGCTCAACTCCGGAAGGTATAGTCGAAAACCACTCAAAATTCTGAATCATCTCATTCAGTGTCGTGAGCAAATCTGACTCAGACGAGGCACGAAGCCTGATCTTCAATCCTCGTGAGTGGCTAGGCGTTCTCACCATATAGCCAAACTCCTCGTCCGTATCATGCTGCCAAGTATTCGGAAGGGAAATAGCCACTCTGCAATCCGAAATAATATGCTCTCCCGCTAGTAAGGAACCGGCACAAAGAGACAACAAGAAGGAAATCAATACCCGCATCCGATCGACTCTATCATCCCAAATTTCAGATCTCCACTCAAAGAACCAGTAGGTCCGCAGAAATAACTGCTGGTGGTGGTGCTACCAGCAAACCTAGCTCCCCCCCCTACATTGCGGAGGCTCTACGAATTGTACCCTATTGAGTCAAAATTATACCCTATTGAATTTCTTCCTACAGCCCCTAACCACCGCTCAACACGCCCTGCAGAAAGGCGATGTCGGTTTGGGATAGGTTGTTAAACAAAACCGTATCCACCTTGCCCGCTTCGTCGACGAAGTCTCCCCTATCGCCCTTTGCCTCGAGTAGCGCAGCGCGGAAGGTACCACCATCTTTACGTGTCCAGGTACGGACCTCGGTGATGGCGATTTTGCTTTGCTTCAGATCCTCAGTCATCGGGCCGAGGAATCCAGTGGGCTCCTCGATCTCGCCATCGGCTATGCGGATTTTGCGCAGCTCGCGCTCGAGTGCCGCCAGCTCCTTTTCGTCAGTCACTTTGCCGCTCTCGATACGAGCCTTGATCAGCATCTTTGAGTAAGGCGAGGCGAGCTTACCGCCCTGTGAGATGAGTTTCTTGCCCGAAGCATCTGAGACCACTGCGATAGGTAGCTGGCTGATATCCTCGCCAAAACGACTGGTGAACAAATCCTGATTCGCCGCCACAGCAGAACTACAGGTGACTAGCACAAACTCATTGCCTTTATCCTGAAGCTCGGAGCGGACCGCCTGAAAGATCTTGGCTTGCTCAGCATCGCCCGGGCTAGCCATGAAAAAAACAATCAGCTTGTCGCCCGGCTTGGCTGCTGCCACTGCTGTGCCTGCGCTGGAGAATGTCTGTAAACTCTGTCCAAAGGCCGTCGCCACTAGACAAGTGAGAGTGATGATGAGGAGGGCGTGCTTCATAAGGTCGATTTTACGTTTCCAAAGCAAACTTGCGGTAAATTCCCAATCGGCAATGGGAAAATCGCTCCCTATTTTGTAATGCGTGTTTCCTGTAGACACGGGATTGCGGGCGATTTTGGCCCTCCGATTTGCAAAAGACGGCTAAAATAGACACATGCAGTCTAGCCGACGATCTTTCCTCAAATCTATCGGCGGTGCCTCCATGGCACTACCGTTTCTCGAGTCTACCGCCATCGCTGGGCAGTCGGCTCCGACCCGGCTATTGATCGTGGGCAACCCGTTTGGCGCTCATCCTGACTACTTTTTCCCCAGAGATTTTGGCAAAAACTTCACTCTGTCTGAGACACTCTCGTCCATGGATTGGGTGAAAGACCGGATGACGGTCTTTTCCCACACCGATCACAACATGGTCAGCGGTCACGGCCGAGAGGTCGCCTTCCTCAGTGGCGTGCTACCAAAGGATGCCGCTGCCTACCCCGACAAAAACATGTCGATCGATCAGATTATCGCCCGAGAGATCGGTGGCAGCCTGCGCTTTCCCTCGCTGAATATCGGCCCCGAAGGCGGCGTGGGCATGAGCTGGACTGCCAGCGGCACGGAGAATGCCATCATCCGCGATCCGCGAAAGCTCCACGAGCACCTGTTTGTGAATCTGTCTGCCGATCGCAAGGAGGCTAGAAAGGTGATCATCGATCGCAACAAAAGCATCCTCGACACGGTAGCGGATCAGTACTCCGTCGTGAAGAAACAAGGCAGCCAGCGCGATGCGGAGACCATGGACCGCTTCGAGACGACCGTGCGCGAGCTCGAGCAGTCCTTTGAGACCCGCGCCAGCTGGCTGGAGACAGACAAACCTAGCTACGACTTGTCGCAGAACTATCCAGCCGGTGAGATCATCGACACCGCGCACGACTATCGAGCCATATTCGATATGGTCGCGCTCGCATTCGAGACCGATCTCACCCGTGTCGCGACTATCGCTTTCCCGCAGAATATCGATTACCAATTCATCGAGGGCGTCAATCGCAGCTACCATGGCTGCACTCACAATGGCAAAAGCCTAGACCTGACCAATGAGCTAGTAGCTATCGAGTCATTCCAGATCGAGCAGCTCTCCCGCTGCATGCAAAAGCTCGACTCCATCGAGGAGCCCAATGGCCAAGGCACCATGCTCGACAATACAGTGGTGCTATTCGGTGCCGGCATGGGCTACGGTGGCACCCACTCAAATCGCGACCTACCCATCATGGTAGCAGGCGGTGGATTCCAGCACGCAGGCCATATCGATGTATCGAAAAACGGCGAGCACATGCCGCTGTGCAATTTATATGTCCGGCTGATGCAGCGCTTCGGCATCGAGCGCGATCAGTTTAATCTCAGCACCGGCACATTCGACTTTGCTGAGTATGCAAAAGCGTAGACCTTCACTACCAAGCCCAATTCAACAAAGCCTATCAGATTCGTATTCATCCGTGTTCCAAAAATTTCGCTTTCTAACACTAATCCGCTTCGCTCAACACTAATGAACACAGATAAACACGAATCTCGAAGGGCGAGGCCTTTGTATTTATTGCTACTCTTTACCCTTCTATCCCTAGCAGTCACCACTGCTACCACCGCATCGGAGCAGCTACTACAGACGCACTGCGCCTCTTGCCACAATGAGGAAAAGGCGAAAGGAAAATTCAAACTAGCCTATCTGGGTAAAGCCCCGTCTCAGGAGAATATCGACCGCTGGCTAGACTCGCTAGACTACATCACCGCTGAGGAGATGCCGCCCGAGGAGGATAGCGAGCTATCCAGCAGTGAGCGCCAGCAGTTAGCTGCCTTTTTTCAGACGAAAATCGATAGCTACGGCAGTGAGTCCACCTACACCCACACCACGCCCAAGCGGCGGATGAATAACCGCGAATTTCGCAATAGCCTGCGCGACGCGCTGCTACTGGAGGACGTAGCCGTCTACCAAGCGACCTCCGAGCTGGTCGGCGACAAACTTTACCATGGATTCGACACCCATGGCGAGTCACTGGGCTTTAGCCGATTTCACCTCGAGCAATACCTAGAGGCGATACGCAGCGTAGTCGACCGCACCATCATATCCGGCCCGCAGCCGCCCACCCAGCGCTACGAGATACCGGCAGAGCGTATCGAGCGATCCAAGAAAAACCAAAACTCGAAGCGCCCTGCCCAGAGAGGCAAGGACGGCGTGTTCGACTTTCGAGGCCCCGAGGGCTTCCTCAGCTTTATGGATCTGCGCGAGCTACCCGCCTCTGGCCACTACACTATCCAGCTACGCTGCAAAGCCATGGGCCGCACCCGCTACTCCAGCGACGATACGGGTATGTATCACGGCGATCCCATGCAGCTAGAGATGGGCCTGGGCGATACGAGGCGCACATTCGACCTACCAGACGACGAGGAGATCACCCTCTCTCACAGCCAGTGGCTACCAGCAGGTACGGCTATCACTTTTCGCAATCCCACAGATGGCCTGAAGCAAATCGGCAATGGTAACTTCAAGTTTCAATACGGTATGATGCCGAAATACCTGAAACGAGACGATCCCGATCTCTACGAGCAAACCCTCGAGTCGATACTCTCAAATCGAAGCGACCAGAAACGACAAAAAGACGGTGCCCACTGGTCGCTGTGGGTGGATGTCTGGGATGGCCCACAGATCCACATCTACGATGCGGTAGTCGAGGGACCATTCTACCAGCAGTGGCCATCGCAGCAGCAGGTATCTCTAGTCGGCCAATCGCCCTCCGTAGAAGGCGCGGAAGAGATCCTGCGCCCGATCGCCGAACGCGCCTGGCGCAGAGCAGTCGATACCAGCGAGCTACAGCGACATATCGCTCTGGTCGAGTCCTGCGCGACCGATGGCATGGCTACCATCGATGCGCTAAAAGAAGGCATCATCTCCGTGCTGATGAGCCCCAACTTTCTGTTCCTAGATCCCGCCTCCCTCGATGAGACACAGACATTCGCCAGCAAACTGAGCACCTTTACCCAAAGCACCCTGCCCGACCAGCAGCTGAGCCTAATGACCCGAGCCGGCCTACTGGACAATCCCGAGCAGATAGCGGACTACCTACGCCAGCAGCTGGACCAAGGCGATATCGATACCTTTCTGCACGAGTTCCCATTCGCCTGGCTCGAGCTGGCCGATATCAACTTCATGGCGCCCGATCCCGATAACTATCGCCACTACCATCGAAAGGATGTGAGCATCGATATGATCGCTGAGGTGCGTCATTTCTTTCGCCACGCGCTAGAGGCGAATGTACCGATCACCGAATTCCTCACAGCCGACTATAGCTTTGTGAATGCCGACCTCGCACAGGTCTACGGCCTGGATGACGTGCCACAGGACTCGACCTTTCGAAAATACACCTTTACCGATGGCCGCCGTGGTGGGCTGCTCGGTATGGGTGCTTTTCTCACCGTCACCGCCGATAGTCTTACCACTTCGCCGATCCACCGTGCCGTGTTTGTCATGGAAAATTTCATGGGCATCCACCCCTCACCACCGCCGCCCGATATCGAGATCACCGAGCCGGATGTGCGCAAAGCCAAAACCGTAAAGGAAATCCTAGCCGCCCACACCGAAAACGAATCCTGCGCCACCTGCCACAAGGCCATCGATCCTTGGGGCTACGCATTCGAAAACTACGACTCCATGGGCGCCTGGCGAGATGTGTATAAAACCGTCACCACCGGCCCCGTCGTGACAGACAAAGATCCCAATGGCGATGCCGTCGAGCGTGAGAAAGAGCTGCAAAAAACCAAGCGCACCAAAGCCCTAGTCGAGACCGTAGCCATCGACTCCAGCGCCACCTTTCGCAATGGCACCACATACGAAGATATCCACGGCTACCGCGACAGCCTACTCACCCCAGCCAACCGCGACCGCTTCGTAAAGTGCTTCATCGCCAAGCTCTTGCTCTACGCCAATGGCGTCGAGCCAAAGGACGAAGATCATCTAGAGATCGACCGCATCCTCGACTACTCCAGCCAGCATGAGTATCGAGTACTTGAGACCATTGCCGCTGTGATCGATAGTCCGCTGTTTCGGAATTAATGACACGGCTATACTCACTATGGCGCAGTAAAGTCATCTGGTGGATGCGATGGCTCATCTGCACCACCGTCGTCATCACTCTATTCTATCTGATCGAGAATGTTCGGGGCAAGCATGCTTACCAACAAGCACTGAAACGCTACCAAGCAGCAGGCTGGCGCATAGACATTGACGCGATCTTAGGTCCCATTCCTGCGCCAGATGAAAATTTTGCCAAAAGCGAGCTGATGCTCGATGCAAAAAATGGATTTGAACCCAAAGCCCTAGAAATCAAATGGCATGAGTATGAGGTAGGACTACCTGAGATTCCCTACCCTGAATACTATTTTCCAAAGCAACGCTTCGCAGCCGTGACTAGAGAGCTAGCGGCTAGAAAAATACTGCGAATTCTGAACAGACCAGAGTACCGGATGGGAATGATAAGGGGCGCCATCTCGCGCCCACACTGCCAATACATAAACCAACGCGAAATTGACGTCTCATCGGACCTTTGGTTTATGTCCTGTATCCGGTCATCCTGCTCCAATCTCAGAGCTAGTTGCGTAGCTAACCACGCCCTAGGCAACAATAACAAGTCGGCAGAAGACGTGTGCGCATTGCTCAAGATGAGTCGTCAGTTTGGCGACGGCGGCTCGATGGTCTCATTCACAATCGGGGTTGCGATGTACCGAGTAAATTCAGGGCTAGTTTGGTATGGACTCAGAGAAGGCGGATGGAACTTGGAGAATTTGGAGTCCATAGCTACGGCAATTCGTGAACACTCTCCGACACCATCCACCTACAAAACCGCCAAGGAAATTGAAACCCATTACTTCAACTTTTTTGCCGACAAAATGGAACAGGAACGCCTCAACAGAAACCTCCGCTTCGGTCTTGATTTAGAAATCACGAGTTTCAACGAAACGCTGAACAACGCTTTAGTTGATACCGCCTTTATGCTGAGCCCTCCGGGGTGGTTCGAGCAGAACAAAGCGCACTATCTCGACGGCCAAGTAACTAGGGTCCACCGACCCCTAACATTTTGGCCTTACCAGTATCTGTCAGACTATAGCCTGACTTCCCTTAGCGGAGTCGACAGAACCATTAAAAAATCAATTCGCTCAGATGAATTGTTATTGAAGGCGATCGAACTTGAAAAATTAAAACTGAAAACAGGAGCCTACCCATCCTCGTCGATCAATTCAAAGATAAGTCACCTCTTCGACGAAAACGGCCGCCCGGTTCTGTTCTACACTGTCGACCCAGTGGTCAGAAAACGTCTCGCTGACACTAAAATCGAATATGACGATTTTCGGGAGACCGGAGTCCTGCATTATGGGACACCAGTGCAAACTCGCTCTGAGTAATCAATAACCCACTCATCAACTTCCCTCTCCCAACCACGCCCCAAACAGTTTTACACAGCCGTTACCCGAATCTGCCGAAAAACCGCGATCACACACTAGAAAAATCCATGTTCTAGTCTTAAGTGACGACCATAATTTCAATATGAAGTCACGGCATATCTTAACTACCCTCCTTTGTGTCCTATTTGGCACAGTATCAGCGTTTAGCGCTGATGATCACCTTGTTTTCGAACCCGAAAAGGATGCAAACGGCAAACATGTCGTGATCCTGACTGGTGACGAAGAGTACCGCTCCGAAGAATCCGGGCCTATGCTCGGCCAGATCTTGGCTCGCGAGGGCTTCAAGGCGACTGTGCTTTTCTCCATCGGCGCAGACGGCAATGTGAACCCTGACCAAGGAGACAGCCTGAGCAACTCTGCAGCACTCGATTCGGCAGATGCCATCATCATGGCGCTGCGCTTCCGCCACTGGGGAGATGAGGCGATGCAGCGTTTCCAAAATGCAGTCGACCGCGGCGTACCTCTGATCGCACTGCGCACATCGACTCACCCTTTCAATTTCCCAGCTGATAGCAAATGGGCGAAGTACAACTGGAAGGGCCAGGAGGAAGGTAGCGCTTGGGAAGGTGGCTTTGGCGAAAATGTGCTGGGCGAGACTTGGGTGAGCCACTGGGGCAAACACAAGAAAGAAGCCTGCCGCACCTATCCTGAAAAGGGCCAGGAGAAGCACCCTCTGCTAAACGGCGTGGGCCAGATCTTCTGCACATCCGATGTCTACGAGGCATACCCCAAAGATCCATCCACCATCATCCTACGCGGTGAGGTGACCGAGAGCTTCGACCCTAAGTCAAAAGGCGCGACTCATGAAAAGAAGAATGCGAAGGGCGAAACACAAAGTGTGAACAATCCCATGCAGCCTGTGGTCTGGACTCGTGAGTTTGATAATGGTGGCGATAAGAATAACCGCATCGTGACCAACACCATGGGCGCTGCCAGCGATCTGGCCGACGAGAATCTACGTCGCCTGGTGATCAACTCTGTCTACTGGGGGCTGGAGATGGAGGTGCCCGCCAAAGTGAATGTGGATGTGAAGGGCTACAATCCCAGCTTCTACAGCTTCAAAGCCTACAAAGTAGGTCTCAAGCCGAAAGACTTCATCCCTGGTGCGCCAGCCTTCGCCAATGCGAAATTCCTCAACGAGGTGAATAAGCCAGCCCCGAAAAAGAAGCCTGCTCCAGCTAAGAAGCCAGCGCCGAAAAAGGCTGAGGCTCCGAAAAAGAAGCTCCCTCCAGGTGTGCTCGAGCCCATGAATCCTGAGAGCGTGCCATTCAAAGCCGCTGCAGCGCCTAAGGCTCTGAAAGTGGGCAAAGGCGACAATATCGTGATCCTCGGTTCCGGTATGGGCTCTCGTATGGGCCACTTCGGCCACTTCGAGACCGAGCTCTACTCTCGCTACCCCAGCCACGACCTGACGATCCGCAACATGGCTGACGAGGGCAATACTCCAGGATTCCGCCCGCATCCTGGTCGTGAGCAGGATGGCCAGTATGCCTTCCCTGGCGCTAAAGAGCTGCTTCCTAAGGAACTGCAGGCTGCCAGTAAACCTGCAGGCCACTACGAGACACCAGATCAGTGGCTGACTCGCCTCAGTGCCGACACCATCGTGGCATTCTTTGGCTTCAATAGCTCTTTCGGCGGCCCTGAGGATCTCGCGCGTTTCCGTGGCGAGTTCGAGGCCTTCGTGCAGCACACACTATCTCAGAAGTACAATGGCAAGAGCATCCCACAGCTAGCGGTGGTCTCGCCTACCGCCTATCAGGATATCACGGCTGAGTGGAGTGTACCAGATGGCAAGACAGAGAATGCCAACATCCAGCTCTACTCGAAAGCCATGCAGGAGATCTGCGCGGCGAATGGCGCCCTGTTTGTCGATGCTTTCACCCCATCGCAGAGCGCTCTATCCGGCAGCGACACGATCGACGGCGCACTACTGAACAGTGGTGGCTACCAGAAGCTCGCTCCGATCCTAGCTGACGGGGTATTCGGCAAGGCAGATGCCAAGGCTAAAGGCAGCCGCGATGATATCCATGCTGCAGTGCAAGACAAAAACTGGGCTTGGCTGAATGACTACAAGATGCCAAACGGTGTCCACGTTTTCGGTCGACGCTACAATCCATACGGCCCAGACAACTACCCACACGAGATCAAGAAAACTCGTGAGTACACCGTGAATCGCGACCAAGCCATCTGGGCGACTGCTCAGGGCAAGTCATTCGACCTGGCCAAGGCCGACAGCAAGACATCCGTCCTGCCACCGGTCGAGACCAACTACAAAGTGCCTGCGGACAACCAGAAAAACGGCACACTGGACTACACACCTGGCCGCATCGTCGAGATGGGTATCGAAGTGCCCGAGGGCTACCAGATCGATTTGTTCGCTTCGGAGGAAACCTTCCCCGATTTGAAAAACCCTGTGCAGATGGCTTTCGACAACAAAGGTCGCCTCTGGGTAGCCACCATGGAGAGCTACCCGCACTACCGCATCGGCGATCCCAAGCCCAAGGACAAGCTCCTGATCCTAGAAGATACCGATGGCAATGGCTATGCGGATACCCAAACCATCTTCGCCGACGATCTACACATCCCGATCGGCTTCGAGATCTCTCACGATGGTGTCTACGTCTCTCAGAGCGGTAGCCTGGTGCTACTGAAAGATCTGGACGGCGACGACAGCTACGACACCAAAGAGATCCTGCTCAGCGGTTTTGACGATCATGATACCCACCACGCGATCTCAGCTTTCTGCGCAGATCCGAGTGGTGCCTTCGTCATGTGTGAGGGCGTCTTCCTACACTCCAATACCGAGAGCGCCTACGGCCCATCGCGCGGCACCAATGGCGGCTTTTACCGCTACAGCCCGCAGCGCAAACAGATCCTGCGCTACTCACAGTATGCGATCCCGAATCCATGGGGTCTCGCTTTCGACGACTACGGTCAGGACTTCTTCCTACACACCTCGGGCACCAAGTACTCCTGGATGCTGCCAGGCAGCGTGAAGACACGATATGGCGCCAACATGGCGGCTCCAGACCTGATCACTAGTAACAGCGTGCGCCCGACATCGGGTGTCGAATTCATGTCTAGCCGCCACTTCCCAGACGAGGTGCAGGGCGATGTGATCATCAACAACAACATCGGTTTCCTCGGTGCGAAACAACACAAAATGGTCGAAGACGGCACCGGCTACACCACTGAGTACCGCCAGGATCTGTTCATGTCCGAGGACAGGAACTTCCGCCCGACCGACCTCGAGTTTGCTCCAGATGGCTCGCTCTACATCGTCGATTGGCACAATGCTCTGATCGGCCACATGCAGCACAATGCGCGCGACCCACACCGCGACCACAGCCACGGCCGTGTGTATCGCCTCACCTACCCCAGCCGCCCGCTGGTGAAACCACCTAAAGTACATGGTGCCTCCATCTCAGAGCTACTGGAAAATCTAAAGCTACACGAGTACCGCGCCCGCTACCGCACCAAGCGAGAGCTGCGTAAGCACGATGGCGCGACAGTGGCCAAAGCTGCGGCCGCATGGGCCAAGAAGCAGAAAGACGAGCGCCACCAGCTAGAGGCCCTCTGGGTGACTTGGGGTGCTGACCATGTCGATGCCGATCTTCTCGGCAAGCTACTCAAGTCCAAAGACCATCGTATCCGTGCCGCAGCTGTGCGCGTGGCTCGTTTCAATGAGCACAAACTCGACAACCTCGCTGAGATCGTCGAAACCGCTGCCAAAGACGACCATGGCCGCGTGCGCCTAGAGGCGATCGTAGCAGCCAGCTATCTGCCCACAGAGAAAGGCGCTGCGATCCTAGCCATAGCCAAAGAGAAAGGCGTCGATGACCACATGAGAGACAGTGTGAAATTCGCCAACGATCTATTCTCCGGCGCTGCTGTCGAGTTCACCGATCGCAAGGCGAAGCCTCTGCCAAAAGGTGTCGTGAAGGACACTCCCAACCTCACCAAGGTGCAGGTCAATTGTGTCTATGAGGGCATCAAATTCGACGTGAAGTCATTCCAAGTCGAAGCGGGCAAGAAGATCGAGCTTCTGTTCAACAACCCTGATGTGATGCAGCACAACCTACTCATCGTGAAGCCTGGCACAGCCGACAAAGTCGCAGCCGACGCCATGGCTCTCGGTGCTGCAGGTTTCGACAAACAGTGGGTCCCTGCGGGCGATGATGTCTTGGTCGCTTCCAAGCTGCTCAACTCGAAGCAGAAAGAGACGCTCACCTTCTCGCTACCGACCCCTGGCACCTACCAGTTTGTCTGCACCTTCCCAGGTCACGCGACTATGATGCGCGGCGAGATCGTCGTGGTCCCTGCCAAGCAAGCCTCGGCACCTGCCCCGAAAAAGGCCAAAGTAGCCACCATCGCACCAGCAGCTCAGGCTGGCGACTGGCAGCACCTGACTCTCGATCACTGGCGCAACTACCAGTCCGATACCGTCAGCGACAAATGGATCGAGGACGACGGCGTGATCACCCTGACTGGCCGTGGTGGTGGCGACATCATCACCAAGGAGCAGTATGAGGCATTTGAGATCGTGCTGGAGTATCAGATCTCCAAAGGCGGCAACAGCGGCCTGATGTTTCACGTCCAGGAGTCTGAGAAAAAAGCCTGGCAGACCGGCCCAGAGATCCAGATCCAAGATCACCTGAATGGCAAAGACGCTCAGAAAGCTGGCTGGCTCTACCAGCTCTATCAGGCCGAGACCGATGCGTCTAAGCCCTTCGGCCACTGGAATGAATTCCGCCTAAAGGTGACTCCAGAGAAGAACGAGCACTGGGTAAACGGAGTGAAATACTTCGAGTACCAGAAAGGCGGCGAAGAGTGGAATAAGCGAGTCGCAGCCAGCAAGTTTGTGAAGTTCCCCAAATTCGGCAAACCGACCAAAGGCCACATCTGCCTACAAGACCACACCGATGTGGTGGCGTTTCGGAATATCAAGATTCGCAGCCTGTAGGAGATCCGTTGATCGGAAGATTTAGATCTTCCGCTACAGAAATTTTGAGATCCACTCGAAGAAACGGAGGCTAGTCAGCCTCCGTTTTTATTTTTTTACTAGCAGCTTTCTTCAATGAGGATTGTGCTATTGTTCCGCTTCGTTGGAAACGCTTGGGCTTTTGGGGCTTCTTCGGTGCAACAATAATTGCTGCAATTATAAATATCGGCATTGGTCAGCCTCTCACCTCAATTTTGGGCGGGATATTAGTCATCGTTTTCCTCTACTAGGTCATCCAGACAGGCAATGAGAACGAAGGCTAGCCCCAGCTCCAGTGATCTTTGGGGCGACCTACTAATCTACTCCGACCTGATTAGCCACACTCCCAATTTGCATCGAACTCATTGCAATCGATACAGCGAAAAAATCGAACGATCCCGACATCTCCAAATGCATAGTCATCTTGTGAGATCTTCCCCTTCAAGTTTTTGTTCTGAGAAAGCTGGGCGAGAGAATCCAACTGAAAAACCAGCGTCATATTCCGATCACACACTGGACAAACCGGATGATCGTCATGCTGCTCCCAAATTGCCTCCCCTCCAAGTGAGGTTCGACCAGGATTGATTTCTGTGCCATCCAAGAAAAGCTTAAGTTCGACTCTCTGAGCAGTGTGCGTTTCCCGCGCCATCTGAAGAGATTCGATTTCATGAAATTCATACCCAGTGAAGAAATCCTCGTGTTTTTCCGCCCGTCCCTTTATCTCCTCAAGAAATTGGTAGATGCCGTGAAAAGTCCCAGTGTCCTCTCGACTATCGAACTCAGCGAGGATTGGCTGCTGGTTCGATTTAAGCCAGGGCGCGAGATTGCCACCCTCATTGATAACTTTTTCTATAATTTTTCGAAATCGTTTCTTTTGAGTCATACAGCTAGTGATAATTCAGCCCCTATTATCTTAAGCTAACGGATCAAGCCTGCTAGCAATATCCGCAAGTAACACTTAAGCTCGAAGAAATCGCAAAGATCGATTTACGAGGGCAGTTGATTCGAGTAAATCGCCTCGGTTGATTCTTTTTCCCAATGTACACCCTACTCAAATCTGACACTGCTACCGCTGCCCGACGCGGTCGGCTCGAGCTCGCTCATGGCACCGTGGAGACGCCTGTGTTCATGCCTGTCGGCACTCGTGGCACGGTGAAGGCGGTTCACCCCGCCGAGCTGCTGGATCCTGCATTGGATTGCCAGATCATCTTGGGCAACACCTACCACCTCAACCTCCGTCCCGGCACAGAGATCCTCGATCACTACAAAGGGCTGCACAACTACATGCAGTGGCCACGCCCGATCCTGACGGACTCTGGCGGCTATCAGGTCTACTCGCTGGCCAAGCTGCGCAAGCTGACCAGCGAAGGTGTCGAATTTCAGAGCCATATCGATGGCTCTCGCCATATGCTGACCCCGGAGAGTGTGCTGGAGATCCAGCGCTCGATTGGCAGCGATATCTGCATGATCCTCGATGAGTGTCCACCCTGGCCCTGCGAGCGTGACTATGCCGCCAACTCTCTGCAGCTCACCCAAAAGTGGGCCGAGCGGGCTCGTGACTGGATCGAGAAAAACCGTCCTGATGGCCAAAAGTACATGGGCATCGTGCAGGGCTCCTTCTGGGATGATCTGCGCGAGGAGTCGGCACGCGGATTGATCGATCTAGACTTCGATAGCTATGCGATCGGCGGCCTCTCTGTGGGCGAAGACATGCCCCGCCTACTGCAGGCAGTAGAGGTAGTCGCCCCCCTACTGCCAGAGAATAAAGCTCGCTACGCGATGGGCCTGGGCCAGCCTGATCAGCTGCTGGAGCTTGTAGCACGCGGTGTGGATATGTTTGACTGCGTGTTGCCCACCCGTGTCGCCCGCAATGGCACCGCCTACACCGTAGATGGCACCATCAATCTGAAAAACCAGCAATGGGAAAAGAGTGATCTACCGCTAGCCCCTCCGGGCGAGACACACCCGCTGTGCGATGGTTTTTCCCGAGGCTACATCCGCCATCTGATCAAAAACGACGAAATCCTCGGGCTGAGACTGCTCTCGATGCACAATGTGTTTTTCTACCTGAACCTGATGCGCAAGGTCAGAGCAGCGATCGAGGCTGGAGAATTCGCCTCTTTCAAGGATGACTTTATCGCTCGGTACCGAGGCGAAAACTCGTAAAGAAAGCGGACTAAGCTGCCAATGCGATATGACCTATAGGCCGTATATGACCTATAGGATTTTCGCATAGAAAAGCGCCCCCGTTTTCCCCCTAGGTAAACTGACGCCACTCTTCGAGCACCTTCAGCGGCTTTTTCTCGTCGAGTAGCTCACGGGCTATCTCTAGGCCGTTGCGGATATCTGTGGCGATACCAGCCACCACAAAGGCAGCAGAGGCGTTCAGGGCGACCATGTCGCGCTTGGGGCCTGTGTCTTCGCAATTGAGGATCGCCTCGATGATTTGAGCATTCTGCTTAGCGGTGCCGCCTTTGAGATCGTCGGTCTTGCCCCCACGGATACCGAGGACTGAAGCATCTACCTCGATCTTCATGAGTCTGCCGGGATTGAATTTGTCTTCATCGGTCGACCACACCTTAGTGCTGCCTACCGAGCAAAACTCGTCCATGCCATGCCCCTTGTTTTCGCTGATCCCGTGGCAAGCCCAGGCTTTTTCGCGACCGAGCAGCTTGAGAATCTTGGCATAGGCGGGGCCGTAATTGGGATCACTGATGCCGACCAGCTGGTATTTTGGCTTCAGTGGATTAAGCAGCGGTCCGATCAAATTGAAAATCGAACGACTACCACGCTTGGCTAGCAGCTTACGCACTGGCACCACAGCTTTGAAAGCGGGATGATAGTTGGGCGCGAACATGAAGCCTGCGCCGACAGACTTGATACAAGCTGCTAAATCGTCTGGCCCGAGATCGATATTGATGCCTAGAGCCTCGAGCACATCAGCACTACCACACTTTGAGGTGACAGCTCGGTTGCCATGCTTCACCACCGCACAGCCACCTGCAGCTAGAACAAACACAGCTGCAGTCGACACATTGAACATGCCCAGACCGTCGCCACCTGTGCCACACACATCGATGACGGGCTTGCGCACGTATTTCAGATCCGGTTTGACAGCATGCTCGAGGAATTCATTCACAAAGCCGGCTATCTCGTCTGGCGTCTCACGCTTGGCTGTGAGGACTTCGAGAAAATCGGCCTTCACAGGATTCTTGATCGACTCATCCAGCAGCGCCTCAGTGGCCTCTTTGATTTGGGCTTCATCGAGGTTATTGCCTGCTTCTAGGTGTTTCGTAAGTGCTTTCATGATGTTCCAGGCATCTTTGCGGGCCCGAAATCAGTATTGATCATAGGTTACGCCCTAGTAACGCCTAAACTTCCGATATCGTAGGGAGGAAGTTTGGCGCAATAAACGTCGGTCGATACCAGTTGCCAACCCCGAATTCATGTTTAATGCTTGATTATCCCTCTAGGTTTTACACGAAACCACACTTTTTGTAAAATGGCGTCATTTGAGACGGAACAGAAAAGCTTAAAAGGCTCGGTGATCCTCGCGGACCCGCGTCTGAAGGAGCCTACCTTCTTCCAAAGTGTGCTGCTACTCACAGAGCACACCGAGCAGGAGGGCGCCCTCGGATACATTTTAAACCGCCCGATCGGCAAAACCGTGGGTGATCTATTGCCCGACCCAGAGTTTAAGGAGCTGCATGATGTACAGGTCTTTATGGGTGGGCCTGTCAGCACCGAGCACCTCACTTTCACCGCGATCGCATGGTCGGACTACGGCGAGTCACTGCAGTTCGTCACTCACCTATCAGCTCAGGAGGCTCTCATGCACCAGCACGAGGGATTTTCCGTGCGCGCCTTCGTCGGCTACTCTGGCTGGTCAGAGGGACAGCTGGAGAGCGAGCTGGAGCAGGATGCCTGGATCAGTCGCAAGGCGGAGAAGCGCATCGTGGAGGTATCTGGCATCGACACCCTGTGGAAAGAAATGCTCCGCGATATCGGCCCATGGCACCGAATGATAGCCGATGAGCCCGAGGACCTAGGGCTGAACTAGTCATCTGCGGTAAGCTCGAGCCCCAACTAGCGACAGAGATCCCTGGATACCATGATTCAGAAAGACTTCGCTACCACCATCGCCCAGTCCGGCACCAGCCTGAATCGGCAAAAGATCGACATCCTACAGCTGAATGTCGGCAAGATGTGCAATCTGACCTGTACTCACTGCCATGTGAATGCTGGTCCCGGTCGAAAAGAGATCATGACTGGCGAGACAGTCGATCGCATCTTGGAGTGGTATGAGCAGACCGACATCCCCACCCTAGACCTGACTGGTGGGACTCCCGAGATGATCCCCGACTTTCGCCGTCTGGTGTCGGCAGTCCGAGCCTTTGATCAGCCACGGCGGGTCATGGATCGGCTGAATGCCACCATCCTCAGCGAGCCTGGCTATGAGTGGGTAGCCGACTTTCTCGCTGAGCATCAGGTCGAGATCGTCGCCAGTATGCCCTGCTACCAGCCAGACAATGTGAATGCCCAGCGCGGCGATGGCGTGTTTGACCGCAGTATAGCGGCCTTCCAAAAGCTAAATGAGCTCGGCTACGGCCGCAGCGACGATCTGGTGCTGAATTTTGTCTACAATCCAGGCGGCGCCTTTCTGCCACCCGATCAAGCCGAGCTAGAGGCTGACTACAAGCGAGAGATGGCCGAGCACTTCGACATCCACTTTCACTCACTCTACTGCATCGCTAATATGCCCATCGCTCGCTTCGCCAGCTACCTCAGGCGAAACGACGAGCTCGAAGAATACATGGCCCTACTGCGCGATGCCTACAATCCCTCGACCGTCGATGGGCTGATGTGCCGCAATACCATCAACGTCAGCTGGCAAGGCGAGGTCTTTGACTGCGACTTTAATCAGATGCAAAAGCTACCCACTCGGGATGCTAGTGGAGAGCGCATGCATGTATGGGATATCAAATTGGATACTTTCAGCCATCTACCCATCGCGACAGCCGAGCACTGCTATGGGTGTACGGCTGGGAGTGGCAGCTCCTGTGGTGGCTCGCTTTCCTGACAGATGAAAAGGTATTGGACAACGGCAATTGCGCTTTTCGTGGTCTCTCTTTCGGTCTCGAGTGGAGTTTATTTCCTAATCCGGATCTTTTTCAACTCAGTCTTTGGCGGCTACTTCCGGATGATGATGTATCACGAGCAGTACCCCGTCCAATATTTGGCCTTGGTATCATTCTCTTTTGCATTACTTGGCAGCCTATGGATTGCTTATTTTAGGGGCACAAAAGGCATTAAGCGCCATCTCACAAAAACACTCACCATTATTTTCACCATCGCTTTAGCGACTCCCTTAGGCGGCTTACTCTGGTCCTTTCATGATATGCAAGCTGGCTATTTCCCTGCTCCCCGCCTCATGCTCGAAAACTTTCGATGGGCAGCAATAACTGCTATAGAAATCGGACCCCAAATTCTACTTTTCTCTTTCCCCTTCAACCTATTTGGTATCATTTATGGTTACGTAGCCCTCCATTTAGGAGCCAAACTTTACAGAAAGTCCATGAATTATTAACCCAGCTGGGATCCGAAGGTTGGGAGGCTTTCTCAACGGTATCTAGCGAACATTTAAGCTATTGGAAGGTCCTCCTCAAAAGAGAAACTACACAATCATCATGAAGCAACTACTAGCCTTCGGACTACTACTGCTGATCTGTTGCAGCGAATTATTTTCTAACGATCAGCCAACACCCATCAGCCTCAAAGATATCGATGGCCGCACTTGGCTAGTCGACTCAAAGGGCACGCCCTTTTTCGCCCACGGCATCACCCACGCCAGCAACAAATACGCGAAGCTAGATTACCCAAATTCTCAACAGCATGCCAAGACCTCGGTTTCAATGCCTGGGGATATGGCTGCCCACCAAAGCTGCGCGGAGATATGCCATTTCTCGAAAGCTGGAACCACCTCGTGCCTATCTCCTACTACCGGGGCAATGGCGGTGTGAAGTTCGTCGATGTATTCGACCCCGCTGAGCAGGCCAAACTTGAGGCAGGGGTGAAGTACACAGCCACCAAAGCCGCGAAGCACTCGGAGAATGTCATCGGCTTTTGTTGGACCGACCTAGGAGCCTGGCCGCTGCAGAATATGGCCAAAAAACACTGGGTAGACTACATCCGCAGTCTGCCAGAGACAGCACCTGGACAAGTAGCCTACCAGCAGTTTCTCTCGAACTGGGAGGGCGACGCGACAGATGCACAGGCTCGGGATCAAGCTTTTCTCAAACTCATCGCTCGAGAATACTTTCGCGTGGTCGGCACAGCACAGCGAAAATACGCTCCCGATCACCTAGTCTTCGGCGACCGCTTCGACTTCAATACCGCCGACACCAATGTCATCACCGAGATGCTACCCTGGGTAGATGCCATCGCCATCCAGCCTCCGTTTTGGGCACCTTTTCCGAAAAAGAAGCTCGATGAGATCCATCAGCTCACTGGCAAGCCCATCATCCTCTGCGACTTCGCCATCCGCTTCAAAGATCCTGGCAAAGACGTGACCAACTGGAAACAAGCCGAAGACTCCGTAGCCGCAGGCCAGCAATACACCGACTACGTAAAAGCCGCCCTAGCGACCAACTACATCCTCGGCGTGTTTTGGTGCAATCCCGTGGATACCCCCAAAGGTTTCAACAAAGCCGGGGTGAAACAGGGCTTCTTTGGCGATGGCATGACCGAGCGAGCTGGACTCCATCAAGCGGGTGAAAGAACTCAATGCCTACCTAAAGTCGCAGACGCCTCGATAACCTGATTATTTTTCCCTGATTGCCCGTGGATTTTGAGGCGATCCCATGGATTTTCCCCATACACCGATGAAAACCGAATCTGCTGTAAAAGAACGCTACGCCGCTGGAGCTCAAGCTCAGGAAGCAGCCCTCTGCTGCCCCGTCGACTACGACCCAAAGTACCTCGAAGTGATCCCACAGGAAGTGATCGAGCGAGACTATGGCTGCGGCGATCCCAGCCAGTATGTACAGCCGGGCGAGACCGTGCTCGATCTGGGTAGCGGTACAGGTAAGATCTGCTTCATCGCCAGTCAGGTCGTCGGCGAAAGTGGCAAAGTCATCGGCGTGGACATGACCGACGATATGCTCCAAGTCGCTCGCGACAATGCCCCAATCGTGGCGGAGCGCATCGGCTACAGCAATGTCGACTTCCGCAAAGGTCGCATCCAAGATCTGAGCCTGAATCTCGATCTGCTAGAGGCCGAACTACAGAAGCAGCCAATCACCGATGCAAACAGCTACGTCGAAGCCGAAGAAATCGCCGAAGAGCTACGCTCCAAACAACCACTGGTAGAAAGTGACAGCGTGGATGTGGTCGTCTCCAACTGCGTGCTGAATCTGGTGTCCAAGAAAAATCGGCGCCAGATGTTCGAAGAGATCTTTCGCGTGCTCAAGCGTGGTGGCCGAGCCGTGATCTCCGATATCGTCTGCGACGAGGAAGTCCCCGAAGAGCTGCAGAATGATCCCGAACTGTGGAGTGGCTGCATTTCCGGTGCCTTTGGCGAGCAGGAGTTTCTCCAAGCCTTCGAAGATGTCGGCTTCTACGGGGTAAGCATCCTCAAGCTCGACGAGCAGCCCTGGCAGACTGTGAAGGGTATCGAGTTTCGCAGCATGACAGTCGTCGCCTACAAGGGCAAAGAAGGCGTCTGCCTAGAGCGCAACCAAGCCGTCATTTATAAGGGGCCCTTTAAATCCGTGACCGATGACGATAATCACACCATGGAGCGGGGCTACCGCTACGCCGTGTGCGACAAGACCTACCAGATCTACAAAAACGCCTACTCCGAGTATTTCGAGTTCATCGAGCCCCGCGAAGACATCCCGCTCGAAAAGGCCGAACTCTTCGACTGCAGCCACTTCCCCATCCGCCCCGCCCGAGTGACCAAAGGCCAAGACTATGATGTGACGACCGAGGCATCAGATTGTTGCGATCCGAGTAGCGGCTGCTGCTAGATCAACCATGCTATGCCAATTTTACTTGGTAGACACCTCCCGTGTGAATCCAGACCTGTTTTGATGACTTCCTGGTGCCCACCAGTCTCCACTAATAACTGCGCCCCCTCAGCACACCGACCGCTTGACTGCGGGCCTCTATATATCAAACCTGCAACAAAAAATACGCAATCTCATTCAAACGGCTCAAATCAAATTACCAAATACTCAAGGCTTACCAAATTTGTAATTATTTTATCTGGATATGCACACAAATTCAGCGATTATAAAATCCAACTTTAGTAGATGTGGTTTACATATTCAGATTTTTCAATCTGGTTATTTCTAGTGGGGTTAACTTTTATACTACCCTCAACAAGCCGTTGAAACAGCAAACCTCGCTCGCCTGATTTACTGCGGTTAAAATGAAAGGTAAACTCATCTAGATAGTATCCCAAGTGAGTCCAGGATAAGGCCGCTAGGCCACGAGGTCACCTCGCTTAAGGCCGAACGACGCCCCCCACAGATCCGTACGAGCAGGATTATTGCATACGGTTCCTCAGGATCATAGTTTCGCTGCGTAAACAGAGTTCACGCCTCTTGCAGAGACAAGGGGAAGGTTCTCAATATCCCCTTTCTCATTTTTAGGGATATAGGACCGCTTTACTGGTGGCGCTTTGTAGCTACCGCTTTTCACTCGATCTAATAAATCCTTCAGGTTTTCATGGAGATTCTCTCCATACTCAGCCACTGTCTGCCCATCGATTCCCGGAGCTGCTTTTCTTCGCAACCGCCAGTAAGCCTCTGCCAGCCAGTTTAGGTCTATATGTTGATTTAACGCAGTCAGAGGTTCGTGTGAATACTTCTGTGCTGCTAATGCTATTCGCCGTCTTCTGGTTGATACACTTTCCATGAACTCAGGTCTCAAAGGTAGGTCCAACGACAAATCTATGATCCCGGTATCCTCCTTGGCTACTCACAGGCTCCCTCGGGATGGTTTTCCTTTTTTCTATAGCTACTATGAAAATACTAAGACACTACCTCTGCCCTTCTCTCACACCTTTGCACGTACGCCCGGCTTTTTCGATACCTCAAGCTGCTTGCCTTTTTTCTTAGCGACAGGGCACAGGCAGCGCACGCCCTGTCCAGGAGTTTGGTAGACCGGTTCTCCTTTGAACTGCCAAGCTCATATTTCCGGTTATTTTTCTCAAGGAGACAGGAGGCTCTCCCAGCTTCCCTAGAAAACCGTGTCTTCTGCTCTGCCC
Source organism: Verrucomicrobiota bacterium (assembly GCA_020630975.1). Lineage (GTDB taxonomy): Bacteria > Verrucomicrobiota > Verrucomicrobiia > Verrucomicrobiales > DEV007 > Arctic95D-9. Next base: position 30,546 of record JAHDID010000056.1, read on the forward strand.
TGGTCGTCGATCCCGGGCGGACCCATCACGCCAGACCTTTTACGGCGCTCTGGTGCTGCCCCCGCTAACCACAACACGAAGGCTCCCCCATTCAGGTGTATTTCGGGATTCAGTCACACAGCTTTACAGACCTGCTGTCTACGCTTACAGACGCCATTTCTGGGTCGCCCGCCAAGACTCGCTTCCGGTGGATGGTCAGTCCCTGCCGGGCGGATTGATTACCGCTAGGTTTCTAAAAGAGGCTTTTAGGCTCTTGCTTTACTCTGGTTCTTTGATCAATTTCTCCTTTCGGTTCTATTTCTCTTTCAGTTATTGCGCGAGCGCCCGCCTCTCAGGGCTTTGGCTGGCGCCAGTGGTTTTCCAACCGCCTTGATGAGTCCCTAGCAGCCATCGTTTCATTAGCGATATTGCGAAGTCCACCATTGGAAGAAAATACTCACCATTTTCATCAGATTTTGATCGCAATCGCTCGTGTTTATCCCCCTTGTTAGAGATCTGTAGATAGCCACTCCAACCATCAGTGCGAATTATGGCACCCAGTGCTATGGTTTGAATAATCGCAGCTTCGAGGGGCTCTGGCATCTGCGACATGGATCAGCCTGATCCGCCCAGGTTTCCCATCAATGTCTTCAACAGCCGAAAATATAATTTCTTTGCCTTCGGCCACACGACCTGGCTTCCCGCTCTTAGTCCCCATAGAGGGCTTCATCGACTTCTACGGTGCCTTTCAGCCTGTCTCAGTCAGGATCAACCATAGCTTTGCGAAGCTTATGCAACCAAGTCCAGGCGGTATGATAACTCCCTAAACCCAATGCGCGCTGAAGACCCAAAGCACTCACTCCATTCTTTTGGTTGGTGACATACCAAAATAGCTTGAATCCAGGTCAATAGGGGCTTTGGGTCCCATGAAAAATCGTGCCTGCCGTGGGGGACGTTTTGTGGCCGCAAGAGGTGCACATCATAAGTAGATCTGCGGTCTCCCACACTCGGGATCCGCGCATCTCAGACAGATGAAACCATTTGGCCACCTTAAGGCCGTTAGGTAATCAACACAATCTCTCTCATTGCGAAAAACCTCCCCAAAATCAGTCATCGTCGATGGCAGCTGAACACCAATTTCCATCCAAGAAAGACGAAATTAACTTGAGTTGTATGCATAGGCGTAATCGCTGAATTTGTGTGCATACCCAGGTCCTTTAGACTAAAAAACCTTCCGAAGCCCATTCGCTTTGCGCTCTTTGCGCGAGGCAGTAGGTAATGCTATGCGCCACAACCCTAGCTTTAGCTCTGCAGTAAGGCTCGCGCAAAGACGGGGTAAATCAGGTGGAGGTAGAATTGATGGGTAGGAGACTTTTGTTGTAGCTGTTGGGCTCTGCTACCACTCGCTTCGCGCTAGCCGCCACATGCCCCAAGCCCTCCTATATTTTCCAAAAATTTCGTCCGCCCTGAGAGCCATAGCCTTGGCAACGGCCCTTCCTGGGCATTGAGTTTCGCTCACATCCTCTGCACACCCGCTTCGCAAAGCCAATTTCTGCTTCCCCTATAGGGGCCCCTGCAGCCAGAGGCTTTGCTTCGCAGCTTGTTCACTTGCCTTGCTTGCGGCGCTTACCTGCCTGTGGAACTCACCGCGAGGCGAAAGCCCAGGATGAAGTCCTGCCCCTCCGGCCTGCACTAAAGGGATTGGCGGCCAGCAGTCCCAGGCGCTGCCGCTCCGGTTCACGCGGTTGGAGCCGCTATGAGGACCCTGCGGGTCTAACTGCCCCTCTCGGTAATAGCCCTCATCATACCAGTCAAGCACCACTCCCACACGTTCCCATGCATATCATGCAGCCCTCAGGCATTCCCGCCATAGCTGCCCACATCAGTCGTACTCTCTAAATACAGCCCCTTGCTACTCGTACCATATGGATAATTCCCATCACAATTCGCCTGATTCCCCTTCAACAAACTGCCAAAGCTAAACGCACTACGCGTACCTGCCCGGCCCCGTTCTCCCGCTATACCTCCGTAGTCAGCGCGAAACGTCACCCTCCGGACAGACTCGTCTTTGCATTCAATTTCAGCCCTTAACCATTTACCAATGACGTTAATAACCGGTTGACCTAGAACGAACATCGTGGCCAAGCCAAAAGCCGCCGAAGTTTGCGATTCAGCAACCACAGCCCCCTTTCGTAACCACCCATCACGCCACAGCTTTAGATTGCCAACTGAGCCGATATTCGACAGGTTAACGCTGATGGATTTCCGACTTTCTACCACACTGGCTATCGGCTTAGCACTGGTAAGTACCTTCTCAGCTCGAGCCGACTGGCCTCAGTTCCTCGGCCCTACGGGCGATTCACAGATAGACGCTAGCGTGCCTCTGACCTGGAGTGAGGGCAGTGATAATGTCCGCTGGAAGACTGCGATCCACGGCAAAGCCTGGTCCTCTCCAGTCGTAGCTGACGACTCGATCTGGGTGACCACAGCCACGGAGGACGGCAAGGAGCTCTCCGTCTTGCGCGTGAACAAGCAAAGTGGCGAAATCACGCTGGATCAGAAGCTATTCGATGTCGCCGAGCCGCAGTTTTGCCACAAGTTCAATAGCTACGCCTCGCCGACACCAGTGATCGAGGGCGACCGGATCTACGTGACGTTTGGCTCGCCGGGGACAGCTTGCCTCGATACCGCTACTGGCGAGGTACTCTGGGAGCGGACCGATATCGAGTGCGATCACCATCGAGGCGCTGGCTCCTCACCGATCCTATTCGAAGACCTCCTGATCATGCACTACGACGGCAGCGATCATCAGTTCATCCTAGCTCTCGATAAAAAGACCGGCGAGACTGCCTGGCGGGTCGGTCGCTCGATCGACTATCAGGATCTCGATGAAAATGGCGAGGTGAAGGCCGATGGCGACTGGCGCAAAGCCTACGGCACGCCACACGTCGCCACCATTCATGACCAGCCAGTACTGCTCAGCGTCGGTGCCAAGGCTATCTATGGCTACGATCCCGCTACCGGCAAAGAACACTTCCGGGTGGAGTCTCGCATCGGCCACTCGTCCAGCGATCGACCTTCGGTGGCGGGCGATATGGTCTACTACGCCACCGGCTGGTCAAAGGGGCAACTGTGGGGATTTCAGGTAAAACCTGACCTATCAGCAGGCGATGTCAGCCTACAAGTCACCAAAAACATTCCGCGCAAACCCTGCCACATCGTGCGCGGCGACCGCATCTACATGGTCGACGATGGCGGCATCGGCAGCTGTATCGATCGCCTCTCGGGCGATGTGATCTGGCGCGACCGCATAGGCGGCAATCACTCGGCCTCTCCCCTACTGATCGGCGATCGGCTCTACTTCTGCAATGAAGAAGGCGCCACCAATGTCCTGTCCGCTAGCGACGAATTCAAAGTTCTAGCCACCAATCAACTAGACGATGGCTACATGGCCACCCCGGCTGTGGATGGTAGCGCCCTGATTCTCAGGACAAAAACCCACCTTTACCGCATCGAAGATCAGTAGTATCGATCGGCCCACACCCATGTCGCTCACACTCGCAGATCTAGGCTGGAATGAAGCTTTCGAAAAAGCCTTTCGCCCCTACCACAAAAAACGCTGGCTCCCCGGCCGGCTGATCCGCGACAACAAGATCACCTACGGAGCGCTGCTAGAGGGCGGCGAAGAGCTAGAGGTGATCATGAGCGGCAAGGTCTATCACGATGCCGAGAGCAATGCCCAGCTCCCCTCTGTGGGTGACTGGGTGGCCATCGATCCCGGCCATGGCGACGACGAGCCTATGATCCGCGCTCGCCTCGCACGGCAAACTTGTTTTTCCAGGAAAGTCCCTGGGAAAAGCACTGAGGAGCAAGTGATGGCTGCGAATGTCGATATCGTCTTTGTGGTGACCGATGCAGGCGTCGACTTCAATCCTAGGCGCATGGAGCGCTACTTTACCCTGATCGCACGCAGCGGAGCCAAACCCGTAGTCCTAGTGAACCGTGCGGATCTGCATAGCGACGAGGAGAATGCCGAAGCTGTCGCCACCATCCAGAGCCTGCAGAGCGGCGTGGACACCCACATCACCTCCGCTATCGATGCCCAGGGCGTAGCCGTGGTGCGCAGCTACCTGGAGGCGGGCAAGACCATCACCTTGGTCGGCTCCAGCGGGGTCGGCAAAAGCAGTATCGTCAATCAACTGCTCGGCGACGAGTGGCAGGAGACTGGCGAGATCAACGAAGTCTCTGGTCGCGGCCGCCACACCACGACAGCACGCGAGATCGTGGTGATCCCTGGCGGCGGTATCCTCATCGACAATCCCGGTATCCGCGAGGTGCAGATGTGGACCGATGAAGACACACTCCGCGAGCAGTTCGCCGATATCGAGGCCATCGCCATGGAGTGTAAATTCCACGATTGCAAACACGGCACTGACAAAGGCTGCGCGATCCGTGAGTCGGTAGAAACCGACAAGCTCGACTACCAGCGCTACCAAGCCTACCTGCGACTAGAAGACGAAATAGCAGAGCTCAAACGAAAGCAGAAGAAACGACAAATGACCTCTGAGCGGCGGAATAAACGCAAGCTACGAGAGGTGGCTCGAAATCCTGCCGACCGAGAGCAACTACGCAAAGAGCTCCGGCCATCCACTGGCGGGCGGGTCGAGGATTTCGAGGATTAAACCTCTCGATATTAGGCACATCACGACCAAGGTAGCGGCATTTCTAAAAATGCCGAGTTTCAAAGCCTCCGCCCAGTAGGCTGAGACTACTCTCCCTCCAGATGCCAATCATGTCCTTCAGCCATGATCGATGCGTTTATCTCTAGCAGCTTTCCCTTGAGCTTCTCCAGCAACTCTGGCTTCTTTTCAGAAAGATCAGTTGTCTGATTGGGATCCTGACTCAGATCGAACAGCTCAAAATCTTTATACCCACCGGCCTTGATGGCAGGGATCCAGGCTTCTTGAAACATGTTGTGAGTCGACATCTCGTAGTCGGGGTAGGCCACCAGCGAGTAGTCGCCATCGCGCATGGCTACCATAGGACGAGACTTTTGCAGATGCCAGAATAGTGGCTGATGCCGACTGAACGCCGCAGTCTCGCTCCTAGCCTCATCCAAGAGGATCGACTTGATCGACGTGCCATCGATATGGCGGCCTGCCTCTGGCTCGACACCGAGTATCTCGCGGATCGTCGGAAAGATATCGACCAGCCCGGCTGGCTCCTGAGATACCTGGCCACTGGGGATATGCCCCGGCCAGTAGAAGATACCCGGCACGCGGATCCCGCCATCCCAGTTCTGCCCTTTGCGGCCGCGTAGCCCGCCGGTGCGATCCTCTCGGTAGCTACCATTGTCGGAAGCGTAGATCACTAGAGTATTCTCAGCCGCCCCAATGGCCGCTAGCTTGTCCATGAGCCGAGCGATGGCACGGTCGGTATTGTCGATGGTGCCAGAATAGATCGCAGCCTTGTCATCTAGCTCACCATACTGAGAGACGATCTCGTCGGGCGCGGCGATGGGAGCATGCGGCTCGTGGAACCAGACATTTAGGTAAAACGGGCTATCATCTGCCTGCGCCTGCTTGGCATCCAGCCAAGTGATCGCCTCGTCCACGACCAGTTGGCAGGCATAACCCTCCAGCTGGCCTACAGGTTCCCCATTGCGGATAAAAGTCTTGGGATTTTTGTGCGAGGGCTCGGCATTGTTCCAAGTCGCAAACCAGTGATCGAAACCATGTTTATCCGGCGTCGGCTTATCGCGATCGCCAGTCGGTAGACCGAGGTGCCATTTACCGACATGAGCTGTCGCATAGCCCTGCCCCTTTAGTAGCTCGGCCAGCGTGGTTTCTCGCTCGAGCAGATGCGAGTGCTGATTGGCATCGCTGATCCAGCTATACACCCCTGTGCGGATATGGTGCCTCCCCGTCAGTAGCACAGCACGCGAGGGCGAGCACACCGCGCAGCCTGAGTAGAACTGCTGAAACCTCATCCCTCCCTCGGCAAGCTTATCGATGGCAGGCGTCTTTACGGGGCCTCCGTAGCAGCCCACATCTTGATAGCCAAGATCGTCTACTAAGAGCATCACCACATTGGGCCGATCTGCAGCGCGGGCCTGAGAGACACACAAAAGGCAACTGGCTACGATGCAGAAAAAACGAATCATACCCAAGACTAATCGCCGACAACTGCTGGCGTCAATGTACGTCTATCCATCTATCAAGACGCCTAGGAATGCCGCGTACTCGCCAGTCCATCAGGGTTTGCGCACCACTTTCCGTGGCCCCAGCACGTTGATCTTTGGCAACTCTGCTCGGAGTTTCGCCTTCACATCAGCCCATTCCGATTCCGTAGCTAAGTTATCAAATTCGTGCGGATCCGAAGGGTGATGATACAGTTCCTCGGAGCCATCGTGATACCTGATGTATCGGTAGTCTTGCGACTGAACGGCATGATTCTGAAAACCATGGGTCACGATGGCATAGCGCTCGATCTCTGGCTCCAGGGCTCTCTGGCCGATCAGATCTGCGAGGCTTCGGCCCTCCAAGTGCTCAGGTTTCTCTAGCCCTGCGAGATCGCATAGTGTCGGGTAGACATCCAATAGACTGGCCGGGCTACCGATCTCGGCCACACCTATCTCGGGGCCGGCGAATATCAATGGAACTTGAGTCGCCTGCCGCCAAAGAGCAAACTTCTCCCAATGCTGTTTGTGCCCCAGATGATAGCCATGATCCGACCATAGCACGACGACAGTATCATCCCGCATAGGCCCTGCCTCTAGAGCCTCGATGAGTCGCCCCACCATCGCATCAGCAAAGCTCACCGACGCTAGGTATCCCTGCAGCGCCTGCCGCCACTGCCCATTGTCTACCACCCACTGCTGCCAGTGCTCTCTGGCCATAGCACGGCCTGCTGGCGGTATATCATCCAGATCATCGGCAGGCATGGCGGGCAGCTGTATCTGATCCAGTGGGTAGATATCGAAATACTTTTTTGGTGTCCACCACGGCACATGAGGGCGATAAACACCGACCGCTAAAAACAGGGGCTGGTCATGCACCTCGGATAGCTGAGTCTCGGCCCAGCTCACGACTTTGGCATCGGCCATCTCTGCATCGTCGATCGTCATAGGCACCCAATCAAAATGCCCTCGGTAGAATTTAGGATTGCCAAACACAGGGTAATTCGGCGGATCCGTCTCTAGCGGCATAGCCAGAGATTTAGAGGGAAAATACTGCTCCCATGGCTCGGGATCGAAAAATCCGCTGTGCGCCTCGTCGGTCAGAGAATGCGCGTGGTAGATCTTGCCACCACCTACCACTTTGTAGCCCTGCTCTCGGAAAAAGCCAGGAAGTGTAGCGATACCCTTCAATCTCGGTTCTTCCCGCCAATCCTGCTGATTCAGGTATACCCCACTCGTCGAGGCTCGAAGCCCTGTGAGAATAGCCGTGCGCGATGGATTGCAGGCTGGCACGGCACAGTGCGCATTGGTAAACAAAGCCCCACGTGCTGCTAGTCTATCGATATGCGGCGTCTGAGCCTGCTGATCGCCCAGCGCACCGACACAGCCATTCAGATCATCAATCGCGATGAACAAGACATTGGGTTTCCCCCACGCGATGGCAGCTGCCGCTACCCAGATACTACCTACCAAACGCCACATACCGGTGCGACCTACTGCTTCTCCACTGGCATGGTAGCACCCATCCGCTCGCGCCAGGCGGCCAGCTCGGTGGCCAGACGCTCTGCCAC
>JAHDID010000127.1 GCA_020630975.1 Verrucomicrobiota bacterium
CCTGCCGAGGCTCTGGAGATAGTTACCGGCTCCGCTCCAGATCTACCGCTAGTCTGCGAGCCTAGCGAGCGCTGGGCGGACAATGCAGAGGGACCGCATGTGATCGATCGAGAGCAGTGGCTGCAGCAGTTGGCAGCTACGCACGGTTTAGATAGATGATTTACTTTGGTCCATCTGGGCAGCCTACCTCTGATATCTCCGAGGCGCAGCTATTCGATACTGTGCCCCGTGCTCGCATGGTGCAGAGGGCGGCGCAGAGTCACTGGGAGATTACGTGCAGAGGGCCTCAGTTCGTGCTCTGGCGGGCGGAGGATCAGTGTGAGAGCTGCGGTATCGTATGCGGTGCCGACGCCGTCTGCCACCAGTGCCAGCACATAGACCAGACCGATGGTTACGACTGGGAGGTCGACAGCGGCCACTGAGCAGATGGCCGCCATTAGTGATATCGCCCAAGACCTGACAGAGTGCTACACCCTCGAGGAGCTACGCGCAGGGCGAAAGCTACTCCTGGACAATCTCACCTCGCCGCAGAATATCACCGATCAGGACATGGATGGTGTGTCCTTCTCCGTCGCTCCCAAATCGATAGCAGAGCTCAGGGCGCTGCTAGACTACCACCGCGAGGCGATCCGATGCCTGGAGGCGGCCCAGAATCCTCCCACAGAGCCAGTCGATAGAGAGGACCTACCCTTTACCGATACCCTTTCCTCAGGCTTCAATTTCGGTCGGCGTATCTGCCCCTAGATTGGCAGCGGCCCTAGGATATGTCGCCTTTTTTGAATGACGATCCGCTAGGGGTCACTAGTGGGAGATCTCGCCGCGATCCGTTGCAGATAGTTGGCACCGGTGGGCAGGCGCAGCCGCTTAGCGCTTTTTTTGGTGGCGGGGGATTTGCTGGTGGGAGAGATGCCGCGTTTACGGCGGCTAGCGTTACGCCAGACCGTGCCCGCATCTTCTTCCCAAATATGGATACGCGCAGCGAGGTCAATGAGCGCAACCGCACCGAGCTATCTCGCTCTGCCCGCTTCTTTTTCAATAACGATTGTTTCGTGCGTGGCATCCTGCTCTCCTATGCCCGCCAGATGGCCTACTCCATGCCTGTGCCGAATACCCCGGATGAGGAGTGGAATACCATGGCCCGCCACGCTTGGCGCACGCTCTCCGGCTCGGCTGCCAGCTTCGATCGCGCGGGCAAATACAACTTTGCTACCATGCAGATCATGCTCAGCCTGCTGAGTAAAAAGGACGGCGACTCGCTGACAGTACCTACCATCTCGCCCGATGGCCGCAGCCGCATGATGCTATACGAGGGCCACCAGATAGGCAGTGGCACGCGTGGCACCGAGGCCGATGATTGGTTCGATGGGGTTCGGGTCGATCGTCAGGGCCTCGCTCTCCGCTACAATATCCTATCCGGCATGTCACGCGATGAGCGCGGCCAGATACTCGATGCCTCGCAGGCCTACCTCTACGCCAAGTATGAGCGTGCTCGCCAGCCCCGTGGCGTGTCTGCCCTAGCACCCCTCCTCGATAGCGGCGTAGACGTGCGCGAGATCACCAATGATATGCAGCGTGGGCTAAAGGCGCGGCAGCTCATCGGTTTCTACTGGACCCCGCGCGATACCTCTAGCCCCTATTTTAATACTCAAAGAAAATCGCTGCAAAACGAACTCAAAAAAGCCTACGGCGGTGATGGCGACGATCCCTCTGACCCCGCCGACCCCACACAGAGCATCCTGCCTTACGAGGATGTTTTTTCGGGGGGAAATATGGTGCAGGCCGAGGACATGATCCCGCAGGTCCTAGAGAGTGCCCAGCCTCATGAAAATGAGATGGCATTCCTAGACTGGCGCCTACGCATGATGGCACGGGGTATGGATATGCCCCCCGAGGCCGTCTGGCAGCTGGGCAGCCTGAATGGCAATACTCAGCGCTGGGTAGGCGAGGAGCTCGACGAGATGCTACGCGCAGAGCGCGTGCAGACACAGGCCCCCTGGGTGGACTGGGCTTGGTTTATGACCATCGGCCCAGAGATCGCCAGTGGCCGCTTGCGCGAGCCAAAGATCCCAGATGCAGATAGAGACTACATCGGCTGGTGGAGCATCAAGCAAGTGCAGCCACCCCGCAAAAGTCTGGACAAAGGCCGCGAGGGAAAGCTACGCATCGAGGAAGTAAAGAATTTCCTACTCTCCCGCGAGCGGTATCATGGTAGCCAGGGTGCGGACTGGCAGGACGAGACGTGGCAGTCGCTGCGCGAGATCAAGAAGATCCACGAGGCTCTCGTCGACGAGTTCGAGTTTAGCGACCCCATCATCGAGATCATCCTCGCCCGTCTGCTCTCGCCCGACCCCGGCACCACTATAGGCAATCTCAATCCCGATCACCTAGCAGAGCTAGACGAGGCCCAGCGAAAACAAGAGGAGGCAGACCTGACCATCCCCGACGATGAGGTGCCAGAGGACCCCGAGAGCTAAATTATAAGTATAAATCCGAACCCACCATAAAGTTGGGTATCCAACTTTCTAGTAATTCATGAATCCTACCGATAATTCAACGATTCCCTACCCACGCATTATGTCCCAGCTCCTAGGCCAGCCGTGGGATATCGATGCGGCAGAGCACGCGCGCCTCTTGAATTTAGTCTACACCCACCAGCGAGGCGCTGGTGCTGCGGGGCTTCTGCCGGTTCCGCGTAGTGCTGCTGTGGGATCTGCCGCCAGCTCCGAGTGGCGCACAGCCTATGTCGACGAGGACGCACCATGGCTAGCCGTCCTCCCGGTAGATGGTATCATCGCCAAGCGCATGTCGCTGATGGAGTCGCTATGCGGTGGCTGCGATCTCGATCACCTCGATGCCGATCTCGCCCACATACCGCACACCTCGGTGAATACCGTGGTATTCGATATTAATTCTCCGGGCGGCATGGCCCTACCCACCTACGATACGGTCTCTCGCATCCGCGCCCTCAGCGAGGCCGGTATCCGCACCATCGCCTACAGCAGCATGGACTGCTGTAGTGCGGCCTATCATATAGCTGCCGCGTGCGATGAGATCTATTGTGCGCCGACTGCCCGCGTGGGAAATATCGGCACCTACCTAGCGATGCAGGACGAGAGCGAGAAGTGGGCACAGGAGGGTCGCCAGCTAAAGATGTATAAAGTCGGTTCCCTAAAGGGCGCTGGCACACCTGGCAAGCCGTTCACTGCAGATGAGGATGTGTATTTCCAGTCTCAGGTAGAGACACTAGATGCTCGGTTCAAAGCCTTCGTGCAGGCCCGCCGCCCAGATGTGTCGCCCGAGGCACTGGAGGGGCAGGCCTTCGAGGGGCGGCAGGCGGTTAGTCTCGGTTTCGCGGATGCTATGTATTTGGATCTGGAGACATTGCTCCGCGATCTGGTAGAGTCGCACGCGGATTTAGTATTTGGGGCGCAGTAGTTAGACAGGGCTGACAGGTATTATGTCAGCAGATCTTTATCCAGCTTTTCCACCTAGCCCGGCAGCTTCAGTGCATACAGGCCCAGCGGGTGCACCTGCACCCGCTGCGGTTCCTGCCCAGTCAGTCGCCGTCGCGCCGTCAGTAGCCGCAGCACCGGCTCCAGCACCTGCCCCAGCGCCAGTGGCAGCCACACCGCCGCCGCTCCCGGCTATCATGCCAGAGCCGGTCGCGCCAGTCGCGGTTGCCCCAGCTCAGCCTGCAGTAGCAGAGGAGCCTCAATCTCGTGGCGGTCTGGCTGGCATCATGTCTCGTGCTCGCGCTAGTGTTCAGGAGCGAGAGACGCTTATGGTGGAGAATGCTAATTTACAGCAGCAGGTAGCCCAGCTCCAGAGCCAGCTAGATCAGGCGCAGGCTTTTGGTAGCACTCAGGCGACACAGGCTCAGGTGCTAGCTCACCGCGTAGCCGAGCTAGAGGCTGCGCAAATGACCGTGCAGGGCGCAGCCGCTCAAGTCGCTGTGGCCGCACACGTGCCACCCGCGCAGCTGCCAGCTGCTACCGATCCCGATGCGCTCGATAGCAAAGAGGATCAGATCAAAGCGATTCAGGCGCAGATGTCACAAACCACCGATCCGACTAAGCGTGGCGAGCTAGCGGCCCAATTGTCAGAACTGCGCAAGTAAGCAGTCTAGCTAGAAACTCATTTTTCATTTTTACCTTATTATATTATGGCCACGTTCACCATCGAGGAAATATTACTGGATACGATTAAAGCGCTCCGGCATCAGTTGCCGCTTATTATGTCTATGGGTCGAGATACCAGGTATCAGCACCTAAAGCTGGACAAGGAGTATATCGCACACATTGCCGGTATTCCTGAGGTTAGAGAGTTTGATGGTAATTACCAGAATGGTGCGCAGGATGCTCGCGGCCTCATTCGCGAAGTGCCCGTGGTGGTGGATAAGCACAAGCACGTGCCGATCAAGTGGGCGCACATCGACAGTATCAAAGATCAAAACCAGCAGGCTTATGCCGATCTGGTCAATAATGCCGCCTATGCGATAGCGCTGGATATGGTGCTCGATATCCTCGGCAAGGTCAATGCGGCAAACTTGACCCATAAAGTGACTTCGCCAGCAGCTGCTAGTGATTTCGCGGTGGTCGATCAAGTCCGTAATGGCATGAACGCTCGCGCAGTTCCTGCCAGTCGCCGGGCAGGTATTGTGAATACACAGGTGGCATCCGCGCTGGGTTTAGATCCCCAGATCGGATCTGCAGAGTATCGCGGCGAGACTGGCGCGGTAGACCAAGCGGTTCGCTCGTTCCGTGGTGTCGCTGGTTTCCAGTCGATCGATGAGCTGCCCGTTTTCCCTGATAATGACGAAAACCTCACCGGTGTATTTTTCGACCCTGGCGCTCTGGCTATCGTGCAGGGTATCCCTGAGGATTTCCAGCAGTATGCCGCCCGTGCACTAGGAGCCCCCATGGTCAGTTACACCACATCAGTCACCGACCCGGACACAGGCTTCACCCTGGCCGCTATCTCAGAAAACCAGCAGGGCACGCTCGATGGTTTCCTCAACTTTGTGGGAGTCTGGGGCTGCGCCGTTGGTAAGCAGGGCGGCGATCCCGGCGACCACACCGACGACTGGGGCACCCGTTTAGTTTCGGCATAATAGCTACCCGTATAGGCGGGGGGTATGTGAGCAGCGCACCCCGTCGACCATAAATCACGCAGCTCTTTTTTATATCTCTAATTTTCTTCTTATTATGCTCTATATGGTATTAGGCTCAGATCGCGCCAATATAAATCACCCCGAGGCCCAGGTGGAGTGCATCTATTGTGGCAATGATCCAGCAGAGGCACAGGCCGCTGTGGATGAGACCGACTACGAGTGGACGAATACCGTACGCAATCCACGCGGCCACATCCGCCCCTCCACACAGAGCGCCCAGCACCGCGATGAGGAGACGGCTAGGGTGACAGCCGAGGAGAAAAAGAAAGCCGCCAAGCGAAAAGCCGCTAAGCCTAACAATCCCACAGTCGAGAATCGCCAGCTAAAGGCTCAGCTGAAAAAGCAAAAGGCCGCTGCTGAAAAAGCTACTGCCGCCCTCGAGAAAGAGCTAGCAGAGCTCCGCGCCTTCAAAGATCAGGCCGATGCTACGAAGCCCGAGACTACCGTCCCAGCCGCAGCTGGTCCGGCTACTCCTACGCAGCCAGAGCTGATCACCTCTGGCCCAGCCGCAGCAGGCCCTGCGACAAAGAACAAAGAACCAAAAACCAAATAACAATCTTTGGATCTCCTTTCCCAGCTCCGCTCTCAGCAGGCCATGGCACAGCAGCGCATGGCCACTGTGGCCGGAGCTGATATCCTTTTAGATGGCGCGCCCTTTGCCGATGTGCCAGTCGTCCCGCAGAGCGCGGAAAACGATACCGACGATGGCACCGAGCGCACCGAGCGCAGCATCCACGTCTGGCTCTCGAAAGCCGATCACTCCGCACGGCCCGAGATGCGCCAAAAGATCACCTACGACGGTCTAGAGTATTCCATATATGAGGTGGGGCAGGATGGGCCGACTTTCGCCAATTGGTTCATCCGCGCGAGCAGACACGCGGCCTAGGGTATGGACTTTGTTTGTGTAGTAGGTATCTCGCTAGGAGTAGGGGTAGGTATCGTCATCTTAGGCTTCATTTCATTCTGTATAAAATGATAGTAGCCCGCGCCCTAGCCGCCTGGATGCAGGACCAACTGCTCGCAGAGCCAGTCTTCGCCGATCGTGTCGTCAGCATCGCTAGCACCGATACCGCGCCAGCGGATCAGTTCGCCATCTACTGGGAGGAGGTAGAGATCGACCCTGTCTGCCCGCCGCTACACATCTACGATCTAGAGTATCAGATACGCCGCCCGACCAATCTAGATCTCCCCGGCATCGAGGATCTCGAGGCATGGTGCCTAGAGCGCTTCACCCCAGCCCGACTGGCCAGCCTCACCTCTGCCATCGCCTCGCTCAATGTCGGCCTAGCCCTGCGCTGCTGGTGGGTAGGCGATGCCACCACCGACAACGACCGCGATACCTACCGCCACACACAGGATCTCCGCCTCTCCATAGAGCGTGCATAGTAAACAAAGCACAAACAACAAAGAACAACCAACAAGCTCGTAATGGCCGCACAGATTATTTGTAGATCAGAGGATGGAAAGCTCCGCGCTGCGCTGAGTGCGGTAAAGCCACTGCCCAAAGATCTACACAAAGAATACCGCCGCCTCCAGTCCGATGGCTGGGGAGCTCGCCAGACTAGTGGCTACCCGATACTAGAGCTAGTCGATGTCGTGAGTGGCCAGGTGCACAAGGTGCCCGCCGCAGCAGCTACAAAGGACAAAGCACAACCTACTAAGTAACAAATTTCCCAGATGGCTATCACCTGCAATATCACCGACACATTTGGAGCTACCACTCCGGCCAATGCCTATACTAATGAGACTAGCCG
>JAHDID010000128.1 GCA_020630975.1 Verrucomicrobiota bacterium
TCTTCTCCTCTTCTCCTCTTCTCCTCTTCTCCTCTTCTCCTCTTCTCCTCTTCTCACTCCCCAGCGTGATGCTCGGCATAATGAGCACGCAGCAGATCTTCGCCAAAGTCACCATCGAACTGGCGATACACCGAGTGCACGTGCTTGGCACCGTTTTGAGTGTTCGCGTACTCGAGTAGGAAAGTCGGCCCCTGCACCCGATAATAGTGCGGCTCATAGGGCTCTAGGCTTCCCGCCCAGGCGAAGACAACCTGGTCGAGACCAGCTTCTTTGATCTCGGTCCACTCGGCTAGCGCCACGTCCTCGCGCATCCTGCCGAGGTAGACATCCATCAGCTGATAGAGCTGCTTTTTCTGCGCCTCGGTCATCTCAGTGTAGTTCAGGCCACCGCCCTCGAGTGGATCGACAGCTGGCTTGGCTGCAGTCAGTATCTCGCGAGGTGCTTTATCGAGTATGATGGCTTTGCCCTGCTGCTGCTCGTCGAGACTCTTGGCCAGCTTGCGTGCCACATCCTCCTCAGCTGCGAGCACTCGCAGTCCTTTGCGCGGCCCCTCTTCGACCACACCTGGATTCGAGGCGAAAAAGACTGGTGTACCGGAGATGATGTCACCATCGGCGATGGTGAAGTTCATCGACAGATGGTGCCCCTCGACCCTCCAGCCCCAGTTTTTCGCTCCCGGCTCGCCAAATACGCTCACGTAATACATCGAGGCATCGCGCTTGGGATCTTCATTCTCCAGCTCCCATAGCACCTGCTCCAGACTCATGATCTGCAGGGCTGTCACATAGCCTTTGTGACTGAGCCCAGTGCTGAGCAGGGCATAGGCTAGGTGTCGCTGAGCAGCATTCATATCGCGTAGTGGCACTCCGCCACGCACGCCCTCGCCCTCGAATGGCTTGGGGATATAGTGCCAGTCTTTGCGCTCGGGATCGTCCAGCTCATAGCTGGCCTGAGCCCGCTGCTCATCGGAGAGCATCAGGAGGAAATCTTCGGCAGCAGCAGCCATCGAGCTAGCCACATCGTGAGCTGAGCCGAGTGAGAGGCTACCGCAGAGGACAAAAATGAGACAAAATGTGAACTTTTTCATAGGATCGACCTTTGCCAGATAGCTAAGCCGAGAGTAAGGGCTTACACACTAAGAAATTTTCTCACGATTATGTATTGGTTTTGTAAGAATCTGTATCTGCTGTTTGCCAAAATCTACCTCAGCTACCGCGTGGTAGGCCGGGAGAATATTCTGAAGATGGATCGCGATCACGGCTATGTGGTGGCATCGAATCACGTCAGCTTCCTCGATCCGCCACTGGTGGGCGGTGCCTTCCCGCAGGAGCTGTACTACTTCGCGCGAAAGACGCTTTTCGACGGTGCTTTCTTCGGCTGGCTGCTGCCTCGTATCAAGGCAATCCCAGTGAACCAAGAGGCCCCCGAGATGTCGACTCTCAAGCAGATCATCCAGCTGCTCAAAGATGGCGAGGGCGTGGTGATCTTTCCCGAAGGCGAGCGCTCCTACGATGGCGAGCTGAAGGAGAAAGGCCAATCCGGCGTCGGCATGATGGTGGAGAAATCTAAGGCCAAGGTACTACCCACTCGTCTTTTCGGCCCCGCCGAGGCCCTCCCCCGAGGCTCGAAAAAGCTCCGCCGCGTGCCCGTGACTCTCGTCGTGGGCGAAGAGGTGGACTGCTCTGACCTACTCGAAAACAAAGAACTCGGTAAAAAAGAGCGCTACGAAGCCATCACCGCACGCATCATGGATGCGATCCGTGCGCTGGAGCTGCCCGAGGAGTAACCCTCTTGCGAAGCGGTCTAGAAACGATATGCTCTAGCCATGGCTCAAGCAGCACCAGATGCCGATACCAGTGACCTAGTCGAGGCTATCAGCCAGTTAAGCGGAAGGCAGTTTGAACGGTTACTGTGCCAAGTAGCTGCTAGAAAAAATAAGCTAAGCGCTAAATCGGACCGTGAGTCCGAGTTGATGACCCAGCTGAGCGAAGGTTTACCGCAGGAGATCTGGCTGAAATTTCAAGAGCTTCAATCAAAGAAAGCGTCGGAAACACTAACCGACACGGATGAAAACGAGATCTCGGAAGTGATCGAAAGTATCGATAAATACACCGTGCGACGTGTAGAATGTCTCGCTGAACTGGCGGGACTCCGCAATCAGACCATAGATGAGGTCATGACGGATTTGGAACTGGCTGGATAAAGCCTGATCAAATCTACGCTGAGATGTCGCGACCATCACTAGCATTGCGCGAGAAAGTCGCTCACAGAGCAGGTGGCTTGTGCGAATACTGCAAATCACCGGATAAATTCACCTCAGACCTGTTTCAATGTGAACACATTATCCCCTTAAGCTTGGGCGGCGAAACCATCTCATCCAACTTGGCTTGGGCTTGCGGCGGCTGCAATTTATACAAATCCAACAAGATCGAAGTGTGCGACCCGAATACGGGCAAACCAACTTCTCTCTTCAACCCAAGAGCAGACCTTTGGAGTGACCACTTTTGCTGGGGAGATAGCTTTCTATCGATCCTCGGCATCTCGGCGAAAGGCAGAGGCACCATAGCCACACTGAAAATGAATCGACCTCAGGTAGTAAATTTGCGCAGAGCGCTAGTCGCAATCGGCTCGCACCCTCCTAGCTAAAAACGCCCCCTCACGCCGTAGGCAAGGCCGTCGCCTCGATACCCGACTGCAAGATAGCCTGGGCGCCGAGACAGTGCTCGGGATCGCAGAGCGGGTGGATCTCAAGATCGGGATTGTCGATCAGCTCGAGAAAGTGAGTGCTGGCATCGGCTAGATGATGAGGCGACTCAGGCAAGTACACCGGGCTGCCACCCTGATCATCGAGAGTCGCTAGCAGCAGACGGCCACCGTGGTTGGGCTCGATATGTAGCGTACCGGTGCTGCCATAGATCGTCGTCTGATAGGCTGTGAGATGACCGATCTGAGTCCAGCTCGCCTCTGTCACCCCCATCCCGTGTGGGTACTTGGCGATGAGCACCGCATTGTCCTCTAGCGATAGATCTGGCTTCAGACCTGTGCTCAGCCCCACACCATAGACCACCTCCGGACTACCCAGCAGCACCTGGCAGAGCACAGCTCCATAGCAGCAATAGTCCATAAGCGCACCTGCACCATTCAGCTCGCGATCGTAGAGCCAGTCGCAGAAATACTCGGAGCACCCCAGCTCCACCGGCCCCTGGTGTGCCGCTCGGTAGCTGACCTGCCAGAGCTGGCCGATAGCCCCGCCCTGCGCCATATCCAGCGCATGTCGCAGCTGCGGCCACCAGACGAATGGCCAATTGATCATCAGGCGGACGCCGTTGCTTTTCGCCGCATCATACATCCGCTGCGCGCCCTCGAGAGTAGCGGCCATCGGCTTTTCTACCATACAGTGCAGGCCTCGCTCGCAGGCGGCCACTGTGAGATCTTCGGTGGCTTTATTACTGGCAAAAATGTAGGCAGCCGTCAGATCGGGCCGATCGAGCAACTCCGCGTAGCTCTCGGTGATATGCCCTCCGTGCATCGATTGGTACTTTTCCAAAAGAGGCCGAAAGGGATCGGCAGCCCCTACCAGCTCAGCCCTGCCAGTGCGCTGCAGTTCCTCGAGATTTCCCCAAATATGGTCGTGATGCAGCCCTAGGACGCCGATTTTGTGGTGCATGGTGAATCAGTGGGTGATTTTGGGCGATTTTCTAGCAGAGATCGTGCTTCTGAGCGTAATTTTCCATTACCCGCACGCGAGGCTATGTGCTAGGGTGCCGCCCCTGTATATTTACACTGATTCATGAGCAAAAATCTATTTCAAAAAGTCTGGGATGCCCACACGGTTCGCACTCTGTCCAATGGTCAGACTCAGCTGCTCATCGGCACGCATCTCATCCACGAGGTGACGAGTCCACAGGCATTTGGCATGCTCCGCGACATGGGCCTGCAGGTACGCTACCCACAGCGGACTTTCGCCACGGTCGATCACATCGTGCCGACTCTGAAAGACCAGATGGAGCCATTCTCCGACCCTCTCGCTCAGGAGATGATCAATGCTCTCCGATCCAACTGTAAGGAGTTCGGCGTGACGTTTTTCGACATCGGCAGCGGTAGCCAGGGCGTGGTGCACGTGGTCGGACCCGAGCAGGGCATCACTCAGCCGGGTATGACGATCGCCTGTGGCGACTCGCACACAGCGACACACGGTGCCTTTGGCGCGATCGCTTTCGGCATCGGTACTACCCAGATCCGCGACACCCTCGCCACTCAGACTATCGCACTCAGCCCGCTGAAGGTGCGCCAGATCAATGTCGATGGCGAACTACCTCCAGGTGTGTATGCCAAGGATGTGGCACTACACATCATCAAACTGCTCGGCGCAAAGGGTGGCATCGGCTACGCCTACGAGTATGCAGGCGAGGTGTTTGACAATTTCTCCATGGAAGAGCGGATGACCGTCTGCAACATGTCCATCGAGGGCGGCGCACGCTGCGGCTATGTGAATCCCGACCAGAAGACCTACGACTACCTCGAAGGCCGCCCCTATTCTCCAAAAGGAGCCGACTGGGATGCTGCAGTCGAGCACTGGAACTCTCTGGCCTCGGACGCCGACTGCGAGTACGACGATGTGGTGAATATCCGCGCCGAGGACATCGCCCCATCGGTGACTTGGGGGATCTCTCCCGATCACGGTATCTTCGTAGATGAAAATATCCCACAGCCATCCGATGCCGAGACTCCAGAGGAGCGCGAGAGCATCGAGGAAGCTCTGGAGTACATGAAACTCCCCGGTGGCCAGCCCATCGCAGGCACCAAGATCGATGTCTGCTTTATCGGCAGCTGCACCAATGGCCGTATCTCTGATTTCCGCGAAGCGGCAAAGTATCTGAAGGGACACCAAGTCTCTGCAAACGTGAAGGCCATAGCCGTGCCAGGCTCCGAGATCGTAGCCCACCTCTGCGAGCAGGAGGGCATCGCCCAGACATTTCGCGATGCCGGATTTGAGTGGCGCGGCGCAGGCTGCTCCATGTGCCTAGCGATGAATCCCGATAAGCTCATCGGGGATCAGATCTGTGCTAGCTCGAGTAACCGAAACTTCAAAGGTCGCCAGGGTAGCCCAGTCGGTCGTACCGTGCTCATGTCTCCTGTGATGGTAGCCGCTGCTGCTGTAAAAGGCGAAATCAGCGATGCGCGGGAAGTCTTTGGGCTCGCTGCTGCCGTATGATTTTAGAGGGAAAGGTATCGCAGTCCAGATTGTACCCTATTCAGTCTGGATTGTACCCTATTGAATCCAGATTGTACCCTATTGAATTTGGATTGTACCCTATTTAAAACCAAGCAATAGGGACCGAGAAGGAGAGGAACAAGAGAAAAAGAAGTTCAGGGACCCGCGGCAATAGTGGACAAGCTACCGTTGCTACCTTCCGGTCCTGGCGGGATTTACTAGCCAATACTCCACGGACCCTGAGCTGCTCTTTTACTCCAAGCTTTTCGGAAACTCAAACAGTAAAATACTCGTCACCCTTACTATCTTCTTTCTCATGAGCGCTAGCACCACGATCGATCCCGCAGCCCTGCCCGATGCTGGAGGCCATTTCGGAGACTTTGGTGGACAATTCGTCCCAGAGACCCTAGTCGCCGCTCTCAGCGAGCTGACCGAGACCTACGAGGAGGCCAAAAACGATCCCGCCTTTCAGACCGAGCTCGATCTGCTGCTCAAAGAATTCTGCGGCCGCGAGACACCCCTCTACTTCGCCGAACGGTGGACGGAGAAGCTCGGCGGCGCGCGCATCTACTTCAAGCGCGAGGACCTGCTGCACACCGGCGCTCACAAGATAAACAACGCCATCGGCCAAGCTCTGATCGCCAAGCGCCTAGGCAAAAAGCGCATCATAGCCGAGACCGGTGCCGGACAGCACGGTGTGGCCACAGCCACGGTGTGCGCCCGATTCGGTCTGGACTGCACGGTCTACATGGGCGCTGTCGATATGGAGCGTCAGCACCTAAATGTGGTGCGCATGCGCCTGCTAGGTGCCAAAGTAGTCGGCGTTGAGGCCGGCCAACGCACGCTAAAAGAGGCCGTGAACGAAGCGCTGCGCGACTGGGTGACCAATGTGCGCACCACTCACTACATCCTGGGTAGCGCTCTAGGCCCCCACCCTTTCCCGATGATCGTGCGCGACTTCCACCGTGTGATCGGTGTCGAGGCCCGCCGCCAGATCCTGGAGCGCGAGGAGCGCCTACCAGATGCCCTCGTAGCCTGTGTCGGTGGAGGTAGCAATGCGATCGGACTTTTCCACCCCTTTCTACAGGACGAGGGTGTCGAGATGTATGGAGTCGAGGCCGGTGGCCACGGCATCCAAAAAGGTGAGCACGCAGCGAGATTCCAAGGCGGTAAACTAGGCGTCCTACAAGGCACCAAGACTTGGCTGCTAGCCGATGACGACGGCCAGATCGAGCTGACACACAGTGTCTCCGCAGGTCTCGACTACGCCGCAGTCGGCCCCGAGCACGCCTTCCTACAAGACGCCGGACGAGTGAAGTACGAGTACGCTACGGATGATGAAGCTCTCGATGCCTTTCAGGATGTCTCCAAGACCGAAGGCATCATCCCCGCTCTAGAGACCTCACACGGACTGGCCTACGCCAAAAAACTAGCTCCCACCATGACCAAAGACCAGATCCTGATCGTGAACATGTCCGGCCGCGGCGACAA
>JAHDID010000129.1 GCA_020630975.1 Verrucomicrobiota bacterium
GTGGTAGAAGGTATCGATTGTTTTAATCGATAGACACTATGTCACTGGGCTTGGTAGGTGCTCCACAGATCGTTGCGGATTGCTATGAAGACTGGGAATTCGTCTCTCAGGCCGCGTGGGATTTGGGTGTGGGTGGTCTTTAGGGAATCGATAGATTCTCTAGGGAGAGTGGGCATGAGGATGAGTACGGGGAGCTGGCTGACTTCGTTGTTTAGCTCTGGCCAGTAGCCGATTTGGCCGGACTGACGCAGGTGCCAGGGTAGGGGCCAGTATTCTTGACCGACCACGGCTATGGGATCGTTTTTTGTTTCGGGTAGAGATTGGCGCAGATCATTTAGCCAGGTACCGAGGCGGATGGTATCGCGACTGGTGGGGACGTAGGCGTAGGGATTTCGGCCATCGGCCGCTAGGCGAATGGAGGCAAACTTGGTCTGTGTGGTCTGCCAATACATGATCCACAAAATTGGTAGTATAGGGATGAGCCGCCACCAGCTCGATAGCTTTTGCAGAATTGCGACGGCACCACAGCCACCTGCGAAGCACAAGTGCAGCCACCCGAGACTGGCAAGCCAAGGTGTCTTGTAGGCGATGACAGAAAAGATGAGTAGGTAGATCAGTCCAGCTTCGCAGAGAAAGCGGCCGAGCCGGGCGGCATGTGTCTGGCTGCGGTCTAGGTAGACGCAGAGCGCCAGCAGCAGGATGCCGCCCTCGCACCACCAGCGGCCGACGATATGTTTGGGCCAGGTGAGTAGGTGAAAGAAGTATAGAAATGGTTTGTCGTGTCCCTCGCCGGTTTTGTACTCAAAGTAGGTCGTGAAGAAAGTGATGAATCCTGAAGGGTGACGACCGTGAGAGCTGTAGAAGAGAAAGATCACGACTAGGCATAGGATAGCAGCGACCAGCAGCGAGCGGTATGGCGGCGAGGCTAGTAGAGATTTGGCAGTGAATGTGCCGACGTGGCGTTCTCTCCTGACCAAGTACAATAAGGAAGCGACCGCCCATGCGAATAGAGCGATAGCCACGGTCTCGCGTGTGGCGGCCATGGCTCCCGCGCCGAGTCCGAGTAGACCCGCACCTAGCCAATCGATCTTTGCTCTGGAGTGAAAAAGCAGAAACAGACCGGTGAGCGCAGGAATGGCGAAGAGTAAAAACACCGGCTCGTGGATGAAAAACCGAGAGTAGTAGACGAGCAGCGGTGAGGTGGCTGCAAGTCCTGCAGCCACCAAGGCGCGGCACCAGCCGAGGCCGAGCACAAATGCGCCGAGCGAAGCGAGTAGGCCGCAGGCAGCCGTGACGGCGCGCAGGGTGTGGCTGTCGAGAGTCGCCCAGGTGGTTTGGCTCCGTAGCTTGCATATCGGAGCAGCTAGAGCTGTGAGCATAGGGCCATGGCCATGAGTCGGGTCGAATCGGTAGCCGCCTTCCTCCGTAGGATCGAGACGGTAGGCTAGCGACTGTGCGCCAGTGGCTGCCTCGTCGGCATGGAAGGGGTGGCGATCTAGCTCGGTGAAGCGCAGATGCGCGGAGAGGATGGCGACACCTATAGTGAGGAGGATGAGGAGCCAGAGGTGAAGGGGTGAGCTTGGGTTTTTCATGGACTCCTGAATGACAGCTAGAGTGGTTTCGGCTCAGGCTGTCGGTCAGCTGAAGGCTGACCCTACTTAGGATCAGCCTTTAGCTGATCGGCTTCCTTCGGTGAAGACTTGTGGTCCTCCGAAGTGGGTTGATACAAAAAAACTCACCCTCCACTCGCTGGCGCTCGTCGCCATCGAGTGGATGAGGTGAGTGTGAAAAAGTGGGATTAACCAGCCTTACCGAAGACTTCGACTTCGATGTAGTGGTTGGCGCTGTTGGAGGTGTTACCCGCGCTGTAGAGGCGCACGTAGCGACCTTTGGTGCCTTTGGCATCGAGGAGCTTGCCGAAGCGAGTCTCGACGTATGGCTGGTCTTTGCCTTTGCCAAACTCGGTGGACTCGTCATAGTCGTTGTTGAAGAGAGTGGTCACACCCTCTTTGAACTCGGCATCATCAGAGATCTGCACCACGACATCGTGGTAGGCGCGGGCCTGGCTGTGGAAGTGCCAGATCCAGACGGCATTGATAGTGGAGCTAGCCTCGAGATCGATCTGCACCCACTGCAGGCCATCCATGAGCTCTACGAAGTAGCCTTCGCCAGCATCTTTGTCGCCATCTGTGATCAGTTCGAGCTCACCGATGATGGGGAAGTCGTCACTACTGGTGACGGTCTTGCCCTTCGATAGGAGCACGGTGCCCTCGGGCACATTGATCTTTGGTGCAGCCTTAGGAGCGGGCTCCAGATTCGGCACTTTGATCGCCTTTGGAGTACCCTCGATCTTCTGTGGAGGGATCTCTGTGGTCAGGACCATGCCACCGCCACTAGCGGCAGGGGCGTCTTCTTTAGCGGCGCCAGCATCGCTGCCAGCTGCTGCATCGTCTCCTCCGCCACCGTTGCATCCGGTGAACAGAGCTGCTGTCAGGATAGCTGCCGCGGAGGCGCCAGCCCATTTAGTGTATTTGTCGATTTTCATTATACGTGAAGATGTTCGTCTGTGAAGTGGATGGTCTCGCTGTTCTCGGCTGCTGGGTTCACCCAGTAGATAGGAGCCTCTGACTCGAGGGCGTGGCGGCCATCGCAGGTGAGTTTTGCCTGACCGCGCACGGCTGCAACAAAATTCTCGATGTGCGGCTGGTGAGGTGGCTTGCTGAGCCCACCTGGTAGCTCGAATTGATCTGGCGGGGCAGACTCGTAGGAGGCGATGGCATCGGAGCCGCCTGCGGCCTGGCCTGAGGCGACTTTTTTCAGGATACCGCGCTGCACGAGTGGATCCCAGCTGCGGTCGCAGCCGCCCTCGCGATAGATATTCGTGTAGGCAGCGCGCTCGGAGATCTCGACGGTACCCTCGGTGCCCATAAAGGACTCGTAGTAGCCACCACCGGCACTGGTAGTCGTCAGCACTTGGTAGAATGCGCGTGCCCCGCCCTCTGGAGTATCATACTCGAAGACACACATGACATTGTCGAAGTGCTCGCGGCTCTTGAAGTGGTTGCGACCGCCAGAGGCCATCACGGATTTCGGCTGAGTCCCCATGAACCAGTTGAAAATATCGATCTGGTGCGCCCCCAGGTCAGAGATAGGGCCACCGGAGAGATCTTTGTAGAGTCTCCAGTTTACGAAGCGGTGGCGGAGATCGCTGAGCGATAATTTGCCCTCCTGACCTTTGTCGAAGCCATACTTCAGTAAGGTCTTCTCGTCGGGTAGGATCGACTCTTTTACGCTGATGTCCTGAGAGGAGCCGACGGCGCGGTTCCACTGGCCATTCATATTGACGATTTGACCGCAGATTTTCTCCTGATTGATGAGGTAATCCAGAGTGAACTGGTAGCGTGGATTACTCCGGCGCTGGTGACCGATCTGCAGGAGTTTACCGGTACGGTCCATGGCAGCTACCATGGAGCGGGCGCCCTCCAGCGTGTCCGACATCATCTTCTCGCAGTAGACATGGCAGCCTGCCTCGAGAGCCATCACGGTGTGTGGCGCGTGCCAAAAGTCGGGTGTGGTGATGAAGACCACATCTAGGTCCTCTTTCTCCAGCATCTCTTCGACATCGAAGTAGCGGCCGGGCATATCGCCGAACATGTTTTTGATACGCGAAGCCGATCCCCCGAGGCGGTTTTTCATGATGTCGGCTACGGCGGTGTAGCGCATCCCGGGGATGTTTTTCATAGCGTCGAAAAGCACCTCGTGTTGTTTGCCGCAGCCGATGAAGCCGACTCTCAGTTCGTCGGATGGGGCGTTCTTTGCCTCTGCACTCAGGATAGCCGGGGCACCTAGGACCAGACCTGCTCCTGCTACCGAGCCCTTGCGCAGAAAGTCGCGGCGATTGGTTTTGGTTTCTTCACTCATGGTTCTATGATCGGGTTTGAGGTTAGAGCTTGCTGATCACAGCAAAGCGATTGTGTCGCACATTAAATAAGGCTACGGCAGCGAGTAGCACGTGGATGGCGAGCCAGGCGATACCGCCATCTTGCTTGAGCAGGATCAGACCTACTGTCAGGCTGCTGTAGACGAGACCCATGGCCAGCAGTGAGTAGCGTGTCGCCAGACCGAGCAGTAGAGCGATGCCTGAAAGGATGAGTACAGGGCCGAGGATGATGTCGTAGATCTTCAGCGCGAACTCCGGGATCAGCGGCTCGTCGGCTAGCTGCTTGTAGAGAGCCTCGGGCACACCGCCATAGTGGGAAAAGCCGTAAACTTTGTCTGAGGCATCGGCGGTCAGGCCGTAGCTATTGGGCTCGCCGTCCACATTCACAGCGACTTCGCTGGATCTGGAGCCGGAAAATTTCTCAATACCTGTGATCAGGGCGCGGATGCCAAGCCACACACGGAGGATGAGGAAGCCGAAAAAGTTCGCAATATCGGAGTCGGATTTCATAGCTGAGGATGTGTTTTCTTCTGACACGGTTCTATTTTTTCTATTGGATCCACCGATATCGAAGTGATCGGCGAAAAAGGTTGTTCGTAGTAAGTAAGCGCGAGCGGTGATATCCGGCCAGTCTGGACAGACCCACAGCCACGTATCGAGCCTATCGATCTTAGATCGGCTTGTCAATCCACCGGAGAGTAGCGCGTTTGCAGTGGATTTTGTGGGGCTTGCGAAAGCTGGCTGGTAGCTTTACGTTCAACGGTCGGTCTGTGTTAGCCGAGATGGAGGCAGTCGATCTCGATCGAGACTGCTTGCTCGATGAATTCACCTCCATGTAGAATTCACCTTATTTTATGAAAAGAATGTTATCTCTTCTCTTGGTCGTCGGCGCGGTGGCTGTCAGCGGCATCGCAGCCGATAAAAAAGTAACAAGTCCGTACACGATCGTCACTACCTGCACGATGGTCACCGATATCGTGGCTCAGGTGGCTGGCGATAAGGCCGAGGTAAAGGGGCTGATGGGGCCCGGTGTCGATCCACACCTCTACAAGCCGACGCGTGATGATCTGACAAAACTGGCTAAGGCCGATGTGATCTTTTACTCGGGGCTGATGCTGGAGGGGCGTATGGCCGATAGCTTTATGAAAATGGCTCGAGCCAGTATCCCAGCCTATGCGGTGACGGAGCTGCTAGACGAGGAGTTCCTACTGGAGCCAGAGGAATTTGACGGGCACTGGGATCCGCATGTGTGGAATGATGTGCAGGCCTGGATCAGCGCGACCCAGGCCGTGGCAGGTGCCCTGTCTGAGCTGGATCCGGCCAATGCCGCTGCCTACCAAGCGAACAGCGACGCCTACACCGCCAAGCTCGCGGAACTCGATGCCTATGCGAAAAAGTCTATCGCTACGATCCCTGAGAAAAGTCGTGTACTGATCACGGCGCACGATGCGTTCAACTACTTTGCCCGTGCCTATGGGATCAAAGTGATGGCTGCCCAAGGGGTGACGACAGAGTCCGAAGCTGCGATCTCCGATATCAATGAACTGGTCGACTACATCGTGGAGAATGATATCCGCTCGATCTTCGTCGAAAACATCGTCTCCGATCGCAATCTGCAAGCCGTGATCGAGGGCGCCAAGGCCAAAGGGCACAGCCTAGAGATAGGTGGCGAGCTCTACTCCGATGCGACTGGCCCAGCGGGCACCTACGAGGGGACCTACCTAGGTATGGTCGATCACAATGTGACGCTGATCACTCGCAAGCTGGGTGGTGAGGCCCCGGAAAAAGGTCTTTACGGCAAGCTCAGTCCCGCGCATTGATTTAGGCCCAATGCCCGACCAAGATCCTGCCACTGCTGCCCTGGAGGTGAGCCACCTGACGGTGTGCTATGATAGAAAGCCAGCCCTCTGGGAGGCAGATCTATCGATACCGACCGGCTGCATGGCAGGCATCGCCGGGCCGAATGGTGCGGGTAAAAGCACCTTTCTCAATGCCATACTCGGCCTGCTGCCAGTTACCTCTGGGTCGGTGCGCTTCTTTGGTCAGGACTATCGACAGGTGCGTCACCGAGTGGCCTACGTGCCGCAGCGCGAGAGTGTCGACTGGGAGTATCCCATCTGTGCGCGCGATGTGGTAGCCATGGGGTTATATCGCGAGATGGGTCTCTTTCGTAGGGTAGGAAAAGCCCAGCGAGAGAAAGCCGATGCCGCCCTCGACCGTGTCGGTATGGTCGACTACGGCGATCGCCAGATCGGCCAGCTGTCTGGCGGGCAGCAGCAGCGCGTCTTTCTCGCACGGGCAGAGGTGCAGCAGGCCGATCTGTATGTGATGGACGAGCCCTTTGCCGGTATCGATGCAACGACTGAAAAAGTCATCCTACAGCTGATGACCGAGCTACGCGACGCGGGCGCTACGCTACTCTGTGTGCACCACGATCTGCCGACCGTGGCCGACTACTTCGATCATTTGATATTGATGAATCTGCGAGTCGTCGCCAGTGGTGAGATGCACGAGACCTTTACTAAAGAAAAGCTGACACAGTGCTACGGCGGTAGGCTGGAACTGCTGTCGAAGCTGACCGACTCGCTAGCTCGCCTCGAAGCGATGCGAGGGTGATTGGACGCTTTTCTATATTTTAAGACACAGTCATCCCATAGCCTGAAATTCATCGGCTACAGCCCCCTTTCTATCGTTGT
>JAHDID010000057.1:0-7759 GCA_020630975.1 Verrucomicrobiota bacterium
TGGCAGGCAGATTTAGTAGCATAAAAAACCTGCTGGCCGCCTCCAAAAATCAAGCATTATTTCAGGTTTATTATGTATTTATCTATTAAGCATCAATTAGTTACGCCTTAACCTGACGCCAATGCCAACGATACATAAACGAGGATCAGGTCGTCATATCTGAATTTTGGCAATAATAGAATCTCTTCGAGGCAGACCCAAGCCTTACTAATTCAAGTCACCTCGCGATCAAAGAAGAGGACTGGCAAACCACAGGACAAACACTACACATTGCCGAAATTGCTTGAAATCAAGCCCTAGCCGGATTATTTGCCCCTTGGATGAATCGAAGAACTGGTAAAGTGCTGCTATGGGCAGGCATTGCGACTTTAGTAGCAGGGCCAGCTTTCTTATGCATACGCATTCACCGAGCTATAAATAACTTTGATTCCGTGTCGAGATCAGCGGAATCAGGCGAGTCGATGATGCATTCGGTAGACAGTGTCTTAGAGGGCCTTTCATCAGGTTTTGCCCCACTAGTAATTATGTGGTGCCTAGCACTGCTGATGATTACCAGCGGCGGGTTCATGCTAATGATAGCACGTAGTCGCAACCACGATGCAGTCTGATCTGGGAGTTAATTTATCCTCGCAAAACTCTCAAAACGCACCATTAACTCGCGAACTTCCTGTGCCGCCTACGCCCCACGAAGGCAACAACAAGGATGGGTAAAGTAATCAGCCCTATTATCCATCCTACCATACTCGACCACACCGCGAGGCTGATATCACTAGCCAACTCGGCAGGGTCTGAACCACCGGCTACCCCCATGGTATCGAAGGCTGAGATCAAACCTATCACCGAACCACCTATACCAATCACAGGCCCGGCAATGAAAGCGATAACAGCAATCTTAAAAAAGCGATTCCAAAAACTTAGGCTGGCAGACTCTTCGCCGCTTGATTCGGGTACTTGGTATACATCTGACATGATATCGATCAATATAGCTCTGATATATTAGCAGTAGGTCCGGCGGTACTGCAGCGGTGTCATGCCCATGTGCTTTTTGAAATACTTGGAGAAAGCAGCCTGATCGTAGAAGCCACAGTCGGTCGCGATATCCGATAGTGCCTTGCGGGTACGCCGCAGGTCATTGCACGAGTTAAAGACTCGCATGCGCACGATGAAGTCCTGCGGAGTGGTCTTCATGTAGTCTTTAAACCGCCGCTCGAACTGGCGCACCGATAGCTCGCACAGCTGGGCGAGATGTGGGATCGGGACCTCGTGGTGGAAGTTGGATTTGATGTACTCGAGAGCCTTCGAGATATCATCGTCGACCGGGATCAGATCCCGCTGTTGCTCGTAGTCCTGGATGGTCCCCATCACACCGATCACCTCTCCCTCTCGCGAACGGATGGGAATCTTGTTGGTGAGAAACCATGCGGGTATCCCGGTACGATTCATGAAAATCTCAACAATCTCGAGCATTGGCTCGCCAGACTCGATGACTTTCAAATCATCTTGACGGAATTTCTCAGCCAAACTCGAGGGCAGATGATCAAAATCTGTGGTGCCCCAAAATTTGTCGGCATCTGGATATCCGTAGAGGTCGAGCAGGGCGCGATTCGCTGCTAGCAGCCTACCCTCGCGGTCTTTGGCAAAAAACAGAATGCCCGGCAACACACTGAATAGCTGATCGAACCCCAATTGTGGATCAATCGAACTAATGAACTTCCCCCGCATTTCTACCCCTGACATCGCCATGAATGGTACTCCTTATTCCTAAATGTGCCAATCCTCCTTTTGTTACGAAAATTCGCGAACAAACCTTGGGCAAAAATTCATCTCAACGAGCGTGCAGGATGTAAGGTAGCGGCATGGACATCCCGTGGAGAGATATCTTGCCAAACGGAGGCCGCCTCTTCCTAGGCGGCGGAGCGAGTGTGCCATTCCACCTAGTCGACCGGCTGCTGGAGCAGGCCGAGGCCTTTCAGGATGTGGAGTGGATGCACATCCACACCGTCGGCGATATGCCCTGGCTGGACGAGCAGTATCGCGGCCACTTCCGCACCAATAGCTTTTTTCTGACTCACAAGATGTGGGACGCGGTAAATACCGGCCATGCCGACTACACCCCCTGCCCGATGTCGGATGTGCCCCGGCTATTCGACGAGGAGATCATCCCCGTCGATGTGGCGCTCATCCAGGTGAGCCCTCCGGATGAAAATGGCATGGTCTCCCTAGGCGTGAGCGCCGATGTACTGTGCTCTGTGCTGCGCCACGCAAAGACCATCGTGGCACAGATCAATCGCCACGTGCCAGCCACCTATGGCGACTCGGTGATCCCGCTCGACTCGATCCACTACCAGGTCGAGCACCACGCGCCGCTCGCCATCATGCGCGAGTGGATCATCGACGAGCGTTACCAAAAAATGGGCGAGTACGCGGCCCAGCTCATCGACGATGGCTCGACCATCCAGGCCAGTCTCGGCACCGGACCACAGGCCGTGCTGAGAGCGCTCAGACACCACCGCCAGCTCGGTATCCATACGGGCTGCTTCACCGATCCGATGATGGAGCTGATGCAGCTAGGCGTGGTGACCAACTGCCAGAAAGAATACCAGACCGGCATCTCAG
Source organism: Verrucomicrobiota bacterium (assembly GCA_020630975.1). Taxonomy (GTDB): domain Bacteria; phylum Verrucomicrobiota; class Verrucomicrobiia; order Verrucomicrobiales; family DEV007; genus Arctic95D-9. The sequence continues at coordinate 2,617 of JAHDID010000057.1, forward strand.
TCGCCACCCACTGTCTGGGCAGCCAGGCGCTATACGACTTCGTCGATGGCAATCGCGATATCGAGATGCACGGCTCGGAGTGGGCCAATGCGCCTCATCGCATCGCCCGCCACCGCAAGATGGTGGCCATCAATGGAGCTCGCGAGGTGGACCTGACTGGACAGGTGGTGCGCGACTCGCGTGGCCATCGTTTCTATGGCGGCATCGGCGCTACTCAGGACTTCATCCGTGGGGCGACGGGTAGCAAAGACGGGCGTCCGATCATCGTGCTGGCATCGACTCGTGGCGACGATAGCTCGTCGCGCATCGTCACGGGGCTCTCCTCCGGCAGTGGCGTCTGCACCTCGCGTGGGGATGTGCACTACGTGGTGACCGAGCACGGCGTCGCCACTCTCGTCGGCCAGAGCATCCGCCAGCGGGTGCTGCGACTGGTCGAGATCGCTCACCCGAAGTTTCAGGAATCGCTACTCGAGGGTGCTCGTGGCCAGGGCTGGATCCCACAGATCTTCGCCGCGCCCACCCCATCGCACATCCGCGACGAGAGCGATACCGAGCTGGAGATAAAGAAAGTCGACTTCAGCGGGATCGAGTACGTGGTCCGCCCACTGCACCCTAGCGATATGCGGGCACTGCAGGAGTTTTTCTACGCGCAGGACGAGGAGACGATCCGCCTGCGCTACGGCCATGCCATCCCCGCGCTCGATGAGCAGACTGCCTATCGCATGGTATCCGTCGACCAATCGACCGACCTGGCTCTGGGTGTTTTCTATAGAAACCACTTCCGCGAGGACCTGCGCGGAGTCGGCCGCTTTTACTCCGATCCCGGAGGTGAGAGTGCCGAGGTCGCCTTTCTCGTACACGAGCGCGCGCGACGCAAAGGCATCGCCCAATACCTACTCAGCGAGATCGCCAAGATCGCCCAGGAGCGAGGTATCGAAAAATTCTGGGCCAGTGTGCTAAAGGGCAATGTGCCTATGGCCCAACTATTCAAAAACTGCGGTGCCACCAGATCCTCCCAACTCGGTGAGGATAGTGACGAATACTGGATGGATACTCAGGCACTAGCCTCTCGCGAAATCCAGAAGCCGACCGATAGCGACACAGCAGCAGCAGCGAGCTCGCAGAAAAAAATCGGCGTCTACTACTCCGAGAGACTGCTCGCCCACGATACGGGTGCCGATCACCCCGAGTCGATCCAACGCTATCGTACCCTGTGCACGGCGCTCGACCAAGCTGCCACGGACTTTACCCGCATCGATACCCAGCGTCTCGCCAGTGTAGCCGAGGTGCTCCGCGTGCACTCTGCCAGCTACCACGATCTGGCGAAAATCGACATCGAGCAGGAATACCGCGAGGTGCTGCGCACTGGCGATACCGCGGTGTGCGAGGACTCCTACCACGTCGTCATGCAGGCGCTCGGCGGCGTGCTCCAGGCGGGCGATGAGGTCATGTCTGGCCAGCTCGACCGAGCGTTTTGCGCGATCCGCCCTCCGGGTCACCACGCCACTGTCGATCGTGGCATGGGCTTTTGTATCTTCAATCATGTCACCATCCTAGCCCGCCATCTGCAGGCTGAGCATGGACTGCAGCGCATCGCGATACTCGACTGGGATGTCCACCACGGCAATGGCACCCAGGATATCTTCTACGAGTCGGGCGATGTGCTTTTTATCTCCAGCCACCAGGAGGGCATCTTTCCCCATAGCGGGCTGGCCAGCGAGACTGGCAGCGGCGACGGCGAGGGTGCCACGGTCAACTACCCCCTTCCCATGGGCACCGCCGATGCCGAGCTGGTCAGAGTCTGGCAAGAGCAGGCCATCCCTCGTGTCGAGGCCTTTGTCCCAGAGGCCATCATCATCTCCGCCGGATTCGACGCCGCTACCGAGGATCCGCTGGCAGACCTACTCATCACCGAGAGCGGCTTTCGCCAGCTCACCCGTAGCATCTGCGAGCTAGCCGACCGCATCTGCGGTGGACGAGTGATTTCTGTGCTGGAGGGTGGCTACCATCCAGAGACGCTGGCGCAGTGTGTCTTGGCGCATGTGGAGGAGTTGCGTGGGTAAACTAAACTTTTTCGATCTACCGACGACTAGGTCGAAAGGCTTACAAACAATCGCCACTATCAATCCACGCAGCCAGATAAGGGACTGTTGAAATATTAGGTGATGAAAAATTGGGAGTCCTTTTGCCGCCTAGCGAGGCGCGACGAGGAAGTAGGGTCTCCCCTACGCCCGAGGAGCAACGAAGCTAGGCGGCAAAAGGGCCCCAACCCGCAGGGGCGACCTCAATAAGCATCCGGCGAAGCCGCTAATCTAAAGCTGAAAATCTAGGAGATTTTTTGTCGCATAGTATTTCAACAGTCCCATAAGGCCAGTCCGCTCGGTCTCGCCAGAAAAACACGTAGAACGGCTTATCGAAAACAAACCACCTAGGCACCCATGTCGGAAGCGGTGCAGAAGCAGGCGGACCAAATGGCCGCACTGCCATTTTGCTGGTAGCTTTGACCTTCGCACCTGCCTCAAAAAGCTCGCCCCATGTCATCTGAGATGCCTCGACCACTCTCCACGGTAGATCCTTTCCTTCGTAGTAGAGACGCCCCTGGAGCTGATTCACAAAACTGGTTTTCGATTTGATCTTTAGATAGGCGAAAACATTGGCAACCGGTTCTTTTGACTCAAGATGCCACATCGGAATTTTTCTGGGTAAAAGGAGGAGCCCCTCCCGCACCTGCAAATGCGAGCTAGCCCAGCCCTATTTTTGTGCCATTTTATTAATAGAATGAGTGGCTTGGAACAAATGCTGAAGGAGATCGAAAAATCTCCGCAACTTCCAGCAATCGTCGATCAGTTGCGTAATCGATTGAAGGCGGAAACTGAGCTACGCCACCAATTCTATCAAGACATGACTCCAGAGGAGAAGGTGGAGTTTATTGAGGGGGAAGTCATACTGCACTCACGTGCGAGAAATCGCCATCTTGAGGTCACGATGAATATGGCATCGCTACTGAAGCCGTTTGTCGAAGTAAATGAGTTAGGGGAAGTCAGGGTCGAAAAGTGCTTGGTTGTGTTTCCTCGAAATGATTACGAGCCTGATATTGTGTTTTTCTGCCCAGAAAAGGCCATGGATCTGACCCCGGAGACCATGAAATTTCCGATACCCGATTTTGTCGTGGAAGTCTTGTCCGAATCAACCGAAAGCCGAGACCGAGGCGTTAAGTTCGAGGACTTCGAGAGCCATGGTGTGTCCGAGTATTGGATAGTGGATTCTGAAGAGGAAACAATCGAACAGTATGTCCTAAAGAGTGGGAAGTTCGAGCTAGCACTGAAATCCGGCACAGGCTTGATCGAAAGTCACGTCATAGCCGGATTCAACGTAGCCATCGAAGCGTTTTTCGATCGCAAGGCTAATCTCAGTGCGCTGAAAGGGATTTTATCAGCAAGCTAGGCTGCATCTGGCAGATCTGTACGACCGAGTCGAGTTTGAGCCCTACGTGATCCCAGAGGAGCGCTAGGAGTCTATCGGCCCCAGGCGCTTATGGCCACTTGAGATTCCCGCATCCGGCGCTAGACTCACCGCGCTATGGCTAAAGCTCCAAAAAATGCAATCTCGCCGACTCGGGCTGAGGACTTCCCAGAATGGTATCAGCAGGTGGTGCGCGCCGCCGATCTCGCTGAAAACTCTGAAGTGCGCGGCTGCATGGTGATCAAACCATGGGGCTACGGCCTGTGGGAAAAGATGCAGCAGCAGCTGGATCGGATGTTTAAAGACACAGGGCACAAAAATGCCTACTTCCCACTGCTCATCCCCGTGAGCTATCTGGAGAAAGAAGCCACCCACGTGGAGGGCTTTGCCACCGAGTGCGCCGTGGTCACTCACCACCGCCTGGAGCTGGATAGCGATGGCAAGATGGTGCCAAAAGGCGAACTGACCGAGCCCTATGTGATCCGTCCGACCTCAGAGACCATCATCGGGGCCGCTTTCGCCCGCTGGACGCAGAGCTACCGCGACCTGCCTCTACTCATCAACCAATGGGCCAACGTGATGCGCTGGGAGATGCGCACCCGCATGTTCCTCCGTACCGCAGAGTTCCTCTGGCAGGAGGGCCACACCGCCCACGAGACCAAGGAAGAGGCTCTCGAGGAGACCCACAAAATGCACGAGGTCTACGAGACATTCCTACGCGACCACCTGGCCGTGCCTGTGATCGCTGGTGAGAAGACCGAGGCCGAGCGCTTCCCCGGTGCGCTGAATACCTACACCGTAGAAGCCATGGTGCAGGACAGAAAAGCCATCCAGGCCGGTACCTCCCACTTCCTGGGACAAAACTTTTCCAAAGCAGCCGGCATCGAGTACGAGAGCCGCGAGGGCAAGCGCGAGCTAGCCTGGACCACCAGCTGGGGTGTCTCCACCCGCATGATCGGTACCCTGCTGATGGCCCACTCCGACGATGACGGCCTAGTGCTGCCACCTCGCGTGGCGCCGACTCAGGTCGTGATCATCCCAGTCATGCCCAAGGACGAGCACCGCGAGATCGTGATGCCAGTGGTCGAGGATCTCGCCACCCGCCTGAAGGCCCAGACATTCCACCAGGCACCTGTCGAGGTAGAGGTAGACGCGCGCGATATCGGCGGCGGCACCAAGACCTGGGAGTGGATCAAGAAAGGCGCTCCGATCCGTATCGAGGTAGGCCCACGCGATGTCGAAAAAGGCAGCGTAGCCCTAGCCCGCCGTGACAAGGGGCCCAAGGAAAAAGCATTCATCCCCGTCGACGAGGCAGTCGGTGGCATCGTCGATACCCTACAGGAGATCCAGGACAATCTGCTGGCACGCGCCAAAGGATTCCTCGATGAAAATCTGGTCGAATTCGACGACATAGAGAAATTCCGCGCCTTCTTCACCCCGGAGAATGCCGACAAACCCGAGATCCACGGCGGCTTCGCCCTAGTCCATTGGGCCGGCTCTACTGAGGACGAAGAGGCGCTACAGGCCGAGCTAAAGATCACCGTGCGCTGCATCCCGAAAGACGCGGATCTACGCGGCGGCAAAGGCACCTGCATCTACACCGGCAAAGAAGCCGAGGGACGCGTGATCTTTGCCAAAAGCTACTAAGAATGAGCTCTATTGAATAGGGTACAGTCCCGAT
>JAHDID010000057.1:7859-36647 GCA_020630975.1 Verrucomicrobiota bacterium
TCAATAGGGTACAGTCCCGATTCAATAGGGTACAGTCCCGATTCAATAGGGTACAGTCCCGATTCAATAGGGTACAATTTTCATTCAATAGGGTACAATCGCCTGCTCCATAGGTCGTAAAGGGCCTATGGGACCTGTCCTGGCTATACCAGAGACTCCCGCCAAGGAGGGGCGTGCCTTCAGCCGCCCAGCTACCTCGGCCGATGGATTTGGCTCAGCCTACCGGGCAGCAGCTGAAGGCAGCACCTCCTTGAGCCCTGGCTGGACACCGCTTTCCCTGATCTACCCGGCTGGCAACTCGACGCGGAAAATGGCTCCGGTCTCGCCGTCTGCCCGGTTCTCGGCGCGGATCTCGCCGCCGTGGGTATCGACGATCATTTGGCAGATCGATAGACCTAGACCGACATTGCCGCTTCCTGCGGTGCGCGTTTTGTCGGCTCGGTAAAAACGATCGAAGATGTGGGGGAGATCTGCCTCGGCTATGCCGGGTCCATCGTCGGTCACCGAGAGATGTACCCACTCCCCATGAGACTCGACAGCTACCTCGATGGAGCCGCCTTCGGGAGTGTACTGGATGGCATTATTGGTCAGATTGATCACTAGCTGGCGCAGGGCTTGTTTATCACCCTGGACGGTCGCTGGCTTTAGGTTGGTCTCTAGCGTCACGCCTTTTTTCTCAGCTGGCGTCATCAGTAGCATCTGAGCATCCTCGGTGATGGCGGCCAGATCGCAGGGCTCATGGTGGATGGTATCCTCACCGCTATCTCGCCTAGCTAGAGTCAGCAGCCCCTCGACTAGATCTCCGATGTGCTTGGCTGCTTTCTCACAGATCTCAAAGGCTCGCCGATACTCCTCGGTGGAGCGATCTTTGCGCAGGGCGGACTGAGCCTGGGAGAGAATCACAAAAGCCGGTGTGCGCAGCTCGTGACTGGCATCGGCGGTGAACTGCGCCTGCCTAGCCTGGGCATCCTGCAGGCGATCAAAGCTCTCATTGAGCACTCCGGCCAGCTCACCCAGCTCATTCTCGACGTGGCCCACATCGATCCGCTCGGAGACCTCGCCCTCGGCGATGTTTCTAGCCGTCTCGCCGATGGTGGAGATCGGCTTGATCGCACGCCCAGAGATCCACCAGCTGGTCCCGGTGCCGAGGACTAGGATAGCCAGTCCGCCCGCCGAAAATAGCCAGCGAAACCTCGCCAACTCACTGGCGATACTCGACACATCGCAACCGACGATCAGCAGCGCTCGCGGGCTATCAGCACCCGTACGGATCAGCACCTTTGCCGCCTCGCGGCGCTTGCCATACTGGTAGATGCGCGAGGCTGTCGATAGCTCGCTCAACTCGGGTTTTTCCAGCTCGGAGGGAGCATTATCGGAGAGAAACTCGGTATCATCGGGGAGCAACCACACGCGGTAGTGATAGTCGTGAGTGGTCTCTGGGCCAAACAGGCTACCCTCCTCCGGCCGCAGCTCGAAGGTGACCTCAAAGCCACTGGCTGTACGCTTTGGCGCTACCCCAAAGGCCACCACCCCCAGCCGCCGCTCCAGCTCAGCGTCGATGCGAGCGTATTGATTGGCCCGGACTAGCACAAACGCCAGTGTGCCGAAGCCCAGGATCACACCGATGAGCAGCAGGACCTGACTGCCCAGTATCTGCCAACGTATGGATCGGTGCCCGGGGATCATGCATCGAGACAATACCCCATCCCCCGACGGGTTTTGATTAAATCTGAGCCCAATTTCTTGCGCAAGCGACAGACGTGGACGTCGAGCAGATTCGATAGCGACGACTCGTCCTCATCGAAGAGGTGATCATACAGCATGGTCCGACTGACCACCTCGCCTCGCCGATAGACAAAAAACTCGAGCATCGCGTACTCGCGTGGTGTGAGATCGATACGCTCGCCATCGCGGCTCACGGCACGCGCCGCCGTATCCACCAGTAGATCGCCGATCTCGATGTGTGGATTGGGCTGGTCCTGACTGCGCCGGATCAGCGACCGGACTCGGGCAAAAAGCTCGCTCAGATCGCAGGGCTTGGTCAGGTAGTCATCAGCACCGATCTCCAGCCCTTTTACTCGATCCGGCACGGCATCTCGGGCAGTGAGCATCAGTACGGGGGTATCGCTTTTTTCCAGTCGTAGCCGCTCCAGCACCTGCCAGCCATCGAGGCCCGGCATCATCACATCCAGCACCACGGTATCATAGTCGGTATCGAGGGCTTTGGTCAGCCCATCGGTGCCATTATCGGCGGTGTCTACGGCATAGCCTTCGTCGCGCAGTTCACGAGCGAGGGTCTCGAGTAGGTAGGGTTCGTCCTCTACGACTAGCAGTCTCATTACCCCGAGAATAACGCCCCCATTATTTCCTGCGCAACTTCCGAATCACATCTCAGTTTAACTCTACCAGACTTATGAAAAAGATAGCAATCACATCGATGTTGGCCCTAGCCCTGACTTTCTCTCTCAGCGCCCAGGATGACGATAACAAAGGCGGCCAGAAGGGCCCCGGCAAAGGCGCCGAAAAGGGTAAAGGAGGCAAGGGCGGCAAAGGTGGTAAGGGCGGCGGCATGCAGCGCCCTGAGTTTGGCGACCTCGATACCGATGGCGACGGCCAGATCTCGCGCAAAGAATTCGGCTCCACCAAGCTCGCCGAAATGATCCGCGAAAAGCGCGGCGTAGAGGCTGTGGGCAAGATCTTCGACATGAAGGATAAAGATGGCGACGGCTCCATCAGCCGCAAAGAGCACATGGCTCAAGGTCCCGGCAAAGGCGGTGATAAAGGAGGCAAGGGCGGAAAAGGAGACAAAGGTGGTAAGGGTGGAAAAGGAGGTAAGGGAGGCAAAGGCGGCGACTCCGATGATGAAGGTAGCGTAAAACCCAAGCGCCCTAGCTTTGAGTAAGCTCTTGGCTGTTTTCCTAATCTAAAGCCCCAGTCCAAGTGGCTAAAGCTGCAGGGCGACGAGACGTCGCCCCTACTTGAGGCTAAGCTTCGCCCTAGAGCTCTGGTACAGGCCACGCCGGTATACCATCGCCAGCCATTTGCTTTTTGTGTAGCTCCACTAGTGGCTTAGGCACATCTAGGGGTGCGTCCTCATTTACCATCTTTGGTCGGGCACGATCCCAAAACGCCTCGTAGGCGGCCTGTAGCTCTTTGACGACCTCGGGATGTTTATTATAGACATTATTCTGCTCTGCTGGATCCGCTACGATATCGTATAGCTGATTGGGACCTACCAGCCTCCACTTCTCGGTACGCACCGCATACTTCTTCAGGCGGTAGGAGTCAGGATCGGTATCTCCCTGTCCCCAGCGCCCAGCTGCACCCGCTTTATTCCATCGACCACTATGGAAAAACAGCTGCCTGTCCGGCCACTCGACTTCACTACCTTTGATGATCGGTGCGAGGCTGCGGCCCTCCAGCTTTAGGTCCGAGATATCAGCGCCTGCGATATCAGCGAGTGTCGGAAAAATATCGATATGCCTAGCTAGCTGCCCCTCATCTTGACCAGCCTCAGCCACGCCCGGCCAGCGGACAAACAATGGCACGCGAGAACCACCTTCATTGAGAGAGCCTTTGCCGCCTTTCATACCTGCATTCCAGATCCCCGCCCCCAAGGCACTACCATTGTCTGTGGAGTAGATAAAGATGGTATTATCTGCCAGGCCCCACTCATCCAGCTTGTCCATGATCAGACCGACATTGTCATCGATATTGGTGATCATACCGAAAAAGGCAGGCGCATTCTTCGCCCGCTTTCCTTGCCCCACCTTATCCCTGTACATTTCTTTGTACTTATCTGGAGCTAAGAAAGGCCCATGGGGAGCATTGGTCGGGATATAGGCAAAGAAAGGTTTTTCCTTCTGGTCTCGCATCCAGCTGAGCGCCTGCTGCACAAACACATCGGTGCAAAAACCTGTCGTCTTCACCAGCTGGCCATTGTGCAAAATAGTAGGCCCGAAGTAACTAGTTCCCGGAGCATCGCCCTGAGCCCCTGGATAACTTTGCCCAATCCCGCCAGCTCCGTGAATGAAGACCTCGTCGAAGCCACGATTATCCGGCTGGTACTCCGCCTGCTCACCGAGATGCCACTTGCCGAAAATACCAGTCGCATAGCCTGCGCCCTGCAAAACCTGAGCCACAGTCGTCAGCTCAGGATTCATCCGCTCGCGCTCTAGGATAGTGTGCGTCACACCTGCCTCGAATGGGTTAACCCCAGACATCAATGCCGCCCGTGTCGGTGCACAGGTCGGGCTGACATGATAATTTGTGAATCGAGTGCTCTGCGCATGCATCCGATCCAGATGCGGCGTCTTCAGAAAAGGATGCCCGTGGCATGCAAAGTCTCCATAGCCCTGGTCATCCGTCATCATGAAAATGATGTTGGGTTGTTTGGCAGTATCTGCCCATGTGCTAGACGCGAGGCCACACACCAGAGCACAGCAAAAAGCGAGAAATCGGCTAATCATAAGACCCTGACACTAGTTCAATTTTGCCATTCAGAAGGGCACGTCATGATGGTCGGTCACTACCCCTGAATACGGCCTAAGTCTCGCCCCACTTTAGTGCTAAATTCACGCTGATGACGAGACTGATACTGGCCGCGACGCTCACGATAACCGCAGGACTTGGCAAGGCCGAAGAGCACTGGCCACAGCCTGCTGGCCCCAATGGCAATTGGCAAGTAGCAGGCACACCGCCCACCGAATGGAGTGCCACCAGAGGCGAAAATATCCGCTGGAGAGCCCCCATGCCAGAGGCCGGTATGAGCGGAGTCACAGTATGGGGAGACCGCGTATTCGTGACGGCTCATGAACCAATCGATACGGAAAAAGAAAAAAACGCTGTCAAAGACATCACCGGCTTTTGCCTAGATGCCGACTCCGGGAAATCACTATGGCAAGTCAAACTACCAGGGCATGTCTTCATCTCTTTGGCAGGCGGCTTCACCGATGGCACCGTCTTTGCCCCCATCACCGATGGCCAGCACGTCTGGTTTTTCAACCGCTGCGGCTCGATCGGCTGCTATGACTACGAGGGCAATCAAGTCTGGCTACGAGAGTGGACACCCCGCTTCAAGCACAACAATAGGCAGGCCGAACCCTACCTAGTCGGCGATACCATCCTATACGTCGAGGTGGCCAACAAAGAAGCAGGTGCCAAGATCCAGAAATGGTCAGCCCCCGGAAAAAAAGCGCCCAAAGCCAGCCTAAAGATACCCGAGGGGATCGCTGCTGAAGAAGTCTGGACCTACATACACGGCATCGATAAAAATACCGGTAAAACCCTGTGGCGAGAAAACGTGGGTACCGTCGTCCACAACACCCCCGTCCTCGGCTACACCGCAGCAGGCACGCCAGCGATCAGTCATGCCAGAGGCGGCCCTCACGGCCCCTTGGAAAAACCTGCCGGCCAAAGCCTAACCAGTCTCGCACCTGCCGATGCCGGCACCACCCTATGGAGTACTGCCCTCCCAGGCTACGACCCGTCATTTGCCTGCCATTGGAATGAAAAATACGCCCTCGGGTTTCTAAAAGGTAACCATTTGGTGATGGATGTCCAAACTGGTGAAATATTGCGCAGACAGCCAGTCGATAGCGGCGCGACCCTGTGGACATACGATTCAGGCACCAGCCAATGGAATAAAGAATCAAACGCATCCGTCACCTCACGCAGACCACACCCCAATACCAACCAAGCTAATCTACTCATCGGAGACTGGCACTGGTTTCTCTGTCACGATTTTCACTATATCGGCAGAGTCCATATCGAATCCGGAAAAGTCGAGTATCTGGAACTCCCAGCTCAGCTGATGGCCGATCCTACAAGTGGCGATAAAGATATACTACTTTGGGGCAAGCCTCATCCGAACAACAAACCGACCAACCAATCTGGATTTACGGTAGGCGACAAAGGGCACACCAGCTCGGGATGGGGGCATATCTCTGCAGCCAGCCCGACCTGTGTGGGCGACTACCTGTTTCTCCCCTTAGTCACGGGCACCGTACATGTCATTGATACCACGGTGGAGCATCTCAGCCCAGATGCGATAGTAGCGACAAACGATCTCGGCCCTAGCGGCGAGACCTGGACACTCGCTTCTATCACCTATGCCGGTGGCAGGCTCTATGCCCATACCATGCGCGAAATCATCTGCATCGAAAAGCCGTAATAATACGGCCAGCTGGAAAAGACTACTTCGCAATATCTAGGATATCCTTTTCAAAGTCGTCTCTCATCTTCAGCATCCGCTCGACCCGATCAGGATGTGAGTCTGCGACGTTTGTCGTTTCACCGATGTCGTCCGCTAGATTCACTAGGAACAACTTTCTATCTTTACCAGTTAACTTCTCGACACCCTCGGGGCGGACACTCTCCGTAGCACCGCCATGCAGCTTCCAGTCGCCCTCGCGGACTACCCATTTTGCAGACTTCAGATCGTGACCCAGCCGCCAGTATAAAGACTGATGAGGACTGGCTGCCTGCTCATCGCGAATGACAGAGGCTATCGACTTGCCATGTATCCGGTGATCTTCTGGTATCTGAACGCTGGCAAACTCGGCCAATGTAGGCAACCAATCGATACCACACACCATTTGATCCCGAACCGCCCCCTGTGGCAGATCCCCACCGGGCCAGCTGATCACTGCAGGCACACGTAGTCCACCCTCGAAGAGATTCCCCTTGTGCCCACGATAAGGACCAGCCGATCCACCACCACCAAAAGTGCGCTCTTCCACCGAGTGCCCATGGTCACTTTGAAAGATGATGATCGTATCATCTCGCAGCCCTAGCGCCTCGATGTGAGAGACCACCTCCCCCACCAGGTCATCCGTAGTCGACATAAAGGCCGCATACTTATCCCTCGGATGAGGCAGATCACGATACACCTCCCGCCACTTAGCCGTTCCCTGTAGCGGGTAGTGCGGCCAATTGATCGCCCAGTAGATAAAAAATGGCTTTTCCTGATGCTTACTGATGAAAGCTTTAGTCTCCTCGATCATCATATCCCCGAAGTACTCACCATCGCGCCAGATCTCTTTACCATCGCGCCATAAGTCGTGCCGGTTGGGACCCGACCAATAGAAGAAATGCGAGTAATTATCGATACATCCTCCCATATGCCCAAAGGAATAATCAAATCCCTGCCCATTGGGCATCGTCTCAGGTGTGTAGCCCAGATGCCATTTGCCGATGTGACCGGTCACATAGCCATGGGCCTGAAACAGATCCGCCATAGTCATCTGGCTATGCGGCATGCCCGACTTCCCCTCTGCCGATGATACATTGGCCGGCACTCCTGCAGCCGCAGAGTATCGCCCGGTGAGTAGCCCTGCCCGCGACGCCGAACAAATGGCCGAAGGCGCGAGCATCTGAGTGAACCGCACCCCTGTCTCAGCAAGTGCATCGATCGCCGGTGTCTGTATATCCGATCCATAGCAGCCCGCATCCACCGAGCCCTGATCATCTGTATAAATCACCAACACATTGGGCCGATCAGCAGCCGCTACACCGAGCATGACCAGCGAGACGCTCAAAACCAAAAACCATTTCATCCACCTAGCCTGCCAGCTCAGAGAGACTCTGCAATCGGCGCAAATCTCAACACTTTTGCCTTCGAGGTTCATACTGATCATCTCCACGCTCGATGGTTCAGCTCTGATGCAGCCCGGCGGTTAAAACACGCCGCCCCAGTACGCGAGAATCTGCCACCACACCTACAAGCGTCTAGGAGTCAATACAGCAGAACAACGACTCGGCCTGCCGGGCGACGAGACGTACGCCCCCTCCTTGTTCTTAATTCTTCGCAAAGCCACCTAATCTATCGGAATCAAACCTGCCAACTGCTCTTTGATCTCTGAATAATCGGAATTCATGGCTTGGTTTGTGAACTCTTCTGGATCTTTACGGTGATCGTATAGTTCTTCGTCGCCATTATCGTATCGACTGTATCGGTACTGATCCGTCTTGATCGTGCGGTGGACGGCTTTCTTGCTCCCCATCACTGTGTATGCCGACTTTTTCTGCCATTCAGAGGCATCGGGTCGGTCCAATAAGGACACCAGGGACTGGCCTTCTAGTATGGAGGGAGCTCTCTCTTCGAGACCGGCTAGCTCGGCAATCGTAGGATAGAGATCGATTAGCTCTGCTAGACCTTTGGTTTGCTTACCAGCACTCGATTCAAACCCTGGAGCGCGAATGATCAAAGGGACTTGGCAGGTGGGTTCGAAGAGGTTCGACTTCTGCCAACAACCGTGCTCACCAAGGAGCCAACCGTGATCAGATATAAAGATTACTACCGTGTTCTTTGCTAGGTCCAGCCGGTCTAGCGTGTTGAGTAGGCGGCCTACCTGTTCGTCCATGTAGGTGACGCTGGCGTAGTAGGCAGCTAGAGCTTCCTTCTGTTGCCCTTCAGTCATCTTGTAGCTTCTGGCATTGGCCTTCTTGCGGTTGGCTTCTGGGACGTCGAGCAGATCGTCCTCTGGGTACTCCGGCATATTCATCGCAGTGGGATCGTAGAGATCGAAGTGCTTCTGGGGAGCGATCAGCGGCACGTGCGGCCGTACCAAACCGACAGCTAGAAAGAATGGCTTCCCTGGTTTTAGGAAATTGGTTTTGTTTCGGTGGAGGGCGCGATTCTCCATGATGGCTATGGCATGAGAGGTCGCTAGTTCATCGGCCTGAGTTTCCGATTGATCATCTGGCACCACGATGCGGACAAACGAACTTCCCCAATGCCTATGCTTTGGAGACAGCTCAGTGAACACTCCTGGGCTACTGGTCTCTGGTGCCCACACATCGTAGGCACGGTCCCAGGAGTCGGGCTCATCGCCCCCCGGTTCGCCAGCCTCGATACCGCCCGGCACCCCCATGTGGTAGATCTTTGACACCCGTGCGGAGACATAGCCATTGCCTCTCAAAAACCCGCCGATGCTCGGGTGATTGGCAAACTCGGGATTCACCACTCGATAGCTGCCTAGAGTCTTGATATTGCCTAGAAAGCCGGTGGTCTCTGGATACAGCCCACTCATGAACGAGGCGCGCGAGGCACCGCAAACCGGATACTGACAGTAGGCGCGATCAAATTGAACTCCTTCCGCAGCCAAGCGATCCAGGTTAGGCGTCTGGCACACCTCGTTACCGTAGGAGCCGAGAGAGCTAGCTGTCAGATCATCCGATACGATGAACAGGAAATTCAACGGCTTATCACTCTCGGCATAGAGAAACTGGTTAATAGCGAATGAGAGGGCAAACACCCAGTAGATCAACTTCATGATGGTATGGTAATAACTTTAAATTTTTATTTAGGGTAACTCTATTCGAAAACTGGGTGCCACTCAGTGATGGTCGCCCAGCCTTTGCCTAGGTCATTTATGGTGACGCGTAGGTAGCGGCCTGCCGCTTCGAATCGTGGTAATTCGTTTTGTATTGGTTGATTCGTCTTGCTTTCGTGGGCGGTGGACCAAGTTTTGCCATCGTTCGACACATCGACTTGATAGTGAATCCAAGTGCGGTTTTTGAAATGAATATCCACACCCTTGATCGGCTTCGCCCCTCCGAGGTCGAGCTGGATCCATTGAGGTAGCGATTCACCACTGGCTGCCCAGCGGGTGTCCTTGGAGCCGTCGACAGAATTCCCTGGGGTGTTGCCCTGCTGAGCAGAGGAGGCAGATATCGCTCCTAGAGGGGTGGAGATGGCTTTTACATTAGGCTTTCCTCTCGCTTTCTTTCTCCCTACCAAGTTGGGATCGTAGTCTGGATTCTCGGTCGGCATCTGGGCGCCTACTTCAGCTCGCCATTGCTGGAGATTGGCTAGTAGCGTTTTTGCCTTATCAGGTTTTTCGGCAGCTAGGTCTATCGATTCCGACGGATCGTTTTTCAGATCGTAGAGCTCAAGCCTACTATCTTCAAAAAACTCAATTAGCTTCCAATCGCCCTCTCGCACTGCTCCATAGGGCTTGGTCTTATGGTAATGAGGGTAGTGCCAGTATAAAGAATCCCGATCGAGAGAGTCGGCTGCCTCGGTAAGAACCGGCACTAGGCTGAGTCCATCGATATGACACCCTGGCTTTAGATCGAGCTCGGCCATATCCAGAATGGTGGGATAGATATCGTTTCCGATAATAGGAACATCGCAGGTGGAGTCCGGCTTTACCTTAGACGGCCATCTTACGATAAAAGGTTCGCGAGTACCACCCTCGTAGGCCAGAGCTTTGCAGCCCCGTAGGCCACCTGAACTATTCTCTGAGACGCCTCCATTGTCGGCAGTAAAGATCACAACCGTGTTCTCCGCCAAGCCAGCTGAGTCCAGCTTCTCCAAAATCCTACCTACACTATCATCTAGGCTTTCGATCATGCCTGCATAGCGAGGATTTACCTTCTCATTTCTCGTATTTTGAAATGTCTCTGCCTTTTTGGTATATTTCTCTACCAGTTCAGGTTTGGCCATGATCGGCCCGTGGACCGTGTAGTAGGAGAAATAGAGCAGAAATGGTGAGTCTTTAGATTGATCGATAAAATCGACTGCAGCGTCAGTCAGATTATCGGTGAGGAAATCGCCGGGCTCGCCATCGTCTAGATTGGGCATGCCAAATGGCGCAAAATAGAGCCCCGGTCCTTTGGGCTGGCCCCACTCACGTCCAGCGATGTTGCTATCAAATCCATGGTCATCCGGATAGTGCTGCTTAAAGTCGGGCTGCCCGATCGGCATGAGGTGCCATTTGCCGATAAACTGGGTCCGGTAATCCGCCGCTTTGAGCGCCTCGGGCAACGTCGTCAGACTATGCTCGAGCCTCATGTTCCAATCGGGAATCGAAAGTTTAGGATTGGGTCTGCGATGGCCCGCGATCCAATCGGTCAGGTGTAGGCGAGCAGGATACTGCCCCGTCATGATCGCTGCTCGACTAGGCGAACAAACCGTACAGGCCGAGTACGCCTGAGTGAAGCGCATACCATCAGTCGCTAGGCCATCGAGATGAGGAGTCTCATGAAAAGTCGAACCATAGCAGCCTAGATCCCCCCAGCCCAGATCATCGACCAAGAATACCACGAAGTTGGGCTTCGATGAATCTGCCGCTGAAATCAACGAGCTGCAGACTGCTAGGAAGAGAACGGTAAATATCTGTTTCATCATATCGGTAATCTTAAGGCTTGGGAAACACACCGACCTCATTGGCCCATCCCTGCCACTGCTCCAACATCGAGTTCACCTCGTCGGGATGCGCGGCTGCTAGGTCGGTAGTCTCGGTACGATCTTTGCCGAGGTCGTAAAGCTCCCAGGGTCTGCCACCATAGCGGACTAGCTTTCTATCGCCTACTCGGATAGCGGCTTTGCCGAAGTGCTCCCAATACAGTGGCCGTGGATCTAGATCACCTTCGCCACTCAGTAGCGATTTCAGACTCACTCCATCGCAAGGGAAGACTTGGTGCCCATGACGCTCTGACGGGTACGAGCTTCCAGTGATATCTACCAAGGTAGGCAATATATCGATGACATGCGCTGGGGTGGTGATCCATTCGGGATTTGCCGATATGCCATCTGGCCAGCAAGCGATCAGGGGACTGGCTGAGCCACCTTCGTGACTGAACATTTTTGACTTTCGAAATGGCGCATTATGTAGATTTGCCCAGCACGTACCGACGAAGATATCAGACTGGCCATCGCCTGGCCGACCGCCTTTGTTGATTTTGAATTTACCCAGATCGCCACCCTCGTGGCTACTGCCATTGTCCGACATAAACAAAAACAGGGTATTCTCAAACTGACCATTCTCTTTGAGAAACGCAATCATCTGCCCCACTGCCCGATCGACCTCGTCCATCATCGCGGCATAGATAGCCATGGTGTGGTCGAGCTGTTGTTTCTGTTCATCAGGTAGGCTATCCCACGCTGCGACAGTCTCAGGTCTTTCACTGAGCTGGCAGTCCTCAGCTATCAGACCGCTCTGCTTCTGCCTATCGATTCGATCCTGGCGTAGCTTATCCCAGCCTTCCATGTATTTGCCGAGGTACTTCGCCACCATCTCCTCTGGAGCCATACAGGGGAAGTGAGGTGCCACATAGGGCATGTACCAAAAGAATGGCTGTTCCTTATCGATCGCCTCCTGAGCAAATTTCAGCCCATAGCGAGTCCATAGTCTGGTGCCATACCACTGGCTGTCGCTTGGCGTAGGCATCAGCCGAGGATCGTCCCTAGAGATTTCATCTCGATTCAAATAGATCGGCCGCTTGCCCCGTCCGCCGCTCTGATCTGAATAGTGCAGTCCACCAGCGTGGATGCATAGATTGCGATCGAACTTCCGATCCCAAGGCAAGACTCCTTCCTCCCATCCGACATGCCACTTGCCTGTCAGGATATTGAAGTAGCCACTCTCATGCAGTACCTCACTGATCATGGTACTTTGCTCATTGATATATCCTTGGTAGCCAGACACCTCCTTCTTATCGGTCATCCCACCGACACCGGCCCTATGTTGATATAGCCCCGTGAGCAACGAGGCTCTAGTAGGGCAGCAGCGAGTGGCATTGTAGAATTGGCTAAATTTTACTCCTTGCTCCGCGAGACTATCGATATGTGGAGTGGGTATCTCACCACCGTAGCAGCTCAAGTCCGAGAAACCCATATCGTCCGTCAGGATCAGAATGATATTGGGCTTTTCTAGAGCCGAAGAGACGCTACACAAAACCAGTGAAGTAAAGCTAAATAGGGTGTATTTCATGATTCAAATCATTAAAACCGATTCTTCTCAGCCAAAAGACGTTTCACGATTGCCTCATTCTCTGCTGCTAAGTCATTCGTCTCAGAGACATCGTTCTTTAGATTAAAGAGTAGCGGGGGATTGTGCACGGTGGCCGGCTCTCGCTGACGGGTGTCGGGATTGGAGGAACGGACTTTCGTCTTGAGGTGGATTTTCCAATCACCCGAGCGGAAGGCATTGCCTGCGTAGTTCCAGTGCAGCCGCGGACTGGCTGCGCCATTCAGTAGGGCATCTGACAGATCCAGAGATCGGTAGCCTGGCTTATCACTAGGCTGGTCGCCACCTATCAGATTGGCAAAGGTCGCGTAGAGATCCAGATTCGCGGCCATGCCATCGATCTCTCCGGGTGCTATCTGCCCAGGCCAGCGAAAGATACCTGGCACTCGGTAACCACCCTCCCAGTTGGTGCCTTTTTCACCGCGTAGAGGTTTGGCGGTACCTCCGTGTGGGCCAAACATCGTCCACGGACCATTATCGCTAGTAAAGATGATCAAAGTCTCATCGTCGATGCCGGCATCTGCCACCGCCTGCATCACTTGACCGACGGACCAATCGATCTCTTCGATCACATCGCCATAGCGACCGCCCTGGCTTTTGCCCTGAAACTCCGGTGCCGCGAATACGGGTGCGTGTGGCATATTGTGCGCCAGATAGAGAAAGAAGGATTGTTGCTTATTCTCTCCGATCCATTTCACCGCTTCCTCAGTGTAGCGTTTGGTCAGTAGCTCTTGGTCGGTCGGAAATTCGACCACTTCCCTGCCACGGATCAACGGCACTGGAAAGTCGGTTTTAGTACAGGTATCGAATAGCTCGCGATTCTGTTTGGTGCCCTTTGGCGCAGGCACATCATTACTCCCCGGAGTGCCGTAGTGATAGTCGAATCCACACTCCAGCGGGTGCATCGGATCTTTGGTGAAGTCTTTGGGGTAGCCTGCCAGATGCCACTTGCCGAGGATGGCGGTGGCATAGCCTTGGCGCTTAAACATCATCGGCATCAGAGCGCTGCGATCTTGGCTGAGTTTTTCGCCTCCCAGCATGGTCGGGTAGCGCCCACTCATCAGTCCCGTACGGCTGGGCACACAAGTCGAGCCCGATGCGTAGAAGCTCGTCCATCGCTGCCCCTCAGCTGCCAGCCTATCGATATGCGGCGTCTTGATCTCGGTATTGCCATAGCAGCCTAGGTCGCCATAGCCAAGATCGTCGACAAAGATCAAAATCACATTGGGCCGGAGAGGCTCTGCTTTCGACAGGGTCGGGAGCAAGATGAGCAGACAGAGGAAAACCAATCGCATACCAAGAGGTATCTCGATATCGAGGCCAAAGGAAGCCCCCTGATCACGGTCGGTGACGGCTGGAGACTCGCCCATACACGATGGCTGAAAGGCTTATGCAGCCCGGCGGTTAAAAAACGCGCCGCTCCTTGAGCATGAGTCTACGCTACTTTGGCTATGTGCGGCACGCTGTCTACTCACTCCGATAGCCGCGCACCATACTCATTGGTCGGATCGCGATAGATGGAGTGCAGATGATCATGTGGATCACCGCCTAGATCTTGACCTGCGTACTCGATGATCAGCGATGGTCCCTGGAGACGATAAGAGTAGTCGCCTCCAGTCTCAGCAGGTCCCCACCAGCCAAACGTCATCTGATCGATCTCTCCCACTAGCTCGGCCATGCGACGCTCTGCATGAGGTGGCGGCATATCACCGGCGTATAGCTGAATGACCGACTTTAGCTTTGCACGCTGTGGCCCACTCAGAGACTGGCAGGCTAGCCCCACGGGCTCAGGGATGCGCCCATCGCGCCCAGCACCAGCCACTAGATTCGCCCGGCGGTCGCCGATGATGGCTTGCTGCTTTTGCTCGTCCGTCAGGCTACTCAGAAAGTCTAATGCCAGCTGATCTTTCGCCGCCATAGGCTCGATCGATTCCCCCCCGAGCGTGAAATCACGCGGCTGGGTGCCTATAAAGGTCGGCGACATCGACATCCGCTCGCCGTGAAAGGCTAAATTGATCGCCAGATGATGCCCATCAAACTGCAGCGCCCATGGCTCGGTAGCCGACGGCTGCCCAAACACTGCCAGCCAATAGTCCTCAGCACCAAAGCCTGGTCGGCGTTGGCCATTTCTTAGCAATCGATCGTCCGCCAGCGGGATGTTGCGCGCTTTGGCATAGCCTTGGGCACTGAGCACAGCCGCCAATAGATCGCAGGCGCACTGCAGTTGCCCCTCGTCTAGATCTCCGAGGCGCACCCCACCCTGGGGGCCACGTGGCGGGGTATTGGTCCAGTGCGCTTTCTCGACGCTATCATAAGGCAGCGCCGCCTCAGCCCTCCGCTCATCATCGAGAGATGCCAAAAAGGCCTGACCAGCCGCCGCCATAGCCTCGGCAGCCCACTCAGACGGTTGCTTGGGACTGTATTCCGATAAAACCTGACTCGGCAGAGAGGGGTAATCACTCACCTGCTGGGCATAGAGCAAAACCGGGAAAACGACCGCTACGACTGCTGCAAAAAACCTCATGCCCAAACCTTTGGCCGACTTGGCGAAAAAGCAATCTCACAGAATCCGCCCCGCTTCAGTGCTCGATCAGAAAATTCATAACGACACGCCACTGTTTTAGAATTATAATTTTCATAATTGAATATGGAGAGCCCTCACACTCACTTATCGCCCTTGGTTAAACGTTTCTTCAGCCTAAAAACAGCCAGTGAAAAGCGGCTCCTCGTCCTACTAGTCGCGATCGTCTGCGGCTGGGCATACCTCCAGTATTATCAGCATTGGTCACCGAGTCATGTCGAGACGACGGAGCACTACCGGATCGAGTCCTCCGAGTCGCCGGAGAACACACAAGCTGCGGGAAAAATCTGTGAACGCCTATATGAGACCTATGCCAGCACTCTCGCTCCCGCAGTGAATATGCAACCTATCCGCCGCCCCATGAAAATGCGTCTGTATAGCGAACGAGACGAGTTCAAACGCTGCAATGTGCTCGTCCGGGGATACGCCGAGGCTGTCTATCGAAACAAAACCTGTCACCAATACTACGATACCAAAGCCGATAATCCCTACCACTGGATGCTACATGAGGCCACCCACCAGCTGAATCACGAGGTAGCCAAGCTAAACCTGAAACTCTGGCTGGATGAAGGGCTGGCCTGCTACTTTTCGACCAATGCAATCGTCGACCAAAAGTTCCAACTCGGTACCCCAGACTACAAGACCTATCCCATGTGGTGGCTCAGTTTCGTCAATCTCACTGGCGACTGGCAAAAGGATGTAGCCACCGGAAAAATCATTCCTCTGGAAACCCTAATCCAAAGCGGAGCCCCCAATCCTGGTGAAGATGTGAATAACTATTACCTACACTGGTGGAGCTGGACCCACTTCCTCTTACAAGGAGAAGAAGGCAAGTATAGAGAACCCTACCTCCAACTCCTCACCAAGGGCGGATCGATAGGTGATTTCGAAGAAACTATAGGAAATATCAGCGCTATCGAGCGCCAATGGTATCTCCACTACCAAAAACAGACACAAAAAGCCAGACAGCATCAGTTGGCGGCTATACAGTCTGCAGGCAAACGGGAATAGACATCCCCCCTAATCGAAAATACACCCGAGAATCGACTCAGAAATAGCCAATTCAATAGGGTACAATTTTTATTCAATAGGGTACAATCGCCTACTGGGAGACTTTATCCCTGTACCTCTACCTCCACCCCTCCATTGCGAGCCGAGTGCAGACAGGCATCCATGAGAAGCTGGGTCTTGAGAGCGATCTCTGGCCAGTGAGAATCCAGCTGCCCAGTGCGCACGATTTCGGAGAAATTTCGGAAGAGTTTGGTCTCCTGCGAACTAGTATGCCCCTCGGAGTACTCTCGCACTGCGACACGGCGTGTGTGATCCTCCATGTGCAGGTGACAGCCATCGATCTCAAAATGTGCATTCACCACATCATAGCTAGCCTCAGCCCCAAAGTAGGGCAGCACGAAATCTTTGATGTGGATATGCCCCTTGCTACCGCTGATATTGGCCCACTGCTGGTGCTCTGTCTCAAATGAGCAATAATACCCAGCCGTGACATTGCCAGAAAACAGTAACTCACCAGAAAACTGCAGCGGCACCGAGTCGGGACTGTCCGGACGACCACTTTGATTGATCAAACGCCCTGTGACACGCTCCGGCATCTGATAACCCATCACCCACAGAGCAAAACGCAGATTATACCAGCCCAGATCACCCAGACAGCCGAGAGGCTCTAGCCCACTGTGCATACGGATATTTTCCTGCAAAAAATCATCCGGTGCCCGAAAGCTAAACTGACTGGCGATACGAGTGATCTCTCCGACGCTCTCTCCATCGTCTAGCGTCTCACGCAGCGCAGGCAGACGATCGCTGTGCATAAACATCACCCCATCCATAAACTGGACTCCCGCCTGCTCGCAGGCAGCGATGATCTCGCGCACATCATCGGCATTGGGGCCACAGGGCTTTTCGCAGAGCACATGCTTGCCTGCCTGAGCTACGGCTATGGCATACTCCTTGCGCACGCCAGTCGGCAGCGGGATGTAGACGGCATCGATGTCTGGATGAGCGATGAGCGCCTCGTAGCTACCCACAGGCTCCGGCTGGATGGGGTGCGCCACCTGCGCCTGATTTTCCTCGATGTACTGGAGAGCGCGCTCCTCGCTGCGACTAGCGACAGCAGTCAGCACTGCATTCTCCGCATTGCGGATAGCCTGCCAATTCTTCCTAGCGATACCCGACGTACCGAGTATGCCCCAGCGACATGGTGGTAGATCACTCATGCCGGTGAGGCTACTTTGGTTTGGTTTTTTCGGAAAGAAGAAAAAAGCCGAATCCTACGCGCCCCACAGCGCCCTAGCGCGTGGCGAGGGCGTAGAGCTCAGTCTCTGTGGTATCGTGGATGATTTCGTAGCTATCCTTAGCCTTCGTCGTATCCATAAGCCGCTGAAAATGAGGCATATCTCGATAAATCAGCTCCCAGTCCATCACCACCGCCATGAAGTAGCGAAGTGAATTTTTCGGACAGAAATTACTGACTACCAGCTTTCCACCTGGCTTGACCCGCCCATAGAGGTAATTCGTGACACTGCGGCACATGCGATCTGACAGATAATCATACAGCCCAGCACAATAAACCAGATCATACTGTTTCTCGTCCGTATTCACATGGCTGAAGCGCGATTGCTGAGCCAAATCCAAGACAGACCCCTGACGCAAATTCACCGTGATGTTTTCGGGATCACTAATCTCCCGGCAATTGCTAAACAGGCGATCCGCTTCCTCTAGCGTCCGCTCACTAAAATCAATCAGATCGAAATCCACCTTTGCCTCAGGCCTAGGTGTCAGCACATAGTTCTGCACTTCGTAGGCGACCCCACTAGCCATACTCAGCACCTCAGCCCGATCGCATCTTTCAGCAGCTTCATTAATTGAATCCGTCAACAGTTTCACACGGTATTGATACGCCAAAGCGGCATCAGACTTGATCATCCAGGCATTCATGATCCGCCCAAACAAACTATGCCCCATGTAGGGATCCCCTAATAGCGCACCTAAGATCCCGAAATCGCCCGGCACGCCGATAGGCTGCTCCACGACTCGCGAGATAAACGGCGAAGCCAACATGAGCGGCAGCCAGCGTCTCTGAGAGTAGCTGCGCAGCTCTTTGATAAACCCGCCCTCAGCAGCAGCAGCAGCCACCTCCTCGAATTTCTGCATCGCGACGGTGAACGGCGGAAAGAAACGCTGCTCTGCATAGGAGACGATACGCTGCTCTGTAGCCGCGCGCTCATCACTAGGCAGATCATTCAGCAACTTTTCGAAGGGCTCCAGATCATCGATGAACTCCTGGATCATATGCTCCACGTCTGCTATCACCGTACGGTGAGCCTCAGGTAGGCAATTCCGCTCCTCGAGCCCTCGAGAAAATCGTTTATACACATCCTCTCCATCGATAGAGTTCCCGCCAGTCCGAGTTCGCTCCATGATCTCTGCAGGCTCCAGCTGCTCCTCAAAGCGCCCAATATCCCACACGCCCGGTAGAGACACCTCGACCAGGCAGTTCTTTCGGCCTGCAGCGGAGTCGATAGACAGGACGCGAGAGCCCGCGACCTCCACCGAGCGATTGCCCAAAGTCAGCATAGAACCATCCAGATGGTCGCCCACATACTTTGCGCTTACCACACTCTTTGACTCTAGCAGCACCGATCCGGAATGATAGCGCAGTACCCTGCCTGATATCGCTCTACCCGACGACAGCTCAGACTCAAAATAATCCTCTCGCTCATCTACCTCTGCAAATGATTCGCCGATGACTTCGTATAGACTCTTACTACCTGATGTCTCAAATGCTGGGACTAAGCCTTTTATCACCTCTCGAAGGTCAGCTGGCTCAAATGGCTTAGGTATATATTCATTAGCCCCCATCTCGATGGCAGCCTCGGCGACATTGATATCACCAAACCCAGTCATAAACAAAACTGGTAATTTTTTATATTTTGACCGGATCTTTTTCAGAACTTCGAGTCCGTTACACTTGGGCATTTTATAGTCGAGCACTACCACATCGACGCCGTCGAAGTTGAGGTTTTGCACGAACTCGGAAGTCCCGTCGAGCTCCTGCAAAACATCAGCGCGACCCGCTAGTGATAGACCGATCAATCGCTGGATAGCAGGATCATCATCTATGACCAAAATGGTACATGTAGCCACTCGTTTTGAGTTTTGTTTTTTGGGTTTCGCTTTTTGGGGGACCTCTTGTCTTGTCCGGAAGTATGTTTGAAGCTCCATTGCAGGGATATAAAGATCGTATGGGGGAGGATGGTACCGCCTAATTACGCAATGCCTCAAACAAATAATCAACAAATAATAATATAATTACTATAAAATTAAGTTATCTAAAGCAATCCCAAATTGAACAAAAAAATCCGTAACCCCTTTAAACAAAGGATACATCCAGCAAAAATAACCTCTGGGTCGAATGGTCTATTTTAGAAACCCATCTATGATGGCATCTACGAGGTATACCGCCCCAGCTCCTTTTCCGATATCCCCAAAAGCTCTGCAGCTTCCGCATCGCTATCACATTGCCGTTTGGCGATCTTCGCTAGCTCCTTTGTTATCAGCTCGATAGGCGACTCACCCCTACCCTCTGCCTGAGACAGGACTGTCTCTGCCGCATGTCGCAGAGGATCAAATACCGACTGCATCGGTGTCTCCCCATGATCGATCGGCAAATCCTGAGGTAGCAGGACATTCCCCGTAGCCAGTACACAGGCTCGCTGGAGTAGATTCTCTAGCTCACGTACATTACCCGGCCAGTGGTAGCTCTCGAGCATACCGATCGCCTCAGTAGACAGTGCCATCTGACGCCCCTTGCCCTTCTCTGAGATCCTGCGTAGGAAATGCTCTGCTAGCAGCTGAATGTCCTCGACACGGCGGCGCAGTGGCGGGATGTGGATACGCACCACATTCAGTCGGTAAAATAGATCCTCGCGGAATCGACCTGCTTCCACCTCATCCTCCAGACGCTTGTTGGTCGCAGCCAGTATCCGCACATGGCTGTAGAGATTGTCATTCCCCCCGACTCGGGAAAACTCCCCCGTCTGCAGCACTCGTAGCAGCTTGCTCTGGATCTCCAGCGGCATCTCACCGATCTCATCGAGAAACAGTGTGCCCCCATCGCACTGCTCAAATCGGCCTATCCTCTGGCTGACAGCTCCGGTGAAGGAGCCTTTCTCATGGCCAAACAACTCACTCTCCAGCAGATTGCTGGGGATCGCCGCACAGTTGATCGCGACATACTCGCCCTCCTTAGCGCGTCGGGAAAAATGGTGGATCGCATTGGAGACCACTTCCTTGCCGACACCACTCTCCCCTGTGATCAGCACAGGCGCATCGGCTGTGGCGACACGACCGATCAGTTTGTAGACATCCTGCATAGCAGGCGACTGCCCGATGATCACGTCCGTATTCTCCGGTGGAGTGGGATCTGTCTTCTTCGCAGATTGGCCCTCTAGCTGGCGCATCTCCTCAGCCGACTGCAGTGCCCGCTCGACTGTGAGTTTCAGCTCAAAGCTGAGCGACTCTTTGCGCAGCACATCAAAGGCACCGATGCGCATCGATTCGATCACCGAGTTGGTGGAAAAGATCGTTCCGTTTAAAAGGACCAACGCATTGGGCTCACGCATACGGACCTTTTTTAGCAGAGTCACACCATCGTAAGGCTCCAGTCGAAATTCCGCTATCAGCAGGTCAGCCTTCTTGTCGATGTACCAGTCTAGAGCTTCGTCTGCGTCGGATGTCGTCAGAATCTCCACAGTGGGCGCCTCGAGATGCTGACTGCACCAGTCTAGAAAGTCCGAATCCGGATCTGCGATAATGATGGTTTGTTCGGCCATTAGGATTGTGCGTAGCGCACTTTAGAAATGTAGCGCACTATTGTGCAAAACCGTGTGATTTTATTCTACGTTTATGAAATATCCGCCGATACCATCGCAACTCTTCATTGATAACCGTCAGAATCTGGCGGCCCAACTGCCAGCGGATAGCTTTGCGGTAATACACGCCTCCGACATCCCCTGGCTCTGCGCCGATGGCTCTCTGGGTTTCATCCAGCACAGCGACCTCTTTTACCTCACCGGAGTGCCGCAAGAGGAGACCGTGCTCATCCTCTGCCCCAGCCACCCCGACCCCGAGCAGCGAGAGATCCTTTTCGTGCGCGAGACCTCAGATCTGATCAAAGTCTGGGAAGGCCACAAACTCACTAAAGACGGCGCCACCGAGGTATCCGGCATCGCCACGGTCGAGTGGACCAGCCGCTACGATGAGGTGCTCCGCGATATGGCCCAGCGCTATCGCCATATCTACCTGAACCACAATGAACACGCTCGCTCCAGCAGCCCCATGGGCACCACTCGCGACGACCGCAGCCGCCAGCTCCTCCAGCAGCTCTACCCCAGCCACCGCTATAGCCGACTAGCCCCACTCATCACCGACCTGCGCCAGCGCAAATCCCCCATCGAGATCGCCCTACTCGAGCGTGCCTGCCAGATCACCGAGATGGGATTTCGCCGAGTACTCAGCATGGTAAAGCCCGGCGTGCTCGAGTACGAGATCGAGGCAGAGTACGCCCACGAGTTTCTCCGCCACGGCTCCCGCGGCTTCGCCTACCAGCCGATCATCGCCAGCGGTGTGAATGGCTGCGTCCTGCACTACCTAGACAATGATCAGCCCTGTCAGGATGGCGATCTACTGCTCATGGATGTGGCGGCCGAGTTTGGCTATTACAATGCCGACATGACCCGCACCATCCCGGTGAATGGCAAATTCACCCCACGCCAGCGAGCGGTCTACGATGCGGTGCTACGCATCGTGCGCCTGTGTATCGACGAGCTGATCACCCCTGGGAAAAACATCCGCAAAGAATTCGCCCCCGAGGTAGCCCGAGCTGTCGAAGACGAGCTGATCGCCCTAGGCCTGCTCGAGCAGGAGAAAGTCGATGAAGAGCGCGCCCAGGAAGATCCGGTCCTACCCGAGGAAAAACGCGCCTACCGCAAATACTTCATGCACGGCGTATCCCACAGCCTAGGCATCGATGTTCACGATGTGCTGCCAGCCAATGCCGAGTTTGTCGAAGATATGTTCGTCACCGTCGAGCCTGGGATCTACCTGCCAGACGAGGGCTTCGGCATCCGTCTGGAGAATGATATCCTCGTCCGCGCCGACGGCAATGTCGACCTGATGGCATCCATCCCTATCGAAGCCGACGAGATCGAAGCGCTGATGGCTAGCAAAAAATAAGGCCATCTTCAATGTTAATCGGGCCTGAATACCGTTACAAAATTCCAGCATAGTTGGAATGGCAACACGTCGAAACCTGGTTAACATAAACTCGTTATGACTGGAATACTTATCTGGATCGCCCTCGGTTTAGTCGCGGGCATTATTGCAAAATTCATCATGCCCGGCCGTCAAGGCGGAGGCATCATCGTCACCATTCTACTCGGTATCGCCGGTGCCTTCCTCGGCGGCTGGCTAGCAGGCGTCATTGGGCTCCCTGGTGCCACAGGTGGCTTCAGCATTATCAGCGTAGTGACCGCCGTCGTCGGTGCCCTGATACTACTATTCATCTACGGCCTGATTTTTGGCCGCAAGTAGATCGATACCCCAAAATAAAGACAAAAAGAGAAGAGGAGGCTGATCCGCCTTCTCTTTTTTTGCGTCTAATCATCCAGCCCTGGGCGCACAAAATCCCGCGCATCGGGCACCTCGGCCTCGGTCTCAACGACCAACTGACGGAGGACAGCCAGGATCGGCGAGATCGCATCGGCCTTGTCCTCAGGCATCCGACT
The DNA here is from genome assembly GCA_020630975.1 of Verrucomicrobiota bacterium. GTDB lineage: Bacteria > Verrucomicrobiota > Verrucomicrobiia > Verrucomicrobiales > DEV007 > Arctic95D-9. The sequence continues at coordinate 30,995 of JAHDID010000057.1, forward strand.
CTGCAGCAGCTCCCAGGCCTGTAGGCTACTATCGGCACCGACTAGCACCACCTTGGCAGAGCCTAGCATATCCTCTCGGCACTCCATCTCGTCATCCAGCTTGCCATTGATGGCGCGGCGCAGCTTCACCGCCAGCTGAAAGAGATACCAACGCACCACCTCTGTCGCATCGGTCACAGCTCCGTCACTATCGTCCAGCAGGCTCAGCAGGATATCCCACTCATCAAACCAGCGACTGCCCTCACTCATATAGTGGTCGGCCAACTGCACGCACTTTGTGGTAGCCGTCTCGCGCTCGATACGGTCGCGCTCGAGCAGATAGGCCTCCATATCATACTCATCCTCCTCCTCAGGATCATCATCATCCGAGTACTCGGCTGCGGAAAAGCTAGCATCCTCCTCAGCGGCAGCCAGCTCTTCGTCGATTCCTTTTGCCTCGAAAGAATCAGCCACACAGATCAGAGACTCCATAAACTCGATACTGTCTCCATCTTGGCTGCCGTCTGCATTGAAGGCGTCTCGCGCACACTCCATAGCATACTGACGGCAGCGCGTGGTCATCTTGCAGCGCTCACACCAGCGATCGCACCAGTGATAGATGCCCTCGATAAAGTCGCCGTCCTCCCGTCTCGGTATCGCCATTGCAGAAAAAATTCACCTAATCGCGACTTACATTAGGGTGCAAGTCGATGCTTCTCAATCGTCTGAGAATCGATTACCTTCTAAAGGTGATCCAGTTTTGCTCATGAGCCACTCCAAATTTAAAATCGCCGGTCTTCTGGCACTCGCTCTAGTCCTCATCGCAGCCATTTGGTTTGTCGTCGGGCTACCGCGCACCTTCGAGCTACGCCAGCTCAGCCAGACCGATGGCATGCTGGTCTATGCCGACGAGACCGAGGCCTCCGGCATTTACCAGCGCTACACCTCATTTCTGGCCAAAGCCCCGCTCCCCGATGGCGCTCGCACCTTTCTACTCCAGCACTGCGAGGCCAATACCTCCAGCGTCGTGCTACGCAGCCTGCACCCCGAGATCAGCGCTACCGAACTGGCCAAAACCGAAGGCATGACCATCGTCAATTTTCTCGATCTCCAGCTGGGCGCCGATGCCGATGCCGCCATCGAGCAGATCGTCGCCAAAGCCCCCCAGCTCCGCATCCTCCACCTGCAGGGCGATATCTCCACCGATGGACTACGCACCATCTGCAAAGGACTCCCCGACCTGGAGGACCTCTTCCTAGCAGGAGCCAATTTCGAGCAACCCGTGACCGAGCTCGAAGATCATCTCCTAAAACTCCAGGGCATGACACTCTCCGAGTGCCAGCTGTCCCGTGAGTTTAATGAAGGTCTGGAAGCCCGACCCGACATCAAGATCGCTATCCAGTGAGTCAACATTCAGATCGCCTCGTGATAATAAGCGCATTCGATAAACCACTTTCTTATCGAATTTTCTGCATCATCTGGGCCTGTCTAGTCACCTGTCTCTCCAGCGTCCTCGGCTACTTTGCCACTGCCACTTTTATAGAAACCATCTGGGAAACGGGCTTTGTTAAAGAGGCATTCTTCATGCTTTTACCCTTAGCTGGCTGCATACTTTTTCTCAAACTGGCATGGCTATGCCGAATTGGCATTTTCCCCTACCACTTCGTGTGCGATCCCGCGACCGGCCGGGCTGGCTACTATTTTCGCGGGAATTGGCACGGCGCTTTTGCAGTGACTGACAGCCTTTACATCACATTCGAAGATGAAAAATATGACTGCATCTGGACGCTCGAAAATACAGAAGAAGCCACCCTTTTCTCAGGGATAGAGCCCGACCTCGCCACAGCACGAAAATCGGCAGAAGATTTTACCCAAAAGATCAAAGATGCTACGGGTAAGAAAATCAGGATCGATTGATAGAGAGCCACGCTACTTTGCGAAAAAATGCCCCACTAACTGATACTCGGTTCGACTCGAGTCCGGGCGATTGACATCAGCTTGAATACTGTTATAATGAATACTTCAACAGCAAGCCAGTCATGTTTGAGATCCACGACAGTGCCATAGATGATGCGATCAAAGAGTTTCCCGACCTGATTGAGGATATAGGCCCGGAACTTGAAAACATCGTCAGAACTCGGGTCTTACTTGAAGTCGCCCGGCGGCGGCGTGCTCAAGACCCTATTGGTGCACAGGCTATTGCCCTTGTCGAAGAAGTACTAGCTGAAAAACCGGCCAAAGAATCTGATGAGGACTTTCTCCAAACTTTTGAGAAAGTTTGGCAGAAAACGGCTAAAGCTTCGTGATCGAAAAACCACAACTTAAACGGCTCAGATGACTAGAGCGGTCCTCGACACGAACACCGTGTTATCAGCATCTACGTCGGAGAATGAACGCTCAGCTTCGAGAGAGATCATAGCGCGCTGGAATGCTCGAGTTATCCAGATTCTGTGGTGCGACGACATGCTCATAGAATACGCCGAAGTTCTTATTCGCGAGGGTGTCAGCATCGAGCACACAAAGGATCTTATTCGAATTTTCCGAGATCAGGGAGAGCGCATTGATCTGGTACATTTTCACGAATCCCCTTACCCTGAAGACATCGACGACGTCTACTTTCTACTGTGTGCCCTGAATGGTCATGCAAGCCATATCGTCACCCACGATAAACATCTTCACGACATCGCAGCAGAATACCGAAACGAAGTGAGAATTTGTTATCCAGGTCAGTTCATCGGAGAGTTGAACGAACAGATCAGGATGGTCATTACCAATGCCTTATCCAGAGGCCTCATCGAGGGAGACGCAGACAAGGTTTTCGATGAACTCATAAGAAATGGCCAAAAACTGAATGCCATTGAGGCTTTGTAATCACTTCCGACCTCGCCACGGCACGAAAATCGGCAGAAGAGTTTACCCAAAAGATCGAAGATGCTACGGGTAAGATCATCAGGATCGATTGCCCACCACCATCATGACCGTACCCGAGATCTCCATCTCCACACCTGCACTGCTGTTCCCCGCGATCAGCTTGCTTTTCTTGTCCTACACCAACCGCTTTCTGCACCTCGCAGCGCTAGTCCGCACCCTACACCGCGACTGGATGCAAGATGGCGATGAGCGACTGCGCTGCCAGATCGCCAATCTCCGGCGCAGACTGAAACTGATCCGCTGGATGCAGTTGCTCGGTGCTATCAGCCTGCTGCTCAGTGTCATATCGATGGTCGCCATCGGACTCGATCAGTCCGTGCTGGGCAGTCTCACCTTTCTGCTAGCTCTCGCTCTCATGGGAGCCTCGCTGTGGATGCTCATCGTCGAGATCTGGTGCTCCGGCGGAGCTCTAGAGATATTGCTCGATGAAGTGTCTACCCCTGAGTCAGATCCGATCGTAACTAAAGGAGAATGATAATCAGCCGCCAATTCGCCATCGTACTGGGGATTTTTTTAGGGATCGCATCAGCCGTAGCCGAGGACGCGCGCTGGGACGATGCCGCGCTCGATGGCGCTGGTATCCCACCCTACACCCACGAGCCTGTGCCAGCTTTCCTCGGCGATACCGCCCAGCAGCTACCCAAGCCCGTGCTGACCATCCCCTTCCCCGATAGCGATCAATTCCTCGTGCTCGGTCGCGAGGGCCAGGTCTGGTCGATCCCTCGCGACTACGATGCGAAAGATCCATCCCACCTCGCCGCAAACCTACGAGCCACCTTCGATGAAAAGCCGCTAGATCCCATCGGCAAAGCCAAGTCTCAGACCATCATACTGGGAGGCGTCTTCGACCGCGAGTGGCCACAGCGCCCCTACCTCTATCTGGTGTGCAATCTCCGCACCGAACCCGAGTCGCAAAACTACCTGCTGCGCTACCACGTCGAGCAGGCCCAGCCACTGACCTTGGCGACAGAGCCCGAAGTCCTCCTCCGCTGGGAGAGCAATGGCCACAACGGCAGCGATCTCCACTGGGGCCCGACAGATGGCTATCTCTACGTCTCGGCAGGCGATGGCTCCGCCCCTGGCGACCCAAACCATGTCGGCCAGCACGTACACCAGATCCGTGGCTCTATCCTGCGGCTCGATGTACACAGCCAGCCAGCAGAGGGCGAGGCCCTCACCATACCAACCGACAATCCCTTCGTCGGTATGCCGGACGTGCGCCCAGAGATATGGGCCTATGGCATGCGCAATCCCTGGCGGATGATCTTTCACCCCACCACCCACGGACTCTGGGTAGCCGACAATGGGGACGAACACTGGGAGATGCTGCACGAGACCAAAGCTGGCAGCAATGCAGGCTGGTCCACCTACGAGGGCAGCCACGCCTTTCGCCCCACCAGTCCTCTCGGCGGCCCGACGCAGGTACACACCCCACCCCGCCTCGAGCACTCGCACTCCGAGATGCGCTCCATCATCGGCGGTTTTTTCTATCGGGGAGAAAAGCTACCAGAACTGACAGGCCAATACCTCTACGGCTGCTACCTCACTCAAGAGATGTGGGCCGTCAGCTACGATGCCGAGTCCGATCAGCTGGGCAAACCCTACCGCCTCGCCAAACTCTCTGGCCCCGTCGTCTCCATCTGCGAGGATCACGACCGCGAGCCGATCATCACCCACCACGATGGCACATTCGAGCGCCTGCAGGCACGGCCTGCCGCCCAGCTAGAGCCGCGCGAGTGGCCGGAGCGACTCAGTGCCACCGGACTTTTCTCAGATGTCGCCAGCCACACGCCTGCACACGGTGTCCACGAATACCTCGTCAATGCAGAAGGCTGGGCCGACGGCGCGACTCGCCGGCGCTTCGTCGCTGTGCCCGATACTCACCCACTGGTCAACCACGGCGGCGTGCGCCAGACCAAAAGTCTATGGCTAGACCCTGGTGGAGCACTGGTGCAGACCCTATTCCTCGAGGGCCAGCCCATCGAGACCCAGCTACTCTACAATGCCGGTACCTGGCGCGGCTACACCTACCGCTGGGCTGCCGATGGCAGCGATGCCACACTCGTACCAGCCGAAGGTCTCACCCAGACCGAGCCCCACGCCTGGCGCTACCCCTCACGCAGTGAGTGCATGATCTGCCACACCCAGAAATCGATGTTCGGCATCGCCTTCACCGCTCGCCAGCTCGATCGCATCGGCGTAGATGGCGAGACCAATCAGCTCGACCGCTGGATCGAGGAAGGCATCCTGCGCAACAGCTCCATGCTCAAGACTGAGCGAGCCAAAGCCTGCCCCGATCCCTACGATGCCGATAGCGGCACCCTAGCCCAGCGCGCCCGCACCTACCTCGACGTGAACTGCGCCCACTGCCACCGAGAGGCAGGCCTAGGCGGCAGAGCCAGCTTTCAGCTGATGGCCGACCTGACTCTGGAGGAAACCGGCCTCATCGACGCCGATCCCATGGTAGCCATGCTCGGCCTACCCGATGCCAAAGTCATCGCCCCCGGCCATCCCGATCTCTCCGAACTCCTCGGCCGCGTCAGCCGACGAGGCGCCGGCCAAATGCCCCTCCTAGGCTCCCAAGTCGTCGACGAAGCCGGCGTAGCTCTGCTCAAGCAGTGGATCGAATCAATGGCAGAGCCTTCAGAATCTGAATAGACGGCAAATTCAATAGGGTACAATTTCCACTCAATAGTCTCTAACCAATAAAATTCTATGCAAAACGCATAGGATTATTGAGCAA
>JAHDID010000058.1:0-4151 GCA_020630975.1 Verrucomicrobiota bacterium
TCGAGCGTGTAGTGAGCACCGCGGCTCTCCTTTCGCCGCGAGGCAGAGTCTACGATGAGACTCGCCACTTCCACTAGATTTCGCAGTTCGAGCAGCTCGCTGGTCACACGGAAGTTCCAATAAAACTCCTGCACCTCGCGCTGCAGATTGTGCAAGCGAGTGGCCGCACGCTGCAAACGCTTACTCGTGCGCACGATCGATACGTAGTCCCACATCAGGCGGCGGATCTCATCCCAGTTGTGGTAGATCACCACTAGCTCATCGACATCCGTCACATCACCACTCTCCCAGGCTGGCAGCTCGATCTGCTCAGTCGCCATACTCACCGGCATCTTTACTTTCGCATCCTCCAGCGCTCGGCGCGATACCACCACTCCCTCGAGCAGTGAATTGCTCGCCAGGCGATTTGCCCCATGCAGCCCAGTGCAGGCTACCTCGCCGACTGCCCACAGCCCCGGCAGCGTCGTAGCACCATTCACATCGGTCTGCACCCCGCCGCACTGGTAGTGCGCCGCCGGCACCACTGGTATCGGTTCTTTGGTTATGTCGATACCCAGCTCCTTGCAGGTCTGGTAGATATTCGGAAAGCGATCGATCACGAAGTCGGCTGGCCGGTGGGTGATGTCTAGATACACACAGGGACCACCCGTCTTTTTGATCTCCCTGTCGATCGCTCGCGCCACGATATCGCGCGGCGCCAGCGAGCCGCGCTCATCGTATTTTTTCATGAACGGCCGACCGTACATATCGATCAGCTCAGCCCCCTCGCCGCGCATTGCTTCCGTTATCAGAAAGCTCTTCTCCTGGTGATGGTACAGACACGTCGGGTGAAACTGGACGAACTCCATGTTCGCGATATCGCAGCCCGCACGCCAGGCCATCGCCACACCATCGCCGGTCGCTACCGATGGATTAGTGGTGTACTGATAGACCTTGCCACAGCCCCCAGTGCACAGGATGATCCGGTCCGAGCGAAAGGTCTCCACCTCGCCCGTCGCCTCATCCAGAGCATACAGCCCCACGCAGCGTGGCGGGGTGGCGAAGCCCAGCTTGGCCGTGGTCAGCAGATCGATCGCGAAATGATTTTCATAAAAATGAATCTGCTCACTCGCCTCCGCCTGAGCTTGCAGCTTGTCCTGCAGCTCGCGCCCAGTGATGTCTTTGTGGTGTAGGATACGGCGCTGACTATGCCCGCCCTCGCGGCCGAGAGCGATGTCACCATCCTCACCTAGGTCGAACTCCACCCCCCAGCTGACCAGCTCATCGATCACCTCTGGCCCCTCCGACACGATCGTGTGCACCACATCTCGCGAGCATAGATCTGCCCCGGCATCCAGCGTATCCTCCACATGGCTATCGAAAGAATCCTCCGGGTCTCGCACACAGCAGATCCCGCCCTGTGCCCATGCCGTATTCGTCTGCTCGGCCTGCTTTTTCGTGATCACAGCCACACTGCCATGCTCACTGGCTCGTATCGCAAAACTCAACCCTGCGATACCCGAGCCGACTACGATGAAGTCGTATTCTTTCAAAATAAGGAGTGAAGTCTAAACGCAATACCCTTGAGGTGCCATAGCCTTTATTGCCCCACTCAAGCTAACTAGCTGCATCTCCTCCCTATAAGAGCCTCAGTCCAAACACATCTCGTGGTCCGGACAAGAAAAACACCAGTAGTCTTGGTAAAGACTCGCCCCGCCACTCCTCACCAAACACTAATGGTGTGAGCATTATGAACCCAAATCTGCCGATAATCCGGCTCTGCTCCAGGCCTTGACTCCCTAACTGCGAACAAAGAAACAGCGGCGACCGAAACTTCATCCCCCTGAGATCTTCTTATAAATGAACCAGCTACGGCCTGTGGCACAGGAGAACCCTCAAGCTGCTGAGCTAGGCTAGACAAAAAACGCCGCCACCGTGCAGAAGGATAGCTCAGCGCATTCATGCGAGGAACATTCTCAAGCGAATCCGCATAGACCTCCTGCCCACTTAAGTAATCCACATGTCTACCATCATGATAAGTCAGTATTAACTGAAAAGAGTCATCCTCAATGGGGGCATCTGGAGCGAACAAGATCCAATCTTGATTTAGACCCAGCCAATCCAACAACGCCAAATCTGCCACCTCACCCACACTTTCGATACCTACACCTTGCTTAGCGGCAAACACCCGTTGTCCCATACCAAAGACTGAAAGAAACATCAATAGATACAGACAAAACGAACACAATGCAGCACAGATACTTCTACCCAAAGACACACCACCTGTGGTGCTCGGGGATTCATTAAAGAAGTCTTTACCCAAGACTGAAGCGGGCAAGAAAATAAGCCAGCCGCAAGCCGCCACCCATGAAAAAATACCCAGCCGAAATGTAGCCTGAAGAAGAACCAGATGAAAAATTACTGCCAATATGATTAGAACAACCCTCAAGTGCCCCTTCCTCCAAGGAAGCCACACGGCAAGAGCGAAAAAATACTCAAAAATCAAAATCGAAAATGTAACAATCTGCAACAACCCAACAGGAACTAACTTCAAGTAAGCCGCACCCCCCCAAGCTATCGTATCTTGATGAATCGCATAGAAAATAGCTTGCCCACTATCCAGCCAGCCTTCACCAAACTTCCAGAAAGCAGAAAAAAAATACATCGCTGACATTTGGACAACTACCCCCAACACAGCGGTATAGTGATGCAATTCACGACAAACAGGGAGCTGCTTTTTAAAAAGGTTACCCGATGGTAGAAACAAAGAAAAGAAATGTAGAGAAACAAGGAGACTATCGCCACTATTCAACACCATAGGATTTCTATTATGCAGGGATACCAACATCAAAAACGAAACAACTCCGCTCCACGGCGCCCAGACTCCAGCACCGAAGCATAGTGCTACGACTGCTGCCATCAACATTAAAATCCCAGCACCCACAACCGAGCCAGAACAGTGATAGATCGAAAAGCCATTATCGGCAGATAAAAGAACACCGCGCGGCAAGAGCCCTTCATCCGAGTACAGCATCAGAATATCTGAAGACCTCAGAATCAGATCTGCAACAACAACAAATGCCAACCCCAATCGAAACAAAGCAATTGAGGCTGGCGACACACTCCATGGTGCGTTACATGATGATAAAGACTCTTTAAAACGGGGGCAAATCGAAATCATTCAGAAACAAAATCCAACACATAACGCCTCCCCCTATATTCCACTGACAGATACTCAGAAGCTAACTCCATATCGTAATCAGATATGGACAAATCAAAACCCTCCAAATCAGCTGCTCCCTTACCTACGGCCAATAAAATATCAATCGACATTTCAACACCTCCACCCAAGTGCTCAGGAACCACATGATAAACACCTACAGCATTAGCTGCCGAGGAAAGTGAAGCAATTTGACGAGCATTACTCCTAGCAACTCCCTCTTTTGCCCTCTCTCTTATTTTAGTAATGGATGGTATAGCAACCGCCGTTAGAATCCCAATAACCGAAACAACAACAAGAACCTCCACCAAACTAAAGGCTTTTTTCCGAAAGCGAATTCCTGAAGACATCATTATACTAAATACGAAGTTATAAAAAACCCACCCGTTCTCCACATCATTCCTTTAGCGTTTTGCTTGACGATCAATAATCTCTTTCAGTTGATCCGCATTCAAACTTTTAGAAACTGAAATCGAAAACTTTCGCATGTAGTTTTTATCCCCCTCACTTGTCCCTCTTGAGAATTCCGATCGCACTTGTTCTGGCGTCACAACAGCTGCGGAGCCTTTTATCAAACCCTCTACTGGGCCATCAAGCACTCTAGGGCTAACAAAACCCTCAGCTGGTCCATCAAGCACTCTCGGGCCAACAAACTCCTTAGCAGGGCCATCAAGCACCCTCGGACGAACAAAACCTTCAGCTGGGCCATCAAGCACTCTAGGGCGAACAAAACCCTCAGCTGGGCCATCAAGCACTCTAGGGCTAACAAAACCCTCAGCTGGGCCGTCAAGCACACTCGGGCCAACAAACTCCTTAGCAGGGCCATCAAGCACACTCGGGCGAACAAAACCTTCAGCTGGGCCATCAAGCACTCTAGGGCGAACAAAACCCTCAGCTGGGCCATCAAGCACCCTCGGACGAACAAAACCTTCAGCTGGGCCATCAAGCACTC
>JAHDID010000058.1:4251-9464 GCA_020630975.1 Verrucomicrobiota bacterium
GGGCCATCAAGCACCCTCGGACGAACAAAACCTTCAGCTGGGCCATCAAGCACTCTAGGGCGAACAAAACCCTCAGCTGGGCCATCAAGCACCCTCGGACGAACAAAACCTTCAGCTGGGCCATCAAGCACTCTAGGGCGAACAAAACCCTCAGCTGGGCCATCAAGCACCCTCGGACGAACAAAACCCTCAGCTGGGCCATCAAGCACTCTCGGGCGAACAAAACCCTCAGCTGGGCCATCAAGCACTCTGGGGCGAACAAAACCTTCAGCTGGGCCATCAAGCACCCTCGGGCTAACAAACTCCTCAGCCGAGCCATCAAGCACCCTCGGGCTAACAAACTCCTCAGCCGAGCCATCAAGTTGATTTTCAAGCTGCGCTTTGGCGTCTAGCCCCAGAGATAACGCCATAAGACCTAAGAAAAAACGCAGTTTTCTATGAAATATCCGAAAATAAAAAAACGATTCGAAAAAGTGCATATAACCATAATAACCAGACAGTTATGATGGTGCAAATATTTTTATGAAAATTATAAAATTCGGTTGATTGAACTAAATTATAGGACAAGTGTTAAATGTCTTAACTAATTAATTAACTGAATTGATCCCCATAGGAGTTGGGCCTAAACGCTTTAGTTAGCAGTGCCCCTCAACCACGGGACACTAGACACAAAACCAACCCTAGTCCCGACAGGAAGAACAGACGCTTGCTACCGCCTAAAACCTCGCACCATCCCAATCATTCGCCTGCCTCCTCGCACAACTCAATCACCCTGCGGTATTTCTCGCGGAAATGCCCGGACAACTCTCTGGCCAATGCCACTTCTTGGATCTTGTCTTTCGACTTCAGGGTCTTGCGGATACCGCCCATGACATTGGCATAGCTTATCCTCGACACATCCTCGTACTCGGCCAATGCCTCTGCCGGCATGCCTGCCTCGATCAGAGCATGCCACGCCCGACGTTGCTCGATATGCGTATCGACACAAGTGCAGCGGATGATAAATCGCAAACTACTAAACGCCGCCCCAGTCCAAGCAAACCGATAGGTAAAACCCTCTGACAATTCATAGGGATTCACATCGGCATCGGTCATATACTGCAGATTCTCCGCCGTATAGAAGTCCTTCCGAATCGGTGGGCGACGGAGCGCCGTGCGGAGCGGCCCACCGGGGGTGCCTGGCCGAAAGTTCCATAGCTTCTGCCCCGCCTCAGACAGCGTAAACTCTATGAACTTGTGGGCCAACTCCGGATTCGGCGCACCGCGGAGCATCGCGATCGGATCGGGGCTGATCGAGGTGCCTGCTTTGGGCATGATGAATACAATACGCGAACTACCATCGGCTTTCTTTTTCACCTCATTGTAAGTGCGCCCATAGAAATCGATACACATCCCAGCTGCCGACTCGCCAGATGCCACATCGGTAGGTGTCTTGGTGGCATCGTTGGTGAAGTACCTACCATTGCCACTGATCTTTAGGATCAAGCGCATCGCCTCGTCCCAACCATATTTGATCGCATCCGCCTCGATGAGATCGGCAGATCGTGCCTGCATCTGCATACTCTGTAGCTGCTCCTGGATGGTCTGCTGGATGAGCATCTCATAGGCTTTGGTGGCGGAGCCGGATTTGGTCGGATCGACTAGCGCGATCTGGCCTGCCAACCGTGGATCTGCTAGATCAGACCACTCGTCGAGCGGCTCCACACCCAGCCTAGCTACCACATCGGTGTTGTAGCATATCCCAAATGCCGATAGCACTGTGCCCACCCAGCGATACTCGCTATCGCGAAATGGCTCACCACTCACGAGGTCTGGCATGACGGCATTGCTAAACCAATCGGGCCGCTGGCGAGCCAAGGCTGCTGGCCCATACTGACCACTAACATCCTCTGCTACCACAGCACCTGCAGAGGCTTGTTTAATGAAATCATAAGCCCCACCACCGAAAAACAAATCGATACCGATACCCACATCGGAGTCGAGAAACATCTGTCTAGCAAAGATCTCTCGCTCATCCCTCGATAGGGCATTGTACCCTATTGAGTCAAAATTGTACCCTATTGAATCGGCTGGTAGTTCGAGCTTCCCATTCGAAAAAGCCGTCCGTACGACAGTGCTAAACGGCTGTCCGATTTTCTGCTTCCAGTGGTTCTCAAACGCGTTTTCATACTCGGACTTGATGAACATCGCGATCTCGCTGGTACCTCCCGGCTGCCGCCAGTCGATATACACCTCGCGTCCATGCGCCTCCTGCATATGGCGCGCAAAACCGATGGCAAACTCGGCTCGGATCGACTCATTGTGCGGCGAGATGATGACTAGCCTCTCGGCCTCTTTGCCAGAGACTATCTCTGCATTCTCCTTGGGCCGTAGCACATAGGGAGCAGCGATGGTCAGCACCAGCAGGACTGCTACGATGATGGCATTTTTCATAGGTCTATTCGGGAGGCAGGATCACCACATCCTCGCTATCGGCAGTGGCGTAAAAAGTCTGCTCGGTATCTCGCACGATGCGACGGGGGTTCAGCTCGGAGATACGGATCACCTCAGCATCGCTCTGGCCGGTCTTTAGCGAATACTGAGCGATCTCGCCTAGGTAGATCGACTGGTCGAGATGCCCAGGCACCCGATTGGTCGCTGTTTTTTGATCGCTCAGAGACAAGCACTCTGGCCGGATCGAGAGGCAGACTTTTGCGCCAGCCGCGGGATCCTCGAGGAAACCCACTGCCCGGCCAGAAAATGTGCCAACGGCTGTCTGCACCGAGAAATACTCTCCCTCTCGCCCGGTGATCTCTCCGGGTATGAAGTTGGTCTCGCCGATGAAGCTGGCCACGAGTTTGGAGGAAGGATTGCGGTAGATCTCCTCTGGCGCTCCGATCTGGGCAAAATTTCCCCCATCGAGGATGGCCATGCGATCGGCTATAGATAGCGCCTCTTTCTGATCGTGAGTCACGTAGATCGCCGTCAGGCCGAATTCTTTGCAAATCCTCCGGATCTCGGTGCGCATCTCGACTCGCAGCTTGGCATCGAGATTGGAGAGAGGCTCGTCCAGCATCAGGCAGCGCGGCCGCACCACCAGTGCCCGAGCCAGGGCCACACGCTGCTGCTGCCCACCGGAGAGCTGGTTGATCTTGCGGCTCCCCAGACCGCCCATCTGCACCATATCCAGCGCTTGATTCACCCGTTTCTCGACCTCGTTCTTGGCAACTTTCCGCTCTTCCAGGCCGAAAGCTACGTTTTTAAACACGTTCATATGTGGCCACAGCGCGTAGCTCTGAAACATCATCGCCGTGCCACGCTTGTGCGGTGGGAGTTGGGTGACCTCATCGTCATCGAAGAAGACCTGCCCCTCCTCGGGGATGTGAAAACCCGCTATCGAGCGCAGTAGCGTCGTCTTGCCGCAGCCAGAGGGCCCGAGCAGGAAAAACAACTCGCCTGCCTCGACATCCAGATCGAGCTGATTGAGGGCTACCAGGTCGCCAAAGCGTTTGACCAGGCCACGTGTTTTGATGGATACCATATTGGGATCTAGTGTGGCGATGTCGGCCTAGTGATGCAAGTCTAAGGGGCGAGGAAGAAACAAATCCCAGCATGAAAATAAACCATCTGCAACTCTGGATCGATGACCAGCCTCGCTCGCCCGCCGAGCAGATGGCGCTGGATGAGGCGCTCTTCCTCCAGACTCAGAGCGATGGCATCGCCCGCCTGCGCTGCTACCAGTGGCAGGCAGCAGCCGTCACGATCGGGTATTTCGATACCTATCCCACCGACGAAACGCGCCCTGTGATACGCCGTCTCACCGGTGGAGGTCTGGTCGAGCACGGGCAGGATCTCACCTTTTGCCTGACTCTACCCAAGCCTGAAGCCGCTGCCAAAGCCAGCACTGAGGAGCGCTACCACTGGATCCACTCGACTTACAGCCGTGCCTCCCAGGGGACTCTGGAGCTGCAGTCCGCCGACGATGCCGCCACCGCCCATGGCCCTTGTTTCACCACACCTGTCACCCACGATCTACTGGATGCTGAGGGCCGCAAACTCGTAGGCGGCGCCCAGCGGCGCTCTAGAGGCCATGTGATCCACCAGGGCAGCAGCTATGCCGATGGGCTGGATCTGGCTGAAGCATTTGCCATCGGTCTAGCCACTGAGGTGCAGTCTCTCGACCCCTCTATCATTGATGACTCTGTGGTCGACGACCTGATCATCACTCGCTATGACTGTGAAACCTGGAACCTGCGCCGATAGATCTCTCCCGCTATGTCATACGCCTTTCACACCACGTGCTGGACCGAGGTCCTCCAAGCCCGCGGCCAATCGACTCAGGCTAGCGAGGCACTGTGCCGCCTGTGCGAAAACTACTACTCACCGATCATAGCCTACCTACAGCGCGCGGAGAGTTACGACCGCGAGGCAGCCACCGAAGTCGCTCATGAATTTTTCTCCGAGCTACTGTCTCGCGATAGCCTCGCCCACCTTGATCAGGCCAAAGGCCGATTTCGGTCCTACCTGCTAGGGGCTTTGAAAAACTTTCTCTCTCGCAAACGACAGGAACGCAGTGCCATCAAACGTGGTGGCGACGTTCTGACACTCATCAGCCTAGAGGATGGTACACCACTCCTAGATGAAGAGACCTTCCCACCCGACTCGTGGTTTGACCGCCAATGGGCTGTATCTCTCCTGCAGCGGGCACTAGATCGGGTCGAGCACGACAGTATCGAGTCAGGTCAGCACGATACCTTTCTCCAGCTCAGCCCATGGCTGACCGGCGACGATCAGCATGGCGATCAGGCGGCACTCGCTGAGCAGCTAGGCATCCCCAGCAATACCCTGAAAAGCACCATCCACCGACTGCGAAAGCAGTTTCGTAAAGCCGTGAAAACCGAACTGGCCACCACGATCTCCGACGATTACGACCTCGATGCCGAGATGGCAGATCTGTTCACTGCATTGCGCTGCGGGAAGTAGCCAACTAAGAAAGGTACGCACGCAGAGGCGCAGAGACGCGGAGGTAGATGCAAAGGCTCTGAGCAGGCTGAGAAAAAATCTGTGAAATCTGTGCTCAATCCCAACCAATCTGTGAAAAATTCGCAATGGCTTCGCTGAATTCACAGATTTTCGCAGATTCACACTGATTACACAGATTTTTTTCTCCACCATCAGTAGAAAGAAATGACTTCTCCTACAACGATTCCCCAGACGATCACAACCTCGATAGC
>JAHDID010000058.1:9564-36410 GCA_020630975.1 Verrucomicrobiota bacterium
AATGGCTTCGCTGAATTCACTGATTTTCGCAGATTCACACTGATTACACAGATTTTTTCTCCACCATCAGCAGAATAAAATGACTTTTCCTGCAACCTTTCCCCAATTTATCATCAGGAACAGGCATGGACGATAAAACCAAGACAACAACTGACCAATCCGACACCTGTCCGGCCTGCGGGGAGCCACTGCCCACAGATGCACCTAATGGCCACTGCCCTGCCTGCCTGATGGCCAAAGTCATGCACCCGACGCTGACTGAGTCGGGCGATACCCTTGCTGAAAAGATACAGGCCCTACCGATCGAGGAGGTCCAGGTCCATTTCCCTCAGCTGACCATCTTGGAGCCCATCGGAGTCGGGGGCATGGGGATCGTTTACAAGGCTCGGCAAAACTCCCTAGATCGAGAGGTGGCACTGAAGCTCTTGGCTCCCCGGCACGAGGGTGAGTCAGCTTTTCGAGAGCGCTTTTCCCGCGAGGCCAAGGCCCTAGCCTCGATGAACCATGCCAACATCGTGACGATTCATGATTTCGGAGAGGCTGGCGGCTTTTACTATCTGATCATGGAGTATGTCGATGGCATCAACCTCCGGCAGGCTATGGCCAAAGGTAGCTTCACTCCAGAGGAGGCACTCGCTATCGTGCCACCGATCTGCGAAGCCCTCCAGTATGCACACGACAAAGGCATCGTACACCGCGATATCAAACCTGAAAACCTCCTGCTAGACTCACGAGGCAAAGTAAAAGTCGCCGACTTCGGCATTGCCCGGATCCTGGACCGAGTCGAGCCGCTGTCTAGTTCTGCTACTGAAGATGACGACTTCGATCTAGACGACAATAATCTGACCCGCGGCCACACTCTCGGCACCCCCTACTACATCGCCCCAGAGCAATCCACTTCGCCCGAGGCGGTAGACCACCGTGCCGATATCTATTCGCTGGGAGTCGTCTTTTATGAAATGCTCACCGGGGAAAGACCCAACTCCAACCTGCACACCCCAGCCAAGATAGATGCACGACTAGAGGAAGTGGTGGAAAAAGCCCTAGCCGACTCGCCAGAGATCCGCTGGCAGACAGCAGAGGAGTTTAAAACCCAAATAGAGACCATCGCAACTGCCCCAACCCAGAATACCACTACTAGCAAAAATCGAAACCTCTTACCCATCATTCGCTACACGGCGCTCACGATAGGAATCATCGCTCTAGCCTATCTCACCTACGACAAATTCAAGCGCACACCGCCCCTTCCCGAAACGGCTGAAGTTTCACAGAACGAAGAACCTGCTACAGAACCGAGCTTACTTTCCTTCAAGCGGCTAAAATTGCCGGACCCACCTGAATTCAGCGGCCCTCCAGACCCCGATATTTCTCTCGTAAGACCGCAAATACTTCGACCAGGATTACTCGACCAGGCTCAAGGCTTCACACCGCAAACTCAATTTTCTGAACCAGGTCCTGACGATCCTCCCCTAAAAAACACTCATGAGATAGTAGATGCTTTTCTACGAGCAGAATCATGGGAAGGAAGACTACCCTGGATATACCGTGCTAAGGAACTAGAGCCTGCGCTAGAAGACTACTATTCGAACCGGCCTGACTTCAGTTTAAGCAACTACAAACTTAAACTATTCCAATTGGAACTCGACCCGGAATTTGGAGGCCCATTCTGGGTATATCAAGTCTTGTCTGGAGAGCACGATAAATCAGGTGGCACTCCCTTAATTATCCGCGTCGAAAATGGAAATTTAAAAATCGATTGGGAAGTGTTTTCCGAGTTTTACGACCGACACTTTGTTGCTTTTATAGATGGTAAGATCCAACCACCCAGTCCGTTTCGTGTCGTCATGGAAAGAGTACGAATAAAAGGAGGGGCTGAACTTGATGGGTATGCCTGCTATAAACTAAACCCACCCTACGGAGGCTACCTAGAACACCAGCAATACGCCTACGTGGATCTCGGCACTACCGAGGGCCAGAAAGTCACAGACACAGTCGCACTAGGTGATGCCCCACTAGCAGTGATCATCACCCTCGATAAAAAAGAACTTCCAACTGGTAAGCAAAGCCTCATCATAACCGAACTACTCCACGAGGGGTGGCTAAAATAACGATGGCACTACGCTACAACTAGGTATCACCCCATTGCTCTTTCTTACTTAACTATGAACCGACTAGCCATTACCTTCACCCTCTACCTCGTTTTCGCATGTACCTCCCCTTTAGTCTCGCAAGAACTGAGTGTGGTCGAGACAACTGATACTGTGCAACTCGTCAAAGGCTCGCAGCCCATCTTCCAGTACAACAAAAAGCCCACTGCACAGGCCGCATCGGCAAAGCCTGTCTACAGCCGCTCCGGATACATTCACCCTCTGTATTCTCCATCGGGCAAAGTCGTGACTGGCGACTATGCTCCAGATCACGCCCATCAGCACGGGTTGTTCTTTGCTTGGACCAAGTCGAAATTTCGAGGCGAAGCCACCGAATTCTGGAACCAAGCTAGAGAACAAGGCGACGTGCGCTATAGCCGCTACCTCGGTAGTGAGACCAGTGATGCTACAGCCAGCCTAGGCTTCGAGCAGATCTTCACCTCAGGCAAAGATTCCGACGAAGCGATCTTAACAGAAGTCTGGCAGATCGAAGTGCCAAAAGTAAAAGCCCCTGGCTGCTTTGTCTTCGACCTCACCTCCACCCAGTCCTGTGCGACTGCGGATCCTCTGGAGATCCTACAACATCACTACGGCGGTATGGCCATCCGCGGATCGTCCGACTGGCTGTCGCAGGATGAGGCAGGCCAAGAAAAACCCGAAGGGAGAATGCTCACTTCCAGGGGCAAAACCCGTCTCGATGGCAACCACTCGCGCCCCGACTGGGTAGCCATGTATGGCCCAGTCGATGGCCACACCTGTGGAGTCGTCGTCATGTCTCACCCCAGCAATTTCCGCAGTCCACAATGGGTGCGCCTCCACCCTAGCAAGCCCTACTTTGTCTTTGCGCCCATGGTCGAAGCCCCTTTCACCATCGAACCCGATCAACCATACGTGTCGCGATTCCGCTACCTTACCTTCGATGGTGAGCCTGATATTGAGAGCATTAAGTCACTTTGGAATGATTTCGCTAAGAGCTAGTCATTGAGAGAATGCCGGGCAGGAATGATGAGCTTCAGATCGACTTTATCGACGAAGTGACCATCAAACTCCACGGCTGAAGGCTCGATGTCGTTTTCTCGGTCTTCCTCCACGCCGACGCGCAGACTGATAAACTTGGTTTCTTTAGGTAGATCGGCCATCACCACCAGTTCCTCCCAGCTCTTGGGATCGCCATCGGAAAAACAAGTGGTGTGCCAGTTCACCAAAGGGTCCCCATCGAGAGTCGAGTAGGCAGATATCTCCAGCATAAACAGGGTATCGGTGGTCTCGTCTCCCTCCACTCGATTGATGCGCGAACGAGCTGTGAACCTGGCTTTATTGGTGACATAACCACTCAAGTCGACTCCCTGCACGACATCACAAAACCTTTTGTCACTAGCCTGGGCGTGCTGACTGCTCGACAGCAGCTTGAGCATACCCTTTCCCTCGAACGGCTTGATACCATCGGTGTGGGTAACAATTTTTGCAAAATTCCCTCCCCAGCGGCCGATAGGGACATCCTTGGAGTCTGCGATCACATAATCATCGCCCGGCTCGAAATCGCCTTTCACGATCGGGATGATCTCTACCACTCTAGGCATCGGAAATTTCAGCGGGTCCACCTGCGCATCGACTACGGCGATAGGAGCCACATCATCGGCTGTCAGCCGCACCACAGCTTGGTTATTGAATTTTTTGATCTGAGACCCTGCATGCACCTCGATCCGCCCTTCGAACAGCTGAGACTCGACCGCCTCGGCTTCGTGATCAACCATCACTCCAAAGCGTGTCCCCAAATCAACAAAATTGCCGTACTTGGTCTCCACAGTGAACCCCTTCGCACGTACCGGCACCTGCACGCCTATCTTACCATCCACGAGCCGAATCTTTCCCACATCGATCAGTCGTACCGAAGTCCCGCCCTCGAGCGCAAACCGAGCACCTGAGCGCATCTCGATCTCTGCCATACCGGTATCGAGAGAAAACGGCCCAGCCATCAGAGGCTGCCGATCCAAGGTGTCCGACGAGACGATTTGAGCCAACGGCTTTTGGTTCGCCTTCTGTAGATTGAAGAAAAGCAAACCGAGAAATCCTACCAACAGGATGCCGTATAGAACCGCCATCCAGAATATTCCTTTCCGCTGAGGCACAGCACTCACAGATGCCACGGGGCTATCGAGCTCGAGCGGCAAAATCGGTGCGCGTATCGAGTACAGTTCGGACAAGTCCTGGTGCGTCCCCACCATTTCCCGCAGACGGTCTCGAGACTCTCCGGATTTCTCCAGCTCACCATTCAGCTCCGCCCACTCCGACTCGCTCAGCGTATCATTCAGATAGCTCTCGATTAATTTTTCTAATCGCTCGGCACTCATCTATCTGGCGGCAGCTTGTTTGAGTTCCTTCTTCACGCAGGTGCGTAGCTGCGACCGAGCTCGCGACAGAGCCACATACACTCCTCCTGGTGCCCAGCCCATCCGCTCGGCGATCTCGGCCGGCTTCATCTCATCCTGGTAGAGCATCTCGATCATGCTCTTAGGCTTGGGAGACAGCTTGGTCACACACACCTTGAGCGCGGCAAAAGTTTCGACCCGCTCGTCGGCCTGAAATAGCTCGGCCTCATCTGCCAGCAGCTCCATCACCGCATCGGACAGGCGGTTGCGGTCGCGCTTTTCACGGCGCAGCAGCTCCATCACCTTGAAGCGGGCGATCGTCAAAACCCAGGCCGTGAAGTTGGTGCCGACTTGAAAGTCATTCGCCTTGGCCGTGGCGGTGATGAACACTTCCTGAACAATATCATCGGCCTCCGACGGATTGGGCAGAATCGAGAGCACATAGTGCTTCACACTGGCGATATTCGCCACAAACAGTCTTTGGACTTCCTGTGTGTTGTCAGATTCTGCCATACGCCGTCTATCATTAACTTATGACAGCCTGTTTTCAAAGCTTAGCAGGCCTCTGATAACCACAATCACGCCAGCTAAGAATGCCTCCCTAGCATGCATATTTTAGGCATGAAGAGAAGGAACCAAGGGTGCACCGGATTTCAGCAAATGAACCACAATGCTTCGCGCCGAGATATCCTCCGGGTGGGATCGCTCAGCGGTCTGGGACTCTGCCTAGGATCGGTCTACCGGGCCGAAGCGGCTCAGAAGTGGTTTGAGAGCAAAGAAGGCACCGCCAAGAGCGTCATCCAGATCATTCTGCCCGGTGGCATCTCAGCTCAGGAGTCATGGAATCCCACTCCAGAGGCCCCGCTGGAGTATCGCGGCCCCCTGGGTTTCACCAAGACCAATGTGCCCGGCATTATCTTCAGCGACTTATTCCCCGAGCAGGCAAAGATCGCCGACAAGATGACCGTCGTCCGCTCCCTAGTCGGCAATATCCCTGACCACGGTCTGGCGCAGTACAATATGCTAACCGGCCAGAAGCCGAGCCAAGCGATCAGGCACCCTGCAGTGGGCGCTGTGGTTAACCACGAGTTTGGCCCACGCGAGGGCCTGCCCGGCTACATCTCGATCCCCAATGCGGGGCTACCGGGCACCGATACCGGCTATCTGAGCAAAAAATACGGCAGCTTCAGCGTCGGTGGCGATCCTGCGAGCGGCGACAGCTTTCAGGTCCGCGACCTGAGCCTACCCAATGGCGTAGACATCGAGGCACTCGAGGATCGGCAAAAGATCCGCCAGCTGGTGAACGACCAATTCCGCACCCTAGAGAGCGATCCTGCGCCGCTCGAGACCATGGACTCCTACTACCAGCAGGCCTATACCATGATGTCTAGCCAGGCGGTGCGCGATGCTTTCGACATGTCAAAGGAGCCCGCCAAGGTGAAGGAACGCTACGGCATGGGGCAGTTTTTAGAAAATGGTCACTACGGTAAATCCCTCGGCTCCGAGGCTGGCGGCCGTATGCTGCTGGCTCGCCGCCTAGTCGAGGCTGGAGCTCGCTTTGTCTCGCTGACCTACTCCGACTGGGATACTCACACCCAGATCCGCGAGACCTACCAAAAGCAGATGCCCGCTTTCGACCACGCCATCGCCACCCTGATCCGCGATCTCGACGAGCGCGGCTTGCTCGATAGCACACTGGTCTGGGTCGCTCACGAGTTTGGCCGCACACCAAAGGTGAATGCCTCCGCTGGACGCGATCACTACTCGCGCGTCTTTTCCATGGCGATGGCCGGTGGAGGTCTCAACCAAGGCCTCTACTACGGCAGTGTCGACGCCACCTCCAGTGCACCAGCAGACAAGCCCGTGCCACTGTGCGATTTTCACTCCACCCTCTACAAGCTGATGGGTATCAATAGCCAGAAAGAGCTGATGGCACCCGGCGAGCGCCCGATCGAGATCGTCGACGAGGGCCACCCAGTGGATGATCTGATCGCCTAGCCCTAGTATCGATATGCAGCGTCTTTTTTCTCTAGGCTACCTGTGGCTGCTGATCGGCCTCTGCCTGATCCTCGAGAGTGCCACCGCATCGCCGACTATCTCACTGAGCCGAGTCTATCCGCAGGTGGGCCAGCGCGGCACGGTCGTTTCTATTCAGTTCATCGGAGCCCACTTGGACACGGCGGAGGATATCCTATTCTACCGCCCGGGGATCAAGTGTCTGGCCATCCGCCAGCTAGATGAGCTACCACACGGCAGTGCTGGCCCTAGAGTCATGCGCAAGCAGGAGCCCGGCCATGTAATCGAGGCAGACCTAGAGATCGCTGCCGATGCCCCCCTAGGCGAATACCTACTCCGAGTGCGCACACGACACAAGCTGACCGAGATGCATAGCTTTTGGGTGACGCCGTATACCGTGGTGCCCGAGCAGCACGCCTATGCCGATGATGAAATCTACGGGCGCAATGACACCGCCGAGACCGCTCAAGTGGTGGCTCTCAATTCCACAATCGCCGGTATCAGCGTCACCAATAGCTCGGCCAACGATCTGGACCGCTACCGTGTGACACTAGAGAAAGGTCAGCGCTGCACCTGCCAGATCATCAATATCCGACTCGGCAGCGCGATCTACGGCGGCTTTACCGATATGGCGATCGAGGTGCACGCACCATCTGGCAAGAGAGTCGCTAGAAACAGCCGTAGCGCCCTATTCGCTCACGACCCCGTGCTATCCTTTATCGCTGACGAGGCAGGTGATTACCTCATCACCACCAAACAAACCAAAGACCTAGAGTCGCACAGTCTGTCCTATGTCTTACATATCGGAGATTTTCCCCGCCCTGCGGTGACCTACCCACTCGGCGGACAGGCAGGCACAGAGCAGGAGCTACAGATCCACTACCTCGATGGCACCAGCGAGCCGCTCGTAGCGAAGCTGCCTGCACAGGTCGGCGAGTTTGAGAAATCGATGATCGATCTCGATACTGTCTCAGACCTACCAGAGATCCCCTCGCCCAATAAGCTCCAAGTCGCGCCATTCGCTAATGTCATGGAAACGGCTGGCGCCGAAACTCAAGTCGTAGAACAGGCACTGCCGATCGCGCTGAATGGCAAGATCCTAGAGAAAGGCGAAAAGGACTGGTACCGTATCCGTGCCAAGAAAGGCGAAAAATACCGAGTCCGCTGCTATGCGATGACACTCGGCTCCGAGCTAGATCCCTACCTAGAGATCCGACCAGCGGACGGCACTGAGGGTAGTAGGATCGATATCAAGCAAGACGACTCCATCTGGGCTGGCCACGACTGGGAGGGGCATGTCTATCGCCACCAGGTGAAAGACCGCCTCGACCCGATCGTGATGTTCGAGCCCGATGTCGATGGCGACTACCTAGTCGGTATATCCGATACCAGACGAGAGGCTGGGCCACACCACATCTACCGAGTCGAGTTTCAGCCGCATCGGGACAGTGTCTTCACCTACTACAAAGATTATGCCTACGCTCCCCACGGCTATATCAAAGACTGTATCAATATCCACCAGGGTGCCACCTTTGACAGACCGATGATGATCCTAAATGGCTTCGGCTCGACCTACTCTGGGCAGATGACTCTAGAGGCTCATGGCCTGCCAGATCACATCACTTTCGAGAGCCCAGTCTTCACCAGCAGAGACTCATCGATTCAGCTGTTTTTCTCAGCACCAGCTGATGCACCCCTCGGTGCGGGCACCTTCACCCTAGAGCCAAAACCTGTCGATCCTGCCGATCAGATCCGCGGTGCCTTTGCCCAGACGACGGAGTCGAATGACCAACGCGGTAGCTTCGCCCCTCACTTCCGCAAGACGCGGCAGCTCGCCTACTCCATCCTCGAAGAGGCGCCCTTCGATATATCAATAGAACAGCCAAAGATCGGACTGGCAAAGGATGCCGAGCTAGACCTAAAAGTAACCGCCACCCGCAAGGGCGACTACACAGGAGCTCTCTACCTAGAGTCGGCATGGGCACCAGTCGGCGTCACCACCCAGCCCGCTATCGTCATACCCGAGGGCGAGACGACAGCGTTTTTCAAGCTATCAGCCACCAGTCGCGCCACCAATGGCAAATACCGATTCACACTGACAGCTAGAGAAAACGATGGTGGCGACCACCGCTCTGGTAGGGGCTACCGGTATGTGTGCGCCCAGCCGGTAGAGATCGAGGTACAAGATCCCTACTTCGAGATCACCCTGGATCGTGTCTCCGTCGAGCAGGGCCGACAGAGTGAGCTGACCGGTAGTATCAAGTACCTGCGGAAATTTGAAGGCGAGGCAAAGGCAAACCTCCTGCGCCTGCCCCACCGCGTCACGCTAGTCGAGCCACAGACCATCATCTACGGGCAAGAGACCGTGGCCTTTCCGATACGTGCACAGGTCGATACCATCATCGGCCAATACAAAGATATCTCCTGCGATGTCGAGATCATCGACGCAGGGCAGACGATCCGTCAGCAGACGGGATCAGGAGTCATTCGGGTAGACGAGAAGAAAGGTTCATGAAGAGATTTTTTCACAATGTAATCGCTCAAGGAGGGGCGACGTCTCGTCGCCCAGCATTTGGAGCCAGATTCTTCGGCCGAGGTAGCCGGCCAGCTAAAAGCAGCCCCTCCTTGGTGATAGCTGCCGCTATCTTCCTAGCAAGCTCACTCCACGCCGACGAGCCAAAGCCCATCTCCTTCAAAAACGACGTCATGCCAGTCTTTTTTAAAGAAGGCTGCAACGCTGGCGACTGCCATGGTTCCAGCCGTGGTCAAGATGGATTCGTGCTTTCCCTATTTGGCTACGATCCCGAGGGCGACTACTACCGACTGATCGAAGAGCATCCTGGCCGCCGTATCGATCTACCCACACCAGAGAATAGCCTACTACTCACCAAGGCTATCGGCGCAGTCGTCCACACCGGCGGTACATTATTCGAGAAAGACAGCGATTCCTACCAGATCATCCTCGACTGGATCAAGCAGGGCGCACGACCTGACTCTGCAGACACGCCTGCACCTACCGGTATCACGTTCTCGAGTCCAGAGCACAAGTTCGCCAAACCTAGCGAGACTCTACAAACAGTGGTACACGCGGCCTATACCGATGGATCGACCCGCGACGTCACACGCTGGTGCGAATTCACCACTAGCAATGAATCGGTCGCTTCCATCGATGACAAAGGGTTTATCACCACACCCAAATCAGGTGGCGCACATGTTTTTGCGAGGTTCGATGCCTTTTCGGTAGCCAAGACCATCACAGTGCTACCCGAGGGCGACTTTAGCTGGTCGGACCCACCCGAGAATAACTACATCGATACCCTGGTATTCGCCAAACTCCAGGACATGCAGATCCAACCATCTGACCTCTGCACCGACGAGCAATTCATCCGCCGTGTGACCTTGGACATCACAGGTAAACTACCTACTTACGACGAGCACCAATCCTTCATCAAATCCACCGATCCTGATAAGCGCGACCAACTGGTGGACCAGCTACTCACTCGCGATAGCTACGCTGAGATGCTAGCAGCCAGATGGAGCGAGTGGCTGCGCATCTACACCGATACCAATCCCGGCAGTGGCACCGCGCCACTAGCAGGCTGGAATTACTACCAATGGATACTCGAACAAATCCAGGACAACCGACCGGTGAATGAATTTGCCCACGAGCTGATCACCGGCAATGGCTCGAATCTGACTAACCCGGCTTCGAACTACTACACCATGCTAGTCCAAAGCTCACGCATCGACCCGCTACGAGTCAGCGAGGATACCGCTCAGATTTTCATGGGCATCCGCACCCAGTGTGCCCAATGCCACAACCACCCATTCGACCGCTGGACGATCGATGATTACTATGCGTTTCAATCGTTCTTCATGGGTGTACGGCGTAAGCATGGCTCCGAAGCGCGAGAGTACTACACCTATGTCGATATCGACGCCGAGCCCGCCAAACACCTCGTCGATGGACGCCCGATGCCACACAAATTTCTAGGTGGCGACTACCCAGATGTGACCGACAAAGACCCACGCGAGGTACTAGCCGACTGGCTGACGGCCGAGGACAACACCCTATTCCGCGAGCACATGGCCAATCGACTGTGGTACATCTTTTTTGGCAAAGGCATCGTCGAGCCGGTCGATGATGTCCGCATCAGTAATCCTCCCAGTAATGGCCCACTCATGCACGAGCTGGGGCGTCGCTTCGCAGAGGAGTATCACTACGATCAAAAGCGCCTGATCCGCGCTATCTGCACTTCGCGCACCTATCAGCTTTCGGTCGCGACCAATGCCAGCAACGCCAGCGATACCCGGCTTTTCTCCCACGCGGATCTTCGTCGCCTCAGATCAGATGTACTATTCGATTGCCTCAGCCAGGCGACCGACTACCAGCACCCCATCCGCCGCTCGTCTGCGACCCGTGCCGTGAATATGTTCGAAGGCGGCCGCGCCGATACTTATAATAGCTTTTTCTTCAAGACATTCGGACAAGCTCGGAGAGAGAATGTGTGTATCGATCAGGACAATACTGATGCTAACCTGTCTCAAGCACTACACTTGATTAATGGTCACACCATCGACCACACGCTGACTAGAAATCCCAAACTAGTCCCCTACCTGATGGATAAATACACTGAGCCTTCCGATATCATCGGCGAGATATACATACGCGCCCTCAGCCGCCTACCATCCGAGAAAGAACTAGCAGGCATACTCGAGACCTTCACCGATGTCGCCGAACGCGATGTGAATACCCAGAAAAAGAAATACAACAACGTCATCTGGGCCCTACTGAACTCCAGCGAGTTTATCTTTAACCATTAAGTTCATGACCAGTTTTCGCCTCAATGTAGATTCGACTTCAGTCGAATCCTCGCAACTCCAGCCCGACCGGTCTGATTCGAATGAATTCGAATCTACATTGTCGCATTTGCCCCCTATTCAATACACCGTATTCTGCCTGCTCCTCTGCCTCCACTCAGCAGCTCAAGCCGCTCCCAATTTCCAAGACGATATCCTGCCCATTTTCAAAGAGCATTGTCTAAACTGCCACAACCCCGACAAAGCTAAAGGCGATCTCGACCTGACCACAGTCACCACCATCCAAGAGGGCGGTTCCTCCGGTATGGTAGTAAAAGCTGGTGCACCGGACACCAGTTACCTCTACATGGTGACCAATCACGACGAGGACGCCGACCCCATGCCACCAAAGAAGGCACGGATCCCCCAGGAACAGATCGACCTTCTACATGCCTGGATCGCCGGAGGACTGATCGAGTCCAAAGGTGGCAAATCTCAGCTGCGCGATATCTCTTTCAGTCTCGAGGCAGGTGCTAGTCTGAAGCCAGAGAAACCTGCCATACCGGCCCAGCTCCCTGCGCTCGCCCAACCTCAATGGCAGCACACACCGCCGGCAGTGGCCGTAGCCGCCAGCCCGTGGGCCGACGTGGTCGCTCAGGCCGCCAACGAGCACATCTTCCTCTATACCCAGACACCGGCAAAACTCAGTGATCCCGAGTTTCGAGTAGTCGCCGCCGATCACCTACTAGCCTACGAGACATTTGATTCCGAGTCGGCGATAGGGAAAGCCGCCGGTGCGATCACATTGAACGATGCCACTGTCCCACTGGAAGCTCTCGGTAGCGATTTCCTACAGACACATAGCGCATTCACATTCTCCACCTGGGTAAAAGCCAGCAAGGACACCCAGCGAGCTTTTCTATTCAGCAATACCCTGTTTGGCATCTTCATTGATCCCTTTCACCAGGGCTTAACCATCCGTAGCCAGCACCGCGACAGCGGCAATGCCATCGTCTACCACGGTCGGAAAGGCTCGATCGAAACCGAAAAATGGGCTCATGTCTCTGTCACCATGGATGGCGATGAGTTCGCTTTCTTTATCGATGGCAAAGAGGTATCCCGAGAGAAAACACCCAAAGATCGCCCAGGCTTTCTTAATAGGGAGAAAGGATTTGTCTTCGGTGGTAGCGATCACCCCGGCGAGGCCAACTTCTCAGGCCAGCTCGACGATCTCCGCATCTACGACCGCGCCCTCTCTGCCGCCGAGATCGAGACGATCTACAGCGAGGCATTTCCCACCATGGCACAGGTCGGTTCACTCGCCTTTCCAGAGGGAAAAGTGCACGACCTAAAATTTTCACCAAACGGCGATCTGTTAATCGCTGCGGGAGGTATAGGCGCCTACTCAGGCCAGGTAGCGATCTACGATGTAGCGACGGGCAAACTACTAACCACCATCGCCGACGAGCAGGACACCGTGCTATCGGCCGACATCACCCCAGACCACCAATTTGTCGCCATCGGTACCCCAGCGAAAATGGTGAAAATCTTCAGCGTCAACGATGGCAAGCTCCACCATCGCATCGCGAAACACACCGACTGGGTGACATCCGTCCGCTTCAGTCCAGATGGCAAATACCTCGCCTCGGGCGATCGCAATGGTGGCCTCCACACGTGGGAGACTAAAACCGGCGGCATCGTCTACACTCTCAACGAGCACAAAGTAAAGATATCCGCCCTCAGCTGGCGTCCAGATGGAGCCATGCTAGCCTCCGCAGGAGAAGACGGAAAATTCGTCCTCTGGGATATGAAAGACGGCTGGGCCACCCGTACTGCCACAGTCCATAATGAAAAGTCGGCAACCCGCTACACCCGTCGCACAGGTATCACCGATATCACCTACCTCAAAGATGGCAGTTTCCTAACCATCGGTCGGGACAAAGTCATCAAAACCTGGAAGCCCGATGGCTCTCCAGCCCATCAATCGACAGAACTAAAAAATCTACCCCTAGCCGTCACCCAAAAATGGGATGGCACCCAAATCTACATAGGCGACCTATCCGGCAGCCTCCACGCCTACCACACCGAGCGACTGACGCCCGTCGGTAGGCTAAATGATTGAGCTTCGGCTCTTATCTCGTAGAGGCGGTTTTCCAACCGCCTCGCACCCTTCGAGCCACTACCAAAACTAAACCACTATTCTCCCATCTTAGCAATGGTCGTCATCGGCAGAAACAACCGGTTCGCACCCAGCACCTGAAATCCGTACTTCTCATAAAAACGAACGGCGCTTTCATCTTTGGCATCAACCAACATAAGAGAGGCACCCACTTCGGAACTGAGGTGCAAACTACGAACCAGAGCATCAAGTAGCAAGAACTTGCCTACCCCCTCTCCCTGAAACTGGACCGAGACGGCAAGCCGTCCAATCAAAAAAGCAGGCACCTCTGGATACCTCGGAAGCTTGCCCCTGACCGAATCTGGTAGTTGCTTTAGTTTGGCGGAAGTTGCACTCAGGGAATAATAGCCGCAGATTTCCATAGAACTCGCTTTGGCGGCAATATAAACAGCGCAGATTTTTCTTTTCACCTCCTGACTCGCCTGGGTTTGAAGGTAGAGATTTAGAGATTCCACTCCGCAGTCGAATGATTTACGGTCGAACTGTTTCGAAAACAGTTGAATCTGCCAATCCATCAGGAAATCTGCTTTTTGTATTCCTCAAACGCTTCAACTAAAGCTTGGTTGGGCTCTGGTGGATCTATTAATGCTGCTGCTACTTTGGCACTTTGCTCAATTGTTAGCTCGATTGAGCCGTGATCCTTCACCACTCGCCTAGCCTCATCGAGCACAGTAGACAACACAAAGTCGGTCTGACTAACACCCTGATAGTTTGCAGCCAGTTCAATTAGCTTTTTCTGTTCAGGATTCAGACGGGCTTCTAGTCTCGCTGTCTTCATAACACAGTAAAATGTCCGGCAAATTGCCGGTTTGTCAATTAGAGAGAAATAACAAGGCGGCTGGAAAGCCACCTCTACGCAGTATCTACGCAAACAAATCCAGCACTGGCTTACCCTTATGAGCTACCGTAAACGGTCGCTTGCTGGGGCTGTAGAGGATCTGATCGATCGGAATGCCTAGGGAGTAGGCTATGGTGGCATTGAAGTCGGGGATGGTCACAGGATTCTCGGTGACCTCCTCGGCGCCCTCAGATGTTTTGCCATAGACGTAGCCGCCCTTGAAGCCGCCCCCTGCGACGACACTGGTAAAAGCCTGTGGAAAGTGATCGCGACCGGCGTTTTTATTGACGATCGGTGTGCGGCCAAACTCGGTGGTGAGCACCACCACGGTCGACTCCAACTTGCCGATGCGGTCCAGATCGTCGAGCAAGGCTCCGACTGCCTGATCCATGGTACCACAGAGCAGCGGCATGGAGGTGAAGTTATTGATATGCGTATCCCAGCCGGTGTAGCTGACCTCTACCGTGCGCACATTGCTCTCTACCAGTCGACGGGCCAGTAGACAGCCTTGGCCAAAGGGATCTTTACCGTAGCGCTCTTGGGTTTCTTTAGATTCAGTGTGGATATTGAATGCCTTCAGATCGGGACTCTCCATGAGTCGCACGGCGTCGGCATACATATCGCCATAGGCACGTACGGGCTTGTTGCCGTAGCGCTCGATGAATTCCTTATCAAGATCATTGGCTAAAGATAACCGCCGATCGAAGCGCTCCAGATCGACACCAGAGCGACGCGAGTACTTGAGCCCATACTTGGCCTCGCTGATCGCCAATGGCTCAAACTCGGGCTCGAAGAAGCCACCGCTACCATGGAAGCGACTCTCCTTGCCGATAAAAACTGAGCCCGGCATGGTCGGATTGAGCTTGCCATTCATTTTCTGCCCCCAGGCACCCAGTCCGGGGTGGCGAATGGTCGCGCGCTGCTCGTAGCTGGTATGCATGAAGTAGTTGCCCTTTTCATGATCCCCTGCTGTCGAGGTGAGGGAGTTCACCACACACAGCTTATCCGCATGCTTGGCTAGACTCGGGAGATGCTTGCTCACGCGTATGCCATCGACATTGGTATTCAGGGCATCGGTGTGGCCCTGATTAGCGTGGCCTGGCTTTAGGTCAAAGGTATCGATATGGCTCATCCCCCCTGCCATAAATAGGTAGACCAATTGCGTAGCGGGATTCTCTCGCATCGGGATGGTACTTTTATCACCCGCCGCAGCCATCACACTGCCACTAGCGCGCACGCCCAAAAAGCCACCAGCGGCCAACTCGATGAAACGACGGCGATCGAAATCTCTAGATGGGTAAATCATAGCAAATTCAATAGGGTACAATTTTGACTCAATAGGGTACAATCAACTATTTCACGAATAGGAACTGTCTGGAGTTGAGCAGCGCCCACACGAGATCCTCGATGGTTTCGTGCTCATAGGTGGTGTAGTCGGACATCACACGTGCGACTTCCTCTCCCGTGGGTTCACGCGTGAGCATGATACGAAATACCAGTTTCACCTTCTCCTCTGGAGATTCAGCGGCCTCCAGCTGGG
This sequence comes from Verrucomicrobiota bacterium, assembly GCA_020630975.1. Classification (GTDB taxonomy): domain Bacteria; phylum Verrucomicrobiota; class Verrucomicrobiia; order Verrucomicrobiales; family DEV007; genus Arctic95D-9. The sequence goes on from JAHDID010000058.1 coordinate 25,454, forward strand.
CACCTAGGGTTGAGTTGTGATTGTGCACGGCGACGGCCAGCGGACTGTTCAGCAAATACAGAGACTGGGGCACGGATGCGTTGTACGACGCATTCTCGATAGTCTCTCGATCGGACTGGCCAAAATCCCGAAGAAAGTGCCCTCGCCTAGCTGGTGACTCGAGATCCGACGCTCGCGCCATCTCGCGGAGTACTTTATTGTACTCCTGCAGCATGCGTCCCTCGCGATCGTTCCAGCGTTTCTTTGCAGCGGCATCAAGGTGCTCCGGTGCTTTTCTCCGATAGGCTTTCTTTTTTAGATTTTGAATCACGTCGACACTTTGATCCTCGGCACCGCCCATGCCCCCTGTCATACCCATCATCATCGACTCGGTCGCTTTGCCATCTTTTAGGTAGATAAGCACACTCTCTTGGTTATGGCGTTGGATGGCGTTTTCTTTTTCTTTCAGCTCAGCTGTCAGTGCTTTTGCCTTTTCCTTATCGCCTGCATCGTAGGCAGCGAGGACTAGCTTCTCATAGCGTTGCTTTTCTGGCTGAAAATCTCGAGTGCGCGCTCCTGCCTCCCGCATGCGCTCGAGCACTTCCTCCATCGGGCTGCCCTCCATACTTTTGTGTATCGCCTTGGTCCGTGCGAGCCGGTCAAGCAGCTTGGGTCGATTGGGCATGTGATGATCGATATCCGGCAGAATCAAAGTCCCTATCGAGTCCCAGATCTGCTCAGCGCTCATCCGCTGTAGCATCGGCCCGGCGAAGTGATAAGGCATCCCGAGTGGATGATCCTGGCCATACGCCTCGCGGCGGAATAGCTGCGTACTGTAGAGAACTCGCTGAAAGGCTCGTACATCGTAATCCAGCTCTACCATGATCTCCTGTAAGTAGGCGAGCAGCTCTGGGTGGGTGATCACGGTGTAATCGGTGAGATCGTCGAGTGGCTCGTAGAGTCCGTGGCCAAAGGCTTTCTTCCACAGTCGATTGACGATGACTTGAGTGAAGCGAGGATTCTCCGGCGAAGTCAGCCACTCGGCGTAGGCCTTCTTCCGCTCGATCGGATCCTCGTGCGCGGCCACATCCAGACCAAACATGGTCCCCGGCTCGACCACATCGTGAGGTGCGGCATCGCGATAGGCGTAGTCGTGAGGTAGCGTCAACTCGCGATCCAGATCGCGCACCTCGGTATAGGTGATCATATTGCCGAGCTTGCTGATGTTGAAGCTAATAGGCTCGTTGTAGGCCTTGACTTGTTCAAAGGCATCGCGGCCTTTTCGATAGTTTTCGCGCAGAGTGGCTTCATCCATACCACTATTCTTCAGGTAACGAGCACCATGATTTTCGAACCACCGCTCAAAGTGCTCATCATCGGTTTGGACCGGGAAGCCTTCGATACCCACGGCATCGATGTATGCCTGCCTCGCTTCCTTCCCGAGTACGTTGAGCATGGCTCCACGATTCCTACCGCCGCCACGGTGATCGAAGTCGTAGGTAAAAGCAGCCATCTTGTAGAAATCCATCTGCGTCCACTTATCGAAAGGATGGTTATGACACTGAGCACACTCCAGACGAGTGCCTAGGAAGATGCGCACGGTGTTCGACATATTATCGAGGGCCATGCCAGTGTCGCGGATGTAGTAGGCGGCAGCTGGGTCGTCGAATACCAGACCATGACCACTGACGATTTTGCGAGCAAACTCGTCGAAAGGCGTATTGGCAGCAATATTTTCCCGCACCCACTCACGGTAGAACAGTGCCCAGTGGTTGTTGGAAGAAATACGCAGTAGATCGGCCCAGAAATGATAGTGATGGGAGGTGTAGGCAACATCGTTGGCCAACAATTGCTCTATAAGCCGTGTGTGCCTAGCCTCTGTCTCGTCGACCAAAAACGCCTGCGCTTCCTCCCAAGTGGGGATACGGCCAATCACCGATAGGTAAGCTCGCCTGACAAACACATCATCGGCGATCGTGGCATAAGCCTGCATCTCCTCGGCTTCCAGGTAGTCGATCACGAACTGATCGACTTTGGCTGCTGCCGTCTGGTAGTCAAAATCCTTAGCAGAACTAATCGAGGAGCAGCAAAGGCCAAATACCCAAAGAGCGGTCGTTAAAATAGTTTTCATGGATTACGCTGATAGGTTGGAGAAGACTTATTGTGATGCCAATTTCACAACCAATGGCTGGGTGATATCGGTAGTCTCGGCGACTCGCTCGCCATCTACCCACACATAGAGGCCACCCTGATCACCGGGCTCCTCGGCATCCCAGTCACGTCTCCAGAGTATCTCCACATCGTGATCATGATAGCGTAGATCACCTAGATAAAAATACTCCCAGGCATCGTCCGGTAGCAATGGGTGCACGACAAACTTGCCCTCATGACTGGGCAGAAAACCGATAAGATCCTCGATGAGCATATCGGGGAAGGTGGAGTGAAAGTAGTCCTGCACATCGCCAAAGCCTTTGCCCATAGCCGGATCGCTCTGCGACACATCCCCCCCGCCTGGCATACGGTAGCCACCGGAACGCGGCAGATACCACTCCCCAATCGTCCGCCGCTGACCGTGTAGCTCGACATACTGGGTCATGTGGTGGTAGAGCAGCTCACGATCCGCCTGGGTGATCTCCGACCGGCTAGACTTGTAGTTGCGCAGGTAGTTGGCATAGGCCTTGTATACCACGGAGTTTTGAAATGGCCAGCCACGGCCATTCCAGCCGTAGGACATCTCGTTGAAGAAATCGTGGCGATACTCTGCTGTGGACATACCGAATGGCTGCTTGAAGCCGAGCTCATCGTCGAACTGCTCCCAAGCGATGTCGAACTGCGCATCATCAGTCGGCAGCATATTAAAATACCACGGGGTATAGCCCACCGACTCACGAATGATGCTCAGCTGGTCGCCAGTATCGCCAGTATAGAGATTGTCGCCAGAGAGGCGGGAGTAGAAAAATGGATCGTCTATACTACCGCGCTTTTCGTAGAAGAGGTGCTTATCCTCGGCAGTCGGGTGGTGCCACATGGCTGAGATGATCTGCTTTTGTAGCTGGTCAGCACGCTGATTGTATTTTTCCGCTTTCTCAGTAGAGCCTGCTAGCGAGTAGAGAGAGCCCAGAGAGGCGTAGTTCGCATACATGTAGCTATTCAGCGACGGACGCACGGTGAAACAATTGGGGTAGCTCTTCGGCTTTTGATCTCTGCGCTCGCCCTTATCATCAATGAACCAGTCGTGATTGCCCCCAAACGGCTGCGGCACGGTGGTGTAGTTGTCGAGATCGTAAGCCTGCGGATAGACCAGCGGGCTACTGCGCATCCCAGCCTCGTAGGCTGCCTGCCAGCCTTTGCCATCGGTGAAGTAGCGACGCCAGCGCTCCTGACCAATGTAGGGTTCCTCTTGATTGATCTCGGCAGTGTAGCCTGCGAAAGCACCCTCAGATGCGATCAGCCCCAGCGTAGTCGAGATCGTGAATTCATTGGCGTCATACATATCGAGGCATTTGTATAGACCATCGGTGGCCATGCCTGGTGCATCGACTTGGAAGATCGTATCCCATATCGCCTGATGGCGCTCCATCGAGGGTAGCAGCCGATCGCGCCACTCAACATCGGGGTGGATCTTCAGTAGAGCCTCGGCTCCATCGACCATCCAGCTGGTGTAGTGGTGGCTCTGTGGGCGAGGCAGCGTGCCCAGCCAGCAGTTATTCTGCCTCTGCATCTCGGTAGATGGTGGGCCGGCCATCCAGTAGTCGATGTAGGACTGTAGGTATTTTGGGTCGCGCATCCAGCGCAAGTCGTAAAACTGATGCCCCGCCGGAGCTGGTATCGCCCCACTCGTCGATGACCAGCCAGGGAATCCGGGAAACTCGGTGAACACATAGTAGTCCTCGCCATTCTCCTGCCACTCTTTCAGGTGCTTGGTGATCATCCACCAGCGGTAGTTAAACACCTCGGTGTAGTCCTCGCTGGAGCAGAGAAATTTCGGCACATTCGCCTGGAGAAATTCCTCGTTATTGTGCTTCTCTAGCCAGCCGTCGAACTCGGGGCGATTGCCATTCAGGTGGGAGTAGCCATTGAACTCATCGACATCGGCCTCGAGCGTCTTTTGGGCGACGCGCTTGATGCGCTTTAGCTCTCGATCGGGATCGTTGAGAGGTGTCACAGGCTCTTCGACCTCGGTATTAAACTCGCAGGCCAACATGGCTGCCGATAGACCTTCGTGTAGCTCTATCTCGATGCGCAGCTTGGTCGTGGTTATCGGTTGGGCGAAGGTCACTCGGTTGTATTGATCGCGCTCGAGACCGTAATTTTCTTCGGCAATCGCCACCACCTGCCAGCCTCCGTCCACCCAGGCGGCGATCTGCCAAGATTTAGGCAGGATCTCCCGGTGCTCATTGCGGAAAGTCGCCGCAGCCTGAGCCTCGTCGAACCAATAAACCCCGACATTCTCAAAGGTCTGTGGCTCGGCGTACTCAAAATCCACCCACTCGGTGGTGCCTCGCTGGGGGTGAAAACTCAGTCGTGGCAGGCGATAGTCGGCCGACGAGGCGGGCTCGATACCATCGATGAGAGCGGTGGCATTGGCACCGGGTAGCGATGTCGTCACCTTCGGCCCATTGCGAGTTTCGGGAAATGGCTTCACCCCAGCACGCTCGGCATAGCGGTGCCACTCGGCGGACAGCTCGGCGACCAACTCGGAGTGCTGGTCAGCTAGATCCTGGGTCTCGCTGCGGTCGTGGCTCAGGTCGTATAGCTCCCAGACAACTGGCTCGCTGCGGTCATTATCCGTGACCAGCTTCCACTGGCCACGGCGCACAGCAGCATGAGTCTCGTGCTGCCAAAAGATCGGCCTATCCTCCATCTCGCGCTCCAGATCGCGCAGGTAGGGCAGCATACTGACACCCTCTAGCGGCAGTCGCTTTTTGCCCTGATACTCTGCGGGATATTCTGCCCCGGCCGCCTCGAGTAGGGTCGGCATGATATCGACGAAGTGAAAATAGGGCTGATCCGAGACTTCGCCCTTGGCTTCGAAACCCTTTGGCCAATGCACGATCAGCGGCGTGGCGATGCCGCCCTCGTGGGCAAATTTTTTGAACTTCCGAAACGGCGAATTCGAATAGGAAGCCCAGCCCTGGCCCTGAGATGTCGCCCAACCACTGAATTTTTTCCACTGCTCATAGTTCGCCTTGTTGTACCCCACGCCGCCGAGTTTGTCTTTGTGCGACCAGGCCCCCTCCTCCTTGGCACCGCGTCTGGTGAACTCGCCATCGCGCCACTCGCCCGCTGCGTAGTCGTACTTTCCGCCTAGGAAGTGCGTGCCAAACACACCCATCTCACCCGAGCAGCCATTGTCGGATACGAATAGAATCAGCGTGTTGTCATAGACTCCCTCGGCCTTCAGCTTGTCGACGACTCGACCGATCTGGACATCCATATCGTCGATCTGGGCATTGTAGATCGCTCGGCGAAATCGGGCTTCCGCCTTCACCTCCTCGGAGAGATCTTTCCACTTCGGCAGTGGCTGGCGATCGGTCCCGGTCTGAAGCCCCGGCATGATGCGCACGTTATTGAAATAATCGACCACCGGCAGGCGCTGACCATTGGGCACGATGCCTGCGGCTTTTTGGCGATTCAGCTTCTTCTGGCGCATGTCATCCCAGCCATCGCCATATTTGGCCAGCCACTCGCTATCCTCCAGCAGTGCTTCGTATTTGGCGATCGTCGCATCCTCGGCCTCTAGGGGGAAGTGGGGCGCATTGTAGGTCAGATAGAGGAAGAATGGCTTTTTATCCTCGGCCTGCAGCGCATCGTCGATGTACTCCAGTGCCACATCGGTGAAATACTCGGTGGTGTAGAAATCTTTCTCTGGCTTGTAGGGATTTTTCAGAGTGTCATTATCGTTGTCCCCAGGTATCAGCAGCTCGCCATCTTGGTAGATATCGCAGCTGGTGAGCACCTTCCAGTAGCTATCGATGTGGGTACGCACCACCGTCGATCGATCAAAGCCCCGATTCTCCGGCAGCGAGTGTGCTGGTGGCTCGCGGTGAGCCGCAGCATGCCACTTACCACTGGTAAAGGTGGTGTAGCCTGCCCCTTTCAGCGCTTCGCCCAGCGTCACGCCACTCTCATTTAGCGAGCCCTCGTACCCTGGACCCCAGTCGCCATAGACCATAAACCCAACGCCCGCCTGGTGCTGGTATAGCCCCGTGAGCAGGCTAGCTCTCGACGGACAGCAGCGAGCTGCATTGTACATCTGGGTGAAGCGCAGGCCATTCTCGGCCAAGCCATCGAGCACAGGAGTCTCGATCTCGCTACCATAGCAGCCCAGATCCGAGTAGCCCAGATCATCGGCGAGGATCACAATGATGTTTGGCTGAGACTCATTGGCCGACAGGCCAGTGACCAATGACGCGAAAGCAAAAATCGAGTAGATGAGCGACTTCATAGAGTAGGATGCATGCGGAACGCCTGGCGTGGATAGCCGACGAGGCCTTTCTTCACAGATTTAGGTCACGCCGCGAAAGAATTGGCCAGATTTTTTTCGAGGGTGAATCCCGCGATGAAGTATGGGTCCACAGCGACCTCGCTCAGCCTCTGCAGCGGACAGTGGCTGCGAGCGTCTAGCGAGTGGAGTTTCATCGGGCTAAGGCAGTGGCTGATAGGCTCCGGGCCACTCACTGACGTTCGCCTCCACATTGCCCCCCTGTTTTCATCCGCTGTGGCGGCGAGCGCCTAGCGAGTGGCGTTTCATCAGGCTGAGGCAGTGGCTGATAGGCTCCGGGCCACTCACTGGCGTTCGCCGCCACATTGGGCCACCCTAGTTTTCATCCGCCGTGGCGGTGTGGCTGGTGCAATGGCTGGTAGGCGACCTCCGAAGCCAAAATCAGCCCTTTACGAACATTTATTGGCCAATTTCCCGCAGAGGTGACCTTAGTATCATGGTAGCAGCGGAGCATCACCTTCCAACAGCTCATGACCGATCCCAGTCTAGACGATTCATCCCGACACGAGGCATTCGTGGCACTGTATGTGCGACACGAGGCTGCTGTATTCTCGTTTGTGCTGACCATGGTCTCCCAAAGCGCGGATGCAGAGGATATCGTACAGCGTGCCAGCATCACGATGTGGCGCTGCTTCGATCAATTTCAGCCCGGAACCAATTTTAGGGCATGGGCTTTCCAGATCGCCAAGAACGAGGCTCTCAATCACCTGTCTAAAGTGAAACGCGACCGCCATGTGTTCAGCGAAAAACTGATCAATCTACTTGCCGACCGCGCTGAGGAACGAGCCGACGATCTGGATACCAGGCGGCGAGCTCTGGATCTCTGCGTCGAGAAACTGACGACCGACGATCGCAGCATGGTGGAGGGCTGTTATGCCGAGGGCTCTAGTATTCGTGCATTCGCCAAGCGAGCCGGCGAGAGCGAAAATAAGATCTACAAACGACTGAACCGCGTGCGCGGCGGTCTTTTGAAATGCATCGAATTTCAATTGGGATTGGAGGCCAGCCGATGAGCACAGACGATCTACAGCACCTAATCGATCAATCTCTCAACGGTCTAGCTACCGATGAGCAGACTGCTGCTCTGGAGCAGATACTCCTGGCCGATGAACAGGCACGCGACCACTATATAAACTGCGCCAATCTGCACAGCTCGATGATCCGCAGATTCGCAGTAGCTGAGCAGGCTCACAGCTATCTGGACGAATCGCCACCTAGGCGACGTCTAGCCCCTCAGGTATTCGCCCTAGCAGCGACGATCGTTTTATTGATCGGCGTAGCAGTAGGGATTCGCCAGCTCATGCCTAGCTCAACTCAGGCTTCGCCTTTAGCCACCATCTCGCAGACAGTGGGAGCGTATCGCCCCTCCGACGAGCCCTTTACAATCGGGGAGTCTATCGATGCCGGGCTGGTAAGTATTGATAGAGGTTTGGTTCAGCTAGACTTTGCCAACGGCGCCAGCCTCACCCTCGAAGGGCCTGCGAAATTAGAGGTCAAAGATCCCTACCAAGTCATTCTACACAGCGGTATCGTCACCGCTACCATCCCCGAGTCGGCGATTGGATTTACAGTCGATACCTCTACCGCACGAGTCGTCGACTTGGGCACAGCCTTCGGTGTGTCAGTGGCAGCAGATGGCGCCACTGATGTGTGTGTCTTTGATGGCGAGGTAGAAGTCCTGCTCTCCACCAGCGAGGTGACCGCTAGCACGACCACCGCTCACCTGGTAAAAGAAGGTCAATCGGTCCGCGCTACTATCGACTCGCCAGAAATCGCCGAAGTTTCCTACAACCCTAGGCCATTTGAGAATGCTTGGCCGCTGTCATCTGGCGTCCTGCAGACCACCGGCAATCTACGCTTCGTGTCGCCGGGGCCTGACTTTCATCCCGGCAATTTTCAGGACAATGACAACATCGTGGTATTCCCCGAACGCAGCAATTTCACCCCAGACGAGCCGATCTTAGTCGACCTAGTCGATCCCGGTCAGTATCAGCGCACTCATTATAAAGAAAAACGCAAGCTCGCCCCTGGACTAAAAGTGACCAGCTACCTCCTACAGCTCGACTCCTATCCCGCAGGCAAAAACCCCAACATCCAAAGACGAGTTCAGGGCCAGATCACCTTTGCCCGCCCTATCGTCGGCGTCATCACCATGACTCGCCTACTCCAGGAGTCCGAGGACATCTTTGGCTTTCCCGATGTGCAGTATCACACCGCCAGAGAGATCGAACCCCGCCCCGCAGGCGACAAACGCCCCGGCTTCGACAGTCTAGTACTGGCCGCCGATCGCCGTACCCTAGTCGTCGACCTCATGGAGTCGCCGCTGCACTTGGATCAGATTCGGGTTTTGGTAGAGAGCGAGTGAAACCTTCGCAGCCAATTAGTCAGCTATCGAGACGATAATGTCTCTCTTCTCAAGATTGGAGAGGAGGCTCTTCACATTATGAAGACGCTTCGCCGCCTTTAGCCTTGGAATTTGGGGCGTTCCCTCTAGTCCCCGACCTAGAAGCCTTCCTCTTCAGAATTTGGATCGATCTTGTAAGTTTGTTGCCCAAAACTGATCACATACACTTGCGAGCGTTCGTGCTTTTCCTGCTCCGTCCAGTAACACTGTGCAAGAGCCCGCACAGTAAACTTTGCACCGTCCTGATCTAAGAACTGATAGACTATAGAACCACCATCAAAAACACGAACCACCCCACAAAACGCTCTCACCTTTATCCCAGCCAGCCGCCCTCGACTGGCATCATCCCATGGCGCTGTCGAAATACTCAGATTCAGTTTCGCCAATCGATCGCAGGGTAAGCTATCAATACTACGAGCACTTCGAAGCCCTCCAAAGGCAATTACAAATACAATCCACCAAGCTCTCATTAGCAAATAATAGATAGCCTAAGCACACCTAATCGACAAACTCGTAACTGCTTTCTGGCCCGAAATTACTCGATTGTCTCGGTTTCCAGAAGGGTCCTTCGCCCTTACCCTTGCCGCATGGCCACTAAACCTATGTTCGAAGAGCTGGACTTTCAGGAGACCGATCTCGGTGATCTGATCCTGAGGCGACGGACCCTGCTTTCTCTCGATAACCTCCACATCTATGAAGTCCTACTCGGCGATGGTTACCTGATGTCGAGCCTGTTCACCGTGGTCGAGCAGGAGCTATCAAATCTCGGGATCGCAGCCGCCTCGGCATCGACCGGAGCGGAGACATCGTCGTAGGTGGACTGGGCCTGGGCTTACACTGCTCGAGAGGCATTGCTACACGATTCTGTTAGCTCTCTTCTCGTGGCCGACTATGGACCAACTCCCCAGAGCCCCCACACACCTCAATTTGCCCCAATATTATCAATCAGCCGAGTCTTCCCGACAAACACCGCCACGATCAGCCGATACCTCAGCTCTCCATCCTCCCAAAAGCTCTCTAATGGCTGCAGCGTATCAGGATGCACCAGCGCCACATAATCCACTCGACTCTCACTACCCGCGACCTGCTCTAACCTCCCCTCCAAAGCCTCCACTGCCGTACTGGGCGAATCCTCATACTTCCCAGCAGCGATCTCTTCCCGCAGCGCCACCATCGCCTGCTGGATACCAGGCGCAGCCTGCCGCTGGCTAGGCGTCAGATACGCATTGCGCGAACTCATCGCCAGCCCATCGGCCTCCCGCACCGTCGGCCCCGGTACGATCTCGATCGGAAAGTTCAGATCCCGCACCATCCGCCGGATCACTGCTAGCTGCTGGTAGTCCTTCTCCCCAAACACAGCTGCCACCGGCTGGGTCAGATTAAACAACTTTGCCACCACCGTACACACCCCATCGAAATGCCCCGGCCGACTGCCTCCACAGAGCCCCAGCGCCAGCGTCGCCTCCGATATGCTCACCGATGCATCGCTCGCATACACATCTCCAGCCTGCGGCGCAAACACCACATCAACACCCACGGCCTCGCACGCCGCCAGATCGGCCGCCAGCTGCCTAGGATAGGCATCGAGATCTTCATTCGGCCCAAACTGAGTCGGATTCACAAAGATCGTAGCAACTACCACCCCAGCCTCGCCCGCCCGATCTCGAGCCGCACGACACAAGCTCAGATGCCCCTCATGCAGCGCCCCCATCGTCGGCACCAGCACCCTAGGTGCACGGCATTCCCTGACCCACTCGACCATCTGATCCACCTCAGTGATTACTTCCATACCTAGGAGTTTTCACCGATTCCTGCACTTGTCTATCCGTGCCTTTCTCGAGAAGCGCCCTGGGACCGCCGATGTCCTCGTCGGCTCGCAGTACACGGCCGAAACCAATGAAGCCGACGAGGAAGTCGGCGTTCCCAGCCTAAGGCGAATGGCAAAGGTAAGAAGGCAGTAACAAGGGGGCTGATCTAGTGCAACACAGAGTCTGATCTATTATTATGACATTTAGTAATGTTAGCGTCTATGTGAACGGTGAAAAGCGGGCTTAGGATTTAATATCAGG
>JAHDID010000130.1 GCA_020630975.1 Verrucomicrobiota bacterium
CGATGCTGGCAGTGGTAATAATACTGTGGATGCTGGAGAGGGCGACAACACCGTGTCCACCGGCGATGGTAACAACCAGGTAACTTCTGGAGGAGGGAATGATTCTATCAACACCGGGGATGGCGACAACACAGTCGACACTGGCGAGGGGAATAACTTTGTATCAACAGGCGATGGCAACAACAGTGTCACGTCTGGAAGCGGAGACGACTCGGTTACCACCGGTAACGGCGATAACACCATCAATACTGGCGACGGCAATAACACGGTGTCTACCGGTACAGGTTCCGATAATGTAACCAGTGGTTCAGGCAGCGACGATCTCAATGTCGGAGATGGAAACAACACTGTCAGCGCCGGAGCAGGTGATGATAATGTCACGTCTGGCAGTGGCAATGATGCCATCGATGCAGGTAGCGGGAACAACACAGTCGATGCCGGTGATGGCGACAACACCGTATCTACCGGCGACGGCAACAACCAAGTAACCTCAGGCGGTGGAGATGACACCGTGACCACCGGTAACGGCGACAACACGATCGATACAGGAGATGGAAATAACACGGTATCTACCGGAACAGGCTCCGATAGTGTAACAAGCGGCTCCGGCAGTGATGATCTCAATGTTGGTGATGGCAACAACACCGTCAGCGCGGGAGCAGGTGATGACAGTGTGACCTCAGGCAGCGGCAATGACGCCATCGATACAGGCAGCGGAAACAACACTGTCGATGCCGGTGAAGGTGATAATACAGTTTCTACGGGCGATGGCAATAACCAAGTGGCGTCTGGAGGAGGGGATGACACCGTGACCACCGGTAATGGCGACAACACCATTAACACGGGAGATGGCAACAACTCGGTGACCTCAGGCTCTGGCGCAGACGATGTGACCAGTGGGTCAGGCAGTGATAATCTCGATGTCGGAGACGGCAACAACACCGTCAGCGCAGGCGCAGGCGACGATAGCGTCACGTCTGGAAGCGGTAATGATGAGATCGATGCAGGCGGTGGTAACAACACCGTCAATGCAGGCGAGGGCGATAACACTGTTTCGACAGGTGATGGTAATAATAACGTCACTTCAGGCGGAGGCGACGACACCGTGACCACGGGTAACGGCGATAACACGATTAATACCGGCGATGGAAACAACACCGTCACCACCGGCACAGGTGCTGATAGTGTGACCAGTGGATCTGGTAGCGATGATCTCAATGTCGGCGACGGTAATAACACGGTCAACGCAGGGGCTGGCGATGATAATGTGACCTCGGGTAGTGGTAATGACTCGATCGATGCAGGCAGTGGCAATAACACGGTTGACGCAGGTGAGGGTAGTAACACCATCAATACCGGCGACGGCAATAACCAGGTGACTTCAGGCAGCGGAGATGACACCGTGACTACAGGTAACGGCGACAACACGATCGACACCGGCGATGGAAATAACACGGTCACCACCGGCACAGGTTCTGATAGCGTGACCAGTGGCTCTGGCAGTGATAACCTCAACGTCGGCGACGGTAACAACACGGTCAGCGCAGGAGCTGGCGACGATAATGTGACTTCAGGCAGCGGCAATGATTCGATCGATGCCGGTAGTGGTAACAATACTGTAAGTGCAGGTGAAGGTGATAATACCGTATCAACTGGCGACGGAGATAATTCGGTGACTTCCGGGGGAGGTGCTGACACTGTGACGACTGGTGACGGAAACAACACCGTCAATGCTGGTGATGGCAATAATTCCGTCTCGACTGGAGAAGGAAACAACGCAGTGACTAGCGGCAGCGGTGACGACACCGTGACCACAGGTAACGGTGATAACACAATCAATGCTGGGGACGGTAACAACACTGTGACCACCGGCACAGGCTCTGATAGCGTGACCAGCGGATCTGGTAGCGATAATCTCAATGTCGGCGACGGTAACAACACCGTCAGCGCCGGAGCAGGCGACGATAATGTCACCTCCGGCAGCGGTAATGACTCGATCGACGCAGGTAGCGGAAATAACACCGTGGATGCCGGTGAAGGCGACAACACAGTCTCTACCGGGGACGGCAATAACACCGTCACCACAGGTAGCGGGGCTGATAGCGTCTCTACTGGTGATGGCGACAACACCGTAGACGCCGGAGAGGGCAATAACACGGTCTCAACTGGTGACGGCAATAATACCGTCACATCCGGTGGTGGCGATGATACCGTCACGACTGGCAACGGTGATAACACGATCAATACGGGTGATGGCAACAACTCTGTGACCTCAGGATCGGGTGCCGATAGCGTGACTAGCGGTAGCGGCGACGACAATCTGAACGTAGGCGATGGCGATAACACCGTCAGCGCAGGTGGAGGCAACGACAACATCACCTCCGGCAGTGGCAACGACTCGATCAATGCAGGCAGCGGCAACAACACCGTCAATGCAGGTGCGGGTAATAACACCATAACCACAGGAGATGGCGACAATACCATCACCTCAGGAAGCGGCACAGATACTGTCACCACAGGATCGGGATCAGACACCATCGACACTGGTGCAGGCGACGACTCCGTCGATGCCGGAGCCGGAGATGACACGATCGCTGCAGGCAGCGGTAATGACACGATCGAAGGTGGAGCTGGCCAAGACCGAGTCACCTACACCGGTCTATCGACTGACTATACCTTTACTGAGCATCCAGATGGCTCATTGACCATCACCGACAATCGCCCTGGTAGTCCAGATGGCTCCGATCGCATCTCTGGTGTGGAGGATTTCGCATTTACCGACAAGACACTGACATACGAGCAGATCACCGATCCCGATGCGATCGACGATGCGGCCAGCGTGTCAGAAGACACTTCGATCTCAATCGGTGTGCTGACTAATGATGTAACGATCGACACCGATACTCTCACGATCACCGCGGTGACCGATCCAGTCGGAACCGTCACCAACAATGGGAATGGTACGATTTCTTATGATACCAATGGCCAGTTCGAGAGTCTGAATGTCGGCGACACTGCGATCGACACCTTCTCATACACCATCGACGACGGCCATGGCAGCACTGATATCGCCACCGTGACGGTAACGATCACCGGTGAAAACGATGGTCCTGTAGCGACTGGCGCGACCAGTAGTACGACCGAAGAAACAGTGACCACTGCCAATGGCAACGTGACCTCGACCGATGTCGACGCAGGGTCAACGGCCACATGGACAGCGCTCAGCACAGCAGCTAGCGATAGCGGTTACGGCACCTTCGATCTGACAACTGGCGGAGCATGGACCTACAATCTGACCAATAGTCATGCATCGGTGCAGGCATTGAACGTCGGTGAGACCCTGATGGACCAGATCACCATGACGGTCACTGATGACAACGGAGCGACCGATACGACTGTGGTCACCATCACAGTCAGCGGCACCAATGATGTGCCAGTGGCAGCAGGTTCAGTCGGCCAGATCAATGAGGACACACCATCCACTTCAGGCACGATCACAGCGAATGACACAGACGCATCTGCAACCCTCACTTGGGGCGCTCTGGCAGCCCAATCAGGTGCTAATGGTTGGGGAAGCTTCGACATGAATAGCTCTGGAGAGTGGGTTTACAATTTGAATAACGCTCTTGGCGCAATTCAAACTCTGGATCAAGGGGTGACTCTCACAGACTCAGTTACAGTGACGGTGACTGATGATAATGGCGCAACTGACACCGCAGCGATTACTGTAACAATCACAGGAACAAATGATGCACCTACTGATATCGCTGCAGACTCGACCGATATCGATGAAAATAGTGCCGCAGGCACGGTCGTCGCAAATCTTTCCACATCGGATACCGATGCGGGAGCAAGCCACACATACACCGAAGTCGGTGGCACCGGAGCGACGGTCTTCGAAATCGTGGGAAATCAGATCGTTCTTTCGGCCGGATCGAATTTAGATCACGAAGCTGTCGAACAATTCACTTATACAGTTCGATCTACTGATAATAATGGTGCTCCAGTTGATAAGACGTTCACAATCAATATTAATGATCTGAATGAAACCCCTATCAGCCTTACCTTCGATGCGAGCGACCTGGCACCTGATCTAACTAATGCAGCTGCTGGATTTATCAATCCTGGACCTGATCCGGTGAACTATGGCGTGATTTCTGGCGTCAATGTAGGAGGGCCGTGGGAGGAAAGAACCCACTTGCTAAGCTTTAACACTGGAAGCGATCTGACCGGTAATCAGGTGATCTTTGAGGAGGGTGGAACAACTCGAGGTTGGTCTCTCTCTATCCTTCCCGATCCTGATAATGGAAATATCCCGACTCTCTACGCATTAGTGTACAACAATGCTCAGTGGCCGAGTTCGACGACGACTCGTAATAATGCCATCAACATGGGGCCGGTAGATGCGGACACCGATTACACGGTAGCTATGGTGTTTGATGCGCGCGACACTAATCCGGATAACAATACTTTCTCTGCTTATCTGAATGGCGAACTCAGCGGTAGTAACAACCGAATTCTCAAACAGTACGATCACTCTGGTGAGATCGGTGTGGGCGGACTTATCAACGGTACTAGAGATCCTAGGACAGGCGCAGCAATATCCGGTGATGGCAGGGACTTCAAAGGCACAGTAAATGAAGTGCAAATCGTAAACGAGATCTTCACCCCTTCTGAAGTCACTCAGGCTAGTAACTACTACAGTGCGATCTACGATCAAGAGCCATCAGCACCAGGTGTCGCAGAAAACTCATCCAACGGCACTGTTGTGGGTTCGGTCAAAGGTTCGGATGTGGATGATGGAGATGTGCTGACCTATTCATTCATCAATGACGCAGGAGGTCGCTTTGCCATCGATTCTGCCTCAGGCGAAATCACAGTCGCCAATAGCGCTCTTCTCAACTACGAAGCGGATGCTAGCCATGAGATCACCGTGCGAGTCACTGACTCGGGCGGCCTTTACCTTGATCAAACGTTCACGATAGCAGTTTCCAATGTGAACGAGGGGCCCACGGTCACTTCAACCGATCCTCAGGGTGAGGTGACAGAGGACACGGATCTCAGTGCCACCGGCACCCTGACAGCGACAGATCCAGACTTTGGTGATAATCAGACGTGGAGTGGGCCCAATGCGGGTACCTACGGAGGCCTCACTATCGACGCTAACACAGGCGAGTGGACCTATAGCGTCAATAACGGTGACTCTGTGATCCAGTCACTGAATGTCGGTCAGACCTTGATCGATCAAATGACCGTCACTGTCACCGACGACTTCGGTGCCACTGACACGACGACACTCACCGTAACGGTGACTGGCACCAACGATGCTCCCGTCGCCACAGGCGCCGACTACGCCATCAATGGCTCTCGTGAGATAAACGGCAACCTCATCACCGACGACACTGGCGCCGGAACCGACAGCGATATCGAAGGCAACGCTTTGACGGTGTCCACTTTCCGCGTCGAGGGTGTGGATTACTCTGCGGGTACGACTGCTACAGTGGCTGCGGGATCGATCACCGTGGATGCAGATGGTGCCTTCAACTTCATACAATCTGCATCGTGGAGTCCAGCTGAGTCATTCTACACGCTGAATTCCCAAGTCGTAAAAGACTCTGGCTACTCGGTAACGATCCCTGGAGCGGACGGTGGATTTGCTGATATCCAAGCCACTGTGATCGGCATGGATGAAGACTTTCATGATGGCTGGAATCCTGATATTCCTAGTGGCTATCGCCTCAGTGCGGGCAATGAAATCACTTATTCATTCGATCAGACGGTTTCGGTGAAATTCACTCTAGGGGATTCAGATGACGACCAAATGGTCCTCATAGTCGATGGTCGCCAAGTGATCGATGGGCCTACTGAGCCAGGCGAATACACCTTCACTGGCTCCAACTTCTCGATCGCCAGCAATGGCGGCAGCGGAGTCTACTACTCAGTGGAGGTCGATCAGGCATCCTCTGACTACACTCAGTCTTTTGATTACACGATCTCAGATGGCAATGGTGGGGCAGATACTGCTACAGTGGACATCCTGACCAACCAAGCGCCCGAAATCGTGCCACAGTTCTCAGTCGCAGCACTTGGCGGTATTGAGTTCCGGCGCTACCTCGGCATTAACGATGCCGATGGAGCAGACTTCATCAATGACCCCAACAGTGGCGGTGGTGTCAATGACACGATTGGAACTGTTGGTGATGGTTGGAATACCACTCCGGATATCTTCATCGAGAACTACTCTAGCGACGATGGCACCATCAAGCCTTACGCCCCAGGCGAAATGTATGGCGATGTCTATAAGGGCTACTTTGTGCCAGATCAGACCGGTTATGTTGAGTTCAACCTGAGAGATGCGGCGGGCCGGCTAGATGATAATGCTCGCGTGCTAGTAGCGACCTCGCAGTATCATGATGATGTGATCCCAGTGAAGACTGACACA
>JAHDID010000010.1:0-56464 GCA_020630975.1 Verrucomicrobiota bacterium
AGTGGGATCACCACCCAGCCACCACTTTTTTGTTCTTAGCTATGGGATGGCTGTGGATTTTGATATATTCTTCGGCGCATGTTGTGGTTTGAAAAACTAATGGGCTTTAGCGAAGAGAGCCCAGAACAAGTGCGCGAATTAACGCGTGTAGAGGATGGTTGGCTTCATTCATTAGTGAATGGTGAAAAATATCGTGTTGGAGCCTTCGAGTGTGTTTCGCTTGATGAGCTACGCAGTCGAACAAACTCGGGTAGTGGCAAAGACTGGGGATGTCCGAGTTCTTTGAGTATTGGGGAGGTAGTCGGCGATGTTCAGGAATTGCATCGGGATCCACAAAACAGCGGGGCTTTGTTTCAGGTTGCCTCTCAGTTTAATTTACTAGAGATGGTCTCGCCCGAGGTGTCTCCAGAGGCTGGTGTAGCGCGGTACGAGATGGATTTCACACAGGGGCCTGCCTGTGCCATAGCTGCCGGGGCGGGTACGATATTCCGAAATTACTGGATTCCTATGCCGGAAGGGCAGGTTGGACAAACTCGAGAGCAACAGATCGATTGTCTGGCAGGGATTGGTGAAGAGCTTGGGAATGATCAAGGGAATCTCTGGCAGATGCGAAATGGATATGTGTTACCTCCCAGGAGCGCTGCTCTCGCTGAAGTAAACGCTATGTTACAGCAATTATCTGCTGATGATCTTTCTAGTTTGCAGGGTAAACTGAAGATCGGTGTGCATTGGGATGTGGGTGTGACGCTCGAGGGCTGTGATCACTCGGTGGCGCAAGTGTATGCATCAGCGTTGCCAGTTGCTTATTCAGTTATCCAATCTGGGCTATGGGAGCCCTTCGCGAGAATGGTGTTAGAGGCAGCTTACGAAGCTACTCTACGGGCTGCCGTCATCAATGCCAAGAGAACTGGCAATCGGAGGGTGTATTTGACCCTACTGGGTGGTGGCGCCTTTGGTAATCGGAGCGAGTGGATCTGCGATGCCATCGTTCGAGCACTACAGCTAGGGTATTCACAGCAGTTAGATGTTTCCATCGTAAGCTACGGTGGGCCAAGTCCGGAAGTCGAATCGATTATTCAGCGAGTATCTGGATTGCCGGTAAACCTTGGGTCACTACCCAATTGATATTTAATCTATTTTGCCATTTCCGTAGGCGTTGTCGGATAGGCTTTGCGTTCCACTGGCGTTCGTAGCCACATTTATGGTTGGAGGTTCTTCAAATGTAGGGTTTGGATTTATTCTGTTGATTCGATCTCTGTGAGTTCAGCTAGTAGTGCTTCGGCTTTTTCAGGATACTTATCGTAAACATTATTCCGTTCGCCTATATCTTCTTTCAGGTTATAGAGCTGAATTTTTGGTGCATCTTTGGGCGGCTTGTGCTCGCGGCCGGAGAAGCCTCCGGAATCCGTGCCTACGATGAGCTTCCAGTCTCCCTTGCGGATCATGCGGTGCTTTCTACCCGCGTGCATCACGATGGGTGGGCGTTGGCTTATCGCCTGGGCATCGTCTAGCGAGCTGAGAAAGCTGTAGCTATCTGGCGCCTGGCCATCTGGGATCTGTACCTGTAGCAGGTCGGCCATGGTCGCCATGATATCGGTGAAACAGATGGTCGCGTCGCAGGTGGTTCCAGCTTTGACTCTCTCTGGCCAGCGCACGATGAAAGGCATGCGATGCCCTCCCTCCCAAGCACCGCCTTTGATACCGCGCAGCGGCCCAGCCGAGGCATGCTGAAATCGCTTCACATCATTTTCGAACCACACCGGGCCATTGTCGGAGGTGAAGATCACGATGGTGTCGTCTTTCATATCGGCAGCATCGAGCGCATCTATGACCTCGCCGATGTTGGCATCGACCATGGCTGTGAAGTCGCCATACAGACCGACCTCGGTGGTGCCTACAAATTCATCACTCGGTAGCCATGGTGTGTGTGGTGCTGGGTAGGCTAGATATAGCATCAGAGGTTTGTCGGAGCCATGCCCCTCGATCACAGAAATCGCCTCGTCGGTGAAGCGAGGTAACACCTCATGCAAATCCATATCTGGAGAGATACCTCCCTCTCGCCAAAACTTGCCTTGTATATTAGTCCATCCTTCGGTCCCGTTGGCTTCGATCGTCTCGGTAGGCGGCTGTATCGCTCGATCACCTATGATGTAGAAATACGGTGGGATATCGGTAGACGCCCGAATACCGAAATACTCGTGGAAGCCACGGTCTACTGGGCCGCCACGCAATGGCCCTTTGAACTCTGGATCTTCGAAAAATCCCAGGTGCCACTTGCCCACCATGTGCGTTTGATAACCCGCCTCCTGCAGCATAGCAGGCAGGGTCAACCGATCTTCATCGATGACCGCGTTGTTTATCCAGTGGATCTCCTTGCGAAATGGGTAGCGCCCCGTCATCAATCCATAGCGAGAGACATGGCAAAGCGGCCCCGGCGCATGCGCATCGGTGAAGGCCATGCCTTCGCTGGCCAACTGGTCTAGTCTAGGTGTAGGGATCTTTGAGTCAGGATTGTAAGCGCCCACATCGCCATACCCCAGATCATCGACGAGTATGATTAGCACGTTTGGCGCGGACAGGGCCGAGGTTGTTAGGACCGCCCCGAGAGCAAGGGTGTAGAATAGTTTTGAAAATCGGCTCATGGAATATTTTTGGTTCAGCTAATGACGATTTCTTGGAATCTTAGAGCAGATAGTTTTTACAGCTACGACACACTCAATATACCGCACCTTATCTGGACCTGTCGGATTTCAACGCATTCTATACGATTTAGTCGCAGTAGGTTTACGGTGACTCTTCCGATTGCGGTTTGAGCTTCGATATGGCCTGAACTAAGAAGCTGAAAGTGGTCCGTCCAGCGGTCATTGCGGGGGTGGAACAAGCGCACGATTGCATCTGATACTGGATCTATTGAGCTGAGATCTGTTCCCTTGTATTTGTTGCACAGGCAACATGCGAGAGCCAGATTCTGAGACTCTGTTTCGCCGTTATGTTTTTCAGCGATGATGTGCTCAACTTCGTGAGAAAATAAGCCCTCTCCTTCGGGTTGCAGGCAATATTCACAGGTTAATCCAGCTCGCTCCCTGACTTCTCGCCTCAGATTAGCAGGAACATAAGTTTTACTCATCAGCGTCTGTAGCAAGCTTCAACCTGGCCTGAGCCTTTGACTTGCGGACCATCTGTTCGAGACGCTCATAGCGCTGCCATTCTAGTTCTTCAGAGGCACTAAGACCGCCAGTTTGCTTGCTTTTCTCTAGCAGTTGGGAAACACGGTGCTGTAGCACTGGTGAGGGCTTTAGAGCGATTACCTCTTCTGGTTCGGGGAAATTGGCAAAGACTTCCAGCAAATCGGCTTCTCCGGTATACCCTTCGTGACTACCACCGTCCCAATATCGGAACCCGCATTCTAGCACCTCGGGTAGGGAGGTGCCTGCGTCGTTCACTTTATCACGCAGCGCTTCTGGAACTTCGATGGTTAATTCCATGCAGATAGACTCGCACAAATTGAAGACGGGCGCAAAGGTTCTGAAGTGTGGCTAAGGAAAATCTCAAAGCCTAGCCCTTGAAGAGCCCAACATCACAACAGTGGATTCCAGTAGCTCGGTGGCCAGCCTTTCATTCCCTGTGGGAGCACGCCTGTGGGTGCCTCGGGATCTAGGCGGAAGGAGACGGCTAGGGGGAATTCTCCGGGCTCTCGGATGCCGGCTATGTTGGTGTTTCCGTAGTAGGAGCCCTCGGCTACCATCTTCAGCTGGGTGATGCGACCTTGGTCATCGCCTCGGATATGGCCTAGGACATGGGCGGTGTAGCCTGCTTGGTTCTTTTCGCTCTTTAGCACGAAGCTACCGGAGAGCTTGCCGTCGACTAGGGTTAGCGATTCGCTGATGATGTCTTGTTTTTTCCAGCGTTTGGGTTCGCCCAGAGTGTTGTCGATGAAGTGATATCGGAGTAGGCGATATTTGATCTCGTCGGTTAGAGTGTTGTCTAGCAGTCGTTTTTGTTCGTCGGCAGTCAGCCAGAGGAAATCTTGGGAGACGGGTGAGTCGGTTTGGGCGATTGCCTTGGCATGGACTCGGGCGATCACGGCACCGGCAGGGAAACGTGGGGTGGTCTTGAGGTCGGGAGTGGGCACGGTGAGCTTGGGCATGACCTCTGCGGTGCTGGGGGCGAAAGTGTCTAGTACATCGACTAGCTCTTTTTTGAAAGTCGGTAGTTGCCACTGGTTCAGTCCAGCGCTTTTTGAGTAGAGCAGCTTACCGCTGGGTGATACTAGGTAAAAGCCCTGTGTGGTTTTGCCCTTTTCGTAACCACGTTGTTTGACGATGCTCCAGTAGTATTCGCCCTCCTTATCGCTCTGGCGGCGAGTGTAGAATTGGTCAATCGTTACTGGTATACACTTTTCTCTGATCGTAGTGAGCACCACATCATCTTCAAACATCAACGCACGGTCGACGACGCCATTGTTTCACACACAGCCGATGGGGTGGCCATCCATCGCCCAGATGAAGATAGGTTTGCCAGTGTCTACGGAGCGATGCTGAGCCTCGACCAGTGAGGTGAGCCAGCCTACGGAGGTCCATTTCTGTCCGGCTGCAGGTTGGACAGTGGACATGAGGGTTTGAAAGCGTTCTTCGCTGATCTGGTTGAGGCCGACGCCTGTCGTGAGACATAGCATGCTCAGTGTGCATAGAAACTTTATCATGACTATGATTAGAGTACTTTTGGGTAGGAGGAAAGCAAAGCTAGCAGCGGATATTCGTAGGGGCTCCCCTCTGAATAAAGCGTGACAGAGGGAAGGGCTAGTTGGTAAAAAGGGGTATGAAATTGAGCGAAGAGCAGCTGAGCGCGTACCGGCGCGATGGTTATTTGTTTGTCAGCGGTCTGCTCGATCAGGAGGAGGTGGGCCTGCTGCGAGAGACGGCTCAGGCAGATCACGCCATGGATCAGGCGTCTAGCTCTAGAGACGATGGTGAGGGAAATGATGTGCGGCTCGCGCTGTGGAATCACCCTGGGGATGGTATTTATGGGATGATCGCCCGCGCGAGGAAAGTGGTCGAACCAGTGGAGCAGATCCTCGATGACGAGGCCTATCACTAC
Source organism: Verrucomicrobiota bacterium (assembly GCA_020630975.1). Lineage (GTDB taxonomy): Bacteria > Verrucomicrobiota > Verrucomicrobiia > Verrucomicrobiales > DEV007 > Arctic95D-9. The sequence continues at coordinate 5,098 of JAHDID010000010.1, forward strand.
CACTCGAAGATGATCCTGAAAGATGCCAAGACAGGAGGCGCCTGGGCATGGCATCAGGACTACGGCTACTGGTACCAAAACGGGGTGCTCACGCCGAATCTGTGCAGTGTGATGATCGCTGTGGATCGGGCGACTCAGGAGAATGGCTGCCTGCAGGTGCTGAGAGGGTCGCATCATCTCGGGCGGGTGAATCATGTGCTATCTGGGGATCAGGCTGGTGCGGACATGGAGCGAGTCGAGGAGGCAAAAAAGCGCATGGAATTGGTCCATTGTGAGCTGGAGCAGGGCGATGCGGTCATCTTTCATTCCAATCTATTGCACTGCTCGGCGTCGAATGAGTCGGACCACTCACGCTGGGCGATGATCTGCTGCTACAATGCCAAGTCGAATGATCCCTACAAGGAGTCGCATCATCCACGCTACACCAAGCTGGATAAAGTAGAGGATGATCAGATCCTAGCAGTGGGTAGAGATCGCTCGGCTAGAGCGGCGGTGGATTATGTGGATCTCGATAGTGATGATCATAGTGCCAAGGAGCTAGAGGAGGAGCTGGTATGAATTTAGGTATCATCAATAGCGCTTTTTCTCAGGCAGGTGTCGATACCAAGACTGGGCTGGAGCATATCGCTCGGATTGGTTTTGATACGGTCGATATTTTTACTGAGGCGATGTCGATCAGCGAGGAGGAGATCCGGCTGATCGAGAGCACCTGCCAGGCGAATGGGCTACCTATCATCTCTCTGCCGGTGGTAGCGATTGGGTTGATTGATTTCAATGATCCAGTGCGGGAGTTTCATGTGAATCGTTGTAAAAAGTTCATCGATTTGGCGAAACGACTGGGAGCGAAAAATATATTACTGGTCTTGGGAGAATACATTTGGCAGCGCGAAGTGATTCCTCCAGAGGACCAGTGGCAGTGGGGAGTGGAGACAGTGCGTGAGCTGGGCGAGTATGCGGCGACAGCCGGTATCGAGATCGCTCTGGAGCTGGAGCCGTTTCGCCTGAGCCTGCTCAATAATATCTCCGAGATGGTTCGCTTTGTCGACGACTGTGCGATGCCCAATGTGTTGGCCAATATCGATATCAGTCATCTGGTGCTGGCCGATACTTCGGCTCAGGAGGTGGCGCAGCTGCGCGGCAAGGCGGCGCATGTACACATCAGCGACTGCGATGGCAAGGTGCACGGGGATCTGCCGCCGGGGCGTGGGGTGGTGAAGTTTGCACCCTATCTGCAGGCGATCAAAGAACTGGAGATCGATGGGACTGTATCGATCGAGCTCGAGTATTCTCCAGATCCGGCAAAGATCGTAGAATGGGTCGAGGAAGCCTATCAATCGACAGCGGACCTGATGAACCAAGTCGGACTACGCGATGCCTGAGGACGATCACGATAGTGAGTATGGGCTGAGCGTGGCAAAGGAGGTGCGCGAGATCGAGCCGCCGGCTATCGACTACCTGCCTCCTGCTCCCCAGCACTACCGTCCCAGGATAGGACTGATCGGTACAGGCGGTATCAGCGAGATGCATCTGCGAGCCTACCAAGCATGCGGCTGGGATGTGGTAGGTATGACCAGCCGCACCCTAGCCAAGGCAGAGTCGCGGCGGGATGAGTTTTTCCCCGAAGCAAAGGTCTACACCGATAGCCAGGCGCTGCTGAGTGATCCCGATATCGATGTGGTAGACATCACTCCACACCCACAGGAGCGCCTACCTATACTGGAGGCAGCCATCGATGCGGGGAAACATATACTCAGCCAGAAACCCTTTGTGCTGGATCCGGCGGAGGGTGTTAGGCTGGCTGAAAAAGCTGAGCGAAAAGGAGTGAAGCTAGCCGTGAATCAGAATGGCCGATGGGCGCCACACTTTGCCTATATAAGGCAGGCGATCGATACCGGTTTGATCGGCGAGGTGACGAGTGTCGATTTCGTCCTGCAGTGGGATCAGACGTGGGTGGCGGGAAATCCTGATTTCGAGAAGATCCATCACCTCATTTTGTTCGATTTTGCGATCCATTGGTTCGATATCGCATCGTGTTTCATGGGTGATCGCCGGGCTGAGTCGGTGTATGCCTGCGCTACGAAGTTTGGCGCTCAGAGCTTTGGTCCGCCCGCGCTAGCTTCTGCGATCATCGAGTATCCTGGGGCACAGGTGCGGATGGCCTTTCATGCGCACACACAGCTGGGCGAGGAGGACTGCACCACCGTAGTGGGCACTGAGGGAACTTTGAGAAGCCGAGGGCCTGGGCTGAATGAACAGCCTGAGATGGAGTTATACCTGCCTGATGGACAGGCGCGAGTGCCGCTGCAGGGTTGTTGGTTTGAGTCGGGCTTTCAAGGCGCTATGGGAGAGCTGCTATGTGCCATCGAGGAGGATCGAGAGCCTTACCACTCGGCGGCGAATAATCTGCGCTCTCTAGAGCTGTGTCTGGCAGCGATCGAGAGTGCAGATAGTGGCGAGGTGAAAAGGCTCTGATAGATAGCCGGCGGGGATTTCGGCGGGTCCCGGAGGAGCTAGCCTTCGGTTTTGGAGTAGGTCTGCCAGGCGGCTTTGATGTTTGCGGCATCTGCGTTGCCTTCGTGGAGGATGATGCGGTGTTTCAGGGTGATGGTCTCGCCTTCCGCCAGTGTGATATCGCCGGACTCGTCTTCGCCTGCGACCTCTTTCAGAGCAAAGGGATTGGCGGTGAATAAGCCGTAGGTGCGCACGTGCCACGGGGTCGGGTAGCGAAAGCTAGAGGGGTGATTGAGCATGGCGATGCCCATTTGTTTTCCGTCGACCAGTCCGTAGAAGTCGACCCACGGAGCGCGTTTGCCCCAGGCATCGGCATCTTTATCGCCAGCGCTATTGACGATGTGGCCACCCTCTCCGGCATCGACACATATGCTGTGGGCGACGCGTATGCTCAGGCCAGAGTCTTTTTTGCCAACGATCTCTGTGCCGCCATGAGCTCCGTGTAGCGAGATGGTGGCATCGATGATGCGCGAGCCGTCTGCTGCTACATGGAAATCGAATTGGCGAGTCTGGGTGAGGTAGACTTTGCCCTCGGGACAGACATTCTCGGTGTGGGTGATGAGCGTAGCCGTGTCTCCAGCGGCGGTAGCAGTGACGACTTTTTTATGAACCTGCTTGCCCATATTTGCCAGTTTGGCCTCATTCACTTTGCCATTTTTGGTGAAGGTCAGGCGCTCGTGCCAGGTATTGAATCCGCCTGCCTCCTGTAGGCCAAAACAGATCGACCGATGATGTGGGTGGTCCTGCTTTTCGCCTTCGACATCTTTCATCGGGAAGTTGCGAGTCATCTCGATGCCATCGGGGCCGATGACTGGCCAGAAGTAACATTTGTTGGTCTCAGCATCGCTGGTCACATAGCGGGTAAAGAGTTCGCCATCGATGTGGATGGCGATATCGCCGCTAGACTCCTGCTCGATTGAGAATTCGGCTGCCCCCAGTTGGCCGAGTAGCAACGATAGCGCTGTGAGGGTCGTGCAGATTATTCCCAGAATGGCACGAGAACAAGATAGGCGCTGCAATTGCCGAAGACTCACGCTCAAGGAGGGGCTGCTTTTAGCTGCCCGACAGGCTGTGCCATTTGCTTCGGCCGAGGTAGCCGGGCAGCTAAAGGCAGCCCCTCCTTGAACCCTAAAATTTGCCATGTCATTTGCTTGTCGTGAGATCATGCTGAAAGGTTTCAAAACACGGAGGCTTGTCAAGATGCGGGTCGGAGGGGCGGGTAGTGCTATGGCGTTTCGGATCGAGGCTTCAGGTAGCGCACTTTCAGATCATCCGGCAGTGGGGTTACGTGATTGTCTGCGGCCCATGTCTCCCAGGCGGCGTTGAGTTCTGCCACTTTCTTGGGATGCTGAGCGGCTAGGTCGTGGCTCTCTATCCGGTCTGTTTCGATGTTGTAGAGCTCCCATGGCTTTCGATTGAGGGCCACCAGTTTCCACTGCCCGTGGCGCACGGCGCGGTTGCCCTGGTGTTCGAAAAACAGCATGCGATCGGTGCTGGCGCGAGGCTGATTGATGGTAGCGATCAGGTCGTGCCCGGGCATTTCTAGCTGGCCATCGTAGCTGGCGCCGGACGCGACTATGGCGGTAGGCATCAGGTCGATGATGTGGGTGGCCTGGTGCAGGATAGCGCAGGGCTCCGTCTGCAGTCCCTGAGGCCAGTGGACGATGCCTGGCGAGGCGATACCGCCCTCGTGGTTGAAATGTTTGTACTGCCGCCACGGGGTATTGCTGGCATTCGCCCAGCCAGAGCCGACGCTGTGGTAGGTGCCTGGGCCGCCCATCGATGCAATAGCGTCGCCTTTATGTAGTTGGTTTTCGTTACCCGATTTGATGTCGAAGCCAAAGGGATCCCACTCGAAGCATGCGCCATTGTCGGAGGTGAAAATGATGAGTGTGTTGTCGAGTTCGTTGGCGACTTTTAGATCGGCGATGACTCTACCGATCTGCTGATCGAGCCGATCGACCATGGCTGCGTAGATGGCCATGCGGCGAGCGAGGTCGAGCCTGCGCTCCTCGGGTAGCGAGTCCCAGGCGGGATTGGTGCCGGTAGCGGTTTCACCATAGTTTTGCCACGTCGATCTGGCGGATAGGGCTGTATCCTCTGGCACGATTCCCAGTTTTTTCATCCTAGCTAGCCGCTCGGTGCGCAGCCGATCCCAGCCTGTGTGGTAGCGGTCCTTGTACTTATCGATTTCCTCCTGTGGAGCCTGTAGGGGGAAGTGCGGTGCGTGGTAGGCGAGGTAGAGAAACCATGGTCGGTCTGGTGTATCGCGAGCGAGGTCGAGAAAATCCAGCGCATGATCAGTGACCGCATCAGTCGCGTAAAAGTCGCTCTCCTCGTAGCTGCGAGGAGCTCTGTCTGCGGGTAGGCGCAGCATGTGGTCGGGATCGAAGAATCGCTTGGCACTGACCAAGGTGCCGTAAAATTCCTCGAAACCATGTTTGGTCGGATCATCAGTACCCAGGTGCCATTTGCCTGACATGAATGAGCGGTAGCCAGCCTGATTGACCACCTCTGCGATAGTCTGCGCCTCGGCAGAGACGACACCGCGAAAGCCAGGGTGGCCGAGATCATTACCCGTCATGTGGCCGAGGCCGACACGGTGGGGATACTGTCCAGTGAGCAGTGCTGCTCGCGATGGGCAGCAGCGGCCAGTATTGTATAGCTGGGTGAGCCGCACGCCATCGCTGGCTAGAGAGTCAAGGACGGGAGTCGCGATCTCTCCGCCGAAGCAGCCGAGATCACTAAAGCCTAGGTCATCGACTAGTATGTATAGTAAATTGGGTCTCTCAGCGGAGAGAGCTAGGCTCGTTGCTAAAAGGATCGATAGCGTCAGGGTATAGGTTTTTAGCGCTGAAAGTCTGGTGAAATCCAAAATTCAATAGGGTACAATTTTTATTCAATAGGGTGCAATCGGCTGGTGGTCGGAATCTTCAGGAGAAGAATTTCTTGATCAACGCTACTAGTGTTGCAGCGACCGAAAAGACAGTAATTAGCAGGGCGAGATTCGACCATGTAGGATTCTTTGAATATCGTTCGTTGATCATCTGCTCTTCTGCCTTAAAAACCTCTGCAGCCCTAGTAGCTTTCCAAGCAAGAATTGGCGCCAATATCAAAAAAGGAACAGCCAACCACCAAAGTGCTCGGATTTCCTGAAGGAAAGCGATAGAACCGAGGAAAAAACCTAATAGTAGCGAAATACCAAAGCCAAACCACAATTCGACTCTTCTCTGCTTTATGTAGTGCATGTTGTAAGCTGAACTCTAGGTTAACGCTTGGTAGCTGTGGCGCGCCATTTTTTCATCAGTTCGGCGTGTTGCTCGGAGACTTGTTTGAATTCCTCACTCTTGCGGTCGAGTGCTTTACGTTTGGTAGCTAGTTCTTTGATTTGTTTCTGTAGCTGTCTGCGGGCTTCGGCATTGGCAGCGGCTTTTAGGTCGGCTTGAGAGACGACATCGTCCCAGTCGTCGGTGCGGAATACCGATGTGGGTAGACCTTCGCTGTTGACTAGATTTGCCTCCTCGGGATTGGAGGCCCAAGCGTAGCGTACAGCGGCTGGTGTGGCTACAGATGGGCTACTGACGATGACGGTGTCTGCGCCTGCGATCTCGGCATCGGCCCAGTGCCAGACTTTGTCTTCGCCAGCTATTTCAAAGCGTTTCAGCGGCTCACCATCGGTGCGACTGCGGAGCCCTGTGCCGACTTGGTCGAAGCTCACCGTGGCCTGGCCTTTGGAAAACTCCACAGCCCGATACAGAGGGCCGGAGTAGGCGGAGAGTGGCTGGTCGTAGTCTTTGGCCAGGGCCCAGAGGGCGAGGCGCTGGCCGACGTCGTGTTTATTCGGTGGGTGGATATTGTTGGCCATGCCGGTGTCATTGATGATCGCCATACCGGTCTTTGGTGTCGTCGCTAGCACGCGGCGCATGCGATCCTGCAGTAGCGGCCAGGCATCGGCTACGCCGGGCTCGGTGGTGGCTTGGCGAAAGTTGGCCAACTGTACGTAGTAGAACGAGAACTCATCTCCCCAGCGGTCGCGCCAGTCGTTGATGAGCAGGGGTAGGGTCTGATCGTAGGGGACCGCGCCGGCCTTGGCATTTGCCTCGCCTTGGTACCAGATCGCACCGCGTAGGGTGTAGCCGATAAAGGGGTGGATCATAGAATCGAATAGGACTCCGGGCTTGCCTTCGGTATCTAGAGGGCGCTTCGGCGAGGAGGGTCTTTTCGGGGCGCGCTTGCGCTGGTCTTTGGGTAGTTCCTTCCATTTGGCGAGAGCGGCTTCCCAGTCGGCGAGTCGCTTTTGGTAAAAGGCCTGAACTTGTTCGGCATCGTAGTTGGTATCGGCGGCTAGCACATCGTCGACGAGTATCTTGGTAGCGGGGAGCGTGCTGAGAGCCTCACGGCTGGTAAAGGTCTCTACTGGCTTGCCGCCCCAAGCTGTTTTGATGATACCGATGGGTATATCCAGAGTCTGGTGCAGATGTTTGGCAAAGAAATAAGCCACGCCCGAGTAGTCGGCGACGGTGTCTGCACTGGTCAGGCTCCACTCACCAGCGATATCTGCCTGCGGCTCGATGGCAGTCACGGTCGGTGCATTGAAAAAACGTAGTCCGGGGAAGTCGGCGGTGGCGATTTCTTCCTCATAGATGCCGGAGCGATCGAGAGTCCAGACCATATTCGACTGGCCCGAGGCGACCCAGACCTCGCCGACGAGCACATCCTGAATCTGGATAGTCTCTTCGCCAGACGTTATCGACAGCACTGCACCCGTGGCATCTGCAGGTCCGGTCTGTATCGCGGCTTTCCAGCGACCATCCGGCGCAGCAGTAGCAGTGGCCTGATTGTCTTTGAAGGCGACTGTCACCCCTGCACTGGGAGCTGCTTGGCCCCAGATCGCTGCCGTGCCATCGCGCTGCAGCACCATGTGATCGCTGAAAAACTGAGGGACCGAGAGCTGCTGAGAGAGTGCGCTGGGCAGATAGAGAAATACCGCGAGCAAGATGAGAGATAGCCGGATCATCCGCTAGGTTAGCGGTGGGGTGGGAGTGCGTCGAGGCACTCGATCGAGTGGGGCAGGCTAGGCACCGGCCTCGGCTGGAGCATTCTCCAGCACATCGTGGATCGACTGGCGGAGGGAGTCGATGCTCACAGGCTTGCTGGCGAGAGCATCGATATCTGGCATCTCATTCTTGTCGAGGAATTGGCCAAAGCCCGACAGCATGATGACCGGTGTGTGGTGAGAGATCTTTTTGATCTCGGTCGAGAGCTGGGTGCCGCTCATCTCTGGCATGGCCTTGTCGGTGATGACGAGGTCGAAGTCCTGTGGATGGGCCTGGAATTCGTTGAGCGCTTTGCGGCCATCCTCTACGGCTATGGTCTGGTGGCCTTCTTTACGCAGGACTGTCTGGAGGAAAGCTAAGATGGATTTTTCGTCGTCGGCTAGGAGGATACGCAGTGGTCGGTGGTGAGCTGCTGTGGCTTCGTTTTCTCCCGACTCGTCGGCTGTGGACTCCAGTGAGCCTGCTGTGTAGATGGGGAAAGAGATCTGGAAGGTCGTGCCGACACCCACTTCGCTTTCGATATCTACTAGGCCTTTGTGCCTTTGGATGATGCCGAATACCATCGCCAGACCGAGCCCTGTCCCGCGGTCGCCTTTGGTGGAGAAAAATGGCTCCAGGCAATTCTTTCTGACCTCGTCGGTCATCCCTGTGCCGCTATCGGTGATGTGTAGATGGACTCTGCCGCCTTCGGTATAGGTACGGAGTGAGATCGTGCCGCCATCGGGCATGGCATCGACGGCATTGAAGATCAGATTGGTCATCGACTCTCGGAGTGGCGACGCTTCTCCGAGGATCAATGGGAGGTCGGACTGTAGGTCTGTCTGGATCTGGATGTCGATATTGCTGTTCTGAGCCTGTTGCTTCCAGCGGGGCTGAGTGAGGTGGATGGTTTGGTCGACTAGTTCGTTTAGATTGATACCGTGCTGCTCGCCGTGCTCGTAGTCGGGTTTGTAAAATTCGCGCAGGCGGCTGACGACACTGGCTGCGTCTTGAGCAGAGGTTTGAATGAGGTCGAGAAACTGGCGGCGAGCGTCGGCATCGATGGTGTCGTCGGTGTCGTTGAGCAGGAGATCGCTGAAGCCCATGATCGGCGATAGCGCATTATTAAAATCGTGAGCGACACCGCTGGCCATTTCGCCGAGTGCGCGCAGTCGCTCCTGCTGGATCACATTGTCCTGAGTGGAGCGCAGATCGGAGAGTGCTTTCTCGAGGTGAGCATTCAGCTCTTTCATCTGGAGTTCGGTCTCCTTTTTGTGAGTGATGTCGAATAGGGTGCCTTCGTAGTGGTAGCCGCGAGGGTCGAGTGGATCGGCGACTTGAGTCATGTTTTGCGAGACCCAGGTGCGCTGCCCGCTAGGAGCGATGAGCTCGGCCTCAAATCCCGAGACGGAGCCTCTGCGCATGACATCGCCTACTAGGAGTGTGCACTGTTTGATATCTGCAAAGAGAGAGGCAAACTGGCAAGGCACGGTGCCCGGAGTCTCACCCATCATAGTCTCCGGTGAGTCGAATCCACAGATCCTGGCTAGGGCGGGATTGGCACTGACTACGGCACCATCGCCGGATAGAATGAAGATGCCCTCGACCGCATTTTCGAATAGGCTGCGATAGCGCTGCTCGGATTGGCGATAGGCTTCTTCGGCCTGGTCGCGCAGCTCCTTATTCTCCTTGGAGGCCTCTGCGAGTTCCTCGATAGGTTTAGAAAGAAGTCGGGATATGATGTAGCTGGCGACAAAACCAACAAGAAGTGTGATCAGGCCAATCAGGGCGATCTTCGCTTGTTGTGCTTTGCGAGCAGCGATGGAATCGCTAAGTGAAAAGAAACTGACCCAATGAATGGATGGATCTTCATCGAATGGACGTGTGCATACGAAGTGTGACTCGCCATCGATATCGGCTCGGAGCTCGATATCAGCAGTTGGTTCGCTCGTAGTCGTGGCGAGTAGCTCTTGGCTGATCATACGGCTTTCTTCTGGGGAGAGGCCGTTGGAGTAGAGCCTGCCATTGGTGAAGTAGCCAACCTTTTCCGCCCAGTCATACTTCAGCTGAGCTTCTTCGACACAGATGGCTACAGCGATGGCGCCTTGAGATTCGTTGCCCCATCGAGTTTGCATGGAGGTGATGACTACCTCTAGCAGGTGGGTTTTGTTAGTGATGGGATTGGGCACTTCGACATAGATGGTTTTTTGATCTTCGGGGATGCAATCGAGTTGGAAAGAGTCGGTCCACTTTGTCGCAATCGGTTGATGGGGATTGGGGATCGCCTGGCCATTCTGGTCCAAAAAGGCAAACTGAAAACTACTGGGCACATTCGAGTAATCTGCGGTGTTTTTTTGGGGCGAGAAATTCTCTGGGGCTCCTTTGGGGCGTCCATTGAGCCGCTTGGTGGGGGCGGGGCCAGCACCGAAAAGCACGTGAGGCAGTTCGAGTTTGGCTAGATCGTAGAGCAAATCGATTTCCTCGCGCTCCATAGCTCCTTTGATCCTGGGGGAGCTCGCCACGATTTTACTTTTTTCAGTGATGCTACGGCGGCGCTCCTCGCCCTGCTTTAACATCACGTAGTGAAGGCGGGTGAACTCATTGGTCATCTGCTGCTGATCTGACTGTCGTGCTGCATTTTCGACTAAGACTATGGCGGAGACCGTGAGCAGAAGGATAGCCAAGCACATGGCTATCAGTAGTTTGTGATGAAAGGATATGCCTTTTCGAGAAGCCTTGCGTTGAGCGGCTTCTGGCTTGTCACGATCGGTACGATCTGACAGCTGCTTTAGGGAAAACATCAAAAAGTGGGGCTTTTTTGCTTAGTAAATTACCTTAAAATCATGAAAATTCTAAAAAATTATTAAAAATTTAATTCATTTATCTACCTCTGACCTAAAAAGTTTAGAGGGTCGACTCGGATTTGTCGGAGAATTTAACCTTTTGCCGTCAAGGCATCGCGCCAAGCGAAAAACAGGCGGCGACCCTCGATCACATCGGGGTGCTCTTTCTCGTGGCCGATGCGCTGAATCATCTCGCGCAGCAGCTTCAGGGCGTCTAGTTCGCGGCCTTTGGCGTGTATGATCTTGGCGGACTCGACGTAGGCTTTGGCCGACCAATCGATCTGCCCTGGGAAGTTGGAGTAGACATTCACAAAGGTGGCGACTGCCTCGTCGCGATCGCCAGCCTGGAGTAGGCACTCGCCATAGCGGTAGCTGGCCTCGGCGCGGGCGGATCGCCAACTGGGCTCCTGGCGGTAGCGCTGCCACCAGGCGATAGCGGCATCGTAGTCGCCTGCGGCACTCTCGAGTCGAGCGATGCCGAGTACGGCAGGCTCGTGCGCGGCGATGTCGTCGACTTCGTTGAGCACTCGCTCGAATAGCTGTTTGGCTTTGTTGGGGGCTTTCTCGACCTGTAGCTGTGCTAGATCGCCCAGCGCCTGCCCTGCCGCCTCGCCACCAGGCCGATCAGCTAGGATAAACTCGTAGATGTCGCGGGCCTCGGCTTCGTTGCCGCCATTGGCCAGATTGTCGCGGGCTAGCTTCACCAGTGTGGCGCTGCTCAGCTTTTTGCCATGCTGCTCATAGATCGCGCGCAGCTGGGCAAAGGTCTTTTTGGCCACCTCGGGGTCTTCAGCTAGCTCGATCTGGGCTAGGTAGATCCAGGCGCGCAGAGCCACAGGCTTGGGATCGGGGAAATTGGCCAGTGCATCGGTGGCTTCTGCCTGGCTCAGGTGTTGTTTGAGAAAGTCGAGGTAACTGGCAAACAGGGTGTCGAGCTCGGTACTGTTGGGATCCTGAGCTGCGGTCTGTACATTCTGCTCCAGTAGCTGTCTCGCCTCATCGGCACGGCCGCTATTGACTAGCGGGCCGATGGCGAGCGTCAGCACATCGGAGCGCCAGTTGGTATCGCTGTAGTCTTTGGTGAAGCGATCGTAGAAGCTGGTGGCTAGCTCCCACTGCTCGGCCGCGGCGGCTTGGTTTAGTAGTTGGCGCAGGGCGTAGCCAGCTACATTGGCGTCGCCACGGTTTTGTTTTTCGACCAGGTCGAGAGCGCGCTTGTAGCAGTCTGTCACCTCGCCGTAGGGCTTGTCGCGAGCGGCTAGGATATCGCCGAGGATGTTGTGGCTATTGGGCACCTCGGCCGCGTCGCGATGTTTGACCTGCAGCTCGATCATGCGGCTATTGGCGGTCAGGTAGTCCTCGCCGACGAAGTGGCCGAGCCCAGAGAAATAGAGTGCCGAGGGGCGAAAATCGGAGCTCTCGTAGGTTTCCAGAAATTCATCCAGAGCGGCGGTGCCCTCATCCCAGCGCTGCTGGCTGATCAGATTGGCGCCCAGGTAGTAGCGGGCGGAGTCGACGCGCGAGCCAGAGGGGTATTGCTCGAGGTAGGCAGTCAGATCTTCGGTGGCCTCCTGGTGGCGCCCGAGATGGTATAGCGCGGCACCAGTGGCAAAGGCTGGCACCTCGGCCTCGGGTGAGCCGCTTTTCAGGGTGCTGCGGAGTTGATTGCCGACACGCAGCACCTCGGCGAACTCGCCCTGTACAAACAGGCCATCGACCAGTGTGCTAGCCATCACGGGGCGCAGTTCGTCTTCCGGGCGTTCTTTGAAAAACTGCATGCCATAGCGAGAGGCGGCATCGAGATCGCCCTGTTTCACAGCGGCCATGGTCAGATTGTGCAGGATCACACCGCGCTGCGGGTGGTTGGGGAAGCGGTTGGCTAGCTCCAGGTAGTCGGCCTTGGCCTTGTCCAGCTGACCGAGCGCGAAGTAAGCCGAGCCGCGACCCATCAGGATCTGGCCGAGTTGTTCCTTCTGCTTGCGCAGATCGCTTTCGAGCTTATCCAGGCGCACGGGATTGCTGCCAGTCTTGCGCAGTTTTTGGGCCTCGGCATTGTAGGCGCGGCCGACCTCGACGGGCGAGATCATCTGCTGGTACCAGAGCAGCGCGCGATCGGGCTGCTCGGCGGCTACGGCCTGAGAGGCGAGTCGATTGTACACGGGGTTCTGCTTCTCATAGCGATTGACCAGTGTGTCGCTCTGCATCAGCGGGCCGTATTTTTTCAGGTAGGTATTGATCTCGGCTATCGGTGCAGTGGGCGACCAGTCGGCGAGTAGGATGAGGAACAGCGAGCGCTTCATCGGATCGGTCGCTTCGGGATCGTCCATCCGCTGGCTGATGAAGTCTTTGCCCTGCGAGGACTCGCCCGAGAGCATCAGGCATTTCGAGAGGTTTACCTGGGTCTCCAGCCGGTTCAGCTGGGGCTTGTACTTTTCCGTGCGCGCTAGAGCGGCTTTGTACTTCTCGGCAGCGGCGCCGTACTTCTTCGTCGCCATCAGGCAGCCCGCCCACTGGGCCAGTGCCTCGGAGAGAAACACATTTGGTAGGTCCTCCGTGTCGTTGGGAAATTTCTCGTAGCAGGTCTGAAAGCTCTGAATCGCCTGCGGGTATTCCTTCTTCTTCACATGCAGCATCCCCTGCAGGTAGTAGAAATGCCCAAACACCGATCCATAGCGCTCCTTGCCCGTGGCCCCGTGGGTGGCGATGACATTGCCGATGGCTTTCAGGCCCTCATCATACTTGCCCTCCTCCATAGCTTTCACCCCGGCATCGTAGGCCTTAGGGACATCGAGAACTTCTTGAGAATGCGCGAGGCTGAAAATCAGGATAAACAGGAGTGAAAAAGCTCTCATTGAATAGGGTACGGTCCAGACTCAATAGGGTACAAATCGGCATCGAAGGCAATGCTCAAATCAGATTTTTCGAGGCTAGAGAGAAGAAGCCACGCAGCATAGATAAGGGGCTCCTTACCAAAGCTAGTATCACAGAGATCTCAGCTTGTCGTCTAGGGCGGAGACCTGCGGCTACATTCTTTCTCTCACCCCAAGCCGCTCAGCCAATCGCGCACCAGATCTTCGCGGTGGTGGCGTTCGGCGGCTTCCCAGAGGGGGCGGAGGGGTTCGCCTTCGGGTTTGTGGAGGTATTCTTTGAAGCGGCGCATGGCTCCTCGGCCGCGGACTAGGCGATCGAGCGCTATGCGCTGGGCTCCGTCTTCTAGGGTGTCGATGAAGTTGAGGATGCGCTCGTAGCGATCGAGGGTGGTTTCTTCGAATTTTGGGAAAGGGATGTGGGTGGGGCTGTCTTGGCAGAGGTTGAGAGCAGCTTCGGTCTGTGGGTGGGTGACTTGGCCAGTGTCGGTATCGAGAAAAGCGATCCATGGGGTATCCGAGGAATCGGGATGTGCGAGCTCTAGCTGCTCAAACACATCGGCGATCGCCTCGAACTGTTCGTCATTCACTACCATAATTTGTTAGTCACTGATTTTTGGCCGCCGCGGCACGATGGGCGCTAGTTGCCAGACGACCCAGGCTACGGCGTAGAGGCATACGTCTTTGGCGATGCCGCCGTGCAGATCTTTTAGAGAATCGGGATTGTTGCCGACTACTAGAAAGATCAGGATGGTCATGGCGACCGATGCCGTCAGCACACTGGCTCGCTCGAGCCAGCCGATGCAGATGATGATGCCGGCGATGATCATACTGATGCCCATGACCAGTAGCCAAGTATCGATATCTGGCCAGTAGAGGCCGCTGCGCTCTACGATCTGAGCCTGGAGCGGAGTGGGAGCTAGGATCTTTGGCACGAGGCCTTCCCAGATCCAGACTAGGCCGAGTGACCAGCGGCAGACGAGTTTGAGGTGGTAGAGTTGTTGGTTATTCATAGGTAGTTGGGTGGTGGCTTTGGTTAGTTGGCGCGCAGGGTGGAGCTTCACTCGCTGACGCTCGCCGCCACTTTTGGTGGTGATTGTTGGTTGGTAGGGATTACTGAAAGGCGGCGTAGAGGTAGGTGAGGGTGCAGCCTCCGTAGCAGATGGTGAGAATCCAGTGCACCGCTGTGCGGCCGCGATCGCCTCGCCAGTGGCTGCTGCTGTAGAATGCCCACTGCAGGATAGTGCGGATACCCCAGAAGATACCGACGCCGGCGGCGAACCAACGAGTCATCTCATAGGCAGCACTGCCGATATCGGCAGCGAAGCGGATGGTGATGGCACCAAATACTAGCAGTGTGATGGTGATGAAATACTTGTGCACCTGAAACACCTCCTGCAGCAGTAGCTCGACATTGGCCAATTGGATATCCCATTTGAGTATGCGATCGAGGCGTAGGTTGAGCAGCGCGATAGCGATCTGGCCGATAGCGGCTGCGATGAGTAGTGGCTCTAGGTAGTTTGCTATGATGTTTGTCATGATAGGTATTTGTTTTTATGGTTTAGGAAATAGGTCGATGAGGGCGGGATAAAGATCGGGGTAGCGAAATGAGAAGGCGTGCTCCATGAGCCGTGTCGGTGCGCAGCGCCGACCAGTCAGGGCGATCTCGGGATCGCTATCTAGGATGGGAGCGCCGAGTCGCACGAGGAAAGCTGGAGCGGCTAGCCCGATAGGTAGGCGCAGCACACGGCGCAGCTGCCGCATGAACTCGCGATTGGTCACTGGGGTGGGGCCGGTGGCATTGTAGGTGCCGTGGTAGTCGGGCGAATCGATGGTCTCGACAAACAGGTCGAGCATGTCCTCCAGATGAATCCAGCTGATGTATTGCTGGCCACTACCGATATGGCCGCCGAGACCGAGTCGGCATAGTCTCACGAGGAAAGGCAGTGCGCCGTCATGATTGCCTAGGACGAAACCGATGCGTAGATTCACACAGCGTATGTCTGTGGCAGTGACGGCAGCTAGGGCATCCTCCCAGGCGGTGCAGACTGTGGCAGGGTAGACGGTGTCTGCCTCGGCATCCTCCGATAGCATGGCGCTACCGCCGTCGCCATAGATCGCTAGGCTGCTGGCCTGTACCCAGACTTTGGGTGGTTCGGCTAGGGTTTCGATAGCGGCAAACAGGCGGGTGACACTAGTGACTCGAGAGGTGACGATCTCGGCTCGGTTTTTTCGAGTCGGTCGGCAGTTCACGTTTTTGCCGACTAGGTTGACCAAAGCATGGGCACCATCTAGCTCAGCCTGCCAATCGCCTCCCCAGCCGATGGCGCGACCTGGGCCGCTATACTTTTCTGGGTAGCGGGAGATGATGACCACCTCACGATTTTCGGCTGCTAGGCGGTTGGCCAGAGCGACTCCGAGGAATCCTGTACCACCAGCGATTACGATTTTCTGTCGATTCATAGTAGGTAGTTTGTTTAGCTGACGGCTAGCCAGGTGTAGGTAGCGGTGAGGTAGATGAAAGTGAGAGTGAGCAGCTGGTAGCCGACCCGATAAAACCAGGTGGTGAGGAATGGCTCTGCATCGAAGACGAACCACTGAATGATCAGGCGGATGCCCCAGAAGATGGCGATGACAGCAGCTAGTGCTCTAGCGAGTGGCGTGCCGCTCATCATCTCGTGTGGGAAGCAAACGGTGATCGTGGCAAAGCTGATGATCATCAGCACGATGTAGATGCCATATACCCAAAACATCTGTCTGAGTAGAGTCGGGAGGGTCTTCAGGTGTTTTGCCCAGTCGAGCGCCTTGGGTGTGCTCGCGCTGGCGATGAGTATGCCAAACTGGGCAATACCGGCGAGATAGGTAATATAGAGTAAGATAGGTATCGGAGTGTCGTTCATGATGTTTCGATAGGATTATTTAGAAAGTAGGTAAAAGGCTGGTCATCGGGTAGAAGACGCACTTGAGGAAAGCGGGGAAGAACAGCAGGAAGGGAGCGGGTATCAGCACGACTGCAGCGAGCCACAGTCTGCTGAGCCAGTGGCGGCGACGCAGGCGTAGGCGCTTTTCGATATGGATGCCGACGGCCTGTAGAAGAAAGTAGATAGTCGGTAGCCCATAGCCAGCGCGGCACGGCACCGTGATCGCTAGCTCGTGGGCCAGGCCGCTGGCTAGAAAGCCGCCATACATACCGATCGTCCGCCCCCATCGTGCGGTGAGCGGCTGAAATAGGAAGACTCTGGCCCAGTCGCTGTAGCCGCGATTCCAGCGGTTTCCCCAGAAGTCTCCCAGACCACGAGCGAGCCATGGCTGGCGCATGATCGGCTGGGCGGGGATGCCTAGCCGCTGCCAAAATCGGGCCATAAAATCGAAGCTACCGAAATGCAGCAGACACAGCATGGCGATGATCGCCAGTCTTCCACGTGCGTAGGGCTGGTCCGTGATGGTGAGTAGACCTAGGCAGGCGATACCAGCGATGATGAAACCCGTGGCGGCACCGAGACGAGTCGTGTGATGAGGTGTGGCTCGACGATCATAGGTGAAGTCGGCCGCATCCATGCCGGGCCAGAGGAAAAAGGCTGGGTGCACCTCGGCGAGACCGCCATGGTGGCGGTAGCACATCACTTTAAACCCGAGCCACATGGCTATGGCGAGTAGCCACATCCAGAGCCAGCCAGCTAGATCGAAAAGCGTGCCGATGGCCAGCGCTGCTGCCACTAGATTGGCCAGGATCAGCCAGCCGCTGCTCTTCTTTTCGGGGTAGAGGGCGCAGTTCCGAGTATTGAAGCGGTGGCGATTCCTCGCTACCCATCGGTACACTCGATCGGTAGCAGGCATCAGCAGAGGGCTACCGAGCAGCCGAGCGATCGGGCGCGTGATCCACCACTGCTCAGCTAGGTAGAGCATGGCTTCTGCACCGTGCAGTGTGCCGGCACCGCGCAGATCGAGGACTGCCTCTGGCTGGGTGGCGCCCTCGCGGAATGGGCAAAGGTGAATGCCGACAGTAGCCAGTGGCTTTTCCAGTCGACGGGTGCCACCGCTACACATCTGGCAGGTGCCATCGTAGTAGAGAGTGGCGGTCTTGGCTGGATATACAGGCTTGTTTGTTGTTTCGGTCATTTCTGTTTTTAGAGAAATAAAAATGTAAATAAAAAAGGAGGGGGGAGGCGGGCTCCCTAGAGCCCGAGAAGTTTGATGACTTTGTCGCCCATGCGCAGGACCTTGATGGCCGATTTGGTGGGTAGCTTGTTCATCCGGTCGTAAAAGTCGCAGAAGGTTTCGAAGAATTCGTGCACCTCGTCGATCTTGCCTTTGGCAAATTGCTCGTCGTCGTTGCCCGCCTCCTCGGCCTGAGCGCTGCACTCGCGGAGCATGCGAAGAGCGGGATCCACCTCGCGGCGTTTGCGCTCCTCGGCGATCACACGAAACATCTCGTAGGTATCGGCCATGCTGGCGAAGTGGTCGCGGCGATCACCGGGCAGGTGGACCACCTTTACGATGCCCCAGTTCTGCAGTTCCTTTAGGCTATTGCTGGCATTCGACCGAGCGATACCTAGTACTGCGCAGATCTCTTCGGCATTCTTCGGCTCCTCGGAGATGAATAGAAAGGCGTGCACCTGAGCGACGGTGCGGTTGATGCCCCATTTGGCACCGAGCTCACCCCAGTGGAGGATAAAATTGCGGACAAATTCGGGAAGTTCATTCATTTCTGTCTATACAGAAACTTATAAACGATCGGAAATCAACCAAGGAATTTGAGAAAAGTGAGAGCCTGTGCTTGGATCTGGTATCTCAAGCGGGGTATTTTTAACAAATTTGCGTCCATTTTATGGAAAATTTAAAAAATATGCTTGTTCGAGACATGGAAACCCATTATCAATTAACCCCGCACCATGGTTTTATCTCCCTCACGGAAGAAAACTGCATCCCAGGACGCTATCGAGCCAGCTGGAGGTGTTTATCGTCTTTGGGGCAAAGGGGCGAGAGGTGGTATCTACAATAGCCATTTCGTATCGGCAGGTGTGGTGGGGCTTTTGGGCGTGTTTGGCGTCGTCAGCTGGTGGATGGTCGCCTGGCTGAGTGTCTGCCTGGTGGTCGGCATCATGCTCGATCCCAAGCCGCTGCGCGCAAAGATCAAGCTGAAGTCGGTCGGCAGCCAGGTGGGGCTGTATAGCCAAGTGCTAGTGCAGGCAGCTCTGAATGCCCTGCCGTGGTATGCTCTGGCTTTTGGTATTTATCTCTGTGTCGCGCCTCTCTTGGCCCGAGTGAACTTAGGCTTCAGTACCTTTCTTTTGCTCTACGGTTTCTATATGGTTGACCGAGTTATTTGCCTGACGCTGCATATGGTCCGGTTTGCCCGTGAGGAGCGGCAGGGAGATGAGGCTAAGAAAGGGGATTTTTACCAAGGGGCCAATCTGAAGGATCTGCCTACGGCTCGGCGTCATGTGCTGTGGTCGTTTTTTATCGGAAATATCGGCCTAGCAGTACGCTGCTCGAGCTTTTTCCTGACGGTCGGGCTATTTGAGCTGGGGCGCCAGACAGTGATCAGCCAGTGGGATAGCCCGGTGTTTACCACTCAGGTGACGACCTTTACCTGGGTCGCGATAGGTGTGTTTGCCGCAGGGCTGTTTTTCAATCTGAAGTCAGCGATGCTCATTTACTATCGCACGCATCGGACCTTTCATGTGAATCCTGCGCTGTATGACTCCGTCCATGGTGTGCATCACCGTGGTGTTTATCCGACTCGTCTCGACTCGGGGACCATCTCGCCATTCGAGTTTTTCATCACTGAGATGGCCTTTCCGCTAGGTATGCTGGTGCCCAACTGGTGGTGGGTGGGCGCTCAGATCGTGGTCGCCTACACTGGGCATTTCCCCGGACACGATGCGAAGAAGCGCAGCGAAATGGGAGAGCATCACCTCGATCACCATCGCTACTTCAATGTGAACTTCGGTCTGACTGCAGCAGAGGATAAGAAGTATGGCACGATGCGCAGTGCTTAGGGAGACCCGATTGTACCCTATTGAGTGTTTATTGTACCCTATTGAAAATTGCTAGTCGGAGCCGTATTTGGTAGTTAGGTAGCGTTATGTTTACGATTCGCACGATGCTGCCGGGGGATTTCGATGAGGTCGCGGAGCTGATTTATCACTCGACCAACTCCTGGTATCAGGAAAATCGCGGCTTCGATATCTTTACCGGTGGTGCGCAGGTGTGTCGCCTATTCTGCGAGGTGTATGAGGATCTCGACCCTAGCTGCGCGCTGGTGGCCGCTCATGACGACAGCGGGAAGCTGATGGGATCGTGCTTTGTACATCCGCGCGAGACGCATGTGTCGCTAGGTATCATGAATGTGCACCCCGACCACTTCGGTGATGGTGTGGCTGGAGCTCTGATGGATCGCATCACGGGACAGGCCGATCAGCTAGGTCTGCCGCTGCGGCTCGTCTCTTCGGCGATGAATTTGGATTCCTTTTCACTCTATAGCCGCAAAGGCCTGTCGCCGTATGCCACCTATCAGGATGTGATATATGAGGTGTCGGAGACAGGGATGGAGCGACCATTGCCAGAGATGGCTGCGGAGATATCGGTGACGCAGGCCACCTCGGATGATGTGGCCGATATCGTAGCGCTCGAGCGAGACATCAGCGGCATCTCTAGAGAGCAGGATTATCGTTACTTCATAGAGAATGCCTCGGGTATCTGGCAGACTCTCGTGGTGCGCGGAGCAGAGGGGGCACTCGAGGGATTTCTGGTATCGGTCGACGATCCCGGTAGCCGGATGATCGGTCCCGGAGTGAGCCGTAGTGCAGCAGTGGCCGCAGCACTCACTTACCAGCAGCTCGATCGCTTTCGAGGTAAATCAGTGGTGTGTCTATGCCCCTCTGATCAACCCGCTCTGGTGCAGGCGATGTATGCCATGGGCGGACGTAACTGCGAGATTCATCTGGGTCAATGTCGAGGTGAGACACAGGAGATCCGTGGTGTGGTGATGCCTACGTTTATGCCGGAAACAAGCTAGAGCGATCGGTGGAAATATGTCGTAGGGGTTTAGGTATGAGTGTCACTACCAGACTATTGCTGAGTTGTCTTTTTCTTGCTCCTGTGTTGTCGATTTCCTTTGCTCAGGATGTGCAGAAATCAGCGTCAAAGAAGAAAGTCGAGCGGGAATTTTCCTGGGTATCACGTCTCGGTGAGGTGGGGGAGAAATATCTCCCGAAAGGCGTGAAGCATGGCAGCTATAAGAGTCCATCGATGGGTGTGGATGTGGGCTACTACATCTATCTGCCGCCCGGGTATGATGAGAATCCTGAGAAACGCTACCCAGTTGTCTATCACCTGCATGGTGGCAGGCCGGGTGGTGAACACAAGAGTGTGAAGCTAGTGAAGTTCATCGATCAAGCGATCCGAGATGGCGAGATCTCTCCTAAGATATACGTCTGGCCCAATGGAGGTCCGATGAGCTGGTACAATTACCCATCCAAAAAGTTGGCTATGGGTGAGGATGTATTCATCAAAGAGACCATTCCCCACATCGATGCGACTTATCGCACCATCGCCAAGCGGAGTGGCCGTGGCATCGAGGGCTTTTCCCAAGGCGGCCGTGGTACGACACGGATTATGTTCAAATACCCTGAGCTGTTTGCCTCTGCCGCACCGGGTGGCTCTGGCTACGGTCCGGAAAAGCGGATCCAGGAAAATAATGGGGCTGAGAGTGAGTATGTGAAGTTTGAGCCTGGGAATAACACTTGGGATCTCGCTAAGGGGTATGTGGCTAAGGAGGATGCGCCTGATCTAGAGCCTTTGATTTGGGTGGGGACCAAGGGATTTAACTATGAGACCAATCTCGAATACATGGATTACCTAAAAGAGTTGGGTATCCCCTTCCAAAAGATCATCACCCCAGGGGCTAGGCATAGTGCGCATGAGATCTATGAGGCCGATGGGCTGAAGCTGATGCAGTATCATGATCAGCGATTGAGGAAGTAGTGACGGAAGGCTTGAGCTATGTGGTAGCGAGCGTCAGCGAGTGGGGTTTCATTGGCAGGAGTAGTGGCTGATAGGCTTTGCGGGGCACTCGCTGGTGCTCGCCGCCACATTTTCCATAGTCAATTTGCTACTCGTCTTCCTCTAGCAGGCGGGCTAGCATCCCATCGCGATTGGAGAGGAAGCGTTGGGTGATTTGGTAGGGTTGGCTTTCTTCGTAGGTGATCTGCTGGATGCCGTTTTCGTCTAGCTGGTAGATGGTGGACTCGGGGTAGCCTAGTAGGATGGGGGAGTGGGTGGCGATGATGAACTGGCTATTGTCATTGATCAGATCATGCATGCGCACGAGAAAGGCGAGTTGGCGTTGGGGTGATAGGGCGGCTTCTGGCTCGTCGAGGATGTAGACACCGTCGCCGTGGAAGCGCTCTTTGAATAAGGTGAGGAATGATTCGCCGTGAGATTGGGCGTGTAGGGATTTACCACCGTAGCTGAAGTAGCCATTGCCGGTGAACTCGCCTTGCTCCAGCTCATCGATGTAGTTGGCGTAGTTGAAAAAACTCTCGGCTCTCAGGAAGAAGCCGTCCATGGGATTGCAGCCGGGTTTGCGATTGATAAACATCGATGGGCCCAGCTCTGACCAGGGAGCCTTGGCGTAGAGGTTGTTATTTCTGCCGCCGCCTTCGCGCTCGTAGCCCCAGCGGTCGGCGATGCCTTCGAGGATAGTGGATTTGCCAGATCCATTCTCGCCGACTAGGAAGGTGACCTTTGGGTGAAAGCGCAGCATCTCCTCGGAGAGAGCCTGCACGGCGGGGATGTCGAAAGGGAACACATCCTCATCGCCATCCGGGTTCAGGCTGAGCGTTTGGAGAAAGGGCATGTCTTCGTCGGAAGGGGCTTACTGGCCGAATGGATCGGGCTCTTGCCAGGTGTCGGTAGGCTCTGGGGCTGGCTGGAATCTATCGGGTATGTCGATTTCGATATCATCCCAGCTCAGGTCGGCCTGGCCAGCTTTGTAGGGATCTGAGGCCCCTTGCCTGATCAGAATGGTTTGGTTTAGAATGATTTTCTCGCCGCCCTGTCGACCTAGATTTTTGGTAATACGGATGTGGTAGGTGCCGGGTGCTGCATCGGTGAGAAATACCTCGTTGATACCAGGCATACCTTTGCTAATGATGTGCTCGGACACACCTAGGATACTGGCCTCGTAGTGGGCATTGGGGTCTGCGACGCTGAGGTATTTTTCGGGAACGCTGACGGATAACTGATAAGGCTGCTCTAGTCCAGTCACGACGACTCGTACGTCAGCGGTGAGTTTTTCCTGAGGAATACCCGAGAGTTTCGCCTCGCTATCGAGTGAGTAGAGGTCGGTGAGCGCGATCGAGAATAGCTCTCCCAGTCCATCGGTGGCCTGGGCGATATCGACTGCCTGTCGGCAGTGCTCGGCGCTTTGGGTGATCTGGGCGATATCGAAGTGAAGTAGAGCTAGGTCGGCAGGGCGATCTGCCGCCAGCGGTAGCACATTGCGTAGCCGCTCGGCAGCACCATCGCTATCGCCAAACTCGGCTTGCCAGTAGGCGATGATACGTGTGGCGAGTAGTGGGTCGGCGACGACCTCGTAGACTTGCTCAAGTATCTCGAGCGCTAGCTGTGTCTGGTCGCGTTGGTTGAGGATCTGGGCAGTGGAAACTAGATCGTTTTCTGAGAAGCCGCCGCCATTGCTATAGATTTCATTCAGGTAGCTACTGGCATCTGGGTGGGTTTTGATTTGTTCGAAGAAGTTCTCTGGAAGCCCTCGGCCAAAGCGCTGTTGGCCTCGGTAGCTGCGCTGGGTTTTCACGATAGATGTTTGCTGGCCAAACGGATCATTGGAGCCCCAACCAAAGGTGGAACCACCAAAGGGATCACTTTGTCGACTAGTGGATTCCTCTTCTTCCAGAATAGCGGGCTGATTTGAGAGAAGAAAAGAGCTGCGATTGGGGCTAGGCTCAGCAAAGGGATCGATAGGCCCGCCACCTCGACCGTAGTATCGGTCTGGCGCGCCCTCCACTACGATCATATCGCCCCACTCTAGCGGCACAGGTAGGTAGTCTTGGCTGAGCATATTGTAACCAGTGCGCCTAGCGTCTCGGTATAGGTATACCCTGCCTAGATCATCCCACCCCTGTGTGCCGCCTGCCTGTGTGATGGCGGAGCGCAGGCTGAAGGCAGGCTCCTGCGACATGATACCACGGGTGCGGGTGCGACCTCGCACGGAGACATGTACCTGGCCGTCTGGCGATACATTAGCTTTTTCATTGCGAATGTTTTGCAGCGACTGCAGATGGGTATCGATCTCCTTCAGCCAATCGCGCATCTGCTCCCCTGAGGAAATTTGATCGCGTCGGAGTATGGTTTGAGCGGCGTCTTCATACCAGGTCTCGTAAGCCAGTATTGATTCGGCATTGAGCTTGTCAGCAGGAAATGCTGTGCGACTGGCGTGAGCCCACATACCGACTGTGCGTAGTTCGTCGCGCAGATCGAAGTCGAACCAATACACTGGCAGCTGCGACCAGTTGTGTTTGCGAGTCCAAGCTTCGGTATTGAAGCCTTTGGTGCTATCGAGTTCTTTAGCGATTGCTTGTTTGTACTTTTGCAGGAGATCTGGCTCTGGCGGCGGTATGCGGTAGGTGATGTGGTCCTGAAACCTCTCGAGGACGATCACAGAGGTGTAGTCGCTGACCAGTCGCTCGGAGATAGCAAAATCGGTAATCTCTCGCTGAGATGCGTAGCGCTCGAGTGAGGCGAGCTTTTTTTCGGCCCATAGCCGGCGAGCTAGTCCCCACTCTGTGCGGTGATCGACGTTTCGTATCTTGGCGATATTGCTGCGCCCTTCGCCAAGGGACATTTCGAAACGGTAGAGCCAAGTAAAAGGAATCTTGGCGTAGATAGTAAATCGGTTTTCCCCCTCGTCGCTGTAGATCCAGTGCTGTCGCGGCAGATTGGTGCGCAGCCGGTGGCCAGAACCCGAGAGAAATGTGGTCCACCACAGGTCGGTATCGATGGCGAGAGTCTCTCGAGCGATATCGACTAGGGTAGGGCTGACCTTATCGAAAGATGAGTGGCAGAGATACAGATCGCCACAGCTATGGCCGGCTACAGGCGCCCATGTAGGTAAGATGGCTTCTCCATCGGAGAGTAGGAGAGTTTTGCCTTGGTGTCCTGTGAGGGCTTTGAAATTAGCGATGCCGTGGTAGGCGGTACTTTTGAGATAAGTGATGAGCTGATCAATATCGGCATCGCTATCTACGGGAAAAGTGCGCGCGTCGGTGAGTTCGCCGCGCAATAAGTGTACGGCTACCTCTGTGGCTGAAGCGAAATTGAGGATTTTTTTGATAGCTGCGTAGCGCTTTTCCTGATCGGCTCGCCCACTGGAGAGTGAGGCATCCCAGACGATGCGGAATGTCGACCAATTCTCTGGCTGCACAGATTTGTTTTCGGCTACGGCCTGACATACCAAGTGGGTGTCGCCGGATTTATCTCGTTGGAAGAAGATGATTGGTTTCACCAAATTTGCCGTGACTGCTGTAGCGGTAAGGCTGCCGTTATTCAGTTGGGCATTTTCGATCTGCCAGGTGTGCTTGTGTTCAGAGGATTCGGAGGCTCCGACGAGATTGCCTGCTAGAGTGAGCGTAGGGGGCCCGACCCATTCGCCGTTCATGGTAATGGCTAAGCTCTTTACATTGATCTGTTTAGCGAAGGGGAAATGGTAGACGCCATCGACTAGACTGTGGGTAAAGCCAATACGGACTCGTTTGTGTTTCTTGGGGAAGATCGGAAAGATCCGAGTGCGATAGACATTGTCAGCCTGCCGCTCGACGATACCGGGATCGATATTTCGTCGCTTGATCGTCTCGTAGGCATGTTTGGCCTGGGCTTTCTCCACAGCCACTCCGGGGCGCATTTTGCCATTTACGTCGAGGGCGTAGCTGGATACGGTGGCTCCCTCTGGTAGTTTTAGAGAGAATTCGCCTTCGGCATTGCGAGTGCCTTCATTGTAGTAAGTCAGATTGAGGACGGTCTCGGCGAGATTTCCGGTGATAGTGACTTCGATAAAGAGATCGACTAGCGTGGGTTGTCGGCTGTCGTTTTGATCGGGGATGACTAGGTCTGGCAGTGAGAGGGCCTGCGCAGCGGAGCAGGATGCGCCTCCCAGCAAGGTCGCGCAGAAGAGAGACAGAAGCAGTCGCAGTTTCATAGACTGGTGAGACTATTTTTTATCGATAGGCAGCCCGACGTAGAGAACTTCGGCTTTCAGGAAAACCATGAACTTCCGACTGGGATCGGCCTCCCCCGTCTTGATGTCGCGTGGAGTGAGCACACCCATCAAAGTGGTCTCGCCATCTATGACGGTGAGCTGTGTGGTGACTTTTGCTGTGTAGAAATTAGGCATCACAATGTCGACTTGATTATCTCCCTCGCGATAGGTGCCGTAGGGGGTGTTTTCGTTTCGGTATACCAACTCTGGAGAGAGATTGACATTGATGGTCTTGTCATCGGCACCCAAAGTCGGGTCGACTTCCAATGTCGCGCCGACATTGCGAACTTCGAAGGCGGTAGGCGTCGGTAGGGTGACGGCGATCTCTGGCTGGTTATCCTTTTGCATAGCTAGCCCAGCTCTAGGAGGGTCGTATTCCGTCGGGTAGATGAACTCCATGACGGACTCGGCCTTGGCTCGATTGCCGCTCTGGGCGATGACCATCATGGTCTCGGTCACGCTGGCGTCGCCTTTCTTTATCAGTTCTGTCAGCTCATCTCGCAGGGGCTGATCATTGCTCGATAGCAATCCTTCGACCTGTGCACGGCGGTCTTTAGCCAGAAGATCGGTCAGTATTTCGTGCTTCACCTCGATCCACTCCAGCTGGACGCGGATCAGTTTGTCCATGTTATTGGTAATGGTCCGGCCCAGTGGATCGAAGTCGGACTGTCCGAAGGCATTCGTAAAGATGGTACAAAGAATGGCCGCAAAAAAGGGGAGCATGGATCTCATGCTCCCCTTTTAGGAAATAAAACTTACTGAGGTAAGCAAAAAATGCAGAAATAATACTATCTGACTAGTTCACGTCTAGCACAGTGCCTGCGGTGATCTCGGGGCGACTCTCCGCGACTCGCTCGGCGAAGATTTTGGCATTGGTCGCATAGAGTGGGCTCACCTCGAATTCGAATGCAGGTAGACCAGTCTCATCCACCTCGATATCGTAGTCTGCAGCTATGGCCCAGCGGGCGAACTGGCGGAGTTGATCCTGGCGAGAGGACTCGGGCGAGTCGATACCTTCAGCATTCTTTACCGGGCTAAAGTCATCGGCACGAGCGGTCTCGATGACGACGGGGTTCTTTGCGAAAGGCAACGCATCGAAACCGAACATCTCGAACTTCACGCCATTGGGCTCGGATGGAGCGACTGGATCACCCGCTGCATCGACAGTGGGTATTTTCTTGTCGGCACGGTGGAAAGGTAGCTTCACAGAGGCATCGTCGCCACCGACCCTGGCGATGAGGCTACGAGAAAAGATGTGGATCGCGATACTGCCAGCTCGGTAGACGAGATCGCCATTTGCCTCGGTGGCTTCGGCGAGTTCGTCTGGTAGATCGCTGTACTCGATGACCTGAGTCTTGCCGTCGATCTCGGCGAATACACCGACTTTCTCTTTGGGGTAGGCTTTTAGGCAGGCTTTGCTACTGAGTTCTGACTCACCCATCACGTGAAAACCGATGAATTCGGGGTCGATACAGCGCACCATGGGGTTATCCACTTGGAAAAAGCAGACACAATCGATACCGCGTGCCTCCATATCGGCGATGCTGCCACTGCGGACGAGAGCTCGTAGAGATCCGCCGTGTCCATCGGGGCTCAGCGCAATTGTGTCTTTGTCGGCAAGGATGATCTTTCCGTCGAAATCTACGGCAGGCATCGTGCCTTGGGCGAAATGCGTCACACTATCGGGATCGAGACCAAAAAAGTCGTTTTCCTCAAAAAACCTAACAGTGGCCTCATGATTTCCCTGAGATGTCATAATATACCAAGGAATCGTCACCCCATATCGAGTGGAAGCGGCTTTGATTTTCTCTGCAAATACCTGAAACAGAGACTTTTTCACAATAGGTGTAACAGCGAAAGTACCCTTCGGGCCATCGTAGCCGAGGCGAGTGCCCTGTCCACCTGCAGGGGTGAAAGCGGCTACGCGGCCATCTCTTAGTGCCTGCTCGCCAACGCTTTCTGCCTGACTCCAAAGCTCTGAATCACCACCTGCATCGGGTAGTGGAGTGTAGGGCGCTGGGGTCATGCCCTCGAAGTTGATATGATCGTCGCCGTCGCCTAAAACAAGGGTATTCACCAGATCGGAGAGTTCTTTGAGATCGATTGCTTCTGCTTGTTGTAACAGTTGTTCCTGTTGAGAGGCATTGAGTGAATCGAAAAACTGAAAGACATGGCCTTGGCCAGATGTTTCGAATTGGTTGCGGATATCAGCTGACATGATGTGGAAAACCAAGAATGAGAAGAGGTGAGTCCAGATTGTTAATCTTTCTTAACTTTTTGATCATTACATTATTTATCCCCATTAACAACCAACCAAGGGGGGCAAAAACGTAAAAAGTGTCTAAATTTGGCAAAATTAATCATTTAAAGGTTGCCAGTTAGGATTTCCACAATATGATCAAACCGTCGTCTTGGGGGAGACGACGCTTAAAGGCGGTTCGATAGATTATTACTTTTCCGTGAGTTTCGGGGGTTTCTTGCGGGAGTAGCTATCGAGCCGCCTACTTCTTTTTTAGGGCTCCCCAATCCTGTTAATCCCTTACCATCAGCGAGTTACACGTTCTTCGACTCCTGATTTCGACAACTCAACAACCAAGTTACGCACAGTTTTATCTGGTTGAGTTTTGTGGTTTTGTTAGGGTTTATTTTTGGTACTTGTTAGGATTCGCCCGATTTAAGGCTGAAAGCTCTGCAAAGGCAGTATTTTGTCGCGATTTACTATTTGGTAGACGGAGCCAATTAGAATTCGATCGACTCGACTAAGAATGGATCGATGTCGAATCTCTCATGATCATTGAAGATCGGGGTGTCTTCGAGGTTATCGACGTCGAAGAGCGATCTCAATTTGAGGTGGTAGAGCTGACCTGTTTCTAGCTCGGAGTAGGTTTGGCGAAGTTTGTTAGTGTTTTGTAAGAAGAAGACATAAATATCACTATCGTAGTATTCACCGGCTTTGACTTGGGTTTCTCCGAAGATCGCGCTGCATAAAGCAGGGCCTGTGAAATCGCCTGGAAATGCGGATTTTTTCAAGAGTTTGGCAGTCACTATGAGCTGGTCATCGGCGGAGGTTTCTTTAGTTGGCTGTGGGCTCTCGGCTGGGTGTATTGCCATTGGTTCCTCGTTGAAGGTGACAGGTGTCCAATGGACCTTTGCGGCGATGGCATCGCTGCGAGAAAGTAGGAAGTCGCGCGCTGCGATCGCCCAGATTACGAGCTTCTTTGAGCGCACCACGTCGTCTGGCAGCATGGCAAAGGCTTTGCGCACATCGCTGGCTCCACCACCATTGATGGCGATAGAATGGATGCGCTGCTCTAGCTCTGCGGTGAGATGAGAGCCAAAGCCAGCACCGACCAGACCGGGCTGAGCCTCGTCGGCAAATCCTAGACCGGGTTCCTCGTAGATATTCACAAAGCTATCGCCTAGGAGCGTGACTGGAGCTGATAGGTCGCCTTCTACTGCCATGCCTGTGCTCGCATCGTGGATGAGCTCTAGCTGCTGGTGTTCGGGCGTGAAAAGCCGCTCCCTGTCAGACGATTGTAGGGCGAGCATATCGACTAGGTCGCCCCAGGCGCTGCGCTGCACGGTGGATCTCTGGAGTGGTGGGAGGTTCTTTGGTGAGGTGGCATACCAGTCTCTGCTTTTCACTGTCTGGGCGATCTCTTGAGCTGCGAGTTTGGCCACATCGGCTCGCCAGTGGGTGTCCTGGTCTAGGTAAAGTGACGTTCCTCCGGTTTTTGCCTCTAAAAAGGTGGGGGCGAGGTCGATTACTGTGATCCCCATCTCGCGCAGGCGGTCGTAGAAGCGGTCTTGATCGGGGTGTCGCAGTGCCTGGTGGAGGCCTAGTCCCTCTGGCTCGAGCATAGGTTTCACTGGGATCGGCACGATCATCAGCTCGATACCGCGCTCGTTCAGCTGGGCGGCGAATTCTTCGATAATAGGGAGGGGAGGGCGCCAGTTGGTTTCAGCAGGGTCTGCAGCTACGCTGAGGGCTCTCTGGGATAGCGGGCCGGGTCCGGTGAGGCTAGTTACGGCTGGGCGGTAGTAGAGGCGGCCTGAGCTGCCGATGATGACTTTTCGGTTTCCCTCGCGTAGCGACTGAGTCTTCGTAGCTTGGAGAGACTGGCGGATGGATCTCTGCATGGGGCCATCCTCGAGGCCTTTCTCAAAGGAGCGGAAATGATCGGAGAGATTAGGGGTGTCGCGGTCGATTGTTGGGTCGGTGTCGCGTTTGGCAAAGAGGAGATTGTAGGACTTTTGGTTGGGGTGGCGGAAAAGTTCTCGCAAGGGGAGCCAGCGCTCCTCTATGGGCTGCTGGGCCTCCCAGATGTGGCGGGCGATCGGTATGACTAAGAGTAGGCTGGCTATCAGGCCGATCAGAGTGCGTGTCAGCTTCGGGCTGAGGATGATTTGGCTCGGAGATGAGTCGTCCTGATCTGGGTAAGGATTCTTCATGAGGAATCGCTAGAACTGAAAGTAGAGAAAGGGATTGAACTCCTGGTGATACATCAGGCACACGCTGATAATGAGCAGCACGATGCCGACGATGCATTTCCAGCAGGTGAGAGTGTCGAGAAAGCGAGAGGTATTGGGGCAGATCCACACCAGGGCAGCAGCGATCGTCAGGGCGGAGAGATTGATCGGTGTCAGTACGGTAGCGTGTAGCAGGGCGGCGGTATCGGAGGTGGGGCTCAGGCCAAACATCGAAGAGAGGTAAGCGAGTGCGGCATCTAGGCTGCTGGCTCGGAAAAATACCCACGTGATCAATATCAGAACGAATGTGCTCGCGATGCGTAGAGGGTGAGGGATTTTACCCAAAAATGCGGAGCTGCAGCATCTCTCGAGCACTAGCAGGATGCCGTGGAGTAGTCCCCATATCACAAAAGTCCACTGGGCACCGTGCCACAAGCCGCCGATGGCCATGACGATCATGATATGGGTGAGGGTGCGGATCTGTCCGGAGCGATTGCCGCCTAGCGGGATGTAGAGGTAGTCTCTGAGAAAGCTCGACAAAGAGATGTGCCACCTGCGCCAGAAGTCTGAGAACCCTGCGGCTCGGTAGGGGGAGTTAAAATTCTCTGGGTAGCGAAAGCCAAACATCCGCCCTAGGCCGATCGCCATATCGGAATAAGCGGAGAAATCGAAATAGATCTGAAAGGCATATGCTAGGACTCCCAGCCAGGCCATGGTGGCGGATAGTGAGCCATCGCCTGCGCCGAAGCAGCTATCAGCGACGATGCCGACTTGATTGGCGATCAGGATCTTTTTTGCGAAGCCATAGCTGAAGCGGGTAAAACCGGCAATGAATCCCTCGATGCTGTGCTGGCGCTCACGTAGCTGCTCGGCGACAGAGCCATACCGCACGATGGGCCCTGCGACGAGCTGAGGAAACATCGACACATAGCAGGCGAAGTCGATAAAGCTGCGTGCTGGTCGGGCGTGGCCTCGATACAGGTCTATCGAGTAGCTCATCGACTGAAAGGTGTAGAATGAGATGCCGACAGGTAGGATAATCGCGTACAGAAAATCGGCCTGCGGCAGGGCGATACCGATCGACGCAGCGCTATTGGCAAAAAATAGGCTGTATTTGAAAAATCCTAAGACGAAAAGGTTGGTGCAGACTGAGATCCAGAGCCCTGCTCTGCGCCGCTGGCTGGAGGATGGCTCGGCAGAGATGAGCTTGCCACAGCCGTAGTCGACCAAGGTCGATCCTAGCATGAGCAGGGTAAACCATGGGCTCCACCAGCCGTAGAATAAGTAGCTGAGTAGTGTCAGCGATGTGGCTCTGAATCGGCTGGGGGTGGCGTAGTAGACCAGCAGTGCAAACGGCAGGAAGTAGAAAAGAAAAATGTGAGAGCTAAAGACCACGCTGGAAAAAGTGGTTAACATACCTTTACCTTCTCGAATGTCGAATATCGAGATAGAGCTACCCAAGTGGTTCGACCTGCACACTCATTTCCGCCAAGGGGCCAATGTGAGCGCCTACATCAGCGATCACCTCAGCACGGCCTGTGCGGGTGCTCTGGCGATGCCCAATACGCTGCCGCCAGTGGCTCGTGTCTCCGGGCCCAATCAAGATGATAGCTGGTCGATCGAGTCGTATCGCGAGATGCTGATCGAGGCGGGGGCTGATCAGTTCGAGGAGCTGATCGTGCCGCTATACCTCTCGGGGATGACGACGGTCGAGGATATCGAGGCGGGAGCGAAGTCAGGGCTGCTGCGAGCGGCGAAATATTACCCACCTCATGGAACAACGAATTCCGCTCATGGGGTGCCGATGGAGCAATGGCTGGGGTCCGATGTGTTTCGAGCGCTGGAAGACAGTGGCGTGATTTTGTGCCTGCATGGCGAGCAGCATGGACTGGCTGGTGCTGAGTACTTCGATGAGTCGGCGACAGCTGAGTCGCGTTTTTATCAGGAATGGATGCCTAGACTGCGTGAGAGCCACCCGAATCTGAGGCTAGTCTGTGAGCATATCACCACTCACGAGGCGGTGGACTTTGTCCGTGAGTCGCCTGCGGATCGAGTCGCGGCTACGATCACGCCGCAGCATCTGCTCTACACGGTGGGGCACCTCATCCAGGGGCTGCGCTATCATCTCTACTGTCTGCCGATCGTGAAGTTCGATGCCGATCGCCAGGCGCTGCGCACTGCGGTGGTAGCCGAGGGGCAGAGCCAATTTTTCGCAGGCACGGATAGCGCGCCACACACGACCAAAGCGACAGAATGCGGCTGTGCGGCAGGTTGTTACACCGGGAGTTGTGCTCCGCAGTTGTATGCGATGGCGTTTGAGGAGGCGGGTGTGGATTTGTCAGAAGAGTCTGGGCAGGCAAAGTTGCGTCGATTCCTATCAGAGAATGGCCCAAGATATTACGGTTTTTCGCCTTCTGCTGAGAAATTTCGCCTCGTAAAATCGAGTGCCCCTGCCGAGATCGACGAGACGGTAGCGCCCGAAGGTACGGTGAAACCGCTGCCTTTGGGGATGGGGCTGGAGGTCACTTGGTCGCTTGTCTAATTGGTTTTTTTAGTAACAGCGGTATTTTTGCTTTTACCTAAGGCGTCACTCTGGTCTAATTGAGTGACTGCCGTGCACGTCACAGCGAAACCCATCTTCCTGCTTTGTACCATAACGAAAAATATCTCATAGAGTTGCTCAAGGAGGCCTCTTTGCTCGACGAAGCTCAGATCGAGGACGCAACTCATCAGAAGAAGAACAACGAGTCGCTGCTGGAAGCTCTCGTACGTCAGAACTTCGTATCCGAAGAGAATGTCGCCCAGACTCTGGCGGTCAACTCTGGCATGGAGTTCGTCGATCTGCTGAAAATGCCGAATATCGATCCTGCCGCAGTGCAGACGATCACGGCGGATGCGGCAGCGCGTTTCAAAGTGATACCGATCGTTAATTCCGGTGGTCAGCTAGTCGTAGCGGTGGTGGATCCACTGGATTTCGATGCGCTGGACTCAGTGCGCCACGTGCTGCCGATGGAGCCAGAGTTTGTCTGTGGCACTCGCTCGGCTATCGAGGGGCTGATCGTAGAGCACTTTCAGACTGAGCTGGACGAGGCGCAGATGAAAAATCTCGGTGCTGAGGCGATGAAAGGCATGGACGAGGCTGATGGGGAGGACGCTCCAGTCATCCGAATGGTATATGGCATGCTGCAGGAGGCCTATCAGGCCAAGGCATCGGATATCCACATCGAGCCGATGGAGAATGAGATGCGTGTGCGCTACCGCATCGATGGTGCGCTGCACAAGGTGCAGGAGCACCCTTCTGAGCTTTTGGGAAATATCGTGTCTCGTCTGAAGATCATGTCGGGCACGATGTCGGTGGCTGAGAAACGAATCCCGCAGGATGGACGTATCCAGGCTAGTTTCGGCAATGCTGACCTAGACCTACGTGTCTCGAGTGTGCCGACCACAGCAGGTGAGAGTATCGTCATGCGTATCCTCGATAAGAGCTCGCTCTCGCTAGGTCTCGATACGCTCGGCTTTTTCACAGATGACCAGGCGACTATCGATGATCTGATTCGCCTGCCAGACGGGATCATCCTGGTGACGGGACCGACAGGATCGGGTAAGACGACGACGCTTTACTCCTGTCTACACGCTATCAACAAGCCGGATCGCAAGATCATCACCGTGGAAGATCCGGTGGAGTATCTGCTGTCTGGTATTAACCAAGTGCAGGTGAAAGAAAGCATCGGTATGACCTTTGCGGCGGCGCTGCGGGCGATTCTCCGCCAGGCGCCGAATATCATCATGATTGGTGAGATTCGAGACTTGGAGACAGCATCGATCGCGATCAATGCCAGTCTGACAGGTCACTTGGTGTTCAGTACGCTGCACACGAATGATGCACCGTCTGCTGTTGCCCGTCTCGCCGATATTGGTGTGAAGAAATTCCTGATTGCTAGTGCGGTGCGCTCGATCATGGCACAGCGTCTGGTACGAAATATTTGTAGCGACTGTGGCGCGCCTACTGATCTGACTGAGAAAGAAATGCGCGCACTCAGTCTATCTGCAGATCAGCTCGCGGGGGCGACGATCACAGCCGGTAGTGGCTGCCGCTCATGTCGCATGACTGGCTACAAAGGCCGTATCGGGTTGTTTGAGATTTTCAATATCGACGAAGAGGTCAGGCTTTTGATCAATGGTGATCAGTCGACTCCAGAGCTGCGTAAGCGGGCTCGTGAGCTAGGTATGCGTACCCTGCGCGAGGATGGTATCCGCAAGGTGCTGGCTGGCCGAACCACAGCATCTGAAGTGATGCGTGTCACGATGGCTGACTCTCAGTAAAACCAAAAGAACCCCAACCTTTTCTCCGACCTTGATTCAATCCATTTTTTATGACTGTAAGTAGTGTGATCGATCTATTGGTATCTCGCGGGCTCATCGATGCCTCGCAGCGGGACCAATACATCTCTGCCATCCAAGAAAGCGGCACCGAGCCGACGGTGGCGATCGAGCAATACGGCGTCATCGAGCGCGAGCAACTGCTGACGCTGGTGGCACACGATATCGGCGGGACTTACTACAATCTGGAGGGTCACGAGCCTGCGCCGCAGATACTAGCGACGCTGCCCGCGGGCTTGGCGAAGCTGCATAAAGGGGTGCCGATTCAAATCAAGGAAGAGGGCCTAGAGGTGGCTTTTGCGGATCCTCTCGACCCGCAAAATATCGAGGATCTCGGCTTTGCACTAAATCAGACAATCCTACCTGCTGTGGCTCCACCTGAGCAGATCGAGGCGCTCATTGCTCGCTGCTATGCGAGTGCAGGTGCCTCTCAGGTAGGAGGCGATGGCAGTGGAGATGAGGCAGGTTCTTCGGCTCCGCAAGATCCTCTCGCTGCGATCCAGGCAGAAATCGCGCAAATGAGTGCTGACGAAGCTGAAGAAGAGTCGAGCTCTGCGCCAATTATTCGCTATGTCGACTTGGTGCTCTATCAAGCGATCAAGGAAAAGGCTTCGGATATTCACTTCGAGCCTTTCGAAGACGACTTTAAAATCCGCTACCGGGTGGATGGTGCTCTCTATGAGATGGCTCCTCCTCCTCAGCACCTGAAGCAGGCGATCATCTCTCGTATCAAGGTGATGTCGGCTCTGAACATCGCTGAGACTCGTCTACCGCAGGATGGTAGAATCAGCCAAGAGGTAAATGGCAAGCCGATCGATCTCCGTGTGTCGACTCTGCCGACAGCCTATGGCGAGAGTGTGGTGCTGCGTGTCCTCGATCGCTCGAATGCGAATCTCGATCTGGAGATGCTCAATTTGCCGCCTTTCATCTACGAGTACATCGAGGACACCATCGTAAAGCCGAACGGTATCTTCATCTGTACAGGACCGACTGGTGCGGGTAAGACGACGACTCTCTACGCCTGTCTGCGCAAGGTGAACACGATCGATAGTAAGCTACTGACAGCGGAGGATCCTGTGGAGTACGAGATCGATGGGATCATGCAGGTGCCGGTGCAGGAGGCTATCGGATTGACCTTTGGCAAAGTGTTGCGAGCCTTCCTGCGCCAAGATCCCGACCGGATTCTGGTGGGAGAGATGCGTGACCTCGAGACGGCTCAGATCGCGATCCAAGCATCGCTCACAGGGCACTTGGTGCTGAGTACCCTGCACACCAATGATGCGCCCGGCGCGGTCACTCGTCTGGTGGATATGGGCTGCGAGCCATTCTTGGTAGCGGCTACACTCGAAGGGGTACTCGGACAGCGTCTGTTGCGCCGGATTTGTCCTGATTGCCGGATCGCCTATCCGCCGAGCGAGGCTGTGTTGGCCAATATCGGGCTATCTCCTTCTGATATCGGAGGTAAGGAATTTTTCACCGGCCAGGGCTGTGATACCTGTAATGACACTGGCTACAAAGGGCGTCAGGGCTTGTTTGAGTTGCTCGATATGACCGATCCGATTCGCGAACTGATCTCGAAGCGCGCTGCTACGGTGGTGCTCAAGCAAAAAGCCCGCGAGCTAGGTATGAAAACGCTGCGCGAGGATGGCTTGCGCAACATTTACGAGGGTATTACCACCATTGAGGAGGTGCTCAAGTACACCTAAGTCAAAGCAGAGAGCTATTGACGACTGATTTCATTTTATAGTAAAACCGCTTTCCAATTCACAACCAACCATGGCAAATTTTGAGTATATCGCCCTCGATGCAAAAGGGGAAGAGACTACCGGCACGCTGAGCGCCAGCGACGAGGCCGATGCTATCAACCAGCTCCGCAAAAGCGGCCTCTACCCCACGCAAGTGGCTGCAGCAGGTCGTGGTGGAGTATCGAGCACTGCCAAACGCAAAGCCAAGAAAGGCGCTAAGGCGAAGAAGAACGCGCGCGCTGCAAAGGGTGGACGAGTGAAGGGTAAGTCGCTGATGATTTTCACCCGACAGCTGGCTACTCTAGTGGATGCGGGCCTGCCGCTGATGCGTGGTCTCACAGTTTTGGCTAAGCAGGAGAAAAACCGCAACATGGCCTCGGCCATCAATCATCTCGCCGATGCGGTGGCAGGTGGTTCGACCTTCTCAGAAGGTCTCGGCCAGCATCCGAAGATCTTTGATAAGCTTTACGTGAACATGGTGAAAGCCGGCGAGCTAGGTGGTGTGCTAGAGCTCGTGCTCAACCGTCTCGCTGAGTACCAAGAGAAGGCTGAAAAGCTGAAGAACAAGATCATCGCGGCGATGGTTTATCCGATCGTGGTTTTGGTTATCGCGATTGCGATTTTGATCTTCCTGATGATTTTCATCGTGCCTCGATTCGAGGCGATCTTTGCAGACATGCTGGATGGAGCTCAGTTGCCGTGGCTGACCCGCCAGGTGATTGGTTTCAGTCGATGGATGAAGGAATGGTGGTATGTCATTTTAGGTATTTTTGCTCTTCTATTTGTTTCATGGAAGCTGATTTGTGCGAGTAAGGCCGGTCGTCGGGTCGTAGATAAGTTGGCTCTCAAGGTGCCGCTGTTTGGTCCTATTCAGTTGAAAGGCGCTATCTCTCGTTTCACTCGTACGCTGGGTACACTGGTGACTAGTGGTGTCCCGATTTTGCAGGCGCTCAACATCACTCGCGATACGGCGGGGAATGTGATCGTAGCGGATGCTATCGAAAATGTGCACGCGGCTGTGCGGGAAGGTGACTCTGTGGTCGCGCCTCTAGAGGCGAGTAAGATCTTCCCTCCTATGGTGATCAGTATGGTCGATGTGGGTGAGGAGACCGGTCAGTTGCCAGACATGCTACTGAAGGTGGCAGACGTCTTTGATGACGAGGTCGATAATGCTGTCGATGGTATGACATCGCTGATTGAGCCGATTATGATCGTTCTCTTGGCGTTGATTGTCGGAACGATCGTTATCGCTCTGTTCCTGCCTATGATCGAGATCATCAAGCAGCTCAATCAGTAAGACGGGGCGATCCTCTGTATTGACATTGTATTCTATTTTAGGTTATTATCGTGAGATGAATCAGTCCCACCGATCTAACAAGTCAGGCTTTACCCTGATGGAGCTTCTCATTGTCATTGGAATCATTGTGCTACTCGCAGGGCTCGGCATTGCGGCGATGCCAGGTGTACGCAAGCAGATGACTAAGAGTGCGACCAAGACCTTCATGAAGAGTCTAGAAATGGGCTTGGTAAAGTATAAGCAAGAATACGGCAATTACCCTATCAACGAACCGTCGAGCGATGATGATGAGCAGCGTGATGCAGATGGGAAGTTGGGGGCGGCAATCCTTTATCTCGAACTTTCAGGAGACATCGATGGTGACGGGGAATTTGACGACGCGGATGAGGATAATGGAGGTGTTGTTTTTGTGAAAGGTTTGACCGGCGAGATGAATGAGGAGAATGCTACAGTTCAAAGGTCTCGACGGCTCGGAGATGACTATCTTTTGATTGATCCTTTTTCCAATCCTATCCGCTACTTAGCTCACAAGCCGAATGCCAAAAACAAGCTGACGCGAAATCCCACCTATGATCTCTGGTCGATTGGGGATTCGAGGAATGGTGATTACACGCCTCAAGGGATCGCCAACTGGATCGGCAATTTTAGTCAGTAAGCTCGCGATTAGTTATATAGTGTTAGAGAACCGGTGTCTTGGGTAACCCCTATGGCTTTCTGCGTCATGATATTGAATAGGGTACAATTTTCATTCAATAGGGTACAATCACTGGTTCTAGGGCTGTTTTTTAGCCTGCTGCTTTGCTTATTTTCTCAGTCGGAGGCCGCGCCTTCATCAAAGAATATCCTTCTCATCTGTGTCGACGATCTTCGGCCGGAGCTGAATTGTTTTGGGAAATCCTATATTCATTCCCCTCATATCGATGCGTTAGCGGCTCGAGGTAGAGCTTTTCACCGGCACTATGTGCAGGCGCCTACTTGTGGGGCGTCTCGGTACACCTTACTTACTGGGACTTACGGTGGCGATGGTAATAGTGCTCTGTTCCAGCGTGGGAAGGGTTCTATTATTCAACCTAGCTTTCCTGCTTTCTTCCGAAACTTAGGGTATCAGACTGTGTCTGTAGGAAAAGTATCACATCATCCTGGAGGTAGGGGTGGGGCTGATTGGGATAATCCCGATGTACCCGAAATGCCGGAGTCGTGGGATGTCCACACTTGTCCTTCTGGAGCGTGGCAGCATCCGCGTGGCTGGATGCATGGGTTGGCCCACGGTGAGATTCGCCGAAATGCCAAAGACATGGCTGTCTATCAGGCCTTGCCAGGAGATGATACGATTTATCCAGATGGGATCATGATGGAGGAAGCGCTACGGCAGCTCGATCGGTTGGGCGATGTGCAGTCTTCGCAGCCTTTTTTCCTCACTGTGGGCATTTTGCGGCCGCACCTTCCGTTTGGAGCTCCTGAGAAGTACCTAGAGCGATACCAAGATGCTGAGCTACCTCCTATCCCTCACTCGGATAAACCCGAAGGGCAGACCACTTGGCACAAGTCCGGTGAGTTCATGAAGTACAACCGGTGGGGGCGTGACCCTAATCAGGATCATGCCTTTGCTGCTGAGGTGCGCCGCCACTACGCAGCTTGTGTGACCTATGCTGATGCGCAAGTCGGCAGGCTGCTCGCTAGGCTCGATGCACTACAGCTTCGAGACGACACTATCATTATTCTATGGGGGGATCATGGGTGGCACCTTGGCGAGCGTGCGGTTTGGGGGAAACACACACTCTTTGAGGAATCCCTGAGATCGCCTCTTATCATCAGTCACCCTGGTATGGTGCATGTAGGTGAAAAAGCTGATGGTATCGTCGAGACTATCGATATATTTCCTACAGTGTGTGAACTGCTGGATCAACCGATTCCAGACTATGTCGATGGTCAGAGTTTGGTGCCTATCTTAGAGGACCCTAGTGCGCCTGGTCATTCAGCGTTATCCTATCGCTCAAAGAATGCTTCTTTACGCACTGATCGGTATCGATTGATCGAGCACGGTAATGGGTCGGTGGAGTTGTACGATTTTTCAGCAGACGATGGTGGTGAAGATAATATCGCCTCGGATCATCCTGAACTTGTTCTTAAATTGAAAGGACAACTGAAAGCTAAGCTAGCTTTGCGTTGATTCGCAACGCCAGCTTCTTTGTCAGAGGATTCTTGTTAGCTGAATGAAAGGTATCTGGTAGTGCGTATATTGAAAGCATGGTTTAAAGCCGCAATAGTGGGCGGAGCTCTGTATACTTTGGCGTTGTGTTTGCAGCACTACTTGGAGGGGTGGATAGCAGGTGGTTTAGTGGATTTTGTTACGGAATCTTTGGTCACTTTTATCTACTCGACTGTGGTAGTAATCTATTTGCTAACTCCAGCTATTCTTTTAGGGAGTATTTTACTGTGGCAGTTGCCTCGCTTGTTTTGGACGAGGTTGTTCTTTGTCGTTAGTGTTGCAGGAGTAGTAGGCTACCTCGTGGGAAGTGGAAACTCTAAGTTCTTTGATGGGCCGTATGCGACTTCGATGCTTTCGGGCGTTCTAGTAATCTCTAGCGCATTGTTTGTGCGATGGGCGAACTCAAAGAATATTATCGACCAGTGCTCTATTGGGTAATTTGCGATCGTGGTTAGCAGTTTTTTATGAAGGTCGTCAAACTCGTACTATTATTCCTGTTATTTTTAGGATCACTCTATTGTTGTTACCGTTTTGTCTCATCGTTCTGGTTGAGTTGGGGTATCAGGTCGCTATTGATCTTAGGATTTATTGCAATGGCGATCAAGTTGGTGGGGAAAAGACAGAGTTCCGTTAAATGAAAGGCGTTCATCTCATTAATGCGTTCATTGGTGTTTTTCTTGGGATAGCTGGTTTGCTCTGTGGTTATCGTATTGCTGCTGTTCTGATCATTGCCGGTATGTGGTCGGTTACCAACGCTTTGCTGGTTTCTCGAAGGGGGCGTGGAGAGCATTGAGCACACCTGACGTCTGGTGAGTTTTCGGTTCAGAGCTCAAAGTTGTCTCTGGAATATTGAAATTTAATTAAGTTTATAATTTTTATGGATTTATCCGAATTTTATGCGAGGGTGGATTTATGAGATCAGCGATTGGAAATCGACACGTCAACCAGGTGCCCAAGCTTTACCTGATCGACGGGGGGGAACCGGTCCCTTACACCTTTACCCAGCAGGTGATCACGATCGGGCGTAGTCCTCGTAGTTTGATGAGACTCGATTCTGATACAGTGTCTTCTAATCACGCTGAGATCCACGTCTATGCGGATGGCTTCGTGCTGCATGATTTGGGCTCGACTAATGGCACTTGGGTGAATGGTGAGCGTATCAGCAGCTGCCTGATCCAAGATGGCGATTTTATCTGCCCTGGAGGTGAGCTGAATCTTCAATTCTGCATAGAGACCCATGTGGGCTCCACTGCCAGTAACGAGCATGCCGAGATGGCTCTGGCTCGATAGTGGCTAGAATTGCTCCTGCAGTTGTTTGATCTCGCTTTTGACGAGCGCACCGATGCGGTGTTTGGCCAAGTAAACTTGGGATGTGCTCACACCTAGGGCATCCTTCACTTGATCTACTGACCATCCCTTCACCACATAGGCGTCGAATATCTGGTATTGCTTGGGAGAGACATGCTGTCTCACCCTTTGGAGCGCTACCTCGGATAAGTTGGCTTTCCACTCGCTATCCCACATGCGCTCGAGGATCTGGCCAGCGGCCTCGTCTTCCAGTCTTTCGATGGTCGCGTCGCGCATTTCTTCGCCATCGTAGGCTGGAGTGCCTCCGGATTGAGCATTGGCTGCGGGGTTGCGCTGTTTTTTTCTGAATTGATCGGCGATCCGCCAGCGGGTGATGTTGAGCAGCCAGGTTTTGAATGAACCTTTGTCAGGATCGTATTTTTGGCCTTTCTGCCATTGCTTAGCCACAGAGAGCACAGTCTCCTGCACCACGTCGAATGCTTCATCTCTACCGAGGCCGGCTTTCACAGATACACTGTAGATCAGGCGCCAGTAAGTTTGGTAAAACTCGTCCCAGGTGCGTTGGTCCTCCCAGTCGGCGAGCTTCTCGATGAGACTCATGCGGGTAGCGGCAAAGCGGTCAGGCTCGTCGTTGGCAGAGTCGGCTTTATCGATGGAGTGGGACATATCAGTAGGGCGTCGGCGGATAGCAGTCGTCATAGGCGTCTGCGTATACCGGTCTGACGGAGAGGATCTTTCAAGATCACTCAAAAAAATCGCCCTACACCACTTTTTTGCTCACAGATGGCCCTTCTGATTCATCCCGGTCGAAGTAGAGTCGGTAGCGACCGAGGCGTGACCGCAGTGTCAGATCGCCGCCGAATGCTTTCGATACAGAGGCGGAGCACAGAGCCTCTCGTTTTTCACCGCAGGCGACGGTCTGGCCATCGCGGAGGACCAGAGCATGAGATATCTCGGGGATGATCTCTTCGACATGGTGGGTGACCATGATCAGTGATTTGAAGGTGCCCTTTTGGGTGAGCGCCGAGATGAAGTTGAGGAAATTTTCGCGAGCTACCGGATCTAGACCTGCACAGGGCTCGTCGAGGATCAGCACGTTTAGCTTGGGGGCCATGAGCGCTCTGCCGATGAGCAGGCGCTGTCTCTCTCCCTGCGATAGAAAGGCCCATGGCTGATTGCGGATGCCCTCACAGTGGACTTGGCGCAGCACTTTTTCGGCAGACTTTTCATCAGCCTCTTCGGTGGCGGTGTCTTTTTGCCAGTAGTTCACCATCGAGTGGCGCCCGGCCATGATCACATCTATCGCGCGCTCAGTAGGATCGATCATCTCGGCAATACTGCTGCTGACAAAACCGATAGCTTTGCGCCAGATATCCCACTCCTGCTCAGGGCTGTCGATAGCGGAGAAGCGACCAGGCATCTCGATATCGCCTGCGCTGGGTGTGAGGTAGCCCATGAGCACGCGCAGTAGAGAGGTCTTTCCAGAGCCGTTTCCGCCGAGTACGGCCCAGTTTTCGCCTTTGGCGACTGTCCAGTCGATG
Organism: Verrucomicrobiota bacterium; assembly: GCA_020630975.1. GTDB lineage: Bacteria > Verrucomicrobiota > Verrucomicrobiia > Verrucomicrobiales > DEV007 > Arctic95D-9. Next base: position 47,585 of record JAHDID010000010.1, read on the forward strand.
TTGTCTACGATGTTGCGATCATTCCGAGTGACGGAGATACCAGACATGCTGAAGACGTTGCTGTTTTTGGACATAGGGATGGAGTGTTTTCGTGTGGGTTGATTGTGATTTCGGTGTGGAAAACACGGCCATTGATTGGCGGTGGAATCAAATTGAAAAAACTGTGATCGACTGGAGGCTCCAGAAATGAAAACGCTGCTAGTCGTCGCCACTCATAATACTCACAAGACCGATGAAATCCGTGAGATGGTCGGGTCCTCCTTTGAGAGTGTCGTGGATCTCACGGCGTATCCTGAGATCGAGCCTGCTGTCGAGGATGGAGACACTTTTGAAGCAAACTCGGCAATCAAAGCTATGGCTGCAGCTGAGGCACTGCCTGATGCGTTTATCCTAGCGGATGACTCTGGTCTCGAGGTAGATGGGCTAGGTGGGGCGCCTGGAGTCTACTCTGCTCGCTATGCGGGAGAAGGTGCTAGCGATCAGGCAAATCGTGAAAAACTGATGAGTGCCCTTGGCGATGATCAGAATCGTAGTGCGAGATTTCGCTGTGTACTGACGGTGGTGAAAGGGGCTGAAAAGCTAGCTGTCTTCAGCGGTGCCTGCGAGGGTGGGATAGCAGATAGTGAGCAGGGAGATGGTGGTTTCGGCTATGATCCTATCTTTATCCCCGAGGGTTATGATCAGACATTTGGGCAATTGTCCACAGATACGAAGAACCACCTGAGTCACCGTGCCGTGGCACTGCAGCAGTTTTCCTCTTGGCTGCACGAGGTTGCTGAAAACCTGGACTAGTTGCCTAGTTGAGGCAAATACCCTTGCGTGTGCACCAGCCGATAGCTTCTTTGTTATCGGCGAGGGCGGCTTTTTTGTACCAGGCGATTGCTTTGCATGGGTCTTTGCAGCGGCCTAGTCCGTGCTCGTAGCCTCTTGCTGCTTCGAGCATACATTCTGCGCAGCCGGCTTTAGCCCCGTCTTCGAATACATTGGCTGCGGCCTTAGAATCTGTTGGTACGCCTTTGCCAAAAGCATAGATGCTAGCCAGTGGGTAGTGCGCAGGGATATAGGCTAGTTCCACGGCTGCTTCATAGAGTTCGATCGCTCTTTCATATTGCGGTTCACCCGCCCAGCCTTCGAGGTGGCATGTGGCTAGCAGGACCATAGCTCTGGGATCGCCCATCTCTGTAGCTCGCTCTAGCATTTGCATACCACGAGGGATGTCTTTGGGGACACCTTTGCCTAGCAGGTATCTTTCGCCTCCGAGGTAGAGCATCGATACGTCGCTTTGGTCGATGGCTTCTCTGAGTTTCAGAAAGCTAGCCCGCTTTTCAGATTCGCTAATATCAGCGGCAGACAGGATGAGTTCGGCTTCGTGCCTGATGATAGCGAGTGATCGTTCGATCGGGCCCAGTGGCGGTGGCTCGATCGGGACGGCTGTCACTAGTAGTGGATCATCGGTTTCTGAATTTTCAGATACTGAGGCTTCTTTCTTTTGGGGCGGTTTACTGGTATTTGCCAGAGTAGGCTGGGACAGCTCGGGTAGGACTTTGGCAGCAGGTATGCCAGCCATGTTCGAGAGAGAGCCTTCTTTGACAGATGGCGAGAATGTCAGCCCCTGGTCGAGGGTGAGTTTATCGGCGGGAGGCGTATTTGGCTTGCTTTGATCCACTCGAAAATCTGTGTAGTCGATTTCTTTTAGATCAGTGTGTTTGTTTGAGATAGCAGTGGTATATGTCCGAGTTTTATCGAGTAGAAATCTGATAATAGGCGCAGTCGGATCGATAGGGTTTCTAGGGCCATCGGGAAATTGATCGATAGAAGGACTAAATGCTAGTTTCTCGTCCCATTTTAGTTTTTCGTCACTGGGTGCAGATGGGTGGTTGGGGTTCTGTTCTGGGGTTGTGTGGTGGGTATTTATTTGTACCACATCAGTAGGGATATCCGTAGGTGGATTTAGTGCAGGGCTGGCAGGTGAGGTATCACCATTGTCGTTTTCAATACCGTTATTTCTGTAGTGCTCGAAATAGTCGTGGTGCAGGCTCGTTTCACTCGGTTGAGGTGCGGGTGAAAGGATTTCGGGAGGATCGGGTCTGAGCATTTCTACGGCAGCGATGTCCTCTACACTTTCTCGAGCTTCCGCTGAGGGAGGTGACATCACCGGTGGGACTACAGCGCTCGATATCGTCTCAACTACGGTATCGGGCGAGGTCTGGTCTGTTATTTCAGAGATGCTCTGCTCCACCTTGCGAGACCACAGGCTGTCTGATTGTCTGAATAGAATCAACAAGCCAATCAAACCAACAAAAGCTGCGGCGAATCCTATGCAGCCTTTATTTACGGCAAAAGCTACTGCCTTCTTTTCCTCTTTTTCCTCGGTCTTTTCAGGAGTAGTAGCTTCTTTGTCTGTAGTGGCTGGGGCAGTAGGTGCTATCAGTTTGAGATCGGTCTCTGTGGATTTCTGAGTAGTGGCTGCCTGCGGTTTAGTTCTTTTATCCTTGTTGGGACTAGGCTTGGGAATGACCGCTTTCTCTGCTCCCTTCGACTTATCTTTTGCAGAGGTGTTTTCCTCTTTCGTTAAATCTTGGCTCGAAATGATCGATTTCTTGGCTACTTCAGGCTTGGTTTTTTGAGATTTTTTATCGCCTTTGACTGGCGGGACATTTTTATCGTCGTTGAATTTAGTTCGATCTTCAGTGGAAAGGATTGCCTTTTGGGTAGTTTTCGGTTTCGCGGGTTCAGGCTTTTTGTCGGTTTCCTTAGTCGAGGCACGTTTGATTTGCTCTAGGTCGCTAGGCTTGGTTCGGTCTTGGCTAGAGATGATGGCCTTTTTTGTGGCGCTAGGCTTCGGTCTGTCGTTTTCTTTCGCCGTAGCACGTTTGATTTGCTCCAGGTCGCTGGGCTTGGTTCGGTCCTGGCTGGAGATGATGGCCTTTTTTGTGGTGCTAGGTTTTGGTGTATCTGCCTTTTGATCGCTTTCTTTTACAGATTTGGCTTTCTTAGTTGGCTCTAAGTCATCGGGCTTGGCTGTATTTTCGGTTTCCTTGGCAGAGGCGCGTTTGATTTGTTCTAGGTCGCTGGGCTTGGTTCGGTCCTGGCTGGAGATGATGGCCTTTTTTGTGGTGCTAGGTTTTGGTGTATCTGCCTTTTGATCGCTTTCTTTTACAGATTTGGCTTTCTTAGTTGGCTCTAAGTCATCGGGCTTGGCTGTATTTTCGGTTTCCTTGGCAGAGGCGCGTTTGATTTGTTCTAGGTCGCTGGGCTTGGTGCGGTCTTGGCTGGAGATGATGGCCTTCTTTGTGGCGCTAGTTTTTGGTGTATCCGCCTTTTGGTCGCTTTCTTTTGCTGGTTCAGTTTTCTTGGGTTGCTCCAAGTCATTAGGCTCGGTCGGACTTTGGTTCGAACTATCTTGTTTATTGTCGTTCTCTTTGGCTGATGCGAGTTTGATTTGCTCTAGATCGCTAGGTTTGGTGCGGTCTTGGCTAGAGATGATCGCTTTTTTGGTAGCACTGGGCCTAGGTACTGGGCTCGTTTCAGAGGGTACTTTGTTGGTTTGAGCAGTGTCTGGAGAGTCAGGGCGGTCGAAGTTTGCGAGAATCGCTTTCTTGGTAGCGTTAGATCTCGCTTTTTTGCTTTCTAAAGAGGGTTCTTCGTCAGTTGTATTTCCCTTTTCGCTGGCTGCGGATGTTGTTTGTTCGAAGTTTGAAAGAATTGCTTTTTTAGTTTGTGCCGACTTCGTGGTAGCAGCGTCTTGAGTGGATGCGTTCTCAGTCGTATCTGCAGTCTCAAGATTTTGACTTTTGTTTCGGTCGAATTTTGGTAAGAGAGATTTTCGTTGAGATTTTGTCTCTGACTCGGGTTGGGCGGATTCTTTGGATTCGGTTTCTACTGTTTCGTTTTTATTTGATTTATTCCGATCAAATCTGGAAAGGATTGCCTTTTTGGTGGCTTTCGATTTGGCCCTTTTGGCTTCATCTGTAGCAGAAGTGTAGAGGTCCTCGATAGAGCCTGCGTGTAGCTGATTTACGTTGTATTCCTCTGGAGATAGGGTTTGTAAAAATGGTTTGGGCAGTCTGTCGTCTTTCCAGTACCGCCTTTTTGTTTTGTTGTTTTTGGCGAAGTCCGCCAATAGCAATTGAACTGAGCCTAGGGTCTGAATCGAGGGCTCGATTGTCTTTAGCATCGCCTGATAGGCGGTGTCGTCGTGCGATGGGCCTGTGAGAGTGAGTAGAAGCTCGGGGATAGCCGAGATATTTCCGGCCTCTGCTTCAGCATCCCATACTGGTGCGATTTCTCCGAAGATTAGTTTGGGTTTGGGATCCGAAGTGAGCCAGAGGGAGCGATGCGAAAATACGTAACGGGTCGGTGGAATCAGAGTCTGGTCGTTCAGGTTTTCCAGCCATTCTGCGACGAGTTGGCAAGCGATACCCGGAGGTAAGCCTTGGTTATCCTGCTGGATCAAGTATTGATTGATGGGCACGCCCTCTGGAAAGGCACTCACGTAATAGTCGATCTCGTCTTCTGCGCCGACGGCTTGGATATCTGGAAAGAGGGAAGAGAGGTTCGATTCGGTTTTTGCGGCTTCTTTGAGCAGCAGATTCCAGACAGTGGGTAAGATCTCTCTGCGATCGAAGTTGTTGGGGTCGAGGACCCTGATTTGGCGGTAAACGCCTGTCTTTGTGTCGAGAACGACGAAGCCGAGCATCCAGTCGCCACTTGATATCTTCACTAATTCACCCGTGTATTTGCGGGCGAATCGAAAGTTTCCGATCTCCAGATCTTCGTTGTCTAGTTGTGACGAATTCCCATCCATGATGATATAACTCCTTGTAAATGAGGAGTGAATGTTGGGAATTTTAAATAATTATAAAATATTTTAAAATCTTTGTCAAACTTAACTAAACGTTACTTTCGACAAGTGCCGCTTTTTTGGCTTACTTGAGCGCACCACTGAGCAGACGTTTGCTCAGTTCTTGTTTTTCACCGGGTGTGAGTAAGCACCGGTGGATGGATAGAGCGGGAATCTCGACCTCTGGTGGAGAAGTGTGGTCTGAGTCGTATGAGAGGTGGCCGATTTTATAGCTAGTCAGGGTGGTTGGGGTAGGATCAGCTTGTAGCTTCAGCAGTGGGCCGAGTTCTGGGGCATCAAGCTCCGGTGAAAATCGTTCGAGCTTTAAGGTATTGGCAGCGCCATTATACTCTACTATGGCGACTTGATAGCCGCTTGCTGTCTCTTCAGCAGAGGTAAGCTCGGTACGAGAGTTTTTTGCAAAAGCGCTAGATAGGCGCCACCCATTAGAGAGGGTGGTGGCATCAATGGCGGTGGGTTGATTATCTAGATTCACTTGGAGCAGTGTGGCGTTGGTGTCTTTGGGCACTCGATAGACGAGGGCAAAGGTGAAGTGCTTTGATAAGATTGTTCGATTTTTGAAAGCTCGGCTGGGAGGTAGGAGCTGCTGCTGCGGGCTAAACAAGATAGTGAGTTGCCCAGATTCGTTGGGCTGGACGACAGGGGCGTGGCTGAGTTCGTCGGGTGATCTCAGTAGGTGAAATGGATCTGCAGATGGGGCGATGTTTTCGAGAGCTCCGAGTATAGCGCCTCCGTTTTTTGGGTCGCCGCTGCGGGGCTGCATTGGGCCTTGGACCGAATAGTAGCTGACTAGAGCGTCTTCCCTAGGTAGTCTGGGTAGGTCTAACGCTGTGTGTCTCTGGTTTTCGTAGATGAGATTCGCAGGTGCTTCGATGCTGGCTCGATCGAGATCTTTTTGCCTAGGAGCCGAGGGCCATAGTCGGCCTGCGACGATCGCGATGCCGATGAGGCCTAATATCAGCCAGAGGCGTTTTTTGCCTTTGTTAGGATTTTTCGGTTTGGAAATGCTCGCTGTCGGCAAGGGCGCTGTGGCAGTGTCGTCTGCAGAAGGGCTGGGGGTAGCGATGATCTGCGCAGTATAGTGCAGTTCCCGTTCGATGTTTGTGGGCTGAGCACTCTCCGCTACTGGAACAACCGGCTCGCCGGTTGAAATATTTACGTTTTGATCTTTCCCTAGATTGTTTCGGACGGCCTGTAGTCCCTCCAAAGCCTCGAGCGAGGAGTTGGGTCTCTCCTCTGGGTGGGGTGACAGTAACCACATGACCCAACTGCAAGCGGCAGGATCTAGATCTGGACGTAGATTTTTAAGTGGTTCTACCTTGCCTTTGATGTGGTTATTGATTGTCTCTGAGACATTTCCACCAGCGAAAGGTGGCTTTTGGGTAAGGGCGAAATAGAGCACACAGCCCAGTGAGTAGAGATCTGTTCGCTGGTCGAGTGGCTGAAGTTCTAGCTGCTCGGGAGCAATGTAGTCGATCGATCCAAGGAAAGAGCCCTTCTGGTCGAGTGTTTGTTTGCGCGGTTTTTGGGTGAATTTGGATAATCCGAAGTCGAGGATTTTGATCTGGAATTTACCTGATGGCAGCCAACTCAGCATGATGTTGGCAGGCTTGATATCACGGTGGATGATGTCGACTTCGTGAGCTGCTGCGAGGGCATCTAGGATCTGCTCGGCGACCTCGAAAAAGTCGTACTCTGAGAGCGCGGCGTCTTGGACGATTTCTTTAATCGTATCGCCATCGATCAATTCGCAGACCACGTAGGGCCCCTGATCATCTTCACTGAACTCGTGAATAGTGACGATGTTAGGGTGGGATAGAGCAGCTAGAGCTTTGGCCTCCTGTTTGAGGGAATCCGCTGAGACGGCTTCGTTGAGATTGGTTTTATCGAGAGGAAGTAGGCGTTTGATCGCTACCACCCTACCGAGATGATGGTCGTAAGCGTGGTAGATCGCGCCTATGCCACCTCGACCTAGTCTGCCTTTTACCTCGTATCGATCAGACATTGGGATCTAGCCAGTCTTCGAGCCAGATGGGTTTTGTTGATTACGGCTTGGGCGGGTGCATGGGAGGTAGCCCCCGGCGCTCATAGGGCTCTCCAGGATAGAAGAGAAAGCCGGGGTTGGCACTGATCAGCTCGTAGCGACTCAAGCGGAAAGAAGGTAGCACTAGATCAGAATTGGGGTCGTAGATCTTCTCTGAGGTGAAGGCCCCCCACATCTTGTACTCGTGATTGTGGTCAAATCCATGGGCACGGTTCCCATCGGCAGGAGTCTCAGGTAAGCGGTCTGGCTGACGCAAAGATGCCTCGTCCATGACGAAGAGTGTTGCTTTGTCCCAAGTCTGTCGCGGCTTACGGATGTAGCCCCAATAGCGCGTGCCGTCTGTGAACCAGCGGCGAGCGATGTAGTGGTCGCCAGGGGTCTCCATAGCGATCTGCTGGTTGCGAGACTGCACTGCAGGAGACTTCATCTTCGAGGCGGGTAGCGCCTTGGCTCTGCCGCTGCTAGATGTGCCAGTCGTCTGGCAGGATGTCAGGACCGTACCGAGCAGAGCTAGTAGTAGCGCTAGAGTGATCCTAGAGGCAGGGACTTTCTGGTTTTCTGTCGGTTGTGTCGTATTAGCCATCCGTGTTGTGCTTCAGTGAGGAAGATAGGATGAAACACCGATCGCGCAATCTGGATGTGACAGCTATTTTCGCAGATTTATTTCCGGTTTTTCTCCTGTTTGAGAAAGAGGGGCAGCAGTTCGGCCTCGATCCAAGCAAAAGCGGCATCGGTTCCTTCGGTTTGATAAATGGTGCCGATCTGGGCCTCCACTTTGGTTGGGTTACCGACATTGGCGAGAAAGGCATTGCAGGTCATGCGTTTGGCCATCTCTCCAGAGACTGTGCCATGGTTTTTGAGGATCCAGTTGCGAGCATAAAGCTCTAGGATGCAGTCGCCTATCCAAGCTAGCTCTTGGTCGCGGCGTTTTTGGTCGGGAGAGGCAGGCATTAGCTAGATGGGTTTTGTTGTTTTTCCAGGTAAGCATCGAGCATCTCGCGTGTCACTGCGTAGCGAGCAGCGCAGCGCGGGCAGGTGAGTATAGCAGGGGCGTCGCTATCGCCGAAGACTTCGTCTCTGGACTCAGCAGATAGGTTGCCTAGCATGGGGAGTAGCTTGAGTAGGCTGCAGCCGCAGTCAAAGGTGTACTGCCGAGTCTCTAGCAGGCTTAGTTCCTCTGTTTTGTCCATCTCGCGGATGGCTTCATCGGAGAGGCTGTCAAACCACTCCATATCACAATCTGGCTGAGCTGTGATCATGACGAAGTCTTCTTCATCGTAGCGGAAGACTCTGGCTGGGCGCTGCTCGCTTTGCTCGTAGTAGTCCTCCAGTATGGAGAATAAGCTAGTGTGGTTGGCCTCGATAGTGCTTTGTCGCGTCGGCTGGCCATCGGCTGTGGCTTGGGAGAAGAAGAGATTTTTGTCATTCTTACGCACATCTTCGGTGAACAGGCGTCCGGTTAGATTGCCCAGGCGGTTGCTTCCAGTCACGAATAGATTGTAGCGCGGGTCCTGCCAGCTGAGTGTCCAGGCTGCAGATTCATTGCGTGGACGAGATGCCAAGTGTAGCCCTAGAGCTGCAAGAGCTTCTTTCAGTTGGGTATCGAGCTGGCCATCTTCTTGCTGGATGCTGTGCTGCATCAGATGCAGGTAATAATCGCGATAGATCGTGCTAAAATCGGCGCGCACTGCCAAGGCGTTGCGATGACGCACGAAGTAGCAGCGTACTTCGATAGGTTCATTTTCGGACTCTTTGTTTGGGTCGTTTAGCATTGGTATCGTGGAGCATAGAGCGCTTTGTGTTAGGCTCAAGCTTCTAGGTTCGATTTGATCGCCTTTGAAAATATGTTTGGACGCGCCTACTTACCGCAATTGGACGCGCCTACTTACCGCAATTGGACGCGCCTACTTACCGCAATTGGACGCGCCTACTTACCGCAATTGGACGCGCCTACTTACCGCAATTGGACGCG
>JAHDID010000010.1:56564-78116 GCA_020630975.1 Verrucomicrobiota bacterium
GCAATTGGACGCGCCTACTTACCGCAATTGGACGCATTGACTTGCCGCAATTGGACGCTACTTTTCTTGGGATGGAAGTTGCCCTGCATGAAGTCTCTCGTCTGCTCATTTCTTACATGAATGAGGCGTTGTCAGACACTCCTGTGGTCTGTTTGATGGGGGCGAGACAATGTGGTAAGACAACCTTGGCGAAGCAATTGTTGCCAGGGCGAGCGTACATCACGTTGGACGATCAAAACCTTTTGCGTGCGGCGAGAAAAGATCCCATGGGATTCATTGAGCAATTGCCGGATCCAGTGACTTTGGATGAGGTGCAGAGGGTGCCAGAGCTTCTGCTGGCTATTAAGCACACGGTGGACATCGATCGGCGGCCGGGGCGGTTTCTGCTCACTGGTTCTGCTAACCTACTGCAGTTACCCAAGTTAGCCGACTCTTTGGCAGGTCGGATGGAGACGATATATCTGCAGCCTTTTGCTGAAGCGGAGAAAGAGCGGATGCCTGGCCGATTTTTGGCAAACCTGCTAGAGGCACTACCCGAGCCTAGTGTGATGCCTAGTCGTGTATCGGGGGCGTCGGAGCTACCATCTCGCATCATTGCAGGAGGTTACCCGGAGCCAATCGATCGATCGGCCAAGCGGTCTAGACAGTGGCACCGGCAATACATCCGCTCGCTGATCGAGCGTGATATCCAGGATGTGGCTCGGATACTCGACAAAGCTCAGTTGGAGCGATTGCTGCAGATGGCAGCATTGCAAACTGGTGAGCTGCTGAATGTCTCCTCTCTAGGCAGCGATCTAGGGATGGATCGGCAGACGGTGGAGCGATATCTGACTGCTTTGGAGCGCATGTTCCTCATTAGGCGAGTGCCTGCGTGGCATAAGCGCTCGGCCAAGCGTCTGATTAAAACGCCGAAGATCCATGTCTGCGATAGTGGGCTGGCAGCTACTCTGTCCGAGCTACGTGCCGAAGACTGGCTGACCAAGCGCGATGCCTTTGGGCATTTGTTGGAGTCGTTTGTGATGCAGCAATTGATCGCTCAGGCAGAGTGGACCGATCCGGATCTGAGATTTTTTCACTATCGTGACAAAGATGGAGTCGAAGTCGACACTGTGATCACCCGTGGCGAGAGCGTCTGGGGTGTCGAGGTAAAGGCCTCGGCTACAGTGCACCCGAGCGATGGCAAAGGTCTGCGTCGGCTCGCGCGTTTGGTCGGCAAGTCGTTTCGAGGAGGTGTGGTTCTTTACGATGGTACCTCGACCCTGCGCGTGGGTGAAAAAGAAGACCAGATCGTAGCCGTGCCTATATCCAGATTTTGGACTGAGTGAGTGGCTATCGCCTTCTCTTGAATAGGAGCGGTAGTCCGATCAGTATGAGGATCACGCCGATTGCTGGGTAAAAGATTGACTGAAAATTCATCCCTGGCTGCAACACTGCGGATTTGGGCGCGGATGGTTTGTAGTAGACGTTCACCACTTGGCCCGCTGGATAGCTGGAGATCGCAGTCTCTGCGGCTTGTTTGGAGTTGAGCAGAGTTTCACCAAACTGCACTCGGCTGGATGTGTATGACTCTGTGTTCACCGAGTACTCATAATCGACCACGGGGCGAAATTTGCTTTGTTTGACCTGCTGTTTGGGTGGTTTTGAGCGGCGCACTTCGTCGACCCGGCTTTCTACGATGGTTCCCTGTACCATCGGCCAGCTGCTGCTAGCTAGAGCATCGGATATAGTGCGAAAGCCTAGTCCGGCTAGGACTAGGCCTGCGATCAGGAGTAGTAGGGCAAAGAGCTTTCGGATCATCACCCGTCATAGACGATCGAGCGGAGGCTTTATGTCACCGCTCTCGCTTTGGCATTACACATCGCCACAGTCATCGTCGGTCACACCACCTTTGGAGGCAGAGTTACAGAGTTTGGCGTACTTGGCCAGGACTCCGCGAGTGTAGCGCGGCTCAGGCTTCACCCAGTTTTTCTTACGCTCAGCCATCTCTTCATCACTGATGTGGAGATTGATCTCGCGCTTTTCAGCGTCGATGGAGATTTTGTCGCCATTCTCGACGAGGGCGAGTGGCCCGCCTACGTGAGCCTCTGGAGTGATGTGGCCGATCACGAATCCGTGGGAACCTCCGGAGAAGCGACCATCAGTGATGAGGGCGACATCATTGCCCAGACCTGCACCCATGATGGCGCCTGTGGGGCCGAGCATCTCGCGCATACCAGGGCCGCCTTTTGGGCCCTCGCGGCGGATTACGACGATGTCGCCTTTGACGATATCGCCAGCTAGGATGGATTTCATCGCTAGATCCTCTGACTCATAGACCTTGGCGTTACCCTCAAAGAATAGACCCTCTTTGCCAGTGAGTTTGGCGACAGCGCCCTCGGGTGCGAGATTTCCGTAGAGGATGACTAGGTGGCCATCTTTCTTCACGGGGTTGTCAAAGTCGCGGATCACAGTCTGGCCCTCTGGGTACTTGGCATCGACTTTGGCAAGGTTTTCTGCCAGAGTTTTGCCGGTCACAGTCATGCAGTCGCCGTGCAGCAGGCCGCGATCGAGCAGCATCTTCATCAGCGGAGTGGTACCGCCTATGTCGACTAGCTTCATCATCACATTGGCGCCGCTCGGCTTCAGATCTGCTAGTAGAGGGGTCTTCTCGCCGATGCGGGTGAAATCATCGATCGATAGATCGACACCCGCAGCGCTGGCCATCGCGATCAGGTGCAGTACCGCGTTGGTCGATCCGCCGAGTACCGTGACGATGGTGATGGCGTTTTCGAATGCCTTTTTCGTCATGATGTCGCGTGGGCGGATGTTGTTGTTGATCAGATTCATCACCGCAGCGCCAGCATCATGGCTGTCCATCATCTTCTCATCGCTCACAGCTGCTTGTGCTGAGCTATTTGGCAGGCTCATACCCATGGCCTCGATAGCGCTAGCCATGGTGTTTGCTGTGTACATACCGCCACAGGAGCCGGGGCCGGGGATGGCAGTCTCAGTCACGCCATCCAGCTCTGCATCGGTGATTTTGCCGGCACTGTGCTGACCGACCGCCTCAAATACGGAGACGATATCGACATCTTTGCCCTCGAAGCAGCCTGGCTTGATAGTTCCGCCGTAGACAAAGACCGATGGGCGATTCATGCGAGCCATAGCCATCACGCAGGCGGGCATGTTCTTATCGCAGCCGCCGATAGCGACGAATCCATCCATTCCCTCGCAGCCGACGACTGTCTCGATCGAGTCGGCGATCACCTCGCGGCTGACCAGTGAGTACTTCATGCCCTCGGTGCCCATGGAGATACCATCCGAGATGGTGATGGTGTTGAACTCTATCGACTTACCGCCGGCTCCGTCGACGCCCTTGCAGGCCTCTTTGGCCAGGCGATCGATGTGCATGTTACACGGTGTGACCATGCTCCAAGTCGAGGCGATTCCCACGATCGACTTCTGGAAGTCCTCGTTGCTAAAGCCTACAGGGTGCAGCATCGCACGGCTCGGCGCACGATCTGGGCCGTCGAGCATCGGCGATGAGAATTGACGATGAGCGGGCGTGGAGTTGTTGTCTTGATCAGCCATGTGTACAGTGATGTGAAAAAATCAGAAGACGGGAAATTCCGGCATCTGAGTGGCTGAGTCAAGCAGGGAGACGAGGCGTTGTGCGGAAATAGGATGAGGGTTTCTAGTGCTGGTTTCAATAGGTCGCACATAGTGGGTGCAAGGGCGCTAGAGTGCGATTGACAGGCAAAATAATGAGTGAGAGGGGTTCAACATTTTGCGATTACTGTGGATTTACATTAATTTGCGATTCTTTACTATGCTGATCCGATCTCTTGTGCTGTTTTTTCTATATGTCGCTTTATCTTTGGGGATAGCTCAAGAACGGGCTATTATCTGTGCAAGAGAAAATCCAGATAACGATTGGGATAGCATGAGGTCGACCATCTGGGAATGCACCATCTTGCCGAAAAGAAAGGGGGGCTTGGAGCTGGATCGGCGTCTGGACTTTGGTAAAAGTCATTGGGCTCCATGGCCGTTTTTCTTTGATGGCCCTATTGAGTGGATGCGGTTCCAAACTAATACGAAGGACGACTTTAAGGTAGGCTTGGCCTATATTGATTACAGCGCATGGCGAAGTCAGCTTTTATTAGAGCGCAGCCGATTGAAAGATATTGGTTTTACTAATGCTTCTGGATATTTAGCAGATCGTCAAGGTAATCAGTTTCGAGCTCACTTAGCTGCAGGTAGTCTTACTGAGCTGGAAGTGCCGTTTACACTGAGGCAGAGGTTTGAGTCGAGTTGGTTGATTGAGTTAAGTAATGGAGTCCCAGGGCAGCTTAGGCTGGTTAAAGCGGACTCGTTGGAGTGTTTGCATGAAATCAAGCTGGGCCGTGGTATGCCTGATAGGCTTTATGATTGTGAATTGTCTAAAGATGGCCTTTGGTTGGCGATCTGCCTCCATGGGGAGTTGGGTCGCAACGTAGATTACCGGGAGGCGGGAAAGATACGGAGTGAGTTAACGATATTTGATTTGAATTCAGGTAGGAAGTATTTCCATCGGTTTGAAGGTTTGGCTACAGCAGGTTCGGGGTTCCCTACAATACCTCACTATGAGGGGCGTTTTGTTGAGGGGGATACAGTATTTGAATTTCAATCGATAGATGATGGTGGGGCTGAACAGGTGTCTCGCTTAGATTTGAGCGATGGCTCTGTGTCTTATCGCTCCGTTGTGTTTGATCAGGATGTTAAAGAGCCTACGAAAAACCTGCCAGACAATCTGCCGGGCTATCTGAGGGAGAAGTATCTTGAGGTTGTTGAAAGTAAGCATTTTGAGCAACAGGTCATTGCTCATTTGTTTGTAATGGAGTTCTCCGGTTTGAAATATGAGATCCCCAATACATGGAGTGATACGAAAATCGGATGGTCGTCGGACCGTAGTCGCTTCTTGATGCAAATTATGTCACCTGGGGCTCCAGATTCTCTTTTTTACGGCGATCTAGACACTAAAGAACTTCGGTTCGTTTCTCTTCCAGAAGGTCTTCAGAATGGTGCTGTAATGGGAATATATTTTATTTCAGAGGAGAGGAAGTGATTGGGCGCTCAGAGCTTGAGTTGTTTAGAGGGTGGGTTGGGAGAGTGGGTTGGGAGAGTGGGTTGGGAGAGTGGGTTATGTCCGCCGCTTGTCCTGTATAGTCCCGCCAGCTTCTTTGACTTCGGATGTTAAGAAATCCAATGCATCGCTGGGGATTTGCTCGAGAGGGACTGTGGAGTAGCCATTTTTGGCGTAGAAGATCATGATGAGGTCCGGATAGATCCAGACCTTTTGGAGCATTTCCCATTTCAGATGGGAGTTTCCCATAGCTGACTCGGCACCGAGTCCTGAGTCGTTCAGGTGGTAGACGATAGGCTCGTCTCCGATCTGCTTGAGGAGTTCTGCCATTTGCTGTTTGCGGGTGACGTAGGCGATGATGTAGACAGCCACAAACAGGGCGAACAATACGAGGATACCGATCCCAAAGAAATTTTTCCCTCCGTTGGTTAGGTCGAAGATCGCATAACCAATGCTCAAAATCGAAGCAAGAAGCGTCTCCCAGCCGAGACGGCGGAGTAAAAAGCGCCTGAGAGCTGAGTCTGCATGGGCTTGAGACACGGTTACGTCGAAAGTGTGTTCCATCGGTAAAGGCAGAAGTGTCGGCTCACTTCAGATACAAAAGGTTTAACCCAAGACGGGGGCGGTGTCTAAGCTGCTTGGCTCAAAAACATTCGCACTAGTCCTCTCGCTTTCTCCTTACCCTCGGTTGTGATTTGAGCTTCTTTTGAGGAGCCGATGAGATAAGCTCGGTCATACAGCCCGGCTGTAGCGGTGGTGATGTGGGCGATGGGAGGGCGGCCGTTTAGCTTCACCTCCTCATGGAGGGAGCGATTTGAGAAGGTCTGCTGGCCGTAGGCCTCATCTAGGATCACCGCGGCGAGCAGGCACTGATCGGCTAGAGTGATCTCGTACTCATCCACGCCCTGTAGGATCTGGCGCGCCGCCTCGGCTAGATAGGACTGGGTGTTGCTGGTCTCGGTAGGTGCGGCTAGATCGACAGAGACCTCCGTCTGGCGCCGAAAACGCAACGCTAGCTGTAGATGGGAGTCCAAAAACTCAAGATCGCTCAAACTCATATCAGGTAGGCGATCGACGATGTCTGTTAGGTGTTTCAATTTGAGAGAGAAATTTACTCCCATCTCAAATAATTTCGAGAAAAAGCTTGCGTTGTGATAATAAAATGAGACTAAGAAGCGTTTTATACTCAACTTAGGCTTAATTTGTTACGAATTTTGACTTTTTTGAGAAAAATACTCAGCTCGCAACACGAAAATGAGACAATACGAAACAACAACGATCAGGTATGTGGAGGACCTGATCCCTGAGGTGCCACCGACGCGTGGTGCGCATCAGCAGAACTACTACCGAGGGCAGGCTGATAGCTCTTGGGCGCTGCTGCCTGCTTTGTTTCGGGTAGATCTAGCGGAGACGGAGTATGACTCGTGGATCGATCTGGCTCAGTCGCGGATGCTGAAGTTCAAGCAAATGGCTCCATCTCAGGTGCGCAGTGAGATGGCGAGCGAACTGGAGTGGGCTGCTACGGCATGTCACCACCATGCTCCGACACACTTTACGACTTGGTCAGAGGCGGCTCTGGTTGGGCTATATTTTGCCACGGAAGAGACTGCAGATCGTGCAGATGGTGCCTTATGGCGGCTCATGCCTGGTCACAATGAGATGACCATCCACCAGGACTACGAGCAGGTGCCCGATGCGCCTCGGGTGTATCACCCACAGTTTCAGTCGGCGGAGATGATGGCCCAGCGCGTGGCTTTCCTGACTCACCCTTTTCCACAGACGGCTATGCCGGCTGTACCTTTTGAGAACTACTACGAGACCTCGAGCGATCTCATGAATCTCTGCAAACTCGTGATCCCTCACGAGTCGAAAGCGGAGATCCGTGAGCAGATCGCTGCTTTGGGCTTCGACACACGCTCGATATATCCCGATCTCAAGGGTATCGGACGCCAGATCTCAGAGGGCATCTACAAAAACAATCGATCCTACGACTGGATCATGTGACAAAAATAAGATACCTTTACCTTGTGATGATTATGAAGCGGAACCACCCCGAAGGAAACAGCGGCCAACCTCTTGGCAACCTCCACCATGCTCCGTCCACTAATCAATCTCAGGAAGACGTCTATCTGGCACGCGAGAGCGACAAGCGCTGCCACACATGGCAGGGCCTCGTCCGCCAGATTTTTCAGGCCGATTCTCGCAAAGTCACGGCTCAAGACCTAAAGCAGATAGAGCTGGGTAGCGAAGAAGCGGCTCACTAGTCGTTTTTTTGCCCAAATTCAATAGGGTACAATTTTCATTCAATAGGGTACAATCGCCCTATTCAGCCTCTAGGCTGGTAATCATGATGGGAGCGCCCACCGCGATGTGGTCGTGCTTCTCCTGCAACTCGACCTGCACTCCTTTGCTGGTGATCTGTAGGGTTTCGTCGCCGAGCTTGATCTGAGCAGGTCGATCTGAGACTGTTTTTAGCTGGTAAGTGCCCGGGCGTATCACTCGGAGTCTGCCGCTGCGGTTGATTTCTACCACAGGCCACTCCTCATGGCCGACGTGGGTGGCGATAGGGCCGACTCCGTCATCGGTGGTGTGATCCATCCAGAAAGTGTAGTCGGCGCGCAGTTCGCTGAGGAGAAAGGGGAATTCATCGGCTTTGTCGATACGCTGGAAAGGATCATTCTTCAGATCGTAGAGCTCCCAGCCGCTGCGATCAGCGATGGCCTCGGGCTGGCGAGCCCAGCGGGCATCTCGCAGGGCCACCCAGCGATCGGTGCGCACGGCGACACTGGCGCCTTTTAGATCGTAGCCAGGTGGCGTCCACGAGGTGAAAAGTACTCGGTTGGGCCATTGTTCGGGCTTTTCTCCTAGGTGCAGCGCTGGGGCTAGGCTGAGACCATCGGTGGGTAGCTGGCGCTCGGGTGGGGTCAGGCTGCCGAGCTCGGCTAGAGTCGGGTACCAGTCTGCTGCAGTGGTGATCCTGTCGAATCTCGAGCCCGCTGGCACTACTGCTGGCCACACGGCGATACAGGGCACTCGTACGCCGCCCTCGTGCACGCTGCCGCGGCCACCGTAGAGATAGCCATTGTAGCGGCCCTCGGTGTCGCCATATTGGTCGGGGCCATTGTCTGAGGTGAAAATGAGTAGGGTGTCGTCGCCCAACACGGCGCTGATCTCGCCGATCCATCGGTCTAGAGTGGCGATGCTTTCTTTCACGAGTTCGAGTCGCTTCTCGGCGGATAGTGGCTCGGCATCGGTCAGCTTGGGCATAGGCAGGCGTGCTAGGGCGAAAAATGGGGCGTCGTCATCGCCATTGTTTGAGATCCAGTCTGTTATTGGCTGACTAGAGGTCATTTCTTCGAGGAAGAGGTCGAAGCCTTGGCCTGTGGCATTCTGAGGCCAGTTTTCACCCAGTGACCATGTACCAAAATAGGCCGTGCGATAGCCGCTGGCACGATAGCGCTCGGCTAGTGTCACCTCGCTACCATACATGGTCGACTCGGGGTAGGTGTCGCCAGCCACACCGGTGCGGTAGTGGTAGCGGCCGGTGAGCAGGCTGGCCAGCGTAGCGGCTCCGGTGGGGCAGCTGTGATATTTCTCTAGGCTCATACCGCGATCGATGAGGCTGTCTAGATGGGGCGTGTCGACTTCGCGATTGCCATGAGCACCGAGGTCTCCCCAGCCGAGATCATCGGCCACGATCATGAGTACGCTGTGCGGCTCGCTGGCAAGGGTGATGCGGCTGAGCGCTAGCAGGCTAGCGAATAGTGTGGTGAGGTGCCATCGAGTCATTGGATCGTAGGTAGATTTATAGCACAGCCACAGGTGCGAGGCACGGCGAATGATTCTGAGTTGTTTGCAAATGAATGACAGTTTTTGTGGGTGCGAAGTATTTTCGTTTCTGGCTGAATGTAGTAGTTTGGAAACTTGTTAACTTATGTGTCCTTCTATTTACAAAATTGTTTTTAGTTTGCTTGTCTGTACTAGTTTTGTCCAAGCGCAGCCTAGACCCAATGAAATTCGTCAAGTTTTTGATCAAATAGCGTCAGAGACAGACTGGGACCTATCTAAAAGTTTGCTTTGGGGTTACTTCTTTATCCATTCTGAAAAGGAGGGGTTGGAAAAGCTGGGGGAATTCTTAGTGAGTCAGGGGTATAGTTTGGTTTCGATTCATGACGTGGAATCGGCGGATGGAAATCAATGGGTATTGCAGGTTTCTGAAATTGAGCGCCACGATGAGGCGAGTTTAGTCAGTAGATGCGATCAATTGAATGGGTTGGCAGCTGAATATGGGATAGATTTATTCGATGGCTATGATGTTGGTTTTACCAAGGAGGCGAAAAATGGGTTTCCTGTGCAGTTTTGGTCTTATGTTGCCGATTATGACTCGCGACCTGGTTCTATTTGGTTGAACTTAGGTATAAAGAGTGCGGCGCCGCTTAAAGATCGTAGGTATTTGGTGAAAATTAGAGGCAGTTATGTTTCAGCCGAGAATAGAGAAGGGCTGCCTACGGATGCAGAGTTGTTGCGGTTGCAGGAATTAAGGGCAAGGCGTGCGTCAGTGTTGAAGCAATATACTTCAACGATTGATGCGGGTTCTTTTTTATTGGATGGGAAACAAATTCAGTATTTGTATGTGGATAATTTGGAGGGGGTTGAGGATCTTTTGAAGAATTTTCACGAGGAGAATTATTCATCGTATGATTTCGAAGTAAAAATTGAGGAGGATGCTGACTGGGATGCTTACCTTAAGTTTCTTTTTCCTAATCAAGCGATAATCAACTTTCACGAAGCTGAATTAAAAAAATTGGGTTATTGGGATCTGTTTTCCAAATAAGACATCCTATCAGTCTACCGCCCCACCATCAGCTTACTCCCTGCCACCTCGACGATCAGGTCGCGGAATCCGGCTTCGGGATTGTTTTGGATGCGCTTTTTGATCTTCTTCAGCTCGGGTTCATCTCGGTAGGTCATTTTGCGGCCTACGGCGTAGGTGGCGAGTTTGTGGATGAGAGTGGAGAGAAATTGATCCTCTTTGGTCTGTAGGTAGTCGATCAGCTCTCTGGGCTGGGAAAAAGTCTCGCCTGATAGCAGCTGAGCCTCGCCATCGATGGCTGCGGCGGGTCTGTTGAACATAGTATAAGTCTTGCGGTCCCAGACTCGCTTGTGGAAGTAGGTCTCACGATAGCCACCGATGGCATCGAAGTACTCCAGAGGAAATCCATAGGGATCGATCTTGGCGTGGCAGTCGGCGCAGGCGGCATTGGTGCGGTGTTTTTCTAGCTGTTTTTTGATGCTCTTGGCTCCGCGAGTATCAGTATCGAGAGGCTCGACATCGGGCGGCGGGGGCGAGGGTGGGGTGCCTAGGATATTCTCTAGCACCCAGATACCGCGTACCACGGGCGAGGTGTCGACTCCATTGGCTGATAGGGTCAGGATGCTGGCTTGGCCGAGTAGGCCGCGGCGTGGACTGTCTGCGGGCAGCTGAGTACGCTGCATCGTGCTGCCGGAGATACCCGCTATGCCGTAGTGATCGGCTAGAGGTTGATTGAGGTAGGTCCAGTCGGCGGATAAAAACTCGCCTATAGGTAGATTCTCCCGGATCATGTGGCTGAGGAAGTACAGTGTCTCATCGCGCATGGCATCGCCTAGGCCATCGCTGTAGTAGGGGCGAAATTTGCTATTGTCAGGTGGCATGGAGCCGAGCTTGTCGAGGCGCAGCCAGCTCTCGGCAAAGCCTTCGACAAAACCAGTGAGCACTCTGTCGTCAGCCAGCATACGCTGGGCCTGTTGGCGGCGTGTCTCGGGTGGAAATATGGCGCCTTCTTTGGTGAGCTCCATCAGCTCGGCATCAGGCATGGAGCTCCAGAGGAAGTAGGAGATACGATTGGCGAGCTCGGTGGCGCGTAGTCGATCGGCAGACTCACGCAGGTATAGAAAGTCGGGCGATACTAGCACCGCTTTGTAGGCGCTGAGGAGGGCTTGGCGATGGCTGAGGCCGAGCTTTTCCTTGGCCTGCTCGATCATCGCTAGGTAGGGCTGCACCTCTTTATTACTCACTGGTCGGCGATAGGCTGCAGCTAGGAACTGGGGGATCGCCTCAAAGTGGCGATCGCTATCGTAGCGCTGCTGTACCTCGGTCTGGTAGGTAGCTGCGGTGAGCGGTCCGGTGATGGAAAAATCATGCAGCCGAATGACTGGTCCCTGCCAGACATCCGATACCGCCCGACCTGGTACAGCATCTTTGCCTACGATGTGCCAGGCAGCTGCGCCTTGCTTGCCGCGAAACTCGATGTCGGTGTGGTATTTGGCGCAGATGTCCCGCATCCAGTAGTCGGATGAGCCTGGACCATTGTCCCAATTGAGGAATGGGATGGCACCGGCGTCTAGCCAGATGGTGGTTTTGTAGGGAGTCTTCTCGTGGTCTTTTAGATCCCACAGAGCGATTCGGCGGCGGTTTTGGGTGCCACCTGCGGCCAGGCCTTCTTTGCTGTAGGCGACGTATAGACCTAGCTGCATCGGCTCGTCTAGATCGCAGGGGATCATCGCTGGATCGTAGGGATGTGTGAGGCGGCGGATCGCCTCGGCGTTTAGCGTTAGTTCGTAGTAGCCTGAGCGACGCACGCCTTCGTTCCACTGCATGGTTTTGGGGACTGTGGCGAGGTAGAGGTAGGCCGATAGATCTTTGAAGCCGGCTCCGATATCGACGTAGTGGTGCTCTGCATTGTAGAGGCGATACATCCATGGGGTGCGGTCCTCTTTGGTGGGTAGGTTCCAGGCATCTTGGTCAAAGGTATAGGTCTCCTGGGGTTTGGGCTGTCGAGAGGGTGGGAATGCGATATTCAGATAAGTCTCTGCGGACTCCAGATAGGTCTCTAGGTGGGCTTCGGTCAGGTTTAGGGTTTCGCCTATGTTGCGAAAGCCATGGTCCTCCTCATCCTCGGGAAAGTGGGCGGTCGGATCTCGCGCTAGCTCGCCTAGCTGCAGTAGGTCGCGCACGGTGTTTCGGTATTCGCGACGGTTAAGCCGACGCATCACAGTCTGATGTGTGGCGTCGCCTTTTTCGGCCTGTAGCAATGTCTCGGTGAGGCTGGCGATGACGGTAGCGATCTCTGCGGTAGCAGGCTGTGCGACATCTTTCTTCTTCGGCGGCATTTCACCGAGATTCAGCTGGTCTAGGATGTCCTCTAGGATGAAGAGCGTGTCCTCATCCGTCGCATCGAATGCGAGTGTGCCGTCTGCCTGGGGGGTGGTGAATTCATGAAAGACTCGATCGCCTTTGTCCTCCTCTGGGCCATGGCAGGAGATGCAGTAGCTCTCCAGAAAGTTATGAACCGTTGGGTCTAGAGGTGACAGGTCTTTGGCTGCTGCTAGGCTAGCGAGTAGCATACTCAGCAGTAGGCTGAGTCGTAGGTGAAACTTGTTGATTGCTATACGACAGATTTTCATCATCCCAGTAGCTCAGACAGGTTGCCATTTGAGGTATTGAATGCGTCGATCTCCATGCCGAATCGCTGCAGCATAGTCACGTAGAGATTACACAGTGGCACGGAGCTGCGCCCGCTGCGCGCGAAGTGGTGGTGCTCGCCGTGTGCGAAGCCGCCACCTGCTAGCAGGGTAGGTAGATCGCGATTGCTATGCGAGTTGCCATTGCTCATACCGCTGCCGAGCACGGCCATGGTATTTTCGAGTAGGCTTTGGCCATTGGGCTCGCGGATGTCTTTTAGCTTGTCTATGAAGCGTGCGTATTGCTCGACGAAGAAGCCCTCGATCAGCGCTAGCTCATCCATTGCCTCGCGGACTTTTCCATGGTGTGATAGTGAGTGGTAGCCGCTATTCACACCAGCTATGCCGCCGCTATCTTTGCCTAGCTCGTGAAAGCTGAGAGTGATCACCCGAGTCGAGTCGGTCTGCAGTGCCAGAGCCATCAGGTCGTAGTAGATGGGGGCTTTCTCGACTAGGGTCATACCGCCCGTTCCTTTTGGCTCGGGGTAGTCGGTGCTGGGTTTTGGGGTGTCGAGCCAGATATTGGATTGCTCGATCTTTTGCTCCAGCTCACGGACGGAGGTGAAGTATTGGTCCAGCTTTTCGCGATCGGCATTGGCGACTTTTCCCTCGATCGACTGGGCCTGTTCGCGCACTAGGTCGAGTATCGACTGGCGCTCCTGTAGGTTGCGGCGGCGGGTAGATAGCTGCTCGCTATTAGTCTTTTGAAACAGGGCTCGGTATAGGGCCTCGGGTTCGGAGATGGGCCGCACTTGGGCGCCGTTTTTCGTCCACGAGATGTGATTGGAGGAGTTGCTATGGCAGCCCAGCACGAGTGATGGGTAGCGGGTCGCACTGCCCACATGGGAGGCAGCCTTTTGGTCGACAGAGATGTTTGCCTCGGAGTAGCCTTTGGCGTGGTGGACAGGGATGCCGGTCAGGAAGTATTTCGTCGCATCGTGGCCGCCACCGAGATTGTGATCGAGTCCTGAGAAAATCGAGAAATCCTGCCGATGCCGCTCCATCGGCTGCAGTAGTCTAGGCATGGCATAGTCGCTGCCCGTCTCGGTGGGGAAAAAATACTCAGGGATGAAGCCGTAAAAGATCCCTGTGAATGCCATACGCATCGGTGGATGCTCGATCTCCTGGGCATCGGCAGCGAGGCTCTCCAGCATCGGTAAGGCGAGTGCAGCGCCACCAGCTCCACGGAGAAAGCGGCGGCGAGAGGGTGAGGATGAGTGAGTCATAGGCAGGCTTTGAGTGTACTACAAAAACGGGAAATGGCAGGGCGTGATTAGGGTTACGCACGTGCGGCTTGCTTGCTAGTTTATGGAGTTCACTTTGCGAGTGCTTTCACTCGCTGCGCTGCCCACTCTGCCTCTTCGTCCAGTTTGGTGCTTCGGTAAAAGGCTTCTAGCTGGCGGTATCGATGCTGGATGGGGAAGTCATTTGCGGCATGGAGTTTTCGCAGGCAGATGGGGCAGAGATGTAGCGGTGTATTGTCAGACTCCTGCAGGTGGTTGCTGCCATTCATCACGCACTGGAAGTGGATGCAGTGGCGCAGCCCAAACATATGCCCTGTCTCATGGACAAAGACTCGGAGGCAGCGGCGACGAAAGCGCAGCTCTTTGGGCTCGCCGTAGCGGGCAAAGCTATAGACGCCCACTCGTCCCTGCAGCGAGGCCTGACCAAACACGAAATTCCACGATTCCTTGGGGTATAGATCGATCATCGTCACGGCGATACGCGCATAGGCATCGGCAGGTAGATCTTTCCCCAGCCAGCCTAGGACATCGGTAGAGAGCAGCTGCAAATGATGGTCGCCCTGGAGCCGCGATTTGATCTGAGCGGGGTCGAGTTGCGCGATGTCCTGCAGCTTCACGTCGGCCTGGAAATAGACCTGCGCATAGGTTTTGACCAAGTTGAGGGTGGATTTCTCCAGCTCGGTGAACTTGCCGAGAGGTTGGATATAGATCGTCTGCCGAGGCGGCTGAAAGCGATTGCGGCGACCCATCAGAAATTGATCAAAGGTCTGCCCGGGCTCGGGATGATTCGCTAGCCAGTCACTGGCGCTGGGAGCGGTTTTGGGCTGGTAATGGCTGGACTCCGCAAAGGCAGTTCGCTGATCTGGGGGCAGATATTGTGTCTGTCCGATGGCACGGGCCCGTTGCTCGTGGGAGGGCGGGGAAAATCCGCGCTGAGAATATCCAAAGCTGAGGCAGCAGAAGTAGGCAATGAGGAGGCTGACTGCTCGCATACCGGAGATAGTAGCAAATGAGCGCTCCTAGTCCCAGCAATTAAAGAGAAGGTAAATACCCCCGACAGGAATCGAACCTGTATCTAAGGTTTAGGAAACCCTTGTTCTATCCATTGAACTACGGGGGCGTCTGGGCTAGCGAGCTAGCTGACGCTGGTGAGTCGGAAAAGTAAGTCGCAAATCGACTGATCTCAAGCGCTATCGACCTCGAGCCTGTGGCCGTGGAGCGGCACCGGCGGCGGGGTCCAGCAGTGGCTGGATCGGTGCGGTCTGGTCGAAGCCCTGCTCGGCCTTTAGCGAGATGCGCTGGGTGCCCGGGCGCTGAGGCACCTGGCTGCGGATCTGCTGTGTGGTCGGGTCTGGTGGGGCGACCGTGTCGTAGGCTTGTTGCTGGCTTTGCTTCTTGGCAAATGCCTCGGTGAACATGCCCATCTGGTAGTCGAGCAGGAAAGCTTTGGCCGATTTGGCGATCAGATCGACATCCTCGATCGACGAGTGGAAAAGCACCAGCCGGTGGGGATCGTCCATCACGATCACGACGTTTCCGCTGTCGTAGCCGAAGGACACTTGGTCGACCTGGCGGCGCTCTTTGGTGAAGTAGAAGCTGATATCATCGAGCGAGCCGGCGAGCTGCTTGACCTTGTCGGCCCCATACGGGCAGTCGGAGTAGATGACGGTCTGCTCGCGGACCAAGATCACACCATAGACGGAACCCATTGATTTCAGGGCGTTTAGGCTGTTCTGGATGGTTCCGACTTGCATGTGTCCGCTGGGTACTTGGAATTGTACCCTATTGAATGTTTTTTGTACCCTATTGAATCTGGCCCTTTTCAGGTGCCCATCTGTCCGTCGAGGCCTTCGGAGAATTCCTTCATCGGTACACGACGGTTTTGTATAGCCCCTACGACTCGCGGCTGGGCAGGATTAGAAGTTTGATCGTATTTAAATCCTGCAGTCTCTGCGCCATCGTAGAGAAAGGCGTGCGACACGGCGGTCATCTCCAGCTTTTCGCCTAGGAGTAGGGCGCACTCCTGGAGCACCATGAGATTTTCGGCAAAGGCCTCGGTGTCCTTGTAGCCTGTCTGACCATGAGCATTGTCGCCACTCGCATGGAAGTAGCGTGGCGTGCGATTTTTGATCGCATCTTGGTAGGCTGCGGCTGCAGCATCGTCCTGGCTCATGGATAGTGTTTGTGTTTCGTGTCTGGTGTGTTCACCGCCAATCTACCGACTCTCTGAGCTTTGTCGACTACAGATACTCTTGGTACAAAGGCTTGATGATCAGCTCTGGCACAGACACGTGGGCAGGCAGCTGGGCCACCGCCACCACCATGGCGCCGATGTCCTCGGGGTGGACCATTTTGGCCTTCACGTCGTCCGGCACGGGCACCGGGCGATCGTCGAGCAGCGGTGTATTCACCTCGCCCGGGTAGACATTGGTGATGCGGATGCCATTAGGCGCTTCCTCCAGGCCGATCTCTGTGCCCAGAGCCGTGGCGGCGAATTTTGACGCGGCATAGGCGGCACCAGCTAGGGGGAGAGCTCGCTTGCCAGCGATCGAGGAGACATTGAAGATGTGGCCATCGCCACGCTCGCGCATGCCTGGCAGCACGTGGTGCAGCATGTTGTAAAAGCCCGTGGTATTGATGGCGATCAATTTGTCGAAATCCGCAGGATCCAGCTCGGCCATCTTGCGTTTGGCGATATTCACCCCAGCGCTGTTTACCAGTAGATCGATCTGCCCGTGGCGCGAGATGATATCGGCGACGACAGCTGCCGATGCATCGCGATCGGAGATATCGCAGGCGGCTACCTCAGCTCCGCAGGTGGCTGCAGCGACCTCGAGTTTGGCGGCATTTCTACCGGCTATGATGACCTTTGCCCCCTCTGCTGCCAGTGCCTGTGCGACACCCAGCCCGATACCGCTCCCCCCGCCCGTGACCAGTGCGATTTTTCCTGATAGACTACTCATACCGCAGCCATCGGAGCTATCGGTCAGGGCGTCAAGCCCGCAGTCCTGCTCGCCGCCTCACCAGTAGGAAGGTAGCGTGGAGAAAGTACGGGAATGGTAAGCTGAACCCATAGATCAAGAGCTCAAAGTCGAGTCCCGCCATAGCATGCCAGAGCATCACGACACCAAAGTGAGCGGGGTAGACTGTGGCTACCAGAGCTATGATCCATGCTGACTTGTATCTCTGTCTGAGTAACAGCAGAATGACGATCCCCATCGCTATGAGCATTGCCACGACGCACCAGATCGATGCCACGTGAGGCAAGTAAGCTCGGTAAAGCCCGCCTGAGCCGCTCTCAAATTGCGGGAAAAGACAGGCTGCCATGAACATGACGGCCACGGTGTGAAGTAAAAACAGCGGATATCGCTTCATTTGATCTTCTCGGAATCTGCGTTGATCTCGGCCACTTCGCTAGTAACTTCCGGCTCTCAAATTTAGCGTTTTAGAAAGATCATGTCACAGCGTCGCAAGCAGTTCCCATTCGATACCTTTGAGCCCCGCTGGCAGCAGCACTGGGAGGAGGAGAAGACTTTCTCTGTGCCGAATCCTGGTGAAGAGGGTTTCGATGCCGATAAGCCCAAGTATTACGCGCTGGATATGTTCCCTTACCCCAGTGGCTCGGGCCTGCACGTCGGCCACCCAGAGGGCTACACGGCTACCGACATCATCTGTCGTTATAAGAAAATGAACGGCCACCAGGTGCTGCACCCGATGGGGTGGGATGCCTTTGGTCTGCCTGCCGAGCAGCACGCCATCAAGACCGGTGAGCACCCTCGTGTGAATACCGAGAACAACATCAATAACTTTCGCCGCCAGCTAAAGTCGCTCGGCTTTGCCTACGACTGGGAGCGCGAGGTGGCCACCACCGATCCCGAGTACGTGAAGTGGACACAGTGGATCTTCCTGCAGCTCTACCACAGCTACTGCTGCGAGGAGACTGGCCAGGCGCGTCCCATCTCTGAGCTGGAGGAAAAAGGCCTCTCCCGCGAGGAGATTGATGAGAAGCGTCTCGCTTTCGTAGCTGACACGCCGGTGAACTGGTCGCCAGATCTGGGCACGGTGCTCGCCAATGAAGAGGTCGAGGAGTGGAAGAGCAAAGGCCACACCGTGGAGCGCCGCCCGCTGCGCCAGTGGATGCTGCGCATCACCGCCTTTGCCCAGCGCCTGATCGACGATCTCGATGATCTCGATTGGCCAGAGGGTATCAAGATGCTGCAGCGCAACTGGATCGGTCGCTCCGATGGAGCTGAGGTGCAGTTCAAAATCGGCGACGATGAGGTGACCGTTTTCACCACTCGCCCCGACACACTTTTCGGCGCCACTTACATGGTGCTCGCGCCCGAGCATCCATTGGTAGAAAAGATCGTAACCGCCGATCAAAAGGCGGCCGCAGAGGAGTACATCAAGTCCTGCTCGACCAAGAGCGATCTCGAGCGCACCGAGCTGGCCAAAGACAAGACCGGCGTCGACACCGGGGCAAAGGCAATCAATCCCGTGAATGGCGAAGAAATCCCCGTGTGGATCGCCGACTATGTGATGATGGGCTATGGCACTGGAGCGATCATGGCCGTGCCTGCGCACGACGATCGCGACTACGAGTTTGCCGAGAAGTTCGACATCCCGATCATTGAGGTCGTCCAGGCTCCCGAGGGCAATGAGGACAAGTGTTTTACAGGCCAGGGCACTGCTGTGAATTCTGATTTCCTCGATGGCCTATCCACTGCCGACGCCAAAGAGAAGATCATCGCCTGGCTCGAAGAAAAGAGCCTCGGCAAGCGCACTATCAACTACAAGCTGCGCGATTGGCTGTTCTCTCGTCAGCGCTACTGGGGCGAGCCATTTCCGATCGTCTGGCGCGATGGCCACCACTACGGCATCGACGAGAGCGAGCTACCATTGCTCGCCCCCGAGCTAGACGATTACAAGCCGACCGGCAATCCTGAGCCAACTCTAGCTAAAGCCGCCGAGTGGGTCGAGCTGGACGATGGCTCCATCCGCGAGACCAATACCATGCCGCAGTGGGCCGGTTCCTGCTGGTACTACGCGCGCTACTGCGATGCTAGGAATTCTGAAGCTTTCATCTCCAAAGAGGCAGAGGCCTACTGGCTAGGTGCCAATGGCAATCCTGGTGGCGTCGATCTCTACATCGGCGGTACCGAGCATGCTGTGCTGCACCTTCTTTATGCCCGCTTCTGGCACAAAGTCCTTTTCGATCTTGGTCACCTATCGACACCCGAGCCTTTCCACAAGCTAGTGAATCAGGGTCTGATCATGGGTGAGGATGGGCAAAAGATGTCCAAGTCGCGTGGCAATGTGGTCAATCCCGACGAAGTCGTCGAACAGTACGGCGCCGATAGCTTGCGTCTCTACGAGATGTTTATGGGCCCACTCGAGCAGGTGAAGCCCTGGTCGATGAAAGGGGTCGAGGGCGTCTACCGTTTCCTAGGTCGTGTCTGGCGTCTCGTCTACGAGGCCGATCAAGAGGGCGAGTGGCAGCTGCGCAGTCAGCTGACCGATGGCG
Organism: Verrucomicrobiota bacterium; assembly: GCA_020630975.1. GTDB lineage: Bacteria > Verrucomicrobiota > Verrucomicrobiia > Verrucomicrobiales > DEV007 > Arctic95D-9. The sequence goes on from JAHDID010000010.1 coordinate 75,937, forward strand.
AGCCCGATGCTGCGACTAACAAGGTCGTGCATGCTACCATCAAGAAAGTCGGCGAAGATATCAATAGCCTCGCTTTCAATACCGCCATCTCGCAGATGATGGTGTGCAGCAATGAGCTAGGCAAGCTAGAGCAGCTACCTGTGTCCAGCGTGGTATCTTTACTACAGGTGCTGAATCCCTTTGCCCCGCACATCACCGAGGAGCTCTACTCCGCCCTACAGGGTGCTTACAGTGATCTACCCAAGTCAGATCTGGCAAATCAGGACTGGCCTGAGTATGTCGAAGACTACCTAGTCGAGGATGAGATCGAGCTAGTCGTGCAGGTGAATGGCAAAGTCCGCGACAAGATCAAAGTTGCTGCCGATGCCAGTAAAGACGAGTGCGAAGAGCTGGCCAAGGCCAGTGAAAAAGTGCAAGGCCACATCGATGGGCTCACCGTGCGCAAGGTCATCGTGGTGCCCGGCAGATTGGTGAATATCGTGGCGAATTAAAGATTCGGATTTCCTCACCTTTGCAGCGTAGCGGAATTAGCGAAAATTCCGGCCTGCATAGGTTGTGTTCGGACTCATGGCAGAGTCGGGATTTTGGCAAATTCCACTACAGACGTGGTTTCTGATTTATGTGAACTAACCGACGACAGCTAGAGTTTTCAGGTTAGACTCTAGCGCATTCGCCATAATAACAGGAAGCCAACATGTGCCTGTTGGCGTCTCTTCACGTCAAAAAGCCACTCTTTGCTATGAGTGAATCCCGCCCTCCTGCTAATAAGAAGAACGCCCGTCGTAGGCGGCGCCCTCGTCGTAACCGTGGCAATGCTGCCAATAAGCAAGGTGGCGGGGAAAACCGTGGGCAATCTCACTCACGTCAGCGAGCCGCCAAGCCGCCTGTGGCTGAGCCGCCAGCACTACCCGATACGCCACACGACTTTGGTCCAGATAATGCCTTTGGCCTTTTGATGCCGGCGATCGGTCATGCCATCGCAGACTCTGGCTACACCACGCCGACACCGGTACAGTCGCAGTGCATCCCGCATCTGCTGAAGGGTAAAGATATGCTCGGCAGTGCTCAGACCGGAACGGGTAAGACAGCCGCATTCACCCTGCCGCTTATCGATTATCTCGCTCAGAATCGCCGTCGCCCCAGCCCGAAGACACCGCGCGCACTGGTGATGGCGCCGACACGCGAGCTAGCGGCACAGATCGGTAAAAGTATCGAAACCTATAGCAAGTACCTGCGAGTTTCTCATACCGTCATCTTTGGCGGGGTAGGTCAGAATCCGCAGGAGCAAGCCATGAAACGTGGCGTCGATTTCCTGGTAGCGACTCCCGGGCGACTTCTGGACCTGTGCAATCAAGGGCATATCGAGCTCGATGGTGTCGAGGCTTTTGTGCTCGACGAGGCGGATCGTATGCTCGACATGGGTTTCATCCACGATATCAAAAAGGTCGTGGCCAAGCTGCCTAAGAAGCGGCACTCATTGTTTTTCTCCGCGACTATGGCGCCGAACATCGTCGAGCTCGCGCACACCATGCTGATCGATCCGGTTCGCGTCACGATCGCACCTGAACAGCCGACCGTGGAGCGTATCGAACAGAAAGTGATGTTCGTCGACAAGAATGACAAGGATAGCCTACTGGTCGATGTGCTCGGCGATACCGATCGCGTCATCATCTTCACGCAGATGAAGTATGCGGCCAACCGTGTCGCTGAAAAGCTGGAGAAAGCAGGTATCTCCGCAGCAGCGATCCATGGCAATAAGTCGCAGGGTGCACGCACTCGGGCGCTAGACGGATTTAAAGATGGTAGCATACGCGCTCTGGTCGCTACCGACATTGCCGCTCGTGGCATCGATGTCGATGGGGTGCGGCTAGTGGTGAATTACCATCTGCCGATGGAGACCGAGACCTATGTCCACCGGATCGGCCGGACAGCTCGCGCGGGCCGAGATGGTCGTGCGGTATCCTTTTGCGAGGCCAAAGAGCGCGACCAGCTTCGCGATATCGAGAAGGCGATTAAGAAGAAAATCCCAGTCGACACCGATCACGCTTATCACAGCGAGACCGCTCGGAATGCCAGAGGAGCAGATGCCAAACCCGAGCCTAGAGGCCAAGGCGGTCGAAGAGGCGGCGGCGGTGGCCGAGGTGGTAATAATCGCGGTCGTGGCAGAAGGCGTGGGTAGG
>JAHDID010000010.1:78216-138254 GCA_020630975.1 Verrucomicrobiota bacterium
GGCGGCGGTGGCCGAGGTGGTAATAATCGCGGTCGTGGCAGAAGGCGTGGGTAGGCGGTCAGGTTAGTGGGGCTGCCTGCTCTTTTGTTGCCGTTTATTTTTTGCGGTGTTTGATAATTGGTGATATGGCAGTTGTTGTTATGACAGCTTCCCTGACTTTCCTTTCTAGGGTCTACATTGTGCCTACAGATCTCGGGATCTACCTGACGGCATTGATCATGATCATCCTGACGCAGGTGCTTTTATGGTCGATTGCTCGATACACGACGGATATTGAGATATGGCGCTGTTTGGGGTTTTGTGCGGTAGTAGGAGCGGCTTCTGCTATGGGGTTTGCTCTAGCTGGGGCCAGCGGAAATGGCTGGTGGGGTGTGTTGGGTTGTGGGGCGTTTGCCGGCTATTTGATAGGCGGGTTTATTTATGATTTTGATCTCTGGCAGCGTATCGTGGTAGCTATCTGTGGGCCGATATTGGCAGCTATCGCATTCTTCGGCGGGTATGCTCTCAAGGGGCTCATCTATTCCGGTTTGAGTTAAAACGGGAGGGCTCGAGTGTTATGTTATCAGGCGGTTTACTGGGCTGGCTAATGGCTTTTATTGTAGAGAAAGTCTTGGGTCGTGCTGTGGATAAAGCCGTATCAGGTGAGCATGTTGAGCCTGATGAAAGCGATTGGGATTGGTCGAAGTCTGAGGATGCTTCCCCTGATCTGAATCAAATCAGCGCAGAAATTTTAGAGGCGGATGCCTCGTTGTTCTTTGGCGAAATCGTTCCGCACATAGAGCGGGGATTCGACATACCTCAGATCGGTCTGCTGCTCAATCAGATCAGTCGTTTGGCAGATGGAGAGTATCGGATATCCGAGTTTCACGTGCGGGCATTTGGGCGGGGGACGGCTCTGAATGTAGGTGTGCAGCGACTATCTAAGGAGCGGATCGGAGTGCTGATCGAAAGCGATTCTGCGGTCACTTTCGAAGCGGCCACGAGTGTGGCAAAGTATGAGGCGAAGATCTGAGGCTATGGGTTTAGACTCGGTTTTTTCATTTTATCCTTTGGCACTGGTAGAGGCTCTATGGGGTCACTAGTTGGTGTTTGTCGTCACATTGATACTAGAAAGAATCTAAGATGGATACCAGGCCATTTCGACGGAGTAGGTCGGCGCGCTCCCAGCCGAAGACGGCTTTGGTGTCGTTGCGGATGTAGTTGTGGTGTGGCTTCTCGGGCTCGGTGGTGGACGTGGTTTCGATGATTTGGGGGAATTCGCCGATGTCGCCTAGTGGAATCTCGGTCGTGGCGATGGCTTGGGCTTTTTCCCAAGCTGCTCGGAGATCGTAGATGCCTCTGAGTCGGTTGGGGTAGTCTTTGTAGGGGGTGATCTCGAAGAGTCGCTCAGACAGGTCGGGGTGTAAGGCGGCTTTGTCAGGGTGTTTTTGGAGGTACTGTTCCATCTGTTTGGCGGCGTTGTAGTAGCGGCGATCGCGATCGAAGGCTTTGGCGAAATACTCAAAGGCGAGGTGCTCTTTCTTTTGCTCCTGAAATAGCAGGCCCATCAGGTAATAGGTGCGGGGATTGTCGGCGCTTTCGTCGATGATGCGTTGGAAGACTTTGGCTGCAGCGGCCTGAGCCTCAGGGCTGTCGAAGATGCCCTCGCAGCCAAAGCAGTGGCTCTCCACGGGGCCGAAGCTGACGGGCATTAGTTCGAAGGCTTGCTCAAAGTGAACCACAGCCTCATCGGCGCGGCCTTGGTCTAGTAGTGTCTTGGCTAGGCGCGACTGCAGGCAGTAGGCATCCTGAAAGTGGCCCAGCGCCTCTTGGTAGCGGCGGATCGCCTCGTTCTTCAGGCCAGCTTCGAGGAAGTCGTCGGCACGCTCGCCGAGGCGGATAGACTTGGTGACTTCTTCAAAGAAGGTGGCTTTCTCCTCATTGCCTTGGGCGCGTAGGATCTTGGCGAGTACATTGTAGACCTGCATGCGGGTATCTTTGCCCTGCTCGCCATCGGAGGGGTCGAGGGCTATCGCTTGGTCGACGAGTGTTTTCGCGGTATCGAGATCGCCTGCGGCGATGGCTAGCTCTGCGCGCCAGATGAGCGGGCGCTCTTCGTAGGGATTGTATAGGGAGAGTTGTTTGAGGAACGGCTCAGCCTCGGCACCGATGCGATCGATCAGTGCGCGGTAGTAGGCGTCTTTGCCGCCACGGGCGGCGATCAGGTATTTGAGCAGTGTGGTGCCTGCTTCCTGGTCAGGTAGGGCGACTGCGAGTTGGGTGGCAAATTCGGGCAAATTGGCGAGCTCGTCGAGCCATAGCTTGGGATCGCGAAAGATGAAGCTTTCAGGTATAGCGGCGAACAAGGCTTCACTACCTTCGTGCTCCAGCGTCATCCAGAGGTGGTAAATCTCCAATTCCTTGAATTTACTCTCTTCCATTTCTCCCTTTGCACGGTCGAGAGAGGCGTAGACTTGTGGCCAGTTTTCGGGTGACCTGGTGAGAATATCGATGAAGCGCTTGCTATTGCGACGAGAATACCATTTTTTGTCTTTTGCGAAGTTCTCTATTTTTGAAAGCCCCCAATTTTTAACCTCTTCGAATAAGTCAGGACGGCTCAATACGTCGCCTAGTATCAGCGCTTGAGTGTAGTACTGCATGGCCTTTGAGTTATCTTCTACATTAGCGGCATTATCGAGCAGCAGATCTATCCCCTCGTCGATTTTGCCGTCATTGATCAATTTGGTCCATGGATCAATTTTCTTTTTATAGGGCTCCCTTTCTTTTGGTTTCTTGAATGTATCGACTAAAAATTGCTCGGCTTCTTCTGGGGGGGCTCCATTTTGGATTAATATAGCTTTCAGCTCGCGCCACCTATAATCGTAGGGTTGGCTCATTGATTTAATGCCGGTTTTGAGCACGGCATTTCTGTTTTCGACTGGAGCTGTCAGAAGTGTGGCTAGGCACTCAGCTTTGTTTTTATCATCGGCACTTTTATACTTAACATTACGCATGTGATCGGCCAAGTCCGGCCACGTATCCGGCGCTGGTAGAAGAGGGTAGACATAGGATGTTTGGAAGAACCAAGCTGCAGCCGCCTCATCGAAGTATCCTTTCCACTCCTCTGGAGAATCCGTGGCAGGGAGATTTCTGAGGTAGTCAGCATTTCGCATTTCAAAACTACCGACGAAGCTTTGGCCATAGCATCCTGTCAGAAAACTAACGCTTAGACATATCAAGGGGAGCAAAATAGGGAATCGCATCCCTTTATTTGCCGAAAAGTTGGCAATAGGTCAATCTACTTCTCTTCAAAGAGGCTGCGTCTCGCATTGGCTAGATCATTTAGCACGAGGTAGTTGATCGGCACTAGCACGAGGGTGATCAGCGTCGCAAACAGTATGCCGTAGCCTAGGCTGACTGCCATCGGTATCAAAAACTGCGCCTGGGTAGACTCCATACGGATCAGTGGGAATAGTCCGGCAAAAGTCGTGGCCGAGGTGAGGATGATCGGGCGAAATCTCGCGGCACCTGCGGCCGACACCGCCTGAAAAACCGTATCGCCAGCACGGCGACGGCGATTGATGTAGTCGACGAGTACGAGGCTATCGTTTACCACCACACCTGCGAGTGCCAGCATGCCTAGAAAGCTCAAGATACCCACAGGCATACCGCCAATGTCGGCTTTCACCTGGTCCTCGATGATGTGGCCGAGCACGGCACCGATCAGACCAAATGGAATGACCGACATGACGATGAGTGGCTGTACGTAGGAGCGAAATGGGATGGCGAGCATCGCGTAGATGCCAAAGATGATGATGAGAGCGCCCAGCTTGATCCCTGCATTGCTCTCCTCATTGTCACGAGCTTCGCCGACGAAGTCGTAGCTGACGGTGCGGTAGGGACTATTGCCACTGGTCTGCTCGTCTAGCCATTCGCTCAGGTCGGCGCGTACGTCATCTAGCTTGGCCACGGCCTTGTCGGCATCGGCAGATATGGTCACGGCGCGGTAGCGATCGATACGAGTGATGCGCGGCGGAGTCTGGGTGACAGTGGCCTCCGCTACGGTGGTAAAGGGTACCTCGGTGCCATCTCGGGTGCGGATCTTCATCGACTCGAGAGCGGCTAGAGATTGGCGGTCTTTGAGCGGGTACTTCAGCATCACCCGCACCTCGTCGCGGCCGCGCTGGAGGCGCTGGATCTCTTCGCCGAAAAAGGCCTGTCGCACCTGGCGAGCGAGATCGGTCAGGGTCAGGCCAAACTGCTCGGCCTCGGGGCGGATGGCTAGCTGGATCTCATCGCGGCTCTCATCGAGACTGTCCTCGATATCGAATAGCCCCTGATAGCTTGCCAGCTTGTCGCGCGTCTGGCCAGCGAGATCGGCTAGGGCCTGGGCATTTTGCCCACGCAGCTCGACTCGTATCGGGTCGCGGCCGCGCATGATCTCGGCGCGGAAGTAGAGCTGATTCGCCCCGACGATGCCGATCTCCTCGACTCGCTCGCGCCAGATGCTGAGGATCTCGCGGGCATCGATATCCAGCTCGCGCTCCTCGGGCGCGGTGATGTAAAAGACAATCTCGCCACGGTGACTACTGCCTGTGCGAGTGGTGCCTTTCGATGAAGCGACACCCTGCCCCCCGGCACTGGCAAAGACATCCTCGATGATGGAGACGCCATCGGTGCCAACGAATTCCTCGCGCATGTCCTCGACGATCTGCTCGATCTGCATGATGTAGCCGTGGGTGATCTCGTATGGCGTACCCTCCTGCATAGTCAGGCGGCAGGTGGCGCGTTCGCTGGCGACTCGGGGAAATTTTACCTGCTTCACCGCGCCACCGATCATCGCGCCGATGATGAGCGTCATGCCACCGAGGAATAGGGCGAGCACCGCGTAGCGCCACTCGAGTGCGACATTTAGCACTGGCTGAAAGACCCGCTGCACAAACCACTCCAGACTACCGGCAAAGGCGCGCTGCACTTTGGAAAACACGCCATAGGCCTGGCCGCAGTAGCCAGCGATCTGGCGACCGAGGAAGAAAGTGATCACCCCTTTCAGAAAACGGCGCGGGCTGTGGGTGAGGTGCGAGGGTAGGATGAGCTTTGACTCGATCAGCGAAAAGGCCAGCACGCTGATGACGATGGTAGCGATCTGCGGCATCCAGCTCATGCTCGGACCCTCCATGAAGTACAGGGAGACAAATGCCAGCATGGTGGTGAACACGCCAAACATCACCGGCATGGTCACCTCTTTGGTACCTTTTATCGAGGCCTGCACGATATCGGCGCCCTCCTGCTCCTGGTGAGAGTAGACATTCTCCCCTGTCACGATGGCATCGTCGACCACCACCCCGAGCACGAGGATGAAGCCAAACAGGCTGACGATATTGACCGTGACGTCGAAAAGCGGCATCAGTGCCAGGGTGCCGAGAAAGCAAACCGGGATCCCGAGCATCACCCAAAACCCGAGGCTGGGTCTGAGGAAAAGGGTGAGGATGATGAAGACGAAAAGCATCGATTTCCACGCCGAGTCAAACAGCGTGATCAGGCGTGCCTTCACGATGCGCGAGGAGTCGCCCCAGTAGGCCACGCTCACGCCCTCCGGCAGAGTCGCTTGGCGCTCGGAGATGTAGTCTTTTACCTCTTCGGCGATGCGGATGGCGCTCTGGGTGCCTTCGCGAAAGACTGGGATGATCACGCAGCGCTCCCCATTGAAGCGGGCGAGGAATTCATCTTCGTGAAAACCATCGGTGACCTTGGCGATGTCGCCCAGCTTCAGGCGGGTGCCATCGCTGAGTGTGCGCAGTGGTATCGCCTCGAATTGAGCCTGATTGTAGGCGCGGCCTTTGGTGCGTAGCGCCACTTTGCCCGATTCGGTATCGAGCGTGCCGGCGGGGATGTCGATGGAGTAGCTGCGCAGCGCATTGGAGATCTGGGCAAAGGTCATGCCGTAGCGCTCGAGAGCATCCTCATCTACCTCGATGGCGATCTCGTAGGCGCGTACGCCCTGCAGCGCGGCGTGGGTGATCTCTGGCAGAGCGGTGATCTCGTCGCGGATCTCGGCCCCGAGCTGGGCGAGGTCGCGCTCGTGCAGCTCGCCACTCAGCACCACACTGATGGTCCAGCGCTCGAGTTTCGCCTGGGCTACGGTGACATTTTCGGCATCACCTGGGGGAAAATCGACGATGCCATCCACACGTGTCTCGATCTCGTCGCGCAGCTCTTTCACATCGTAGCCATCGTCTACCTCTACCATCACCTGGCCGGAGCTGGCGGTGGCGGTAGATACGATCTCCTCGATGCCCTCGAGATCGGCGATCGCCTCCTCGATACGCATCACGATCGATTCCTCGATCTCTTCTGGATTGGAGCCGCGGTAGGGCACCGATACTGTGATGCTGCGCAGCTCCGACATGGGAAATACCTCGACCGGTATCTTGCGCATACCGACCACAGCACCACCGGCTATCACGATAGCTAGCAGCAGCAGATTCGCCGCTACCCCATTTCTGCAGAAAAAAGCGATCATAGAGTGGCTACCTCCTGCGATTCAATAGGGTACAATTTTGACTCAATAGGGTACAATCGCTCGTAGGCGTGGCTTTTCAGCCGCCTAGCGACAGGCTCGGCCAGTGATGATGAGGCGGCTGGAAAGCCACCTCTACAGAGAGGGCGCGGCATCATCACTCTGCTCCTCCTTTTTTGCCCTTGCCGCCTTTACCTTTCCCTTTCGAGCCCTTTTCCCCTTTGCCCTTCACGCCGGGGATGTTTTCGACCTTGGGTTTTACCCCATCGATGGTGGCGATGACTTGGGCACCATTTACTGGGTAGGCGATATTGGTCAGGCAGAGCCGTTCGCCTGCCTTGATACCCGCGCTGCCGTCGGCGGGTATCACGATCTCGTCTGTGCCCTGCCAGACAGGGGTCACCTCGCGGCGCTCGATTCGCGACTGTTGATCGATCAGCACGACTTCGCCGCTCACGCGCACGGTCGAGCGGGGTAGCACCAGCACATCGCGCAGTAGGTCGCCTTTGACTTTGGCATCGACATACATGCCTATCTTTAGCGGAGCGCCGCCTGCCTCTCGGCGGTAGGGATCGGCTATCTCCGCCACCACGAATAGCTGGCGCGAGGCAGTATCGATAGAGCTATCGACACGCACGATCTTTCCGGTCCAGGTCGACTGCTGGCGACCGATCTTGGCCGTCACCTCCACCTCGGGGCCAGTGGGCGTGCTGGCAGCAGATTCGCCACGGTAGTTTTCCGGCAGCTCGACGAAGGCGAGTTGATTGTTGGTCAGCGGTAGGCGCACCTCCATGATATCGGTGGCAAAGGCGCGGCCCAGCTGGGTATTGGGCGAGAGGTACTGGCCCACATCGACACGCTGCTCGAGGATGCGGCCGGCGTAGGGAGCCCGTACCTCGGTGCGCTCCAGGTCGCGATGGGCGCGCTCCAGGCTGGCCTGTGCGGCCTCCACTCGGGCCTCGGCCTCCTCGCGCTGTGGCACGCGTAGCACCATATCGGATGGGGTGCCGTATTTGCCCAGCCGCTTCCAGTTCTCAGCTGCCTGAGTGCCGCGAGCTTTTTCTTCCTCTAGGGCGCGCTTGGCCTGGGCGAGTTGGCTTTTCGCAGAGATCAGTGCGGTCTCGTAGTCATATTTCTCCAGGCGCAGCAGTGCTTCGCCTTTCTCAAAGAAGCTACCCTCGCGAAAGTTGGGCGATATCCACTCCACCTTGCCCGCTACCTCGGGGAAAAGAGTCGTCGTGGTACGCGGCACTACGGTGCCACGAGTGGGCAGGTAGACTTGGTAATCGGTAGGCTGGAGAGTCTCTGCCTCCACCTGAGTGATCTGTGGGATAGTGGGCCGCTGCTTGGGCGCTTCCCTTTTGCTGATAAATATCCAAGCGCCTCCGACACAGGCGGCGAGTATCAAAAAGGGGAGTAATATCCTAAAAAAAAGTCTCATAGGCCTCTCACGCAGCGGGGCATGTGGTAAAGCATACGCCTACCAACCCCAAACTTGCGGAAAGGTTGCCGAGGGCTGGCGATATGCCAGAAATAATGACTCAGCAGGGTCACTTTGCCCGATGAGAGGCAGCGCTGTGATATCAGCCAGCTTCGACCATATCGCGGACCACGCTCAGGCGCGGATCGCCATCGCAGTCAGCGGCTAGGGAGTCGGCGATCAGATGCTGAGTGATCCGACGAATGGCGAACACCACCTGCGCACCCACTGGCGTGATCTGCACCATCACCTTGCGCCGATCGGTAGTCGATGGCACCCGGTGTACGTAGCCCATGCTGGGCTTTTCTGGGCGATTCACCCTCTCATCGCCGAGGCGGTCGATCAGGCCAGTGATAGCCGCGTCTTTTACCGACAGGGTATCGGCGATCTCCTTCATCGTCATAGGGCCTGACTCGAGCAGGCGGCTCAGCAGGAAGTATTGTTTGAAGGAAATCTCATACTCCTTCAGCGCATCGGTGAGCCCGAGTAGGAAGGAAAAATCGAGTAGGTTCGGCTGTGCCGCAGCACTGTGATCATCGAATTCGATGACGTTGCTCTTGTCTTGGAGGCTCTGGTTACGAGCGATAGGTTGTTTCATGCCAATCTTGGTTGTTGTTGTTCAGTTGGTCATCTATTGAACGAACCAAAATTGGTTAAGATTAGAATTTATTTAAGAATTCTTAATGGTTTCGCCTCGTAAGGGATCAATTTCCCGAGCTGCCGATGAGGTCGAGCAGATTGGAGATCGATTGCAGAAAACCAAAAATACCGAGAGCGACTGCGGATCTACGGACAGGTCGGAACCAGAAGGCTTGAGACAGGAGCACAGAGGCGAAAAGGAAGTAATAATAGTGCCGATAAGGACCGAATAGCCACCGAATGTGAAAGGCATCAGCCTCGTATTTATTGGCTCCATAGTAGGCGATAAAGGCCTCCAAACCATAGGCGATGATCACCGGGATACCCACGATCGCTATCGGTAGCCCGATATAGGGGCAGATAGATGCCGAGGTATCTTTTTTGAGCATACGCTGTATCAAAATGATGATACCCACGACCAAAGCGGTGGTGCTCAATGCGCCTAGCAAGAGGCCGGCTATGTAGTAGAGGCTGCTCATGGTAGATTTTAGATAAAAATCCTTTTTCACCTAAAAGGCAAACTGCCGGATCTGAATATAATTCACCGAGTTCCTAGCACCCCACCGGGGTGCATCTTCACTTATACGCTATCCGGTGGCTGCGCTAGGCTTGCCACCGGCTACTATCTTTGAGTCCCTCCGGGACTGACAGAGCCCCGGAGGGGCTTAGAGCTGGTAGCCTGGGGTGAAACCCCAGGTCGGATACCCACCAGCACTACCCCACCCTGGAAGGGTGGTAGAAATGTTCCGTCAACTCTACCTCTCCGACTTTGCTGCAACGACGGAAAGCTGTCCCAAAAATGGCGTATCGGTTTGGGGGATTTCTAGACCTTCTGTTTTTTGGTGTGGTGTGCTGTAGACCTATAACCATGGGCTTTGCTTAAAATCAAGAAGCCACAGCCAACTCTGGCCCTGCAGTCGGAGCCACCGCAGGAGTCTCCACCTCCGGACAGATTTCCGGCTCGAGCGTCTCCAGTTCATCCTCGAGCAGATCTGCCCAGGCTCGCAGGTAGGCGATCACATTGTCGCGCTCGTAGTGCGGATAGTCGACCGTATTGGTGCCGAGTCGGCGGCGAACGTCAGGATTGCTCAGGCGCTCGAGATGCTGAAAGTCGGCCGTCTCCAAGCCAAATCCCTGTAGGGTGTCGAAGACGATATCCAGCGACATGCCGGTCAGCGTGCAGGCTCCGACATTCTCCGGCTCCCAGGCCCCCTCATCCAGAGCGGGACGGTCGCCATAGTCGGGCTGAGCAGGATGGGTCGCGGCGTAGTCGGGAGTTTGCCCATAGGCCCTAGCCTGCTGCCCCCAATCCTGCTGGTGCACGATCGCTCGTGTCTGTATGGCCTCGGCATCCAGCCCGGTGATGGTGCGGACGAGGTGCCCACAGTTGCAGTGCGCGAAGTGCGACCACTTGTAGGTGACCTCAGGGCTGCTCAGATTCTGAGCAGTTTCTCGGAGAGCGGTGATCAATCGGAGAGTCGGTTTGGCCATATGAGATAATACGTCATACAGGATCAGGGCGGATCAAGTCTTGTCCCACTGTTAGCCCGAAAGCATTTTCACGCCGCGCCAGATTTTTTCACCTTTTTTGGCACTGCTGGGCCATTGCGATGGGAATAAAGGTAGAATCTCGTTTTTAGGCGATGAGTGGAAGCAATACAGAAGCAGAAAAGATCACCGGTCTACTGATGCAGCACCACGATACCCTGGTGCGGTATGCGATATCCCTGCTCGGCTCGGAGCAGGATGCTCGGGATGTGGTGCAGGAGGCCAGTATCCACCTGATGCGCAAGGCAGCCGATTACGATGAGGATAAGCCTTTCGTGCCATGGGCGTGCCGATTCACCTACTACGAGGTGCTGAAATATCGGGAGAAAAACCGACGGATGCCTCAGCTGTTGGATGACGATATGCTGGAGATCCTAGCAACCGAGCAGGCAGATCGCCTGCAGCGAGATGAGCGGAGCGAGGCGCTGGGCTTCTGCCTAGCAGAGCTGCCATCTGCCGATCAGCAACTGCTGGAGCTGAAGTATCACCAAGAGCTGGATGCGAATGAGCTGTGTGAGCAGTCTGGGATGAGCCGGCGCAGCTTGTTTCGGCATCTGCAGGATCTGAGAGAGAGTCTCTATGCCTGCATCAAAAACAGAGAGATATCGACTGTGTAGAGAAGGAGATGAAGGACTCGACCCATCAACAAACTAGAGAGCAGATGCGTGAGCTGATCGGTATCATATGCGATCAGGGAGCTGCTGCACTCACATCTGAGCAGCGCGAAGACCTGAACAATCTATTGCGCGAGAGTCCTGCGCTACGCCAAGAGTATGCCGGCCTGATGGATCTGCACGGGCAGCTGATCACCAAGCAGCAATGGGCACCCGCCGAGGTGGTACCCTTCGTCTCGGCACGGCCGATACCACAGCGCCACTCGCTGCGCTCTATCGCGGCAATAGCGGCTGTACTGGTGGCCGGTTTGTTTCTTCTATTTTGGCTGATGGGCCGTGGCATCGGTGGCTGGACTATGGGCGGTGGCTACCTGGCGAGTCGCGAGGCTGCAGCGGACACTCATCTCGCTACTTTGATCGAGTCTGTAGACGCCGTGTGGCAGGGTGGTACCACCTATGCCGAGGGCGCCCCGATCGGCGCTGGGGTGCTCGATCTCGCTGCGGGCGAGGCCGCGATCCGCACGCGATCGGGCATCCGCCTCTATCTAAACCAAGGGACGCGGCTGGAGCTAAAAACAGGCAACTCTGCCTATCTGGAGAGAGGCGAGATCTACTTTGTGAATACCGAGACAGAGTGGCTGGGAGCCCCATTTTTGATCCAGACCCCCAAGGCCGAGCTGGAGCATCTAGGCACCCGCTACTCGATAGCAGTAAAGGCCGATGGTGTGGAGGAACTCTTCGTCGAGGAGGGTGCTGTCATTCGCAAAGATAGCTCGGGTAGAGAGGAGCATATAGCGCAGCAGTCTGCACGCCGCTGGAGCCAAACCCAGCAGGCCGGCGAGGAGATCACCTTTGCCAAAGCGGCCTACTACCGCAGAGCGGCGAAGCGATCGGACAGAGGATTGCCCATAGTCCGAGAGACATTCGATCTAGCACCAGACCTAGCCGCCAGCCTAGAGCTAGGCAGTGGTGTCGGGGTGAAAAATACCTGGCTGCTCTGGCATGGCGGGCAGGCGGTCGCCGAGGCAGAGGGGGCCAGTCTCGGCGACTTTGTCCACACAGAGCAGGGACTGATCACTAGCCAAAAAGCAGCTGTGGCGGGTAGGCTAAAGATCCCCATCGATTTAGCCCAAGATGAGGTCACGTACTTCTCTTTCGATCTAGGGCTCGATCCCGATGTGCTACGACAGAGCCGTAGCGGAGGCATGTATTTCGCCTTTCGCTGCGCAGACGAGGTGGATCAGAAGATACAGATCAGCCTGACATCTCGCCGCAAAGCAGCGTTTCGCCTGGAGACGAAGATATCCCACTACGACAGTGATCTGCGTGGCAAGGCGATGGCGGCGCTACCTATCTCGCCTACCGAGACAGAGCTACGTGTCGTGGGCAAAATCGTCAGCCATGCTGCAGCTGCAGATCAAATATTTGTACGAGTGCTGCCTAGCTATGAGGAGCCGAGTGAGCTCGAGCCATGGGCATGGAGCCTCGTCGGGCAGTCGGCAGCAGCAGACTTTTCTCTAGAGTGGCTCACGCTACACTTCCGGCAAGATGGCGGCTGCGCGGTGAAGGAGATCCGCCTAGGCCGCTCGTGGAATAGTGTGGTGCGCGTGCTGTGATCCGAAGCGCGGGACGCGAGAAAATCTCGATTCTGCTCAAAAAACTTCAGATTTTTTGGCACTCTCTCCACCACTCAGCCGGATACCCTGTGAACCTAGCTTTTTTATGATGATACCCAGCAATTCGCCACTCTCTCGTCGAGGTGTGCTCCGCGGACTCGGAGTCAGCCTATCGGTCCCTGTATTCGAAAGTCTCGGAGCGAAAGGTGCGCTCGCCGAGGTCGTGCAACCAGAGGTAGCCGCTGAGGTGCCGAGGCGACTAGTGTGTATGGCCAATCACCTGGGTTTTTACCACGGCAATTTTTTCCCCAAGGGCGAGGGCGGTCTGGACTACGAGCTGAGTCCCACCCTGCAGCCACTGGCTCCGCACAAAAAAGACTTCACCGTGTTTTCCAATATGGACGATGGGCTGAATGGCGGCCACGCCTGCGTGCATGCCTTTCTCAGCGGTATTCGCACCGAGGAGGCGGGCGGTTTTCCTGACAAAAACATCACCATCGATCAGCGCGCTGCCGAGCATGTGGGTAGTCATACCCGGTACCGCTCGATCACCGCTGGTATCGACCAAGGTACCAAGCTGTGCTGGAATCGCTCCGGCATCGCCATCCCGCCGATCAATAATCCAGCCAGACTATTCGATGCGCTATTCGTCGATGGCGATGCAGCGGCTCAAGAAAAAGAGCGGCGCAGACTATCGATGCGCGCATCGGTGCTCGACGCGCTGAATGGCTCGGCGAAAAAACTATCGGGTAGCCTGAACCAGGCCGACAAAGACAAACTCGACCAATATCTGACCTCGGTCCGCGAGGTCGAGCAGACTCTGCAGATGTCTCAAGAGTGGCTCGGCAAACCCAAGCCGCAGGTGGACATGAAGCGTGTGGCCGAGGCCGAGCGAATGCACCTAGAGATCATGCCGCTCATGCTGCGCCTCCTAGCACTGGCACTGCAGACCGACTCGACTCGGGTGACTACCTTTGAGCTGCCGCTAGGCTTTGCCACTGTGGAGCTCGATCTGGGTTCCTATCACGGCCTCTCCCACCATGGTAAACACCCTGAGCGCCTCGATGAGCTCTTTGTCGTAGAAACCTACTTCATGAAACAGTTCAGCAAGTTCATGGATCTGCTCAAGGAGATGCCCGCTGGTAATGGTAGTAGTGTTTTTGATCAGACCGCTATCGTCATCGGTAGTGGTATGGGCAATGCCTCTTCGCATCACAATCGAGATCTACCTGTAGTCGTAGCAGGCGGTGGCTTTCAGCACAAAGGCCACTACATAGCCCCCGAGGAGGACCACAAGCGAGTGCCGCTGTCGAATCTATGGTTATCCTTGTTGCAGTGGTTCGGTGTCGAGACCGATAGCTTTGGCCGTAGCACGGGTGCTTTCGATGCGCTGGCATAGAGAAACCCCCATCTATTTGGTTATGAAGTTTATTTACCCACTTCTGTCATTGCTAGGCATCACCTCAGTCTATTCCGCCGAGGTCGACCCGATGCACTTCCTCGAAACCTACTGCATCGCCTGCCATGGCGGGGAAAAGCAAAAGGGCAAACGCCGATTTGATCATCTCGACCTGGAGATCACCGATTTTGAGAAGGTGGAGCATTGGCAAGAGATCGTCGATCAGCTGAATCTCTATGATATGCCGCCAGAGGACGAGCCGCAGCCCAGCGATGAGCAGCGCGATGCGATGATCGACTTTGTCACAGCCAAGCTCACCGAAGCGCAGGCCAAGATGAAATCCAGTGGTGGTCACACCGTGCTGCGCCGTCTCAATGCTACCGAATACCGCTACACGATCGAAGATCTACTGGGTATCAAAACCGAGATGTGGGATCCGGCAGCTGATTTCCCCAAAGATGTGGCGATCCATGGTTTTGATAACAATGGTGAAGCCCTCGTGACATCTAGCATGCTGCTAGAGGAGTATCTGGAGGCCGCGGAGTCGATCATCGAAAAAGCCACTAACTTTGGCGATAAGCCAGAAATGCAGCTGTGGGCCAGTTGGCACCCGTTTCACTTTAGCAAACTCCCCGAAGACCTCGTCGATGCACCTCGCAATGAGGTTTATTCCTTCGATCGCTACCGACCGAAATACAAAGGCGACTACACCAAACTGGTAGGCAGGCACGATAGAGGTGGCTCGATAGGGTTTCGTCCCTGGGCTATGGATGGGGCTCCGGAGAGTGGTATCTACACGGTACGGGTAAAAGTGGCATCGAGCGGGGTCAATCACCCCTACCCGAAAGCTCTATCACGCGCCGGCAGTCAGCCCGGCGATCTCAATATCCTAGAGCTGCGTGCCGTCGATCGGCGTGCCAGCCTCTCTGCCACACGAGTCATGGTCCGAGAGAAGCTCACCAATGAAGAGCCTGAGTGGCTGGAATGGGATGTCTACATCGAGAAAGGCTACCAGCCCGAGGTGCGCATGGGCAATGGCCCAGGCGCAGCCAAAAACCTGATGCGGATCGTCCTAAAGGGCGAGGGCGCAGATCTGGAGCACATGCAGCCTTTCCTAGAAAAGTCCGATGATGATGGCTTGGCGAGATGGCACAATTTTTTCGAGGCCTACCAGGGGCCTCAGATCCGCGTCTACGAGATACAGGTAAAAGGCCCGCATCCCGAGCCATGGCCTCGCAAAGGGCAGCAATTGCTCTTTAGCGATATCAAGGATGGCAAGAAGATCAGTCATGGTAAGGCCAATGATCAGCTAATGGCCTTTGCTGAGGCTGCCTATCGTCGCCCAGTGAAAGAGGGTGAGCTAGACGATATACTTGAGATGGTCTACACCATGAAGAAACAAGACGATGTATCTGACCTAGAGGCAGTTCAGTTCGGCTTCCAAGCGATATTGGCTTCTCCAGGGTTTCTCTATCTCAGCCAGAGCGAAGGGGCACTAGATAGCTATGCGCTAGCTTCTCGATTGTCCTACTTTCTCTACTCCTCCATGCCTGATCAGGAGTTGCTAGACGCTGCGGCTACCGGTGAGCTCGATCTACTGGCACAGACCGAGCGCATGCTACAGGATCCCAAGTCGGACCGCTTTGTGAAAGAGTTTCTCTACGACTGGCTGCACTACAACAATGTCGGGGAGATGCCGCCTAGCAATAAAGCCTTTCGCGAGTACTATCGCGATCAGCTGGGCACTGCTATGGCTACCGAGACTGAGATGTTCTTTCGTGACCTGCTCGATCGCAATGGCGAGCTGAAGCACTTTCTCGACTCCGACTACACATTCCTCAATGAGCCGCTGGCCAATCACTACGATATCGAGGGTGTCGAAGGTCTGGAGTTTCGCCGCGTCGAGCTGACCGATCGTCGTAGAGGTGGACTGCTGGGGCAGGGTTCGTTTTTGACGGCATCGGCCAATGGGGTCGATACCTCGCCAGTGGTACGCGGTGTGTATCTACTCGAGCAAGTCCTCGGCGAGGTGCCTGCCCCGCCGCCGCCAGATGTGCCTGGACTCGAGCCCGATATCCGCGGCGCCTCGACGATCCGCGACATGCTGGTAAAGCACCGCGAGATCAAGACCTGTGCGGAATGTCATGCCACCATCGATCCTCCTGGCTTCGCTTTGGAGAACTTTGATGCCATCGGCGGGTGGCGTACCAACTACGGTGAAGATGGAAAAGGTCTACCTATCGATGCTAGTGGCAGGCTCAAGGGCGATGTTGAGTTCGATGGAGTGGTGCAGTTCAAAGAGCACCTACTCACCAGGCAAGATCAGTTCGCCCGATGTTTGACGGAAAAGCTACTCACCTTCGCCCTTGGCCGAGAGCTCGATATCCAGGATCGTCCGGAGATCGATCGTATCCTGAGCGACCTCGATTCGAAGGGGAATGGTTTGAAGGATCTGCTACTGCTTGTGGTGACCAGTGAGATGTTTGCGAGTAATTAGCAATAGTATGTTGGCTGATTTGAAAGTGGATGGGTATTTTTACATCGTAGGTAGCGATAACCTGACTATCGAAGACGAGCTGCTCCGCTTTTTTCGAGAAATGGAAGCTGAACTCGATCTCAATTACTTCAGAATTGTGAACCACGTGTCGGATCAAATATCCAAAGTCTTTTGCGATGGATTACCGCATTGGGCACTGGGCGTGAACTTTGATTTCGTCAAGACCTCGGCTTCAGGTGTGGAAGGTGTTTGGGGTAGGTTTCAAAATGCCGCAAAGCGTTTTAATCGCGAATTTGTCATGGGTTATTTCGATTATAAAGCTCAGGAGAATCACGAGTTGGGGGTTATTTCGGCGCAAGCAGAGAGTCATGCTGCGGGACTGGGAGAGCTCCTGAGGTCACATCAGATTCTAGTGAACCGCTACGGCACATGAGATACTTGATCCGTGTCATTCCGCTTTTACTGCTCTGCATCACTGCGTCTGCGGCGATCGCTCGGCCCAATATCCTTCTCGTTCTTTCCGATGATCACAGCCTACCGCACCTAGGTAGCTATGGGTGCGCGAATTGTCAGACGCTTTCTCTCACGCCCAATCTCGATGGATTCGCGCTGGAGGGGATGCGTTTTAATCGCGCCTACACCGCAGCACCTCAGTGCGCGCCGTCTCGCACCTCCATCTTTGCAGGCCGATCGCCGGTCGGCTTACGAGCGACTCGTTTCGCTCAGCCAGCCAGTGCCGATACGCCTTTCTTTACCGACATACTCCGAGAGGCGGGGTATTGGACGGGTCTGGATGGTAGACACCAGCATCTAGATGGAAAAAAGCGCGATGCTGATCATGTCTCCGAGACACTGGTTCGGAATGGCATGCGCGGAGAGGATTTTGATTCCCGCTTCGATCACTTTGTCCAGGGTATCAATACCAAGGGCGCGGCACTCGATGAGCTGGCCACTATCTTCGGAGCTGCTCTCGACAAAGTCCCTGACTCCCAGCCGTTCTTTCTCTATTTCGGCTTCAGCCAGCCGCACCGCAAGTGGGGCGACGATCACGACGGAATCGATCCTGATCAATTGGTTCTTCCTCCCGATTGGCCAGATCTACCAGCAGTCCGCCTCGACTACGCGCGTTATTTGGCTGAAGTGCGCGACTTGGATACGGGGTTCGGGGCGATCATGCAGGAGTTAGCAGACCGCGGGCAGGCAGAGGATACGTTAGTAATCTTTATGGGTGACAATGGCGAAGCCCTACTACGTGGCAAGGGCACGCTCTACCAGAGAGGTATCAATGTACCACTGATAGTCCGCTGGCCTGGAAAGATTCAGCCAGGCACTGTCAGTGATACGCTGATCAGTGGTGTGGATCTAGCGCCTACGGTACTAGAAGTCGCAGGGCTTAGCTCAGCTCCCGGTATGACAGGGCAGAGTCTTCTACCAACCCTGCTCGGTCATACCAATGCCCAAAAACGAACCGAGGTCTTCTCCGAGCGCAGTTGGCACTGGGGACCGATCACCCGCACCGATGGCTTTGATCTATCCCGCTCGGTCACGACAGACCGTTTTCACTTCATATACAACGCCCTTCCAGATCGTAGCTACACCCCAGTCGACATGGCGGCCAAAAATGTCGCTTGGGAAGCTGTAAAGCAGGCACACGCCGACGGCAGCCTATCGCGAGATCATGAACGCCTATATTTCAGCAATCCACGCCCCTTGTTTGAGCTCTACGATATCAATGCCGACCCTTTTCAGCTGAAAAACTTGGCAGGACAAAGTGAGAGCGATGCTATCGAAACTGAGTTGCGGAATAAGCTTGATCAATGGATGATTAACGAAGGTGATTACCTGCCGCTGCCTAGCCATGTTTGGGGGATCGAGCAGAAGCAATAGGGCTGAGGGAACCATTTACTTATTTAGAAAGATGTGTCGGTATGGTCAATCCACTTACAAAGAACCATTTGCATGTTTTGAATGCCGAAAGGTGTTTAAACAAGTGAGTCGATGGGAACTTCCTGAATCTCAAAGACTAATAGTAGGTGAACAACGAGAAATCAATTGCCCGCAATGTAGCGGTTTGATGGCTGATATGGGTTTTGATTTCAAGGCACCAAAGATGAATGACATTAAGCAGTGGGAGAAAGTTCGCTTGTTGTTTCAACATGGATACAATTTTTATTCTTGCGGTTGTTGCGGCCCTGGACTCAGGCCCGACCTACTGAGGGAGGTTGAGGGATTTCTAGCATCGAATAAGTCACTATCGGATGGTGAAACTTTGTTAAAAAAAATTGCTCAGAAAAAATAGATTAGTGTGAGACATATTTTTTGCCTCTAAGTTAGCGTGTTCGCCTGCCTTGCTATCTAGGAAATGGCGGATTTATTGCAAAATGCGGGTCCACACAATCTTATTCTTTTTTTGTTTTGCTTTCACGTTGCTCCAGTCTGCCGAGCGCCCCAATATCGTCGTCGTGCTCTGCGATGACCTCGGCTGGGGGGATCTGGAAAACTACGGGCACCCACACATCAAGACTCCTCGTCTGATGCAAATGGCGGCGGAGGGAATGCAATTTAGTAGCTTTTACTCAGCTGCACCGGTGTGCTCACCGTCTCGGGTAGGGCTGTTGACAGGGCGAAATCCGAATCGAGCTGGGGTGTATGATTGGATACCGCCTGTGAAGGGTGGAGTCATCCGTAATTCGCGGAATCATGCTCAGCTGCGCAAGGAGGAGTACACCCTATCTCGGATGCTGAAGGATGCGGGCTACGCGACTTGCATGTCGGGCAAGTACCACTGCAATGCGATGTTTAACTCGCCGGATCAGGCGCAGCCTCACGACCATGGTTTTGACCATTGGTTTGCGACTCAGAATAATGCCTCACCCTCGCATGCGAATCCGAAGAACTTCGTGCGCAATGGCGAGCCTGTCGGAGTGGTCGAAGGCTATGCCTGCCAGATCGCAGCCGATGAGGCGATCGACTGGCTGGAGCTCCATCATCAGAATGATGCCGATCAGCCTTTCTTTATCTACCTAGCCTATCATGAGCCACACGAGCCTGTCGCATCGCCAGCCGACTTGGTAGCCAAGTATGAAAAGGTCGGTGCACGCAATAAAGAGGAGGCCGAGTACTTCGCCAATGTCGAAAATCTCGATGCGGCCACGGGCTCACTCATCGATACCATCGATCGGCTGGGCTATCGGGATGATACCTTGATTATCTTTACCTCGGACAATGGTCCCGAGACTCTGATGCGCTACGGCAGTGCCAAGCGCAGTTATGGCGTATCGGGTCCGTGGCGCGGCATGAAGCTGCACACCCACGAGGCCGGCTCGCGTGTGGCAGGCATCATGCGCTGGCCCGCTCGGATCGAAGCAGGCTCTACCGATGATCAGCCGGTGAGCTCTCTAGATTTTCTACCGACTTTCGCTGCGCTAGCAGGAGCAGATCTGCCCACTGATCGACAGCTCGATGGCACCAACTTTCTACCCGCCACCGCAGGTGAACGGATCAATCGTCAGCAACCACTGCTCTGGGCGTACTACAATTCCTACGATGGTCAGCAGCATATCCCGACTGTGGCCATGCGCGATGGCGATATGAAAGTGCGCGCCCGACTCGAAGGCATGTCGAATACCTCGAATGTCGATAGCTCGACCATCGCCCAGGTCAAAGCCGCTAAGCTAGTCGACTTCGAGATCTACGATCTATCCAAGGATCCTGGCGAGACCACGCCACTGGATATCGAGGGCAGCCCCCTGCCTGCGAAGATGCAGAAGCTCTATGAAGATCTGCTAGCCGATAGCCATGTCTGGCCAGCGGTAGCGAAGCCATAAGTGACTGAAAGCGGTGTGTTGGGGGCAGCGATTACAAACCGCCGCTCCTAGTCGGCTGCTCTTTCTGTTTATCCCTCCATCCAGACTCTTTCTTCTACGTCGCGGTATTCTGAGTCTTGAGCGTAGATGTCTGCAAAGATGGTTTTGGCTTGATCGGGTTGACCTAGTTTATCGAGAATGAGGGCCTTTCGGTAGTGGAGGTCTTTCCATTGTAGGTCGGATTTGTCATTTCCGTCTGCAGGATTGATTTTGGTTATAGCGGCTTCGATTTCTTTCAGGGCTAGTTCGGTGAGTGATCCAGCTAGGAAGCAATCAGATAGCAAGATCATCGCAGCGATATCGATAGCACCACGTGGGTCCTTCTTGGCTTTCTGCAGCGGTTTGACGGCTTCTTTGAGTTTTCCGAGATTGATTAGTGACTCGCCATACTCAAGCTGAGCTTCGGCATTGGTGGGGTTGGTTAAGGCATTTCGCTCGGCGATTTCGAAACGAGTCTGTAGATAGGCCGCCTTTTGTGTTTGGTAGGCAGGATCATCATTAGATCGTGAAGAGGAATTTTCGGCTTCGGCTAGTTTTCGGGTATGAATCTGTAGTTTTATTTGATCTAATTGAGCGTAAAGAACAGGATCGTCTGAGACGTCTTTTATCAATGTTTCTTGTAGGTCGTAGGCGCGTTCTAGGTATTCAGTGTCTTCTTGTCCGAGGTCGAGTGATAGAGCGATGGCGCGTTTAATGATAGAAGCTGCCTCTGGGGAGTCTGGAGTCTGCTGGTATAGGGTGGTGAGTCTATGGATCTCTTTCTGCTTGGCTGCGGAAGTCATTCCAATTTTTTGATCCTTTTCGAGGCTTGCTGCTTGGGCTGTATCTTTCTTCTCGATCGTTCCGCTTTTCATCGATGCTTCTGCCATGGCATCTCGCAGCGATTTTTGAGCTGCCAGATCAGTTGGGTCGATATGGGTGACGTGCTGTAGGGCATCGCATGCTTTATTGAGTTGGCCAGTCATACGGTAGTGCTCTGCCAGTCGCTGAAAGATCAGTTTGTCCCTTTGATTATGGGTGGCGGCAAATTCGATGGCGAACTGTGCTGTCTGGGGGAGGTCGGCAGCTGAAGCTGCGGTGTAAAGTGCGAGGTTGGCCTTCACGTCAGTGGGCAGGTAGACAAAGACTTTTTCTTCCAGTATTTCGATTGCCTCTAACGGGGAGTTTTCTTCTGTTCTCTTTTGCGCCCTGCCTATGAAGCTCTGCGGTGGGGGGATGCGATCGCTAATTGGGATTTTAAGTGCCGCATTCACAGCTGCGATTCTCATCATGCGTCGAGCTTCGAGAAATTCAGGATGCCGTTTGAGAATCGGATCGAGGAACATCATTGCCTCCTTCCACTGTTTGGTGTGTCCCTCAGTTGCTCGTTTGGCATTGTGCCAGTTGAACTGCAAATCACCCAGTGTCTCAGGATTGAAGGCTTCTCGTGTCGTTTGGGTGGATGCTTTTGGTCCGCTGGCCAACACCTTTTCCACCACTGCAGGAGGTTGGTTCAAAGCCGAAGCTAGCGCATGAATGGAACCAGATTGGGCGCGTGATCGGCCGTTTTCTAGCGCGCTGACAGTTGCCTGGCGGAGGCCAGTTTTTTCGGCTAACTCACTCTGTGTGAGCCCTGCTGCCTTCCGTAGCTCCTTTAATGATCTCATACGATTTTTAGAATAATATACGGAAACGAATAAATCAAGATTAGGATATCTTCGGATCAGGGATGGAAATGCATCAGACTAGGTGTGTGACGTTAGAGGACTTAGGTCGAGAAGTGTCTCATGGCTGCTTTACTCAGCGACTCGTACATATTTCCCTTCAGAAATATCACCCGCTACGACTTCTCCTATCACGCAAGTCGCCGGGTATTGCTCTTTTAGTGTAGCTATACATTCGTCCACCCGCTCTGCAGGCACGCTGGCTAGCAGTCCGCCTGAGGTCTGGGGGTCGAAGAGTATGGGGTAGGCGACATCTTGGGCGGCTGCTTCATCTGCCTCGACTCCGCGTCTGAGCCTGAGATTATCTGGCTGGAGGGAGCTGTAGATACCGGCTCGCATGCAGTCGAGGGCACCATCTAGGATAGGGATGGTGCTGAGGGAGATCTGGGCGCGGCTGGTGGAGGCTTTGAGCATCTCCACCAGGTGGCCGAGTAGGCCAAAGCCGGTGACATCGGTACAGGCGGTGGCTCCGTGGGCATGGAGGATCTGGCCTGCCTGGTAGTTGCTGAGCACCATGGACTCGATGGCACTCTGCGCCCACACGCCGCGAGCTTTGTTGCGCATGTCGGCGGCGAATAGAGTGCCGGTACCGACTGGCTTGGTGAGGATGAGCTTTTCGCCGGGAGACATGCCGCCTTTTTGCATGAGCTGGTCGCGTGGCGAGATGCCGTGCACGGATAGACCAAAGGCCATCTCGTGGCCCATAGTGGTGTGGCCGCCGGCTAGGGCGCAGCCGCAGTCGTTGAGGATCTCTAGGGCTCCGGCCATGACTTGGTAGAGTTGTTCTTCGACGTTTTCCTCATCGCCATAGGGCACGGTAGCCATGGCTAGGGCGGACTGGGCCTCGGCACCCATGGCGAAGACATCGGACAGGGCGTGATTCGCCGCGATCTGGCCGAAGAGGTAGGGATCGCTGATGAAGGAGCGGAAAAAGTCGATGGTGTGCACACCCACGTAGCCCTCGGGCGTGGCGGTGACGGCGGCGTCGTCTGGCGAGTCGAGTCCGATCAGCACATCATCTCGTTGGATGGGTGAGAGCTTTTTGATGACTCGTGAGAGGGTGGTGGAGCCGACCTTTGAGCCGCAGCCACCGCAGTGCATGACTGGGGCCTGTAGCAGCTCTGGCACGGTGAATCGATCGGCTTTCACCTCGGGCTGCTCCATCTCGGGCATCTCCTGGTAGCGCTCCATCCAGCGGCGATCGATCCAGTCTTTCCAGCGCCAGATGTAGTCGCCGCGTAGTGCTAGTGCACCGTAGGAGGCGACGGCACTCTGATCGCCGGTGGAGATGAGGCTGAGAAATTTCGACTGTGGTTTGAAAGGCTCGAGCTTTTGCCCCGCACAGAGCAGTCGGATGTTTTTTGCCAATGGCGGCCCCTGACGTACGGCAAAGACACCAGACTTTGGCCTTGGGTACTTTGCGCAGCTAGCGATATCGCCAGCGGCAAAGACGTAGGGATGCGACTCGCTCTGTAGGGTGTCTTTGATCGCGATGAAGCCGCGCTCGTCGGTAGCTAGTCCAGAGTCGGCTGGCCAGGTGGGTGGCGAGGCATTGGTCACCCAAAAGAGCACATCGTAGGGCACGGTGCTGCCATCGCTGAGGATCAGCTCATCTGCCTCGACGCGGTCGACTCCTTGGCCGGTTTGTACCTGCACATCGCGCTGCTGCAGGATCTTTTCGTAGGTCTGCTGCACTTTTCTACCATGGGTGGGGAGAATGGTCTCTGTCTGGGTGACTACGGTGTAGCTGCTGCCTGCTGCAGTATCGCGCAGGGCGTATTGGGCGGCCATGGTCAGCTCCACACCGCCAGCACCGGCACCTACGGTGACGAAGCGGAGCGGCTTTTCCTCGCTGCGCAGCTGGTCTTGGATCTGCTGCCAGCGTTCGAGAAATTTTTCGATCGGCTTGACCGGTATGGCATGCTCGCGAGCACCAGGCACAGCGTTTAGGAATGGAGTGGAGCCGGTATTGATCGATAGCACATCAAAGTGCACAGGCGGTCTGCCAGCGCAGTGGACCTTGCGGTTTTCTAGATCGATTTGGGTCACCGCATCGTTGTACAGCTGGGCTCCGGCGAAATTGGCCAGCGGTCGGAGGTCGATGTGAGCCTCTTCGAAGCTGTAGTGTCCTGCGATGAGCCCCGGGAGCATGCCGCTGTAGGGTGTGTCTAGATCCTTGCCGATCAGAGTCAGGCGTACGCCAGGCATCGGCTTCATGCCGAAACTCTTCAGCACCGCGACGTGCGAGTGGCCGCCGCCGACTAGGACGACATCTTTGACGATGTGATTTTGGGATGCGGTATCCATGGAGCAATGCAGCACTATAGGCGACTTCACCTGGTAGGCGACAGGAGGATACGCGCATCATATTTTGCGCTGAATATTTAATCAATTCAGCGTATGATTGTTAATCAGGTAAATAATGCGCTGAAATTTGACGCGTTTTAGCGGATTTATCGGAGTGTCTGTAGCTTATTTTCAATTTCGCGCTAGATTATAAAAGATTTCAGCGCATTAAGAGCTTTTTATAAAGTTATGCGCTGGAAAATGCAATAAATCAGCTAATGAGCTTTACGGGCAGACAACATGAGATACGACTACTGCGTGAGGATAATTGGCGCGACAAAGCGGTGCTGGTCGCTGTCTGGGGGCGCAGACGTGTGGGCAAGACCCATCTGATCGAGCACGCCTTTTGCGACGATGTGATGTGGAAATTCGAGGGTATCGAGGGCGGCGATCCTAAAACTCAGATCTCACTCTTTCACAGTCAGCTCTGTCGCTGTACCGATATCGATCCTGGCGACTTGCCAAAGATCTGGCCCGAAGCCTTCGACAGACTAGAGGCTGCGATTGCTGCATTTCAGAAAGACTACCCCAACAAGAGATTGGTCATCTTTCTCGATGAGTTTCAGTGGATGTGTGGCATGCGGACCAAGCTGGTCTCGCTTTTCAAATTTCATTGGGACAACTTTTTCTGCCGCCATGCCAACTGCAAATTTGTGATCTGTGGCTCGGTATCGTCCTTTATCGTAAAGAAGGTGCTCAGCTCGAATGCGCTCTATGGCCGCGTCGATCAGGAGATCGCTCTGAAGCCACTGAAACTCGCCGAGACCAGAGGATTCCGCGCTGGGCATCTCACCGAGCAGGACTGGCTAGAGACCTACATGACTTTTGGCGGGATACCGCAATATTGGGTAGAGCTGAATCCGGCCTTCAGCCTGCAGCAAAATCTAAATGAATACGCCTTTAAAGGCAGCGGCTTCTTCTTTCGTGAGTTTGATAGGCTGTTCATCAGCCATTTCGCGGCCAATCCCGTGTACGAAGAGATCCTACGTGCCCTGTCGCAGGCCCCTTGTGTGCTAGACGATCTGGCCAAGAAAGTCGGGAAAGCTAGCGGTGGCACACTGACCAATCACATCGCCGAGCTGGAGATGGCTGGCTTTGTCGAGCGCTACACTCCGCTAGGCACTAGCAAGCGCTCCAAACTGGTGCGCTATCGGCTCACTGATGAGTACCTGCATTTCTACTTCCAGCTGATAGTGGCCAATGCACCGGCCATCTTGTCTGGCGATCTCAGCTTCCGCGAGGCAGAGCTATCGAAAAACTACGCCCAGTGGCAAGGCTATGCCTTTGAGCGCATGTGCCGAAATCATGCTCGCGATATAGCAGAGTATCTTCAGTTCGCCGGTATCCGCTTCGAGTCTGGCTCTTGGTTCAATCGCGGTACGGGTAGCAAACACGGCGCTCAGGTAGACCTAGCTTTTCTCCGTGCTGATAAGATGATCACACTCTGTGAGTTCAAATACGTCGATAAGCTCAGCGTCGCCGATCTCCGCCGCAGTCTGGAGGGCAAGGTCGCTAGTATGAAGCACGCCTTCCCTGGCTATGGCGTAGAGACTCTGCTGATATCGGGTAAACCTCTATCTAACTGGGACCAGATCAAGACAGCTGTGGATAGAGCTCATCTGGCACAGGAGATTTTCCTCAAGTAGTAGTTGGCTGCTTAGGGGCTTTCTCTGATTGCCGCTCGCCACGCTGCCACCAGATGAAAAACAGATACATCGATATCGCCCAGTGCGGGGTGCGGAGCACGGCTTGGTGGATGAATTGATCGGCCCCCCAGTAGAGCAGATCCGTCGACATACCCGATACCGGGCGAGCGAGTGCGGTCGCTAGTCCCCAGGCCGCTCCGTAGAGGGCGGAAGCGCAGCGCAGTCCCGGGATGAAGATGCCGACGCAGATGATCATATCTAGGACGCCGGCGGTTCGGAGGAAGAGATTGGCAGTGTCGTAGTCGCAGTTCAAGATGACCTGGGTCATACCGTAAAAGGAGGATGGCGTCTGCCACAGGCCTAGGGCAAAGGCACCGTGCCCGGCGAATGTGGAGATAAACGCGACTATCGCGGTGATGATGGTGATCCGGTGTCTGGGACCCAGAGTCAGAGCCAGGCAGAGCAGCACAGCGCAGAGCATCTGCCCGCCATGCTCGACAAACATCGGCAGTAGGCCGCCGCTTTTTACATATTTTGCCCAGCTCATGCAGACGAGCAGGGCCGTGCCGATGCCTAGCCCAGTCATCTGCAGCCAAGCGCCCTTGCGCACTGTCAGGCAGAGGATCGCACAGAGCAGATAGATCCAGCCCAGTCGGTGCAGCCAGACCTGTATCAGCCCGTCGTTTGCCCCCGTGCCGACGAATTCATCCCAGCTGATGCCCAGCCGCTGTGCCCACTGGTAGGTGCTATCGTGCCAGACTAGCACTCCGTAGGGTGGCTCCCAGTAGAGGTGGGTCCACGTCCAGCCCGCGAAGCATAAGCAAGCTCCGAGGCGTAGCCAGAAAATGAGAGAAGGTAGCCAGATAGGGTTCACTGTCGTTGATTGAGTGTGCCGAGTAACATGTCCGATACGGTGCCGTATCTTTCGCAATCGTGGAGTGTAGCACTCCTGTGTGAGTGCCGATGGAAAATTCATGTGGCGGGGATGTGTGATTACCATCTCTGCAGTCACTTATTTTCGAGAGGGGTTTATTCGATGCCGGAGGAGGATTAGCCATTAGGTGGACTTGATCCCGCCTACGAGCGGCTTGCATTCTGTTCTCTGCGTCGGCTAGGGTGTCCCTATGCCTAATAGACGCTCTTTTCTGAAAAAATCCGCAGTGGCAGCTGCTGCAGCTACTGGTCTGCCTAGCTTTTCTATCGGCCAGGGTGGTGGTTCGGCCAACAGCAAGCTGAACATCGCTCACATCGGTGCCGGTGGTATCGCCAAGATGGCCTACGGACCGAGTAAGGGTGAAAACACCGTAGCGCTCTGTGATATCGATGAGAACCAATTTGGCCAGCACTTCGAGGCATTTCCCCATCTGGAAAAGGCCAAGCGTTTCAAAGACTTCCGCGAGATGCTCGACAAGATGGGCGACGAGATCGACGCCGTCTGCATCAATACGCCCGATCACACCCACTTTGCCGCGACGATGGAGGCGATGCAGCGAGGCAAGCACGTCTTCACTCAGAAGCCGCTGACACACAATATCTGGCAGGCGCGCACGCTGAAAAAGGCCAAGGAGAAATACGGTGTCACCACGGTGATGGGCAACCAAGGCCACACCTACGATGGCATCCGCGCCCTGCGCGAGTGGTACGAGGCCGATATCCTAGGCCAGGTGCGCGAGGTGCACTGCTGGCACCCTGGGCCTGCCTATGGCAGTAAGTATTTCAATATGCCAGAAGCCTTCCCTCCGACTGCCATGGAGGTGCCGGCCCACGTCGACTGGGATCTCTTCGTCGGGCCAGTGGTGACCGATCTTCCGTATAATGAGCTATTCCACCCGCTCACGTGGCGTGGCTTCTACGAGTTTGGTAGCGGTATCTTGGGTGATTGGTTTCCACACATCGGCGATGGCCCAGTGTGGATCCTCGATCTCTACGACCCGATCTCGGCCGAGCTCATCGAGCAGTCCGATGCGCCTCAGGGCGTAGCCGCGCAGTCCAGTGTGGTGAAGTGGGAATTCCAAAAGCGCGGCACCAAGGAGGCTTGCACGCTCTACTGGCACAATGGCAAAAACCAGCCGGAGAAACCCGCAGACTGGACCTGGGGAGAGAATATCAAGAAAGCAGGCAGTCTTTTCAAAGGAGATAAAAAAACCGTCTACCTCGACCAGCGCTCGAATAACCCGATCCTCTCCAATCGCGATGATATGATCGCCTTTAAAGAAGCGGGCTACCCTGCCGAGAAGTACCCACGCGTGAAGTCCGACGGCCCTATCGGCGAGTGGATCGATGCGATCAAAGGGGATGGGCCAGAGCCAGGGTCGAATTTTGACTACGCGGCACCTTTCACCGAGACTCACATCCTCGGCGTGCTGGCGATGCGCTTCGGCGGCAAGATCGAGTGGGATGCTGAGAAGATGCAGATCACCAATCGCCCCGAGCTAAATGCCTACGTGAAACCTCCAGTGCGCAAAGGCTGGGAATATGGCGAAGACCTGTGGGCGTAGGTAAAAAACGGATTGTACCCTATTGAATCAAAACTGTACCCTATTGAAAATGAGTGATTTTAGCAAAAAATTCAACCGCCGTCGCTTTCTCTCCACTGGTGGAGCGGCTGCTCTGTCGATACCACTGCTCGGGCGCACCTCGGTGCTCGGTGCCAATGATACCGTGCGCGCCGCGATCATCGGCTGTGGTGGTCGGGCAGGCGGGCTCACTGAGCAATTCTCAAAAATCGACGGCTGCGTGGTGACTGTGCTCTGCGATCCCGATACCGATCAGATGGAAAAGCTGGCAGCTCGCCTCGCGAAAAAAGAGGTCGACCTGAGCAAAGCTGCCCACGAGCAGGATTACCGCAAAGTGCTGGAGCGCAAGGATGTGGACATCGTGGTGATCTGTTCGCCCAACTACTGGCACGCTTTGCAGTCCATCGAGGCGATGGCCGCTGGCAAAGATGTGTATGTCGAAAAGCCAGTGAGCCACAGCATCTGGGAGGGCAAACAACTCGTCGCTGCTGAGAAAAAGTATGGCCGAGTCATCGGTGGTGGTTTCCAGAATCGCTCAGACCCAGGGCCGCAGACTGGCATCCAGTTCATCCAGGAGGGCAATCTGGGCAAGATCCTGTCGGTGCACTCCGTCTGCATGCGCAACCGCAAGAGCATCGGCAAACAGGATAGCCCACTCAAGCCGCCTGCGACCATCGACTACGATCTGTGGCTAGGCCCCTGTCAGGACGAGGAGATGCTGCGCCCGCGCTTTCACTACGACTGGCACTGGGTGTGGAATACCGGCAATGGCGATGTTGGTAACCAAGCCCCACACGAGATCGATATGGCCTGCTGGGCGCTAGGCGATCCCGCGCTGCCGACCGAGGTGCAGTGCTATGGCGGACGCTTTGGCTGGAATGATGCTGGCGAGACGCCGAATATGATGGCCACCTGGTTCAAGCAGGGCGATATCCCTTTCATCATCGAGGTGAATGATATGTGGCTCGCGCCAGAGAGAAATACCTCTCCCGTGCGCGATGGTATCCGCGTGGGCATCGTGGTGAAGTGCGAAGGCGGCGAGCTGTGTGGTGGCCGCGGCGGAATGTATGTCGTCGGAGAGGATGGCAAGACCAAGACCCACAAATTTCCCGGCGATGGTGGTAGGACCCACCAGCAGAACTTCATTGATGCGGTGCGCGCTGGTAGTAGCAAAGACCTGTGCTCGAAGATAGCCGAGGCCGAGAGATCCTCAGCCGTAGCTCACCTGGCCAATGTCTCCTACCTATCCGGTGGGCAGGCCGATCGAGCCGCGGTGGAGAGTGCCATCGGCAGCGATGCGACCGTCGGCAAGATCCTCGACGAGCAGGCCAGACAGCTCAGCGCTTGGAGCATCGATGAGCCATCCTACATGCTCGGCAAGAAAATCGAGGTCGACCCTGCCACCAGCGAGGTGCTCACCGCAGGCGCCGACCAGCGCCAGATCAAGCGCGACTACCGCGAGCCCTTCGTGGTGCCGGAGCTGGCCTGATTTTAGGTGAAGTAAAAAATCCGTAGCGGAAGATCCCAATCTTCCGAGCAGAGCCTTTGCCGACAGGATGCGATCGGCATTTTGGGAAATGCCGCTACTTGCGCAGAGTAGCGGAAGATCCCAATCTTCCGAACAGAGCCTTCGCCGACAGGATGCGATCGGCATTTTGGGAAATGCCGCTACTTGCGCAGGGTAGCGGAAGATCCCAATCTTCCGAGCAGAGCCTTCGCCGACAGGATGCGATCGGCATTTTGAGAAATGCCGCTACTTGCGATGAGTAGCGGAAGATCCCAATCTTCCGAGCAGAGCCTTTGCCATCAGGATGCGATCGGCATTTTCGCAAATGCCGCTACCCACACTTTAAGCTATGAAAACAACTCAATCTCAAAACACCACTCGTCGTAGTGCGATGAAGAAGACGGCTTCGGCTGCCTTTGGTTTCTCCGTGCTGCCATCCTACCTTGCTCTGGGCAAGCCCGATGGTGAGGGCAATGTACCGCCGAGTCAGCGTATCAATCTCGCCTGTATCGGTACCGCTGGCCGCGCTAATAGCGTGATCCCTAGCCTCTGCTCGGGAGGGCATGCCCAGGTCGTGGCTTTGGCCGATGTCGATGCCAATAACCTGAACAGTCAGAAGAACCAGGAGCGCTCGCCCGATGCCAAGAAGTTCAAAGACTTCCGCGTGATGCTCGACAAGATGGGTGACGATATCGATGCCGTCAGCGTGGTCACTCCCGATCACACCCACTACGTGGCCACGCTCGCCGCCATGCAGCTAGGCAAGCACGTCTACGTCGAGAAGCCGCTCACCCACTCCTACAAAGAGGCCGATAACTTGATGAAGGCCGAGGAGAAATACGGTGTCGTCACCCAGATGGGTAACCAAGGCCACACCTCTACGGGCTCCGAGCAGTTCAAGCATCTCGTCGATAAGGGCATCATCAAAGATATCGTCAAGATCGAGGCATGGAAGTCGCCCAGCCTGTGGTTCATGAAGCCAGAGGAGCGCAAAAATGGCTTTCCGCTGAAGATGTCAGACGTCCCCGGTCACGTCGATTGGGATCTGTGGTGTGGGCCGGCTCCGATGGAGGAGTTTTGTAAGCAGTATCACCCATTCGGCTGGCGCGCTTTTTACCTATATGGCCTAGGTATGCTCGGCGACTGGGGGGCGCACATCATTGACTTTGCTCACCACTGGCTGGACATGAGGCTACCGACCAAGATCGATGCGATCACCATGGAGGATCACAATCAGGTGATCTTCCCACTCGTCACCCGTCTCGGCATGCATTTCCCGGCGCGTGGCGACAAGCCACCTATCGACCTGACTTGGCACGATGGGGCGGGATTCGAGCCTGATGTGAATGAAAAATTCTGGGACAGCGGCTCCGACGGCGCGAAGAAAAAGCCTAATCTCGGCGGCGCAGGCACCCTGCTCTACCAGGAGGACGGCGACTACGTCGTGCACCGTAATTCTCACGGATCAGCATCGCGCATCTACCCACGTGTGGAGATGATGAAGTACAAAGACGACATCAAGGTAGCAGGCCCCGAGCTAGACCACCTACAGAGCTTTACCCAAGCCTGCATGGGCAATGGCAAGACCAGCTCACCATTCAGCGTAGCTGCTCCATTGACCAAGGTGCTCACCCTAGGCGTCGTCGCCCAATACCTAAACGAGAATCTCGAATTCGACCCCGAGACAGAGACTTTCAAAGGCAACGCAGCCGCCAACGATCTACTCAGCGGTCCAGCACCACGCAAAGGCTGGGAAGGCTACTACGAGAGTGTGTGACCTCACTCGGTAAAGAACCAACTTTAGGAAGAGGCGCTCCACTCGGGGCGCCTTTTTTATATACAGAGTAACAGCAATAAGCAGAGCGGCAAAGTGGCGGCGAGCGCGCAGCGAGTGGAAGCAAAGCCTATCCACCGCATCAGGCCCAGCTGCAGCTACGTGCACAGTCCCCAGACTGGGAGCGGCGGTTTGCAACCGCCGGACTACCCCAGCCAGAACCCAAACCCAATTTCACCTACACCTGCTCAGGTATCGCGAACTCCTCGCGCTGAGGTGTCTTGATATAGACATTTGCCTCATCAGCATGATCGCCGGTGAATCGCTCGCTCTTAGCATCAAAGGTCAGCTCAGGCCCGAGGTGCATCGACTCCACATCAGCACCGTTTGCCTTCAGTTGCTCGAGCACGGAGTCCACGGTATTCGCCGCATCTTCATGTTTGCTAAAGGCTTCCTTCACCTCTCCCACAGTCGCATCGGCACCGACGCGGTAGGAAGCATTGGCGAGGTGGCAGATACCGCTGCTCACGTGGCCGCTAGCGATCTCGGCAGCGAGGTCTTCTTTCTTGCCGCTGCGGATCGCATCGATGAAGTTTTCGAAGTGGCCTTTGCCGGAGTTGCCCGAGTATTTCTTGATCGTGGTCTTGCCATCTAGCTCGTAGGACTTGCCACCGCCGCGTGCGAGTTTGATGATGCCTTTCTCACACATGATGATATTGCCCTGCTGAGCGCGTAGGTACACGCCGTGGGTCTGGCGCTCTAGAGAGTAGGGTAGATTGCGTGTCTCGACGACTACCGGCACGCCATCGTAGTCCATCAGGGAGAAGATCATGTTTGGCGTCTCGCCATTGTCCTCCCAGATGAAGCGGCCGCCACCGGTCTGGACTTTGGTGGGCATCTTGTCATCCCAGCCCAGCATGTGGCAGAGATCGTCGGTGTAGTGCACACCCCAGTTGCCCATCTCGCCGTCGCCCCAGTTCCACTGCCAGTGCCAGTCGTAGTGAAAGCGCTGGCGCATCGGTGCCGCGTCGGAGGCAGGGCCGCACCAGAGATTGTAGTCGAGTCCGTCAGGTATTTTGGCGGGCTCGCTGACCATGCCGATCGGAGCGCGGTGGTTTAGCTTCATGCAGTGCACCCACTGTACCTTGCCGTACATGCCATCGGCCAGATCGCGTGCTACCTCCTGTGGAGCTGGGCAGGAGCGCTGCTGGGTACCGCCCTGCACGATGCGGTCGTATTTGCGGGCGGCCTCGATCATTTTGCGGCCTTCCCAGATATTGTGACTGACTGGCTTCTCGACATAGACGTGTTTGCCAGCCTGGCAGCCGAGCACGGTCATCGCGGCGTGCCAGTGGTTTGGCGTGGCGATGGAGATGGCATCGATGTCGCTGCGCTCTAGGATCTTGCGAAAATCTTTGATCTGCTCCACATCGGGATCGCCTTCCTTCACCCAGTTCATCTTGGTGATGTCGGGATCGCAGACGGCTACGACTTTCGCACCAGGTACCGCCCGAAATGACTTGGTGTGTATCGCCCCGCGGCTTCCCATGCCGATCACGGCCACACGGATCTCGTCATTCGCTCCCAGGACATTGAAGGATGGTGCTGCTAGCAGGCCAGCGCTGCCAGCGGTGATGCCTTTTATGAAGTGTCTGCGAGAGGAAGGGGATGGCGAGCCATTCGGATGTGAAGTCATGCCCGTAGCGTATCGGAGCGCCGGTCATTTTTCTATGCCGCACCTGCGTGCCCCGATCTAGGTAGCGTCTCTGCACTGATAGGGCTCTTCGAAGCAATATTTCGTGTCAGGAGAAGCTGCTTTCAATTGGTCCGTAGACAGAGAGTCAAGCGGCACTTCCAGCTTCAAAAGTGGATTCCAAACAGATAGGATTTGCAGCATATCTGAATCATACCTTTTGTGGTTTTTTTCGGATCTGGCTGAGTTCGGATAAGGATGAAATGTTGAGCTGAAATCGGGGATATATATCGCGAAAATCCAGAACCATTTGAAGATCCACCAACTGTAATGGTGTAGTTAGGGCGGTGAAGCCGGTGATGAGGTGGCACCTTTTTGCCGATATGAACTCCTCTGAAATTGTTCTGATGAGCCTCTTTTATGTACTTAGCTATTAGATCTGATTCGGTGCCGTTGTATTCGGTAGTAAAAATATCAACAATGTCTCCCATGTTGGGGTCGTTATGGATCCAGCGAAGAACATGAAGCGCCTTTTCTTGGTTTATCTTGTCTGCGAAGAATACGCCGCTTACCCATATAATGATCAGTGTAGGCAGTAGGCAGAGTAGAGTCCATTTTTTGAACCTCATAGTCACTGCGTCATAGCGGGTCTATCCCAGTCGACACTGGGCTTTTTTACCTCGGGTTTCTCAGGCTTTTTCACCTCGACGATCTCTCCATCAGGATTAAACAGGGGCCAGTCATCGGTGCGAAATGGCGAGGCTGGGATCCCTTCCTTGTTGTATAGGAGATTGCGCTGCGAGGGATTCATCGCCCAGGCATAGCGTGCCGCCACTGGAGCTGTGACGCTGGGTGAGGAGAGTGTTATTTTATTGCCATCGATCTCTGCCTCGGCCCAGTGCCAATTTTGGTCGGAGCCAGCGATGGCAAAAGTATCGAGGGTCTCTCCAGGTCTGGCTGGAAGCATGCCGCTGCCGATCGAGTCGAACTCTAGCACGATACGACTGCCGTTTATGGTGTGCTCTTTATAGCGCGGGCCATAGTCGACGAAGTCTTTACCATAGGTTCGTTTGAGTGCCAGATAGGCATGGCGGATACCGATTGGCTTTTTGTTTTTGGGGTGCAGCTCGATGGCGTCGCCGGTATCGATGGTCACTGCCATCGCGGTATTGGGTGCCTCCAGTGTCACCAGTCGCATTGATTCGCGACTCACGGCCCATGGGGCTGATAGCCCCTCCACAGGTGTAGTCTGCTCGGGTGTCCAGCTAGGTAGTTGAGTGAACTGCACGGGGAAATCTTTGGCGACATGGCCACCGGATAGTTTGTGCCACGAGCTGCGATAGTAGTCGATCAGGCGGGCTAGCTGTACTCGGTAGTGGTAGGCTTGAGGATTGTTTTTCGCATTTCTCTCGCCTTGGTACCATAGCATCCCTCGGATACCGTAGGGACGGACTGGGTAGATCATGGCATTGAATTGGTGCCCTGGGTATTGGTGGCCTAGGTTTGCTGGTTTGGTGATGATCGGTGGCGACCAGGGTTTCACGCTGTTTTTCATGGTATTGCCAGCGTCGATATTGGCGTGGTACGTGTCGAGTTCTGCCTGCCAGGTAGTGAGCGCTGTATCTCTCGTAGAGCCTGAGCGACTTTGTCTCTCCGCAGTCGTATCGTAGGTGGTCTTGTGATCGATGGCGCGAGGATCGTCTTTCTGGATGTCCCATGGCATCCAGCCCTCGATAGGAGTGCCTGCGTAGGCCTGCTGGATGATGCCCACCGGTATATCGAGCTCCTGATGGAGCTTCTTGCCAAAGTAGTAAGACACGGCAGAGGTCTCGAGTGCGGTATGAGGGTCGCAGGGCTTCCACTGGGATAGTCGGTCGCGCTGCATCTCCAGAGGCTCGTGCCAGTGCTCTCGCGCCGAGCGGAAGATACGAAAATCTGGCAGATCGACAGCCATTTCTCCCTCGGCCTCGAAGCAATTGCCCACAGCCCAGCCCATATTCGATTGGCCGGCACAGAGCCATACCTCGCCGATGGCGACGTTTTTTATAGTGATGGAGTCAGTTTTGCCTGTGATAGTCAGCGAGTGACCGGTGCCGTGGCTTGGAGTTTTGAGGAGCAGTTTCCATCGTCCTGTTTCATCACTAGTCGTCTGTCCCGTCTCACCCCAAGATGCTGCTACCGCGATCGCCTCGCCGGGGTCTGCCCAGCCCCATACCGTATTGCTGGTGCGCTGCTGGAGGATCATGTCATCGCAGAACAGGCGCGGCAGACGAAGGGTATCGGTATCCGTCACTGGCGGTGCGGTAGTGGGTGCGGTGGGGGCGACAGTGATAGGTTGCTGCTCTGAAGGTGGCGCTGTGGTGCGTGGTCGGAAAGAAAGGGTATCAATAGCGAATGTCGATGTGATACGCCTAATCCGACCGCTCCGCTCAGATGTGCTGGATAATGATAACCCTGTCAGACCTTTGGGTGTTGTCGTAAAAGTGGTGAATTTGTTATTACTTTCCGCCGATACGACTTTTCCTTCGAGATTCTTTTCTACTCCTGTGCCTAGAATGGCTTTGGCGTCGGCGATGTTGACGCTCATCGTGGTTTTGCTATCGATACGGTAGCCTGCAGACAAGCGTTTTACCCCATGATCAGCCGAGATCTGATACTGTATTTCGATACGGTCGTCGAATTCACCAGTGCCATCGAGGTCCAAATCCGAGAGGGTGATGGTAGGTTTTTCGGCGTCTTCGCTCTGGTGGGCATTCTCAGTCAGATCGGATGTTCCCTGCGTGATTTTGAGATCAGACGGTGCGCCAAAGCTAACGCTGAGAGGTTCGCTCTTAACTGTAGCCGGCCAGCAGATAAGCGCTACGGCCGTCAGAAGTAGTGATGGTTGGAATCTCATTTTACTGGTTTTCCCCTAGATTTACTCGATTCGAGCTGAAGTTGAAAGGTAATATTCGTATCACGGCTAGCTAGTTGGATCCGTTTGTTATTTCATTGCACTGAAGTAGCGGCTCTGGTTACGATCATTGCCATGGTGCAAAAAGTGCTCGTTGCCCTAGTTATTTCTTTCGTCGGTTCACTTGGCTTTAGTCAGAACGAAAATAGAGCCTGGACGTCGAGCGATGGGAAGTCGTCTTTCCAAGGTAGGCTGACTTCGGCCACGGATACATCGGTGAAGGTCCGACACCAGAATGGTCAAACCTTTGATTTGCCGCTGGAGAAGATCTCGCAGGTGGACCGGGACTATGTGGCTACCTATCTGAAGGGTCAACTTAGGGCTAAGGGGCTGGAGGAAGGTTTGTTTGCCGATAAATTGAATGGGCAGTGGGTGAAAGTGCCTGCGAGTGAGCAGGGTATCCTGTTTCAGATCTATGGCGATGCGCGGCGACTGAAGCGGCAGGCGGACGAGGGCTTTCCTCTGTTTGTGCATCTACACGGCGCCTCCAGTCGCGGTAGCGATGTCGAGACGGGGAAGGTAGAGATAGCTGCCAAGCGGCTGGTTCAGGATCATTACGACGATCACCCATGTGTGCTGATTGTACCGACCTGCCCTGAGAATACCTTCTGGGGAGATCACCGAACGGCTCTGGAGAATCTCATCGATCTAGCCTGCGATAGCCTACCCATCGATCGCAGTCGCATCTACCTGTCAGGCTACTCGATGGGCGCGGTAGGCATCGGGGCCCTGCTAGAGTCCCGCCCAGAGCACTACGCTGCTGCACTTTTCGCCGATGGTAAGCCAAAGATGGCCTGGGCGGGGAAAGTAGACGCTGCCTTGTGGTTCACCTATTCAGGCGAGCGAGATCTGAAGACTGCCGAATCTGTGGCCGCAGCCCATAGCGCAGCAGGCAAGGTGGCGAAATTCAACGGGCACCCCGACCGCACTCACAATCAAATCCACTGGACCCTGGCCAAGACCGATGGGGTTTATGACTGGTTGTTTGAGCAGAGACTGGCCACTAAAGAATAGTGGTGTTAGTGCTAAAGAAAGGGCGCAACTCTCGTTGCCCAACTAGTCCGGCCATCTACCCCTAAACCCTCGAATAGAATTTGGCTAGAGTAAGCACTGTAGCTGCCTCTGTGATACGGCATCAACAATCATTTCCACACGGGAGAGATAGAAACGTGCCCAATTGAAGCAGTTGCATTCGATGACTTTCCATTGATCTTCGACTCTGCCAATGTCGAGCACGAATACCGGAGCGGGAGTCCAGTGGGATATTAGGTCCTTGGCGAATACTAGCAGTTCGTCTGGAAGGGCGGCGTCGCCCCATGGCCGATACATTGAGCCACTGATGATCTGGCCATCTACCACGAACAGTCTCCATTCGGCATCGACCTCGAGAGGTCGACTGACTAGGATCTTCTCTGGAAAGGTAGGGCTAGTGTCGAGCTTGCTTCGGAGTCCAACTAAACTAGATGCTGATGCTACGAAACCCGTGAATGCCTTCAAATCATCAGGAGGCTTGATGAACTTTTGCCCACATTTGGTGATCTCATTTTCAGCCTCCTCCCAACTCATCAGTGTTGCCTCGGCATTGATGTAGGCGGCTCCAAAGCCTTGGCAGTATGCCTGATGTTGAAAAGTGGATTCGTCGTAGAATACACCTTCTTTAAATCTGGGATCGTTACTAGCCAGGCAGACCAGAGTCGTCGTGCCATGAACAACCAGTGGGCCTGACTCAGGGATAGGCTCGGGTAAGCTACATTGCCTAGCCTGGATATCGACGCCGAGGAAACGATAGTCGAGCCGAGAACAAGCTTTCTTTAAAAGGAACTTGGTCTCTGAGCCTTTGATATTGGTCTGAACTATCCAGGTGCTGGTCATTGTTTGGGGAGCGTAGTTGGGTGGAAAACGAAATCAAGGACACCTGTTCATTAATGGAGTTGAATGGAGTGCGTGTGACTAGATCAGAGAATTTGCGTTGGATCTGCAGATGGTGTCAGGTGGATTTGAGAAGACTGTCAGGCTTCATTGGATTGTCGGCAGGATAGGGAGTGGAAACTTTGATTAGAGAATCAATGAGCGCGAAGCTGGTGCTAGATTTCAAATTTCTGGGGACTTGAAAAGTATTACTTTTGTGTAAGACTTTAGATTATGAAGGCTTCGAAATTGACGCAGAAGGGGCAGATCACCCTACCAAAGGCTATGCGCGATGCGATGGGCTGGGGGTTGGAGACTCCGCTTACTTTTGTGAAATGTGACGATGGCGTTAAGATCATCGAGGTGCCTAGATCTGCCACATCTGTGATCGAGAGTATGATGCAGGTCGAGTGGCAGGGGCCTACCTACGATGAGATAAAAGCTGAAACTCGATCGGAAGTATGACGCTGGTAGACACCAATGTGGTGCTGGATATATGGACTCAAGATCCCAAGTGGCTATCTTGGTCCAGCCAGGCGTTTCAGCAGGTGCTGACCTCGGGCCAAGCAGTGATAAATCCAGTAATCGCAGCCGAATTGAGTTGGGGTTTTAGTAATGAAGCTGATTTTGAGTCGGCGTTGTTACGATCCAATATTGTGAAATACGACCTGCCTTGCCAGACCGCGTTTTTAGCGGGTCAGGCGTATCAGCTATATAAGAAAAGAGGTGGTATCAAGGGACGTGTCTTGGCCGATTTTTTCATTGGCGCTCATGCTGACTTCCTAGGTATTCCGATAGTGACTAGAGATCCCTCTGGGTATCGGAGTTATTTTCCTAATGTAACGCTGATTTGTCCTTAGGGGAGGTGGTGGTAAGGAATCACAGCTCCTCAGTCCGATGAAACGCCACTCGCTAGGCGCTCGCCGCCACATTCTGTTGGAGCCCAGCCGCACAGAACCTCTAAAACTGGAAAGTTTTTTGATGCATGGATTCTTACGGATGGAAGGTGGATTCTATTTGAACCTACGGTTCTCCTTCGGTTAGTTACTTTGCGGCCTCGACGATCATCTCGCCACGCATCAGGCGCCAGTGGCCGGGGAAGGTGCAGATGTAGGGATAGCGTCCTGGTTTAGTCGGTGTGGTGAATGTCTTTTCTACCTTCCCTGCATGAGGAATTTGCTCGGTAGAGAATAGGACTGCCTCGTGGTCTGGGATGAAGTGCTTGGCCATGCCGTCTGGCTGCGCGGCCATGGTGTCGGCTAAGTCGCCGACTAGCTCGCCCTGGCCGGGCTGGGTGATGACGATGTTGTGCAGCATGTGGTCGGGATTGTCGAAGACGAATTGATACTCCTTGCCTGGCTGGACGGTGAAGGTTTTGACATTGAAGGCCATCTGCGAGGGCACGGCCTTGATGTAGATGCGACTATCGGTGACGGTGGCGTAGCGCTCATTCCAGCTATCGCGCCAGGCTAGGTGCTCGGCCTCGTCTTTTGCGTAGGTGATACCATCTACCGCATCGCCGATCAGACTGGCTAGGTAGAGGTCGATGGTTTCGCTGCGTTTGTTTTTCGCTGGTACGAAGTATCGGATATGGTTGATGCCTTGCTCGAGACTAATGGTCAGTTGGCCGTCTTTGGAATGAATACTACCGGTGAATCTCGATAAGGGGATACCATTCACATCGATGCACATGTAGGGATTGTTTCGGTAGCCGAGGATGGCGGTCTGCGGCTGGGCGCTCTTGATCCATAGTGAGCCGCCATCGGGATTGCGAGTGGTATGCCAGCCGGTAAGCTGGCAGTCGGGCGATACCTTTAGTAGGGGGAACTCTGGACTGATCGCAGGAGCGTCGTAGTTGCTGGCGAGGGACTGCATGTTGGCTAGCGGGCTGCCGGATTTGGATTCGATCGACTGGACGAAGTCCGCCCACCAGCTGTCGGCTTTCTGTAGGTAACTGGCGGAGGACACGACATTCATCGTGGTGCGGGTGTCGCCGGTAGCAGCTAGGTCCTGGGCTATCGTCTTGGCCTCGTCGCCTAGTAGGGTGTGGTAGGCGCGCAGAGACTTGGCGGCTACACGTCGGAGGGATACGTCTGTGCTCGTAGCTAGCTGACGAAATAGGTCAGCTCCGCTTTCGAGATCGATGCGCTCTAGTAGCCACAGCAGTTCGATAGCCAGGATCGAGTTGTCTTTGGCTTTGGGTAGGCGTGCCTGGGTGGCTGCTAGCACTTGGTCGTCTGGTTTCT
Source organism: Verrucomicrobiota bacterium (assembly GCA_020630975.1). GTDB lineage: Bacteria > Verrucomicrobiota > Verrucomicrobiia > Verrucomicrobiales > DEV007 > Arctic95D-9. Next base: position 118,667 of record JAHDID010000010.1, read on the forward strand.
TCTCTAGCTCGTAACGAGCTAGCTCTCGCACGTTGACGTGCTGGTCGGAGAGCAGGTCGAGTAGTGTTTCGATGCTGGCTCCGCTGATCTGCGGTGGTGTCGATAGGTCAGCGCCTTTCCTGGTGACTCGCCAGATGCGGCCATTGCTATAGTCGCGATTTTTATCGCGGATGGAGTGTTGCGCGTGGCCGATGATCGGGTAGTAAAAGTCGGAGACGTAGAGCGCGCCATCTAGGCCAAACTCCAAGTCCACTGGGCGAAATACTTTATTACGAGAGGTGAGTAGGGGAAGTGACGTGGCTGCCTTGGTCATGACGCCGTCGCGGAGCTCTAGTGGTGTGTATAGCACGGTGTTTTTACCTAGTAGGTGGCCAGTGACGACTCCACCCCGCCACTCCTCGGGGAAGTGGTCGCTACTGACGAACTCGATGGTGCAGCCCTTGTCATCGCGGAATGGCATACCGAAGTCGGCTGGACTGGATGAGCCTACGGGGGTGGCGATATTGTAGTAGTCGCAGTCGGTGATCTGCCCGCCGCCAAACATCTGGATCGACTCGCCCCACTCATTCCACGAGATCTTCCACGGATTGGGGTGGGCGGTCTGTCGCTCGATGGATAGTGAGTGGTTCCTCGGATCGAAGTGTAGGATCGCTACATTTTTGGTGCGTACGGGACCGTGCATGGTCTCGAACTGTCCGCGATGGAACAGCGCCTCGGTCAGGATGATGTCGCCCTGCGGCGTGCGCGATAGGTAGCCTCCATGGTGGGTATCGGTATCGTCGGCACCTCGGAGTAGCTCTACGGTCATATCGGCGACGTCGTCGCCATTGGTATCGCGTAGCCAGAGCAGCTTGCGCGCGACGGATACGACGATGCCGTCTTTGTAGAATACGAAACCATCTGGCAGCTTTAGTCCGTCGGCGAAGATGGTTTGTTTATCAGCGGTGCCATCGCCATCGGTGTCTTCAAAGATCAGGATCTTATCATCGGAGAGCTCGCCAGGTACCGGCACAGGGTAGCTGGCGAAACAACACACCCACATGCGGCCTTTGGCATCGGTGTGGATCTGCAGGGGATTGATCAGGTCGGGGAAATCTTCGCTGGAGGCAAAGGCATTTACCTGATAGCCATCGGCTACGGTGAAGTCCTCGAGATCTTCCTCGGTAGTCTTGATTTCGCCTAGGCCTTTTCGAGGCTTTTTGTCCGGCGCTACCGCTACCGAGGTGGTCAGTGTCGGCATAGGCAGAGCCTGGCTCAGGTCCTGTGCTTGTTTCCAGATTGCTTCATCGAGTTGGTTGGCGAGCTTTAGGTGGTGAGGAATCTCGGCTTCGTACTCGAACTCGCGGGCACGCAGTCCGTAGTAGTGGATGCCGTTGGCAGGCTTGTAGGCCATGGCGACTTCGTAGGCTTTGCGAGAGACCAGCTCGCGGAGGCGGGCGAAGCCGGGTGCATTGTCGTCGACCTTAGTTTCTCCATCGCTTAACTCTCTGGCTAGATAGCTAGCGACCATACGGCGACCATCTTGGGTTAAGTGGAAACCATCGGAAGTGATAGGCTTTTCCTTTTTCGCTATCATTCGCGAAGTGAATCCGTACACATCGATATACCGAATACCGGTGTCTCTAGCTACCTGCTCCATGGTGGCGGTATACAGCTTGAGAACTGCAGTCCGCTTGTGGACATCGAAATAAGGGTGGCCTCCTTCTACATCGGCGAGACGAGTATATATTCACTCCCTGGGTGGCGGCCTTTGATCAGGTCGATGTAGATGCGCAGATCTTTTTCGAAATTCACAAGTCCCTCCGCGCCCGCGAATGCTTCATTCATACCAAAACACATGACCACCCGATCGCACTGTAGCTGGCTGGAAATGTAACCGAGATGATTGCCAAACTTCGCTGGGCGGATGCGGAAGCCCACCTCGTCGCCAGTGTAGGCCAGTGAGCGGAATTGGTGCCTTTTGCTAGGGTCTGCTGCGTGTAGGATCGCCTCCATCGTGCCATCCTCTTGCAGTCGCTCGACGAAGCTATTGCCGTAGAAAATAGTCAGCCCACCGGTGTCCAGCTTGGATGGTTTTGCGGTAGCAGGGGCAGCGGCTACTGGCTCTGGTTTCGGCGCTGGCTTAGCTGCTGGTTTCGCTTTCGCTGGTTGCTTCTTTTTCTTGGGAGAGGTCAGCTTCAGTGGATTGATCGCTGTATCGGCAGAGGGGACTGGCTGCCCTGCTGCCCAAAAGACTCCATTGACCATGAGCCGCATCGATTCAGGCACGGCGAAGTCGCCGGTGTGGCCGAGCGAGGTGGAGAAAGTCTTGCCACCCCATTTATTGGTCCAAGTCCAGGCGACAGTATCGGTCATCTCTGGCTGTAGCTGGTGGGTGCCAAATTGATTGGTGCGCACACTGGGCTCGGCCGACTTGGATTTACCAGTGCCCATGAGCAGTGGGGTGATACCTGGCTCTAGTTTGGTCAGGTAGAGCGTGCCTGGGGATGGCCATTGATCAGGAATCTCGATACCGGTGAATATTGGGTGATCCTTGGCACCGTCGGCTAGTTCTAGTTGTGTGCCACCAGCTAGGTGGATCAGGTAGGGAGTGCCGAGAGCATCTTTGCCAAAGTCGTTATTCCATTTCGCCTGTGGGTGATCTTTCGGGTAGTTAAAGCCATGGGTGCTGGTGCGAAAGCCGACTACAGGTTTGCCTGACTCTAGGTAGCGAGTGATGTGGCCGAGTTGCTCGTCTTCGAGTTTGAGAAAGCGGGTGAATAAGATCGCGATGTCGGCATCGGCCAGAGCCTCTAGGCCAGGTAGGCCGCGTTTATCCTTCTCGGGATCCCAGTCGGGGTTCACCACGGTAGTAGCTAGGCCGAGCCGCTCTAGCTCCTGGGCGAAAAGCGGCATACTGCGCTGGGGCGAGTAGTGGTGGGTGCCGACTATGATCACGGCATGAGGCTTTTCTGCGGTTTTAGCTGTTGTTTCTGGGGCACCGTTTTTCCATAGTTCGATGGTATCGACATCGTTACTCTGCTCTGGGCCTGGTGTGCTGCGACCTCGATCGACATCCTGCTGTAGCTGGGCTAGTAGCGCTTGCGCTTTTTCGGGATGAGTTTTGTAGAGATTATTTTTCTCTCCCGGATCATCGGCTAGCTGATAGAGCTGAGCGGGATAGGGGCTTTTCTTCGCTTGGCTCTCAGTGGGCGATGTCCAGCCGCCAGAGCCTCTGGATAGCACGAGCTTGTAGTCGCCCTGGCGGTAGGCAAAGTGGCCAGATATCGAGTGATGGACGATACCCGCCCGCTCGGTCTCGATCGTCTCGCCTTTCAGCGCGGGGAGAAAGCTGACGCTGTCCTCACCAGCATCGGCAGGCAGCTCGGCATCGACCAGCTCAGCGCAGGTAGCGAGTAGATCGGTCATGCAGATGGTCTGGTCGCAGATCGATCCAGCCTCGACCGCATCTGGCCAGCGAGCGATGAATGGCACACGGTGGCCGCCCTCCCAGATGTCTGCTTTCGACCCGCGGTATTGGGCGCTAGGGTAGTGGCCTTTTTTTTGCAGCTCGGCTATGCCGCCTGCCTTTGAGCAGCCATTGTCGCTGCTGACGATGACTAGGGTGTTTTCTTTCAGCCCCGCGTCATCCACGGCATCGATGATCTCGCCGATGATATGGTCGGTCTGCATCTGGAAGTCGGCGTATTTATTGAGCCCACTTTTACCGATCCACTCCTCGGTCGGTAGGATGGGCGTGTGTGGCGAGGTGAGCGGCACGTAGACAAAGAATGGTTTTTCGCTGTCCTTTTTATCGTGGATGTAGGCAGCAGTCTTGCGGCCGATCTCTGGGAGTACATCCGCTCGGTCGAATCCCTTGGCCGTCGAGGATTTGCCATCCTGCGGGATCTCGCCGACGAAGCGGTCGCCCTGGATGTAGATGTAGGGGGCCATATCCAGCGAGGCGGATATACCGTAGAAATGGTCGAAGCCGACGTCGGTGGGGCCATTTTTGATCTGGCCACTCCAGTCGATATTTAGAGACTTAGGTCGCCTGCCGACTGGTAGTGGGCCGTCATCGATAGTTGGCATGTTCATACCGAGATGCCATTTTCCGATCAGGGCCGTGTGGTAGCCATGGTCTTTCAGCAGAGAGGCCACCGTCATCCGGTCGGGTGCGATCAGCGGCTCGCTGTAGCCCCAGAGCATGTGTTTCTGGAGTTCGGTGCGCCAGTTATAGCGGCCGGTGAGCAGGCTGTAGCGGCTCGGTGTGCAGACCGATGAGGTCGTGTGTGCATCGGTAAAGATCATGCCCTCGCGAGCCAGCCGATCCATGTGTGGATTCGGGAGTTTGCCCCGCTCGGGATTCAGGATCTGCACATCGCCATAGCCCATATCATCGGCGTAGATGAAGACGATATTCGGCGGCTCCGCAGCAGAGGCTACTAGAGAGCTGAGGTAGCCGAGCAGTAGGGCGAGAGTGGTTTTGAAATTCATAGAATGGTTGTTGGAAGAGGTTACCGAGACACGGGGATCAGTGGCATACGCGATCGTGGTGGTGGATGACAAATGAATGGGCAAAGGAATCTGAGGCCTGTGTATTCCGGCCTAGCTGAAGGCTCGAAACTCTGATGCAGGGACAAGAGAGTGGTGCTGGAGAATTTTGTTAGGAAGGGGGCCGGGCAACCAGGGGCGACGTCATAGACCGCTAGCTACGCCGCATGGCATCCATGCAAAATCGCACCTTACTTAGCCAAAGCCCACCAGCCGCCTGCACCCCACCACCTCCTCCACTCCTCCACTCAGAGCGCAGCGATGGGGCTTTATCTGCTTGGTTGAGTAAAAAAAAATCGATAAATCGCGGGTCGTAGGCGTCTAAGAGAGACACCGTTGAGTCGTAGTCGATTTTGATGCCACGCTCACAATGATTGTCATTTACCAACCTTCCTTATGACCTCTAGACACACAGCACATCACAGCCCCTTCTTCGCACCTCTGATTATAGGCCTGGCGATCGTGGCGCTGCTGCTAGCAGGTATCGCTAGTGGAGAAGAAACAGAGGATAGGTACAGCCAGCATGGTCTGAAACGCCTGGTAGACCGGGTGATCTACGAGGAGGATGGCGAGTACAAAGGCTCCATCCCGAAGATGCAGTCCAGAGCGAAAAGCGGCTTCAAAATCGCTGCAATCTGTGGAGTCGCATCGAAGACCCTAAAAGCCATCTACAAGAAAGACCTAAACGGAGTGGCTGAATACTACTCGAACCTATTCGGAGAGGTCTACACTATGGCTCTGGATTCCGAGCTGTCTGCAGCAGATGGTGCTCAGAAAATCTACCAAGCCGGCCACTCGGACAATACAGCCAAGTGGGCTGGACAGAGATTGTCGATCATCCGCTCCACGATGAGGCTACTGCATAGCGACCTAGCTCAGCCCGCTCCTGCAGGTATGCCAGAGCTAGATAATCTGCTCGGAGATCCATTGTCTCTCACAGGTGACTCATTTGCCACATTCATGGTCGATGTGAAAAAGAAAGCAGGCTCATCGGATGCACTCACTACCAATATGGCTGCAGCATTAGCTAGCTCTCCAGCAAAGCTAAATGGTCTAGTCGACAAGTGTTCCTTTTTGATCAAAACCAAGATCGCAGGCTTGTTAGCTGATCCTGCCGGTGGCGATTCCGAGGTGCCTGTGGCGATGCGGACTAGCCCCGATAAATTTAATGCACAAAATGTAGGCGATCTATACCTAGCCCTAGGGGTGATAGCCCTACATATACAAAACCCGGATGCCCTGAGCCGAGCAGGAGTGACACTGCCCGCAGATGTCTTGGCAGCTTGTAACCAAGCTAAAGCTCAATTCACCGCAGATAACAAAGCTATCAACCAGGTGCTCAGCAGCAGCAAACAAGGCAAAGCCATCTGGGAGTCGGCTCCACTTGGTCCAGCAGAGATCGCGTCAAACTAAGGGCTGTGGAAGAAAAAAATTCTCAAAATGCAAAGAGATCTGGTCTGACAGTAGGCATCGAGCGGAGTTTAGCGGGCTAAATAAGTTGGTTGGTAACAAAGCATGCACCTTTCGAGCCACAGCCTAGTGGCCTCCTTCACTCCTCACCTCCTTGTCTCCTCCCCTCAAAGCGGCCCACCAAGCTCTTCGGCGATCTTCCTCAGGTCTTCGTTACTGGCGAACTCTGGTCCACGCTCGCCATCGTTCCCTTCGCGGAGGTGGCGATCATCTTTACTCTCGGAACGCCGTATCACAGCCGGAGCTACCTTCAGTCCAGCCATGCGTCGTTGGTAGCGGCCTTTCATCCACTGGTCCCAGGTCCATTGCCGGTCAGGTTTGATCTCTTTTAGGGTATCACTCATCTTCGCCCGAGACATCCTCCTTCATAGCCATCAGCTGGTCAAGGCAGCGATAGGCTGGCAAGCTGGCTATACGCATGGCCTCCTGCCAATCAAACGGTATCGCCTCTTGCAGGACGGTGCGCATCATTTTTCTGGCACAGTCTTCGCCTTCTGGACTTGGCTTATGCTATGACTAGAGAATGGGGGCAGGACCATTCCGAAATAACGGCCGACAGAAAACTCATCCAACGAAGCCTACCCGCCCAAGGAGCGGCGCACTTTTAGTCGCCGGGCAACCAGGGCCGTCGTCATAGCCCACTAGCAATGACCCAGCACTCCTTCGGGAAAATTCATGATTCAGCCAACTCCTCCAGCTCTCGCTTTTCCGCTCGAGACAGGCTCATACAGCTGCGATCTAGCAGTGCCCCACCGAGGGCGTACAGCAGCATGCGATGAGGCTGCACGATACCGCGCACGACCAGTTCACGGTATGCTCCCGCCGCTCCGATAGCCCGCAGCCCCGCCTCATCGTAGATCTCGATCTGCGCTAACCACTCGGCACAGCGCGGACCCAGATTTCGCATCTGCTCGATGGATCGGTTGTCATTCATCTCGTGATACACGTAATTCTTTGAGGCTGGAGGCCACGTTAATTTATGGAAGCCGTTTAACAAGGCTGCCGACAGGTTCTAACCCAAGCCCCCCGTCCTCATTTATACAAATTGGAGCTGGAGAATTCTCGGATAGCGCCTGAATGAGCTCCTGTTGACTCAAGAAGCCAGTGGGAAAAAGTCAGGAATGCGGTCTGAAATGGGGTTGGCTTATGGAAACACCATGTCAGGATTGATTCTGTATGCGCAGGCTTTTCTTCCAAATCACAAAGGGCTACCTGGTTCACTTCCGGCGGAACGTATTGGCGCCATTTCTTGTTTACTTATGCGTGCTGGCATTCGTTCCATTTACGATTGCTGGAGACATCACTGTCGCTGCCGATGGGGAGTCAGACCATGTCATCGGCTACGCGGGAAAGCCTGATCAAAAGGGAGCTCCTAAGCGAATCGCCTCCAGCGCTGGCCAAAGTGAAGCCTCTTCTTATAAGGAGCCCGTCCCCACTCCGACCTTTTCCGACATCCCGTATGGTCCCCACAAAAAACAGGTGCTCGATTTCTGGCAGGCATCATCGGCCTCGGCCGACCAGCCTGCACCGTTGGTCTACTACATCCATGGCGGAGCCTGGCAACACGGTAGCAGGCAGAATATAAACGGCTGTGTTGATGTCGCAGCTTGTCTGGAGGCGGGTATCTCAGTGGTGGCAGTCGAGTATCGTTTTATCAAGGAGGCGAAAACTGAGGGTATCGCGCCACCTGTCAAAGCACCCTTGAGCGATGTCGCCCGAGCTTTGCAGTTTGTGCGCAGCCAGGCGGGGGAGTGGCATATCGATAAGCAGCGGATCGCTGCGACTGGCGGCTCTGCTGGAGGTTGTTCTTCGCTCTGGCTGGCCTACCACGACGATATGGCAGATCCTGACAGCGACGATCCCATCGCTCGTGAGTCGACCCGACTGCTCTGTGCGGCGGTCCGGATACCGCAGAGCACTCTTGACCCAAAGCAAATTAATCAGTGGCTGGGTCATATTCCCTATGGCGGTCATGCCTTTGGCGTAAGCAATCAAGACTTTCTCAAGCAAAGGCAAAAGCTACTCCCCTGGATAAAGGAGTATTCACCCTATGCTCACGTCAGCGCAGATGATCCACCAGTGGTCGCCTACTATGCAAAACGATTCGAAAAGGATCTGAAAGCCCATAGTCCACAGTACGGATTTCATCTGGCAAAGCGCTGCAAGGAACTGGGCATTTCCTGCGAGATCAGGGGCCTGGAGAACACTCCCATGGAGAATGTTCGCGAGCTGACAGCTCATTTGATTGGCAAGCTCACGGCACCAGTCGTCGATCCTGACATTGCTACAGATCAGAAGAAGACGGCCAATCAACCCAATGTCCTGTTCATAGCCATTGATGACCTGAATCACTGGGTCGGGCACCTGGGGCGAAATCCTCAGGCGAAAACACCGAATATTGACCGCCTGGCAGCCATGGGCACGTCCTTTACCAACGCGCATTGTGCTGTCCCCTCATGTGAGCCATCGCGCTGCGCGATCATGGGCGGCAGGCGTCCGTGGACTTCGGGTTGTTATCTCAACGGGCATCAGTGGCAAGAGATTCAACCCGTGGGCCAGGGGCTGAGCGCGCAGTTTTTGCAAGCCGGATACTATGTAGCTGGTTCGGGGAAAATATACCATTCGATGAAATACTTCCCTGGGGAGTGGAGCGAATATATGCCGAAGGAAGGATTGAGTAACAATGGTCCGAGGGTTCAAAGTTACGATGGTTATCTTGTCGATAAAAAACACCCGCAACTCAAAGACCAGGACATCATCGATTGGCATAGCGTCGATTACTGTATCGAGCGGATAAACGGAAGTAAAGGTGACGCCGATAAACCATTTTTCCTCGCCTGCGGTCTGTATAAACCTCATCTCGCCTTTGTCGCGCCCCGAAAATACTATGCCGATTTCCCACTGAATTCCATCAAACTGCCTCCCCATCGCAAAGATGACCTGAAAGATATACCCAATGCCGGAGTGAGAATGGCGAACCCAGGCGGAGATCATCGGAAATTTCTGAAATCCGGTCGCTGGAAAGCCGCGATCCAGTCCTACTTGGCGACTATCGCCTATACCGATATGAATGTCGGTCGCTTACTCGACGCCCTCGATAGCAGTCCCAAAAAAGACAATACCATCATCGTGCTGTGGAGTGACCACGGCTGGTCACTGGGCGAGAAACAGCATTGGAGAAAATTCGCCCTGTGGGAAGAGACCACCCGCACTCCCTATATTTGGGTAGTGCCGGGCCTGACCAAAGCGGGAACCCGGTCCAGCCGTGCTGTCGACCTGATGAGCCTCTACCCAACACTTTGCGAACTCGCCGATATCGAGCGCCCCAAACACGTCGAGGGCCACAGTATCGTTCCGTTACTAAAAGATCCCAATCACCCCTGGGAACATCCGGCGATCTCGACCCATGGAAAGGGAAATCACGCCGTCAGAACCGAGACTCATCGTTACATCCGTTACGCCAATGGCGATGAGGAGCTATACCATAACCAGGATGATCCCTACGAGTGGACGAATCTCGCTAAAGATAAAAAGTACGATCAACTGAAGCAGCAGTTGGCCCGGCATCTTCCTAGGGAAGAGGTTGAAGCTGCGATTAAAAAGTGAACAACCCTTGAGCGATCGTTGCTTCGATTGCCAATCGAAGCTGCTGAGTCCTGGCAGAATTCACTCCTGCTAAAAGTATCGATTTTTATATGATTTTCAGTTTTATAGACAAAGCAACTATTGCCCTAGTGATCGCCTTCTCTCTACGGTTGACTTCGGCCTACACAGAAGAACTATCCGATCGACCCAACATCCTTTGGCTGGTCTGCGAGGATATCAGCCCACATCTTGGTTGCTATGGCGACCAGCAGGCGCACACTCCATACCTCGACAAGTTTGCCGCGGAGGGCGTACGTTTCACTCGTGCTTATGCCAATTCTCCAGTGTGTGCAGTCGCTCGTAGTGCGCTCCTGACCGGTATGCATTCGAGCAGCATCGGCACTCAGCACATGCGTTCCCGGCCGATGGTGCCGGATTCTATACCGCTCTACCCGCGGGTGTTTAAACAGGCTGGATACTATTGTTACAACGGCCAGAAAACTGACTACAACTCAGCCAATCACGAGGCGGATAAAGATGAATTCTGGGATGTGAGTCGGGGCCAGCAAAGCATCAGCAGGCTGCCTAAAGAAAGACCTTTTCTGGCGGTCTTTAACACAGCCGTTACCCATGAAGGTCAGATCAGAAGCGATCGTGAGGAGAGTTATACCATGACTGGGCAGATACCCGAGTCCCCCCGGATCCCGCCAGAAGAAATCCAACTGCCGCCTTACCACCCCGACTTGCCTGAGATTAGGTACGACTGGGCGCGATTTTATGATCAGATTACTTTGATGGATTCCATCGTTGGCGCGTGGCTGGACGATCTGGAGAAAGAGGGATTGGCCGAGAATACCATCGTGTTTTTCTACTCCGATCACGGCGGCATGCTCTCGCGCTCAAAACGCTTTATCTTTAATGGCGGTACTCAGGTTCCATTGGTCGTTCGGGTACCGAAAAAGTGGCAACACCTTGCCGCATTCGATTCAGGGAAATATATAGCTGGATCGGTTAATGACGAATTGGTTCAGTTCGTCGATTTCCCAAAAACCATCCTATCCATGGTGGGTGTTCAGCCACCGGAATTGATGCAGGGGCGAGTTTTTATGGGATCGGGAAAAGAGCCTCCGCCACCTTTTCTCTATCTATATCGGGACCGGCAGAATGATCGTTACGACTTTTCACGGGCGGTGACCGACGGTCGCTATTACTTGATCCGCAATTTTATGCCGCATCGCCCGCGCGGGCAGGAACCTGAGCACGGCTATAATGTTCACCGTAACTGGCGAGCCTGGCGGGATTGGTATCTGAAAAATCCCAAAGTCGCGGACCCGGTATATAGCCGGTTTTTCAAGCCCAAACCTGTGTTGGAATTCTACGACCTAGAGAGTGATCCCTGGCAAATCAACAACTTGGCTTCTCATGCTGATCATCGGGAGCGTATCGCCACCATGGAAGACGCTCTCTACGACTGGATGATGAAAACCCGCGACACCGGCCTGATTCCCGAACCGATGTGGTATGACTTCGTCGGTGATGAGAAACCTTTCAAAACCATCTACGACTACGCACAGAGCGACGAGTTTCCGGTCGATCGAGTGCTTGAAGCTGCCAACGTCGCCAGTAAAGCTGATCCGGACCTGTTGTCGACCTATCTAGAAATGCTGGGTGATCGGCATTCTTTGGTTCGGCACTGGGCAGCTTATGGTATTTTCCTCGTCGGCGAGAATACTCCGGGGATTCAGGACGCACTCCGGCAAGTGATCAATGGCGATGCTCATTCAGCGAATCGCACGATGGCAGCACAAGCCCTGGCTCGCTGTGGCGATCCAGACACAGCTTTCAAAGCCCTCATGGAAGAAGTCAATGCCGAGAAGGATGAATACAAGCGACTCTTGGCAATCAATGCGCTTCAGTATGGCAGGGTCGACGACCGCGTGAGCCGTGAGCAATGGGAAGTCTTAGCAGAAAAAAAGTGGTCAAAAGAATCCCCCGATCCATTGGCTTGGGTTTTTCGTAGAAGCATTCCTGCTTACACCTTGGAAATCTGGCCCAGGCGAATGATCGTGGAGTAAACCTGTGGCAATTACTGAGGCAGTAAAAATTTAGAAGTATTCGATTGTCTTCCACTCCGCTTGCGCGATCTTCCGAGTAGGATGCGGCTGCTGAAAACCGGATCTACCTCAAATTTTCTTTAGATCTACCTTGTGCTTGAGATGCTCTCAGGCACCCGCTTCCATGTGCAGAGGAGCGTGGAGGCACTTTTCTTATCTTATTAAGGTATTTTTATGCATCAGGACAATCGTCTTGTGCGTCAAAGTGAGCATCACCTCACATTGGCGCACAACTATGACTTCCCAGTCGACTTTTTGGCGACCGAGGGAGTCCCTTTAGAATCAAAAGGTGTGGATGAGCTGCTGGGAGTCACCCGGCTTGCAGACACACTATCTCTACTACAAAAACGTGCCCCGTACTATTTCGGCGGTGTTAATCCATCTATCGAAAAAATCAGTGTCACACCCGATTTCCACAAGGGAGCAGGCATCCCTATTGGAACGGTGTTGTCGACTCAGGGATTTGCTGTGCCTCAGGCTATCGGCAATGATGTCAATTGCGGTATGCGACTGATGTCGACTCCGCTGGACAGGCAATCGGTGGAATCTGCTATCGACCGCATCGTCGACCATACCCGGTATGTGTTCTTCGAAGGTGGTCGTGGTATTCCCATGACTAGCGATCAGCGCGAGGCATTAGTTCTGCGCGGATTGCCAGGATTGCTGGCACAGGCTGATGAAACCTCGGGCATGGGTATCTGGGAGCAGATCGACCCCGATCGGGAGCTAAGCGAACTGCAAAAGGTACACAACCAAGGCGGATTTGATACTCTAACTAGCTTTGCTCTGCAGGACTACCTGCAGTCAAAGGAAACAGCAACCTATGACAACCTTATAGGGGGACTAGGTGGGGGCAATCACTTCGCCGAGGTCCAGTATGTGAAAAAGATACATGATGGCTACACGGCTAATGCTTGGGGAATTAAGGAAGGCCAAGTCGTCATCATGGTTCACTGTGGCTCTCTCGGGCTTGGGCACATCGCTGGGCGGTGGTTTCTAGAGCAACTCAGAAACTACTGGCCAGATGGCTTGCCGCATCCGGAGAATGGTATCTATCCGCTACCCATCGAAGGTCCGTCGGAGCTTTATTCGAGGTTTATGACTTCGATGAATAATGCGGCGAACTTCGCGTTTGGTAATCGCTTCTTTTTAGCTCAGATGCTGCGCAAATCGATGATGGAGATCATTGGTGATTTTGACATCACCACCATCTATGATGCCCCGCACAATCTGATGTGGCAAGATCGGCCTGGGCACTACATCCACCGAAAGGGTGCATCCCCAGCTCACGACTGGGATGGTATGGCGGACACACCATTCTCGCTATATGGTGAGCCTGTGATCGTGCCCGGATCGATGGGGGCCTCCAGCTGGCTGCTGGCTGGGCGAGGATCAGAGTTGGCGTCACACAGCTCGTGCCATGGTGCCGGTCGAGCGCTATCGCGAGGAGAGGCACTGAAAGTCGACGACCGGCAGCTCGATGACTTCCTAGGTCGGTTCCGTGTTGTGGCACCTGTGGATCCGAAGCGAGCAGACATACGACAGCAAAAGCATGTTTTGAAAGCGTGGCGAAATGCTCTCAAGCGAGAGGCGCCTTTCGCTTACAAAAGCATCACCCCAGTGATTGAGACATTGAGTTCTGCCGGTATGGCTAAACCTGTGGCGGAGCTTTTTCCTCTGCTAACGGTGAAGGGCTGACGCCCTTCTTCTCCTAAGCCTCTAGAGCGGATCTTTCCGCTCTAGAGGTGAATGGCAGTGTTGCGCTCATGCGCAAACTTTTTCACCAGTCCTTCTCCCGAGCTTACCTTTTTTGTCTGTAGTCTGTACAAACGGTATCTGCAAAGAGTTCGAAATGATTTACCGCTTTTATTTTGATTGCCTCTAGATGCGGTATTGCTCGTGGGGCTCTAATGTCCCAGTCAGCGCCGCACAAACGAAAAGCGGATTCCTTTGTCCCATTCCTTTGTCATAGGGAGTAAAATCGAGGGGCTTTTTGGTAAACCAGTTCACTGCAGGCTTATCTTTCCATAAAACTGTGGCATCTGGTTGGCGTACCAAAAAGTGGGTGACCATTGGTAGGTTTTCTTTTCCCCGGCTTTGTAGTGGTGGCGCACGATCTGACCACGCCAGGTTGTCAGGTTGGCGGTGTCGACTTTCAGATCCTTTAATGGGATGGCCATTTCGATACTCCAGGACTCGTCTTGTATCGTGGCGGCTACTTTGGCGTGGCTATTCCACTTCGGATTCTTCTGGGTAGCATCGTATAGCGTGCCTTTGGGATTGATGGCGAAATGGTAGTAGGTCTTTTGAGCATTATTGGTATCTAAAAAGAACTCGATCGAGTCGTCTTCCCAGACATCGCCATCTGGAGTGGCGATCTGCTGCTGCAGGTCGCGGACGATGGGCTCTTCGCAGTGTACGCCTAGATAGAGGTGGCTGGTGTCGTAGCTGAGCCATGCCTGAGTGTCGACTGGCATGTAGCCGTCGGCCTGTCGAGGTATCAGCCGAGAGACGGTGGGTGGTGACTGCCAGAGTGGATCATCCAGGCGGCCGTCGATCTCGGGCGCTGCTGCCGTGTTCTTGGTGATGTGCATCTTCTCTGGGTGTTTTTTGACATGCTCGGTCAGGTCCAGCGGTAGATGCACCATGCGCTCTAGGTGAAAGGATTGGTCGGGTGCCTGGAAATGGGCGTGCATCTTGGGTAGGGGGAAGTAGGTGGATACCGTGCCCTGATGATTTGCGGTGAATGTCAGTTGCTGCTTTTCGCCGGGCTGTAGTTCGATCTGATCTCTACGCGGCGATACCGTCCAGTGGTCGGTAGCAGGGAGTAGCCAGAGAAACTTGGCGGTGAGTGGGGTGTCGAGTGGATTCTCTAGGCTCAGGGTGAGAGTCTGGTTCTCGAATGGGTAGGTCTGGGTAAAGTTTTCCTCGAAGCGGATCGAGCGCCAAAATTTCTGTTTGGCCTCGGTAGAGGCATCATCGGGTAGCATACCGTCGAGGGTTAGGTTGATCATTCGCGGGCCCTTATCGCTCATGGTGATCCAGGTGGCGTGGTCGAATTCGCCGAATACCGAGCCGCGTAACGCGCTGCCGCCGCCGGTGGTGCCGAGAGTGTAGTAGTTTGCCTCGTTGCGCTCGTACTGGGTATAGCGATGCACATGGCCTGCGTACACGGTGTGATCGCGTCCGGCCAGGGCCGCTTCGATCTGTGGCCAGCCGGTGTTCGATTTTTTGATCACGGGTTTACCGTTGATGTTTCGCCGTATGCCCTCCTCGGTCAGCCACAGTGGCTGGTGGATGAATACTATCGTCCAGCGCACATCATCATGCTCAGCGAGCTGTCGCTGAGCCCATGCGATCTGCTGCTCGCCTAGATAGGGGCGAGTCGACTCGCCATCCTGCGTGTTTAGGCAGAGGAATAGCACGTTTTTGTAGGTGAATGAGTAATAGCGGACGCCAAACATCTCGTCCCAGATACGGTCCATCAGAGCATTGCTGACATCGTGATTTCCCGGTAGGTAAAAGAACGGCATCTCAAAGCGCTCGGCAAAGCCATTGAATTCCTGCCATTGTCTACGGATCTCTTTTTCATCGCGCTGCCAGTTCCCACCCGCGATGAGATCACCTACCGATATAACGAACTCTGGCTGCATTTCATTGAGTCTAGCCACCGCGCGGGGGAAGACTCCTGGTCGCATACCGCCAGACCGATCGCTGACGATGGCGAACTGAAAGTCGAGCGGGTCGTTTTTAAAAGGGCGCTGCGTCCACGGTTTCTGCAGGGTGGGCACGCTGTGGTCAAAGTCTTGGTCTGCCTCTGGACCCGTTTGCGGATAGATCGAGCCGATTAAGCTATACCACAGGGCCAAAAATACGATAGGGTACCTCATCGATGGAATGCCATAGAGTAACAGTCTGCCGTTGGGTGTATCAAGCTCTAATCCTACTGGGCCTGGTGGGTATGTTGATCTGTGCGGTAGCTGAGGAGCCAGAGCCTCTGCCTGCAGGCTACCTGTATCCCGGCGCGGATCCGGCTGCAGCCATCGCTAGACTATGCCTGGCTACTAGCGATACTGGCCTATTCACTGGTGCGGTGCTGGTGGCGCAGGGAGGCGAGGTGGTCTATCAGGGAGCATTCGGCGCGGCCAATCGCGAGTGGGGCGTAGCCAATACGAACGATACCAAGTATCGCCTAGCATCGGTGAGCAAGCCTTTCTGTGCTCTGCTCGTCATGCAGCTGGTGCAGGAGGAGAGGTTGACGCTCGAGGACACGATTTCCGATCACCTGTTGTACTATCGACAGGACACCGGCAGCCAGATCACGCTGCATCATCTGCTAGCGCATCAGTCGGGTATTCGAGATTTCACCGCCAACTTTGACTATCGAAAGCAAATCTCTCGAGTGCCGAGCGATATCGATACCTTCATCCAGGAGCACTGTAGTAGCGACCTGATCCATCCTCCTGGTACGATCTACTCCTACTGCAATGCGGGCTATTGTATACTGGGCCGTATCATCGAGAAAGTGACTCGTAAGAGCTTCGAGACCAATCTGCACGAGCGCATTTTTGACCCTGCGGGTATGAAAGACAGCGGCTACGAGCGAAATCGCTATATCATCGATAAGTTAGCGTCTGGCTATACTAGAGATTCGTTTGGCTACACGCGGTGTCAGTATATCGATATGGATACCACTCCCGGTGCTGCGGGGGCACTGTACTCGACAGTGGGGGATATGTATCTTTTCGATCGGGCGCTGCACACCGATCAACTGCTGAAAAAGTCGTGGCGGGATCGGATGTTTACGCCCAATCGCGATGTGCCAGAGGTGAAGGCTGCGGGTGGCAGAGCACACAGCCGCTATGGCTATGGCTGGCAGATCTACACCCGATCCCACCCAGTCACTCGCCACCGGACGAAAGTGATCAATCATGGCGGAGCTATCCATGGCTTTCGCGCGATGTATAACCGTCTCGTCGACGACGATGCCCTGGTAGTAGTCCTCTGCAATCAGGGCGATGCACTCGGTGAGTTGGCAGTGTGGAAAACGGTGACCAATCTGAGCACCGAGCTGATCCATATCGTCACCGATCAACCGTATCGATTGCCCGGCAGGCCACGGATCACTCAGGATCGTCGACTCTATGATCTGACGCTAAACAGCGGGCACGCCGCCGCGATCGAGTGGTATAAGGAGAAAGGCAAACCGGCAGCCTGGGGTGGCACGACCATGAAGCTAGCTGATCATCTGCTGCAAGAGGGGCGACTTGAGGCAGGTCTAGCATTTATGCGTATGGAGGCCGAAGGCGAGCGGCCTAGGGTATGGGTGCTGCGCCGGGCAGCGGTAGCACATCTAGAGAATGGCGAGGTAGAGATAGCGATGAAGCTTGCGAAGCAGGGGCTGCAGATGAAGCCCGGGGATGAGCGGTTGTTGATGATACAGAAAGAGGCAGAGAGTCAGGTGGAATGAGGAGGCATTATTGTGCCCTCTTAGGCTATGCTTGAGACCGTTCAGCGGATCGTATCGAATGGCTAGCCCATTGGTGCCGGTACCACTTCGTTCATACCACAGCACTTCGCTTACTACAATTAGAGAGGCGGCATTGGTAAGAGGTAAATGGTAAGAGGTAAATGGTGTCAGGCAGATTGGGTCTTGGATATCAGCGTCTATTAAAAAACGTGCTGATTTTTTGATATTCTGGGTATTCTGAGTAGAAGGCGAGGGGGGATTGAAATCGAATCTACGGCTCGAAGGAGTCGCTAGGGGCAAATGTTGATCGTGGAAGATCAAGAAAGAAGGGCGAACTAGCCAATTAGATAGGGGGCGATCTAGAGCCAATAGGGTTTGATTGGGTTTGATTCGAATCAAACACTGTACGTAAGCCGTAAAAACCATAGAGCGAGCGCTTTATAAGCCAAGGAATTACGGCATACCTGCCATTTGCATTGCCCATGGTTCCGTAGCCGAGGATGCCGTGATTCCTTGCTGCAACGTCACTACGTTGACCAGCTGAGGATACATTGCTGGCGTTTTCCTAGGATGCTGAGGCCAAGCTCGAGCTGGGTGATGGTCGGCGACCGAGATCGTGGAATCTGCCTACGTATTTCCGGAGTGGTGATGGGCACTCGGCTGATAGAGGGTAGAGGCATGGGAATGAAACTACCTCGCCTCTTTCTTATCGGCTTTTTCTGCGGTCTGGTCGCTATCGGCAGCTCTGCGGATCGGCCGAATATCTTGTTCATCTTCAGCGATGATCACTCGCACAATGCCATAGGGGCCTACGATGGCTGGCTGAAGTCGATCGATCCGACGCCGAATATCGATGACCTGGCTGCCGATGGTATGACGTTTCTGAATAGCTACTGCACCAACTCGATCTGCGGCCCTAGCCGTGCGGTGATCCAGACGGGCAAGTTTAGCCACAAAAATGGCTTTCGGCAGAATGGCGAGAGCTTTGACTGGGATCAGCAGACTTTCCCCAAGCTGATGCAGCAGGCTGGCTACCAGACGGCCATGTATGGCAAAACTCACCTGAAAGGCATACCGCAGGGCTACGATGACTGGAGTGTGCTGCCGGGGCAGGGGCTGTACTACAACCCCGACTTCATCACCCCAGAGGGAAAGGTGACGATCGAGGGGCATTGCACCGATGTGGTGACTGATATGGCGGTCGATTGGCTGAAGGAAAACCGCGATGCTGAGCGGCCATTCATCCTGATGGTGCAGCACAAAGCGCCGCACCGAAACTGGATGCCTGCGGAGCGCCATCTGAATCTGTATGACGATATCGAGATCCCCGAGCCACCGACCCTATTCGACCGGATGGAGGATAATGCCCCCGGCGCGCGCAATCAGCATATGGAGATCGATCGGCACATGCACCTGACTTTCGATCTGTTTGTCGATCTATCGGTGGATACACCAAAGATCACTCAGAAAGGCATCGACCGCTCGGCATGGGGCAATATGAAGCGTATGACCGAGCCTCAGCTGGAGGCATGGCATGCGGCATACCGACCGAAGAATGAGGCCTTTCACCGTGCTGAGCTATCGGGGCAGGATCTGATCCGCTGGAAGTTTCAGCGCTACATGAAGAACTATCTGCGCTGTATCAAAGGCGTCGACGAAAGCGTCGGTACCCTGCGCGATACCCTCGAGGAGCTGGGTCTGAGCGAGAACACGATCGTGATCTATTCGTCGGATCAGGGATTTTACCTAGGCGACCACGGCTGGTATGACAAACGCTGGATGTATGAGGAGTCGATGATGATGCCATTCATCGCAGCGTGGCCGGGGAAGACCGAGGCGGGATCGAAGAGCACTGCTCTGATACAGAATATCGACTATGCCGAGACCTTTCTCGATCTGGCTGGTGCCAGTATCTCAGACGATATGCAGGGCCAGAGCCTGGTGCCGCTACTCGAGGGTGGGTCTGCAGAGGGCTTTCGAGATGCGCTATACTATCACTACTATGAGTACCCGCAGGAGCCGGGGTTATTTCGCTCGCACATGGTGCCTAGGCACAATGGTATCCGCACCGAGCGCTACAAGCTGCTGAATTTTTACCAATTTGGCGAGTGGGAACTGTATGATCTGGAGAACGATCCCGATGAGCTGACCAATATCTATACCAGCGCTGACAAGGCGCTGGTTGACCGACTGAAGTCCGAGCTAGAGTCACTGGTGGACACTTATCAAGACGATAGCGATTTTTCGGCATTTCCGGCTGATGTGCAGAAACAGTTTTGGCCAGATGATCGCTAGTGGTTTCGACTGGCTGGACACTGGAACGCAGTAGGTTAACCAAAATTTCTAGCACCCCGCCGGGGTGCAGCTGCAGTTCTGCCCCACCACCCGGTGGCTGCGCTAGGCTTGCCACCGGCTA
>JAHDID010000158.1 GCA_020630975.1 Verrucomicrobiota bacterium
TAGCAGCCCAAGCAATCCGACAAACCCAAGCTCGCCTAGCAGCCCAAGTAATCCGTCGAACCCAAGCTCACCTAGCAGCCCAAGTAATCCGTCGAACCCGAGCTCACCTAGCAGCCCAAGTAACCCGTATAGCCCAAGCTCGCCTAGCGATCCATCAAACCCTACCGAGCCGGAAAACAGGCCGCCGACTTGTACAGAGTCTAGCGAACGCTTGCAGTTTAAGTTGCGCACCTATGTTGGTTCTTTCCAGCCCTCAGGTTCCAACAGCTTCAATGTTCTTGGCAATGTTAACGATCCAGATGGAGACAGCCTACGCCTCACCTCTGCGAGAAAGAAGACTGACAAGTATCCTATCACCATCTCTTCCCAATCCAATGGAACGATCACGGTCAATCCTATCTTCACCTTTGGAGGAGGACCAGTGACTGACGATACTCCAACGAATAACAGTCGAATCCTAGGATCAAAGTGGAAGAATTTCTTTGCACGCGATCAGTATCCTGCACTGAAAGATCCAAAATCAGGGGAGCCTAACCGTGAGCAAACAGCTGCTAAAGTACTGATTCAAGATCGTTACGCTACCTATGGACCTGAAGAGATCGAATACACCGTAACTGATGGAAAAGAATCTGTGACTTGCTGTGTCAGACTCACTATCTCTGCAGAATTCATTCTTTCACCACTAGCTATCGATCTCGATGGTGATAGCCAGATCACTCGCATCGATCGAGAAACACTATTCGACATGGACGGTGATGGCACAAAAGAAACGCTGACTCAGTGGTTCGGTGCTAGTGATGCCATCCTCATCCGCGTGCCTCAGGCAGACGAAGCTTTCTCCGGCGAGCACCTCTTCGGTGATCAGGGTGGACAGTACTTCGACGGTTTCCAGAAGCTGGCACGTCTCGACGCCAATGCCGACGGCCAAGTCAACGGCGCCGAACTCAACGGCCTAGCCCTCTGGCAGGATAAGAATACCAACGCTCAACTCGACCTAGGTGAAATCATCTCTCTCGAGCAAGCTCAAATCTCCAGCCTCGGCA
>JAHDID010000001.1:0-17586 GCA_020630975.1 Verrucomicrobiota bacterium
CGCTACTTGAGCCAAAGACGTTTTACCGATTTAAAAGTTTAGATGGTCTAACTACCTAATCGACCGGCAGCTGGAAAAACTCGACAAATCCTTCGTCACAGAAGGAGGCCTAAGCGAACGTATGTCCAAAGTCCGCCGAAATTACCGAAACCCCACCTAACAACATTCTTTCCTCCCCTACCCCGCAACCTTGCCTCAAGACTCTCCAACACCTCGAACGGAAATTTAAACCGCCTTCCCGTTCTTGGGCACAGACCGATAATTTGGTATTTATGGCTTCTGCTTCACTCTTCAGGCAAGCCTCAGAAGATTATCCAGACGAAGGAAAGTCGAACGGGTAAACTCTTGGCTAGGTTGATTGGGTAAATGGGATAAGCTTTAGTTTGTAGAGGCGGCTTTCCAGCCGCCTCATCTGTATTAGCTCTAGTTGCCGAGGCGGCTAGAAAGCCACCTCTACAGCGTTAACTTCCCACTGCAATTGTCTTAGTCGGTTATCCTGTCGTGTCGAGTTCTTTACATTTGCAATTCAGCAACGACCAGCCGGCAGACTGATGCCTCCCTTAATCCATCAGATCTATACCGATTCGGCGATTCCGCCTGTCTTTCACAGCCACACCATTCTCATCTACCACGACAGGCTGAGTGCTGCCTAGCGATCTAGTCTGGATTCGATCTTTTGAGATTCCCTTCTTCAGCAGATAGTCTCTCGCTTCATTTGCCCGACGGAGTGCGATAGCACTCTGCAACGGGTCTGAACCTCCATTGCCATTGGAGTGACCAGAGATCATAATCATGGCGTCTGGATTGGCTTGGAGATGGGCAAAAACCTTATCGACCTCCACTTTGGCCTCGTCGGAAAGTAGATGCCCGCCTTTCTTAAAGGTAACTGGCTGTAGGCCCAGCTCCTCGCTCAGGGGCTTGCCATTATCAGGCCCTCCGAGGTAAGTATTACCGCCAAACACAACCTCAAGCTGCTCGGGAGTGTATTGCTCCAACGTTTTAGAAAGTTTCCGACTGTAGTGAGCATAGAATGACGCGTCCCGCCCACTGTCATTGGCGATGGCCTGCGCGATGGCCTGCGGTGAGATGGACACCTGACACAGCGCTAGCTCACAAGACATAGCTAGTGTGAACACAAGGGCCAACCATGTAGAAATGGGGGATTTCATTCAGGAAAGTTAACTTAACCCATAATTTCCATAAAACAAACCGGATAGCTTAAGTTTTGTTTCAGTTTTGATTGAAATCCTCTGAGCGCGAACCGGATCAGTTAGGGGAAAAGAGAGGCGAGAGCGGGAATCGAACCCGCGAATGGAAGTTTTGCAGACTTCTGCCTTACCACTTGGCCATCTCGCCGTAAAGACCTCGCGACAATTGCGAGGGCGGGAAACTACGGGGTGCTGCGGTAGGTGTCAATGTCTTTCACCGCAGCAGCCCCTAGAAAATCATCGCTTACACGATCATACCAGCTGCGACCGTCTCATTGGTCTGCTGATCGATCAGGACAAAGCTGCCAGTCGTGCGGTTTCTACGGTAGCTATCGTAGAGCAGCGGACTAGACGTGCGGATCGATACTCGACCGATCTCATTGAGCCCAAAAGACTTATCGTCCTCGATCTTGTGCAGTGTGTTGATATTCACCTTGTAGCGCACCTCCTGCACGATCGCTTTCACCTCTTTGGTGGTGTGGCGCAGGTAGTATTTTCCACGTGGCTGCAGCTGCTTTCCCTCGGAGAACCAGCAAATCATGGCCTCGATCTCCTGATCTTTTTTCGGCGGATTGTTGGACTTCACGATCATGTCACCACGGCTGAGATCCACATCATCCTCGAGGGTGATGGTGGAGCTGAGCGGTGCAAAGGTCTGCTCCTGAGGGCCATCAAAGCCCTCGATCGACTTGATCTTCGACTTAAAGCCTGAAGGCTCGATAGTCACCTCATCGCCCGGCTTGAACACACCTCCTGCCACACGGCCAGCGTAGCCGCGGAAGTCATGATGCTCATCGGAGTGCGGGCGGATGACCCACTGCACTGGGAAGCGAGCCTCGACGTGGTTTTGATCGGTACCGATGTAGACGTTCTCTAGGTGGTAAAGAAGTGATGGCCCCTCATACCATGGCATCTCTGTGGACTTATCCACGACGTTGTCACCCTTCAACGCACTGAGTGGGATCGGAGTCATGTCGACGATATTGTCCAGACGTGAGGCAAACTCCTTGAACTGAGTGACGATCTTATCAAAAGCAGCCTGCTCATAGTCGACAAGGTCCATCTTATTCACAGCCAGCACCACGTGACGGATGCGCAGCAGATTCGCGATAAAGGCATGTCGCATGGTCTGCTCGATCACACCATGACGGGCGTCGACTAGGATGATCGCCAGATTTGCCGTAGAGGCACCAGTCACCATGTTGCGAGTGTATTGGATGTGCCCCGGAGTATCGGCGATGATGAATTTGCGCTTTGGAGTGGCGAAATAGCGATAAGCCACATCGATAGTGATCCCCTGCTCGCGCTCGGCACGGAGTCCATCGGTGAGTAGCGCTAGATTCACATTCTCGTCGCCGCGGTTTTTGGACGACTCCTCCACAGCAGCGAGCTGATCGTCGAATGTATTCTTGGAATCATATAGCAGGCGGCCGATCAGAGTCGATTTGCCATCGTCCACGCTCCCTGCAGTGGTGAAGCGCAGCAGATCCATATCGAGATAGCCCTCGCTAGAGAAAGTTTCTTCTTCAGTCATTTTTTCGAAATAGGTAAAAGGTTATTCGGTTTTCTCTTTCTTCTCGATTCGGCCTAGAAATAGCCCTCCTTCTTGCGGTCCTCCATAGCGGTCTCGGATCGCTTATCATCGGCACGCGTGCCACGCTCGGTCTCACGGGCCGATGCCACCTCTTGGATGATGGCATCCATATCGCTGGCATCAGACTCGACGGCACCGGTGCAGGTCATATCGCCGATGGTGCGGAATCGCACATGAAGCGTCTCCACCTTTTCACCCTCCTGCGGCTGGACGAACTCAGATGTCGCCAGCAGCCCGCCATTGCGGTGTACCACCTCGCGGTCGTGGGCAAAGTATAGATTGGGCAGAGGGATGTTCTCTGACTTGATGTATTGCCACACATCCATTTCAGTCCAGTTGGACAGCGGGAAGACACGGAAGTGCTCACCATGATGCTTGCGGCCGTTGAAGATATTCCACAGCTCTGGTCGCTGATTCTTCGGGTCCCACTGGCCAAAGTCATCGCGGTGCGAGAAGAAGCGCTCTTTGGCACGCGCCTTTTCCTCATCGCGACGCCCACCACCTAGAGCCGCGTCAAACTGGTGCTCCTCTAGCGTCTCTAGTAATGTCACCGTCTGCAGTGCATTACGACTGGCATTGACGCCCTTTTCCTCGACGGCTGTGCCCTTATCGATCGAGTCCTGCACGAGGCCTACGATCAGCTCCGCCTTCAGATCCGCTGCATAATCATCGCGATATTGAATCGTTTCTTGGAAATTGTGCCCAGTGTCGACATGCACCAGAGGAAATGGGATACGAGCGGGGTGAAATGCCTTGCGTGCTAGGTGCGCCATCACGATGGAGTCCTTTCCGCCAGAGAAAAGCAATGCGGGCTTTTCAAACTGGGCAGCAGTCTCACGCAGGATGTAGATCGCCTCAGACTCTAGCTGTCGGAGGTGGTTGACTCGGTAGGACACGATGTTTGTCTCTTCCATGATATCAGTGTTGTTTTCTTTCTGTAAATTCTTGGTGAAGCCAGCCAGAACTCCGGCTAGCGGATTCGACTAGATCTGAAAGTCGACATCCTCATTCAGCCCGCACTCGCGCTTTAGGCCGTGGAATCGGGTCTCCTCGGCAGTCATGCCATCGGTTAGTTTCTTCGAGGTATGCCAATCGCCGAGCGACACATAGCCCTCCTCCCAGAGCGGGTGATAGGGCAGCCCATGCTCATTCAGATACATGCCGACATCCTGATCGGTCCAGTCAGCGATCGGATGGATCTTGATACGTCCCCGCTGCGATACCACGATCGGCATGCTACCACGTGTGCTCGACTGCTGACGGCGCAGACCATTAAACATCGCATCGATCTCCAGCTCCTCTAGCGCGCGCTGCATCGGCTCTACCTTGTTCATGGTATTGTAGCGCTCGATACCCTCCAGCCCCTGATCCCAGAGCTGACCATGACGCGCCTCCTGCCAGGCGGGTGAGATAGGATTCCGATAGATCTCGAGATTCAGCGAAAGCCGCTCTGCCAGCTCATCGATGAACTGATAAGTCTCGGGAAACAAGTAGCCGGTATCCACAAGGACCACTGGTATATCAGCCCACAGCTGAGTGATCATGTGCAGAGACACCGCCGACTGCGCGCCAAAACTAGAGCTCATCGCGATCTTGCCCTCAAAGTGATCCAGCCCCCACTGAATCCGCTCCTGTGGTGACAAGCCCTCTAGCCGCTTCGCCTCGCTCTGCAGGTCCAGCCCATGCTTCTCCTCGACGGCCTGTAGAGAGGCAGACTTGGCACTCGCTTTTTTCGTAGCGACAGTGGTGGGTTGGGCTGCTGGCATAACGTGAGCTGGGTTAAAACACCTATTCTTGATAGGTTTAGTCAGGAATTAATCAGTTGGCGAATAAACTCCTCATTACTCAAAACGTCAAGAGACGACGGATAAAATTTTATTTTTCAAGAAAGATGAAAAAAACACCATGACGAGAAGCCCCCACGCCTCTCTGAGCGTGGAGGCCTCTGCCAGATGGGACTCGATCAGTCACCAGCCAGATATCGGACACTTGCCCATTCATAGGAGGCATCTGTAACCAGCTGACAGTTTCTAGAGCTGAAATACAGCCAATCCTCTCGGTCACCAGCAAGATGGTCCAGGCCTACGGGCTGAATGTTGCCCATGACAGTCGAGTTAGGATTCTCGGTTACTTGGGAAAACCTGGGACCGCCGAGAATACCACGCAAACTCGACGCGTCGCAGGTAAAACTCATATTACAGTAGTCCACGAACAACCCCGAATTGCCCTCATAGTCGACGATCTCGAGCTTCGCCGGGACTTGTCCCATACCATGCCTGAGAAACCCTCGCCCTTGTTTATGAGGACTCGGAGACACCAGACACGCCACGATCACGACGAGGGCCAGCATGAGCGCTCTTCTCTGCCAGACACTAGCATCACATTTGTGGCAGACAGTCCTGACCAATATCAAGACCGGCGCCATCAATAAGATGACAATCGGATAGAATACTCCACACAACATCACGTCCGTCGGATCCATCGCCCAAGCAGGTAGTGAAGCTAGGAAAAATATCCCGACCGTCCACCGAGCGACTGGGCTCTTTATGTATTTCGCTATTTTCATGTTTCCGCTATAGATTCTCCGCTGCGCGCACAAAGTTCTCGATGGTATCCAAGTAGGCTTTCAGCTCTTCTCTACCCTTGTTAGATAGGGTGTAAGTCGTCTTTGGCTTTCGATCGATAAACTCTTTCTGTATGTGAACGATACCCGCCTCCTCCAGCTTCCTCATGTGACTGGAGAGATTCCCCTTGGTCAGATTCAGCGCATCCAGCAGACTACGAAAGTCCATCGGTTCTTTTGCACCAGCGAGCGTCACAGCTATCACGAGTCGCACTCTATCAGTCAGCAGAGAGTCAGACTTCAGTAGTTGTTCAGTAGCTACCTGGCTCATGCTGCCACCTTCTTTTGCAACTGCTCCGAAGAGCGGCGTAGGTAAATCATTTGCGACAGCGAATACGCCGCTGCGATCGCTACTGCGGCAAATGGCCACGCCAATAAGGTCGAGCCCAGAAGAAACATCGCCACCCCACCGAGCATAGCTGCTCCGCCCAGAACATTGGCCACGATCAGAGGTATCGTGAAAAATCGCCCCTGGATCAAATAATCCCCCACAAACATCATACATATCGGAGCCACCAGCGCAGGTTTGTCGGCGAGGATCACCATACCGATCACGCAGAATTTCAATACCAGGTCCGAGACGAAAGATTGATGCTTCAGGTAGGGAAAATGCCTAGAGACATACTCGCCGAAATTTTGACGACTGCGTTTCGCAGCCCGATGAGCCATCAGATATATCCCCGCGACTATGATCGAGAGGATCGCAAATATCTGAACCAAACCAATCACCTGAATATCAGGGATCCCTACCGATGCCAAAAACAGGGCCGAGTTTTGGTGGCCAGACAGTACCTCCGATCCCAAACCCCAGACAGCCAATATCAGCGCCCCTGCCTGGAGAATAATGTGGGCACCTGTCGTCGTAGGCGCAGCATCCTGACGAGCCGTCCCATGATGGGCATCGGCCTCGGTCAGGCTTTTTCTCACTTCAGCGATATCGGCTGCCGCTTGCTCAATGGTCATTTCTTTTTCTTTCATGTTATTTTGCTTGGTTGTTTCAGTCTGATCGCAGACTGGTCTGCGACACAAACCAGTTTACCATAAATTATGGTTTGTATCAAAATTTTAATCACTCAAAATACTGAACGATGAGCTGACCTGCCCCAAAACACCTGCCCTCAAGCTGCACTAGGCCCCGATCTCAGGCAGAGTTCAGCCGCCGAGATGCATGCATCACAAAAGAGGCACTTAAGAAAAGTACTCGCTGTTTTTCTTGAAAACAAAATCACGCTCCAGCAAGCTCAGGCCGCCTATGCTTTCACCTCCTCTTATCACCACCCATCGTTATACCCTTCTCCTGAGCCACGTCTTCCTACTGGCTCTCGCACTCACCGATGCCACCGCTCAGATGCGAGACTGGCAGTCGCACTCGGGCAAGACGCTGGCTGGCGATCTGGTCGGAACGGCCGATGGACGTGTGGTCATCAAAGATGCCAGCGGCAAATCGATCACCAGCCGGACCGAGCATTTCATCGAGTCAGACGTCGATTTCCTCAAAGCAGCGTTCCTCCAGGACCTCGTCGCCAACCTCAATCCCCCTGCCTCCACACCCGACTGGCCAGACTATCTCATCATAGATCCCACGCTGACCAAGGTGACTCACAACAAAACCAGCAAAGGCTGGAACCGCTGGACTTCGGCTCATTGGGAGATCTATGCCAAACGAGAGATACCAGACACCACCATCTCAGACCTCACCAAGCTACTCGAGGGCACGGTCCGCTCTCTCGACCTGCTGTCGACCGCCCTTTCCCCCAAGGTAGGTGAGCGATTTCAGATCTTTCTGCTGTCCGATACTGAAGAGCTCAAGAAAGAAGCTCGCACCACCAGACCGGGCTGGCACTACCAGACTCGCAGTATCTTGTGCGTCGATGAGATGATCGGCTTGAGCGACTCAGACGGTGAGCTCACCCTGGACAGCGCTTTCCCCAATCGATACCTGAAAATGTGTGTCTTCGATCTGGCCCTACACCATGCTGGTGCTGCCGCCAAACTACCCATGTGGCTGCACCACGGCTTCCGTCGTCTGATCGGCCAGATCCCTCACGAGGGCGAGATCATTTTCCCTGGAGCTGTGATGGAGGAGCTCCGCGACCCTGAGTTCTTCGCCAAAGCCGTTTCGCGAATCGGCATCGTCCCCACCCTCACTCAAAATCAGTGGGAGCGATCTCAGCCCGCAGACCGAGGCGGGCTATCGGAGCCGATGTATCGCCACCTGCTGGGTGAGGCAGCCTTTTCGATCTGTGTCTATTTCCGCATCCTCGATGCTGGCGCCAAAGCCAAGATCGATGAAATCTTCACCCTAGCCGCTAGCAGCAAACGAGTCGCACCAGAGTTTTTCACCAGCCTGATCCTGCGCGGCATGCAGCCCAGCGATCCGGTCGCTACCTTTCAGCGAGTCGTGCCCCAGTATCTCGAGCATCAGTGGGGGCTACTCTCAGCGCGCTCCATCCGGCGCGACCGAGTCTGGTACAAGCGCGATGGCAGTACCTTCGAAGGCGAGCTCCGAGGTGTGAAAAAAGGCGGCCAGCTATTCATCAAATCAGAGAAGGCTGCCAGTCAATTCGTCGAGATAGCCGATCTCTCCTACGCCGACCAAGCCTACGCCCTAGCCAATGTGCGCAAATCTATCGACTACGAGCGTATCCTCACCACGCTCGGCGATACCCCTCCGATGAGCAGCAGCTTTTTTCCACCCTCTCTAGCCTTTCCATCTAGAGAAGTCACTCGGACCGTTTTCGACAAAGACCAATCCCAATCCGGCAAATACATCTACCGCTCGCGAAACTTTCAGTTCACCCTCTTCGGCCGCCATCCGATCTCCGAACAGCAGATGGAAGAGATTGGCCAACTTTTCGAGGGCACACGAGTGCTCCTCGGTCGCTCACCGTTTGGTATTCAGGCATCTCCAGTGAATGGCTACTTCCACGCCGAGCTCTATGACAGCCCCTCGGCCTACCGCCTAGCTGGGGGACCACCTCTGAGCGGTGGCGTCTACTTGAGTTCGAAAAAGAAATTCCTCGTCCCAATCGAGGCCAAGCGCCCCGACCCACTCGTCAGCATCAATCCCGCTATCGGAGAGGCTGTGATGCCCATCGAGTATCGAAAGGGCACTCTGGTCCACGAGATCACTCACATGATGATGCACGACATCCTGCAGAGGCTGCCGATCTTCATCATCGAGGGGACGGCTGAATACGTGGAATACATCCCGAGAGACAACCATGTCTTTGCCCCACAGCAGATCATGCCAGCGCTCAGAAAGCGGGTCATCCAGTATCAGCAAAAAGGCTCAGGCACTCCGGAGCCCTATCACTTCGCTAAACTACTAAAAATCAGCGGCGACGAGTGGCACAGCTACATCGGAGACTCGGTCCTTCGCCAGGATTCGCTCTATTTTTCCTCCTTCCTACTGGTCTCCTATTTCATGATAAATGAGCCCGCCCGGATCTCCTCGATGCTGCAGGCCTGCCGAAAAGACGCCCCAGGGCTAAAGGTGTACCAGTTCGAGCTGCAACGATACAACCAAGCTGTGGCGGAATTCAAAAAACTGCCCAGCGTGAAAGTCTCGTCCAATGGCTACACCTACGATGCCCACCTACGCCACCCCGACCTGCCCCTGCAGCCACTAAATACAGCGAACCTATCCGAGTCCGAGCACCTCGACCACCTCCTAGCTGGTCGCTCCCCCGTAGAAGTCGCTACCAAGGTCTACGACTGGCTCCGCAACAACAATATCCACGTGCGCTAAATACTCCGCTAGCCCCAAGCTAGCACTTTGGTGAAATAAGACGAAATTTTGATGGTCACAGCCCTTATTCTGATGGCAATACCAAGAAAGGAAATAAATGGAAAAGGCTGATCGCGAGTTGTTTGTCGAACAAGTCCGCGAACACCACGCTAGTCTGCGTGGGTTCGTGAGGTCGCTTGGCGTCAATCCTCTGTGGGTCGACGACGTCGCTCAGGAAGCCTTCATCGTCGCCTACAACCGACTCGACGAATTCGATCAAGAGCGAGACTTCGGCGCGTGGCTACGCGGCATCGCTAGAAATCTAGTCATCAACGAGCGCAGGAAAGACGCCCGTCGCAAACGCATCCTTTCCGACAATCTGACCGATGTACTGCTAGCGACTTCTTCCGTCCCCGAGGACGAGGCAGAAGAGCTCGGCGACCGAGGTCTGGCCAAGGTCAATGCCCTGCGCGAGTGTATCCAAGAGTTACCCGAGAAAAGCCTAGCCCTAGTCCAGGCAAAGTATGAGGAGAACGCCTCTGCCCAAGACATCGCCGATAACCTCGGCATGAACCCACCCGCCGTCCGCAAAGCTTTGGAACGACTGCGCACCTCCCTGCGCAAGTGCATGGAAAAACGCATTGATAACGCCCTCCCCACGACGTCATGACGAATCTCGATCCCAAAAATCTGATCCAGCTTTTAGCCGCGGAGGAAGCCTCCGACGCCGAGATCTCGCAGCTAGCCCGCCTGCTAGAGCAGGACAGCAGCCTGGCCAGTGAGCTACGTGATGAGCTCGCCTTTTCAGAATGGATCCGACAGGCTCTGCGAGATCGCCGCGAGCAGCAGAGCCACGCCCTCACCGAGGCACTATCTGCGCAGACTATTTCCACCGCCGAGTGGCAGCAGCACACCAGAGATGGAGAGATCTCGTCGGCAGGTGCCGATAGCCTAGCCCGCGAGTTATCTAGCGATCCCGAGGCTGCCATAGCTCTGCGCCGCGACCTGATCGAAGACGAGTGGATCGCACACGCCATCTCCGACGCCAAGAGCGAACAAGCCTTTGTCGATTCGCTCACCACCCGGATGTGGGCCGAGTCCAGCGGCGACACATTTGTCTCAGATCTGGTCACCGAGCTCGACCGCATCGATGGTGTCGCAGACTCGACAGCAGATAATGTCATAGCCTTTCCCACATCTCGCGTGCGGGATAGCTGGTGGGCAAAAACCAGCGCTCTAGGTGCCGCTGCGGCAGCCCTAGCCATACTCGCCTACGTGGTCACCACACAGCTCAATCCTCAGCAGGCCACCACAGCACTGGCCACCCTGCTAAAGTCCACCGATGACGCCACCTGGAGAGGCGGACTAGCTCCTCGAGCCGATGGCTCTTTCGACTCTGGCACCTACCAGCTCGACTCCGGTGCCATCTCTCTAGCCATGGCCGATGGCCGCTCGCTCGCCGTAGAGGGACCCGCCGTCTTTGAGGTGAATGACGATGGCCTAGCTACCCTATACGAGGGCATCGCGCTAGCCAAAGCCTCTCCCAAGCCGAGCGATGATCAGATCGGTATCGGCCTGACCTCACGAAATATCAGCTTCGTCGATGGGGCCATCACCGTCGGTATCGATGCCCGCTCCAGCAAGTCCACAGGTGCCATCGTATTCTCAGGCGAGACAGCCCTCTGTCTAGACAATGCCGGAAAATGCCGCGACCTCTACCAGCACGAGGCCGTGCGTGCTGACCACTCGCGGGACAAGCTAGTCGATGTGCCCTACAATCCACGCCCCTTTTCCCGTGCTTGGGAGCTAGTCTCCGGCGTAGAGGCCAATATGGGCGATATCGTGATCGAGCTACCAGGCGCCGACGCTGGCGAGACAAAAATCTCCAATGCCGGTGCCCTGCGTGTGTTTGTCGAAAACGAGCGCTTCCAGCCAGAATCGCCCCTCGAGGTCGATGCCATGCAGCCCGGTCTATTCGCCTCTGGCAGCGACGACGAAACTCAAGGCGAAGCCCTCGTCGCCGCCAATGGCAATGAGATGCGCAGCTACCTGCTCCAGCTCAGCCCCGGCGAGTGGGCAGACAGCACCGACGGCGAGCCCATGGAGGCATCACTCACTTTCGATCACCCAGTGGTAGGAGTCATCTACAGCTCCGAGCGCCTCTGGGAGAGCGACGATACTGTAGGAGCCAGCACTCATCATCTGGCCGGCACAGAAGGCCGCGGTCTCGATGCCATGGGCGATCAGATCCTCCTCAGCGAAGACCGCCGCACCCTCAATCTCCGTCTACTCAGCGGCCAGACCGAGATCGACCAAGTGCGAGTGCTCGTAGCCCTCTAGATCACCCCAAATTCAATAGGGTACAATCTCAATTCAATAGGGTACAATTTTCATTCAATAGGGTACAATGGCTAGGTGAACCTGCTAGCACACCTCCATCTCTCCGATGGTTGCGATCCCGACACCTTGACGGCCAATGTGATGGCCGACTACCTCGGCCGCTACGACCCCGTCGACCAGCTCGACCCACTGGCTGCAGAGCGCCTGCAGCCGGGCATCGACCTACACCGCCAGATCGATAGCTACACCGATCAGCACCCCGTGGTAGCCGAGGCACGCGATTTGGTATCGGAAAAACGTAGGCGCCTAGCAGGTATCATCGTCGACATCGCATTCGACTACTACCTGTCGCGCCACTGGCAGCGCTACTCAGACGAGGAGCTGAGCACCACCATCTCTCGAGGCTATGCTACCATGGCGATGGTAGCCGCGACCTGCATGAGCTCTCGCACCCAGTCACTCGTATCAAAGATGCGCGCCACCGACTGGCTGAGCTGCTACGGCACCGAGGCTGGACAGAAGCTGACATACGAGCGAGTCAGTCGACGTAGCGAGGCTATCACAGGGCTCATCGGCGCAGAGCAAGAATTCCTCCCTGCAGACCGCGACTCGCTTTGGGAGGATTGCTTTTTGCGATTTTACCCCGATCTGGTATCTGCTATCGCTACCTGGAAACAAGCCAACCTCTAGACTGACCGATGAAAGCCGAGCGCCCCAATCTACCTGCTGTAGGAAAGATCATCCACATCCGCGAGGAGGGCAGGCTCTTCGATATCGAGATGGCCAATGGCTACATCGCTATCGCAGTACTGCCCAAAGAAGGCCCCTCGTGCCCAGACGAGCCGATCGGGCTAGATGTGGATGTGGAGTTTTCCCCATTCGACATGAGCCGGAGTAAAATCAAACACTTCCACACCAACTAGATCAGCATGCCGACTGCATCGCTAAATCTCTTTCAAAGAGCCATGGCAGACTGGGATCGTGTGATCCCCTACAATGCTATCCATATGGTAGAAGTCTCGGTCACCATCGAGACTAGCGATGCACGCCAGGCGATCTCCCAGGCACTCGAGCCTGTAGGCTGGCGGATCTCGCCCTCAGACATTCAGCTCGATCACTTTGACAGCACACAGAGTCGCCCCGAGTTCCTCTCATACTGCGAGCAAGGCCTAAACAGCCGATTCGAAGGTAACCAACAGGAGAATCCTTTTCGCTTTTACCTGAGCCCATCGGACTCCGGACGAGCTTGGCTCGGGGTATGCTACTACCACCCTGTAGCCAGCGCCGATAGTATCTGCTGGCTGCTAGAGGACATCATATCGATCCTCTCTGATCCCCTAGCGCCCAAGCGCATGGCATGGCAACCACTACGCCGCGCTCGCTACCGCTATTTGTTCACTCGGCAGATCAGGAGTCTACTAGCGACGCTGGGCAAAGTCAGATCAGTCACCCGTAGAGCCAAACAATTCTCTCGCATCCAAGGTAAGCGCGCCGAGTCGGCTAAAAGCAAAATCATCGAGCTGCCTCTATCTGCAGGGCAACTTGCCTGGATCAAAAACGTGAAACAGCAAACTGGAGCCAAATACAACGATGTGCTGATGGGACTGTTGCTGCATACTATTGGCAAAGAATTTCCCGAGCGATTCCCTATCCACCCGCGCAGGAAAGATCTGGCCGTGGGCTCTATTATCAATTTGCGTAACCTATTCTCCAGCCGACACAGCGATACCTTTGGCGTCTATCTCGGTATGTTTGCCGTATCCCACCCGATCGCAGGTATGGATGAGGTAGCCGATGTGATCCGAGCGGTGAGACAGCAGACCGAAGAGATCAAAACCTCTCGGCTACACCTACAGAATCTGTTTGTCATCGCTTTTGGCACGATCTGGAATGGGCTCATCTCCGAAGAGCGCCGTGCGAAAAGCGGCAAAAAAAACTTCCCTCTAGTAGCAGGCATCACCAGCTTTTATGTGGAGAGCTTTCAGCGCCGCCTCACATCGCTACCTGTGGAGCAATACTGGCGCTCTGTATCAGTCAGCCCCACCACACCACTAGTACTATCGGCCACCACCTTTCGCGGGCAGAGCACCCTGACATTTATCTACAATGAGGCGATCTACTCCGCTGATGAAGTCGATAGACTCATCACGCGGCTCAAAGCGATCACCCATTAAACTTAAGGATACTCACGATACGCTCCGCCTGCCGCCGATGTAGAAATAAGTGAAATCCACACATCGCATGAGTCATCCGCGCATCAAAATCGCCAAAAACCGGGTGCTCCCACTTACCGACATTTTTTAGCATCGGAAAATTACCCAAAGTCTTAAAATAATCTGCTACAGACTGCTGAAATGGCTCGATCACTTCTGGTCCAGGCAATTCACTAGGCAATACATCATGTTTCGGATCGATGTCCGATACATACTCTTTTTCCTGAGCGATCGCTTCGATGACATCGGCAAAGATCCGATTCACTATAGTATTGTGCTCGATGAGCTGATAGATCGACCAGTCGCGCATCTCCTCATCCACACCGGGCATTTTCGGTACATGGCAGGGCTTGGCAGAGAGCTCCTCCCCCAGCGTCGCCGCAGCAGCCAGAGTCTTTTCTACCTCCTTTCGGATCTGTGCGGTCGCCTTGTCTCGCGACGTTCTCTTCAGCTTTACGCGGATAGCCAATTCTAGTAGTGGATTCATCGGTATTACAAAATTATCTATCTCGCATCTGGAGTGTTGCGCATGAAGTTCGCCGTCTGCTCGAAGAAATCGTCTAGAGTCTCACGCGATGGGGAGGGTACCTTCACATCATCCATGGCGGCTCGCATGATCTCCATCCAGCGATTGCTAGCAGCGCTATCCACTCGGAATGGCATATGACGCATGCGCAGCCTAGGATGCCCACGCTCCTCGATATATTTCTGCGAACCTCCGAACCGATAGATCAAAAAATCTCGCAACCGCTCCTCCGAGCCCTCCCAATCATCTGCCGGATACATTTTTCCGACCAGAGTGTCGTCTTTCATCCGGCGATAAAACGCCGCCACCAAATCCGAGAGCCCCTGCTCTCCCATCTGCTCGATGATCTCCATACTCTAAAATGCTAAAGCAAAAATGTGGCGGCCAGCGCCAGCGAGTGACGTGCCGAAACCAGCTCCCACTAAACTACTCACTCAGATCGATACAAACCAATTCCTTATCATTGCGAGCGATCATCGACTTACCCGCAAAAGCAGCGCCACTCCACACCACCTTTCTCCCGAAAGCTTCATTGGTCGGCTCCAGCACGGGGGCACGACTCACCTCCTCGTAGCCTGCAGGAGATAGCTTAGCGATCACTAGGTGACCCTGTTCATTGAATATATAGAAGTGCTCGTTCTCAGGATTGTAGGTCAGCATCGCTGTGCCATGGCGAGTACCGCGTGGCGCTGGGTGCGTCCCTACGACAGCTGTGGCATCCTCCCAGACCCTCTTGCCATCCGACAACTGGGCGCAGATGAGATTGCTAGAATTGATATCCGCTCCATACAAATGATCCCCTAAGACAAAGGGCGTCGCATTGGCGGAGAAAAGCGCACTCTTTGGCGTGGCCCGCCAGGCAAACTCGGCAGTCGGCTGATCGGTGCCTAGTTTGATGAGAGCACCAACCGCTCCGATACCGCTGGCAAACAAATGATCGCCCCACTTGCGCGGTGTCATAATCGACATGCCATAGCTAGGCTTCAGCGGCAGACTCCAGTAGACATCGCCGGTCGAGGGGTTCAGCCCATTGATCGCCGACGGGTGCCAGATGATCAGTTGCTCCACCCCAGCCTGCTCGATGATGGTCGGCGGGCAGTAGCCTGGCTCCGCTGCCGATAGCGCTCGCCACATCTCCTCGCCCGTCACCTTATCAAAAGCCACCGCCACACTGCCCTCGCCTCCGACTACGCAATAGAGCATATCGCCATGGACTAGCGGGTGGGCCGAGTGCCCCCAGATGGGCGACTCGGTCTGGTACTCAGCATTCAGATTTTTTTTCCAGATCAGCTCGCCAGTCTCTGCGCTCACACAGATCAGATCACCCTCGGCACCTAGCGCATACACTCGCCCACTATCCACCGTCGGCGTGCAGCGAGGCCCACCAGCGTAAGAGAGAAAGTAAGGTCGCTCATAGCTGTACTCCCATAGCAGCTCGCCATCTGCCAAGCTATAGCAGAGCAGACGCTCGGTGCCCTCGAGCTGACTTTTACCGCTGGGATTATTGACCAGATCACCCGAGCGGATCTGATAATCCATCACATAGATCTTTCCACCCACCACCGATGGGCCGCCGTAGCCAAGCCCGATCGGCACCCGCCAGTGCTCCTTAGCCTGCCCCTCAGAGAAAGTCGTAGCCACCCCACCCTGACGCCATTGCGAGC
This sequence comes from Verrucomicrobiota bacterium, assembly GCA_020630975.1. Lineage (GTDB taxonomy): Bacteria > Verrucomicrobiota > Verrucomicrobiia > Verrucomicrobiales > DEV007 > Arctic95D-9. Next base: position 15,899 of record JAHDID010000001.1, read on the forward strand.
TATTCTCAGCACCCTGCCAGCGCGGCCAGTCACCGGCAACCACTGCCAATGAGACACTGAGGAGAAACAAAACCAACACTGAAGGAGTCACGAGCTTCATGCAAAGCACTAAACGGCAGAAGCGCGCAGATGGAAGGTAGATTTCTCGCGAAAATCATCCTGAGCGGCGAAGAGATTACTGTGTGATCTGAGATCCGAGGTAAACCTCAAAACTGAAACCAACCTTTCTTCTTCACCGCAGAGCGAGGTTTCACGCCATCTGGCAGCGTGTAGCTGTCCAACAATGAGTGCAGATACGGTTCGCTCACAGGACACATGTGGTACTTCCTCCCCAAGAGCTTGCGCAGCTTTTCGATGGCCTGCTCTCGGCTGTCTCCGGTATTTTCTTCGTGCCGCTTCCAAAAGTCCTCCCACCAGCCTTCCGGCTGCACCTTCGGACCATCATACTCGGTGACTCGACCAGTCTCTCCGCTCACGACTAGACTGCCCACTGCATCGCCCTGCTCATAGACGCTATGGATCTGCTGCTTGATAGTCTCCAGATCAGCTGCATTCACCACTCCATTCGAGGTCGCTTTATAGAATTGCACAGTCACTCGGATCGGGAAACGCTCGTCCCGCTCGATATCGAGGTTATCGATTTCGGTAAAAGCACCTTCCAGCTCTCCGTGCCCAATCACAGCCTCCTCGACATCAGATCGCGGTGCTGCAGCAAAGGCTACGGCAGATGACTCGGACAAAGCAAAACCACTGCCTCCCATTACTCCGAAACTTGCAGGGTTCCTCTGTTTCAGCGGAACTTGGATCAACATCACGAGATTCATCCCCTCCTGCCCAGCAGCTTCTGCACTCGGGATAGGCGCAGATTCAGCGTCTCGCTTATCAGCTGCAGCGGCATAATCACTAGCCCGCTGGCCAGCCAGACTCGCTCGCTGGCCATTTTCATTAAAGAACAGTCGCTGCCCCCAGCTACTGCCTTCGCTAAAAGCATCGCGCTGATTGTCGATCACCGTCGTGCTGGTGCCCTCGGGAGTGACCAGTATCGTCAGCACCGCTGGATCGCCCGCCATAGACTGGTAGTTAAAGAGCACAGGATTAAAAGTCGCCTTACCCTCGCGCGGCACAGGCAGGAAGCACGCCTGTGCACTCACCAGTACCTTCGAATCGCGCTTGGCTGACCATAGGCTGCGTCGGCCCTCACCCCGCCAAGAGCCTGCATCCGTCAGATAGAGTGTAGGATTTTTCAGAAACTGCTCCAACGACACCCGCTGCTTCGCCGCTCCCTTTTCATTGCCCACCAGCAGATGAAACTTCCCAGGGTCGAGATCCGCCGTTTTGTCCGAAAAATTGGGGAAACGAATCACTGGCATGCAATGCACCGAGGTCTCGTCCGCCTCCTCTAGCTGCACCTGTATCGTCATATCACTGATATTCGGCCCCACCGCCGAGTCCTTATACCGCCCCGTATCCTCCCAAGTCACGTTGAGGATCTGCAGTCCATGCTCATCAGCCAACTGCTGCGCCCCAGCATCCGACACCATGCCTTTGGTACTCCGCACCGCATCGCCATACTCAGAGGACAGTGCAGGTGAACTCATAACGAAACAAAGTAATAGCCATCTCATCAGGGTTGGTTCGGAATGCCGTGATGATTTTGTGACAAAAAAACGATGCACCCAAACGTGGTC
>JAHDID010000001.1:17686-374999 GCA_020630975.1 Verrucomicrobiota bacterium
GTTCGGAATGCCGTGATGATTTTGTGACAAAAAAACGATGCACCCAAACGTGGTCACGAGTCTCAGACACACGGCAAGGACCTAAGTCATGAAATGGTTTTGGGTATCGCTGCAATCAGCTTATTCGCAGAGGAGGAGGGCGATAGCTCACCCGAAGTGATCGTAGGAGAAGTCAAATTTGAGACCAAAGACGGCCAATTGCTCATCCATCAAAAATCAAAAGTCGCGATATACCATTTTCAAAGCTTTGATCTTGGCGACAACACAGTCCGCTTTATCAGTCCTTTCGAGGATAGCATATCCCTGATCCGAGTGGTCGGCGACAAGGCATCCCTAGTCCATAGACAAATCGAATCATCAGGCAGTGTCATCCTCGTGAATCCCAATGGCCTGATGATCGGACCTGCAGGCTTGATCGACTTGCCAGCCAATAGAGCGCTATAGGTTAACAAAAGTTTCTAGCACCCCGCCGGGGTGCGGCTTCACTTTGCCCTATCCGGTGGCTGCTCTACGCTTGCCACCGGCTACTATCTTCGAGTCCCTCCGGGACCGATAAAGCCCCAGAGGGGCTAACAGCTGGTAGCCTGGGGTGAAACCCCAGGTCGAGGTCCCCACCAGACCTACCCCACCCCGGAGGGGTGGTAGAAACGCTCCAGCAACTTTACCCTCTCCCACTTTGCTGCAACGACGGAAAGCTGTCCAAAATCAGCAACTTGAGCGGCGAGGCCTGGCAGGCCATATTCCCAATAGCCTCACCAAACTCTAAAAATCAGGTTCCGCGTGAAACGTCAGCCGCTCTCCTGTCTGCGGGTGATCAAATGACAACTCACAAGCATGCAGCTTCAGCTTGCCTGGCACATCACCATTTCCATAGAGAGGATCGCCTACGATCGGGGTACCTAGACCTTTCTCATGCGCTGCATGGACACGCAGCTGATGAGTCCTCCCTGTGATGGGGCGAAACTCGATCCTGGTGACCGCACCGACTTCCGCTAGCACCTCTGTGCCCAATCGACGCCAATGGGTGACGCCCATCTTGCCATGCACCTCGTCGTAGATCTGGTAAGGCCGATTATCAATATCCAGTCGAAACGGTAGCTCGATCTGCCCCTCACTAGGCAGCTCTGGCAGCACACCTTCGAGCAGCGCGATATAGCGCTTGGCGGTATTGCGATTTTGAAACTGAATCGACAGATGACGGTGCGCCTCTGCCGTGCGGGCCACCACCAGCAGTCCAGAGGTATCCATATCCAACCGGTGTACAGCCGGCTGCTCGATACAGCCTGAGTAAGCCATCCGGATACGATGCGCCACACTATCGAGCTTTTCCGGACCACGCCCGGGCACGGAGAGAAAGCCACTACGCTTCACCACCACCACGAAGAGATCTTCCTCGTGGATCACCTGCATCTGGCCATCGTCTGGTAAACTGGCTTCACTCATGACTGTGCTGACATAGCATGTAGCCGAGGATGGGCTGACATTTTTCCTCACAGGCTGGGAAAAATTGCCCAGCCTGCTTTCGACCCGATGCATTCGAGCCACCCCAGAAAAACTCCGCTAAACTGATCGGCTGCAAACCTTGTGCCGCAGCATGATTCAGCAACTTGGGAGCACAGCAATCGCCGACTCCACCCGGTAGACCACCATCGCCCAGAAAAATCTCGTCCAAAGGACGGAGCTGCCCGGACAGGCTGCGCAGCCGATAGGCCGCATGGATCTGCGGCATGAGCTCTCGAGACATTGCTCGACGACGCGCCTCGATTCTCTGCCGCTCTGGATCGTCCACAGGCAGAGCATTACGCTGACAAGTGAGCGCCTTGATCTCCAACTGCACCGGCAGCACCAATTCCTCGAAAGTAGTCGTGGGCAACACAGGCGGAGCCCAGCCATCAATATCTCGAACCCCGCTACCGAGCGAGGAAAAGGCCCGCAGCCATACCGTAGCCCCCTGAGCATCGCGACACTCTAGCACCCCAAACATATGCCCCCGCTGCCCCGGCAGCAGCTGTGCCGTGGTCAGTGCCGGATCCGCCGACTCATCACCAGCGAGATAGTCGAGCCGCCCGAGCGACTCCATCTCTACCATCAACTGCTGAGCTCTAACTATCGACTCGCCATAGGGCAAGCTATGCGTCTCGCCACAGTGCCGGCACCAGCCCTGCGCACTGATGGCATCGTGAGCTGGGCTCATTGCGTCCTCTTCGCACCCGCCACAGGTGCTGTCACAGTTTTGTCTTTCCAGTCGCGGCGCACGTCTTTGGCACCAGCCTCCACTAGGTGCTGCTGAAGAGCACCCACCATACGATCCACCACCGCACCTTTCTCTGCAGCGAGGTCAGTCCGCTCATAGGGATCGGCATGCAAATCATAGAGTTCATAATCGACCTCGGGAAAGTAGCTTTTCACCAGCTTCCATTTACCCTTTCGGCGAATTGAGACTGCCTTATCCCCTGTCTGAGTCGGCCGCGGCAAAGGGTGATGCCAATAAAACGGCTCGCGCTCCTGCTCGCCGCCGTCGAGAGCTGCGACTAGGCTCACCCCATCGATATGGCGCTTATTCTGTAATGGCAGTCCCGCCAGCTCCAGTAGGGTTGGAAAAATATCAGTGCCGATCGCTACCGTATCAGTAGTCGACCCCGCAGCGACTCGCGCTGGGTAGCTCACTACGAAAGGCACCCTCAAGCCCCCCTCATAGAGATGCCCCTTTCCCGCACGGTAGGGCAGATTCGATGTCGCTAACTCACGTCGGCTATCAGGCCCTCGATTCGATAGACCACCATGATCGGAAGTGAAAAGTATGATCGTATCATCACTGATTTTCAGTTCATCGAGCAATGCCATCAATCGACCCAGACTATCATCGGTAGTCTTCACCATCGAGGCGTAGGTGGGATGATCGCGGCGCGACTTGCAGCTACCATCCGCCTCGATGTAGCCACCCTCGCCCTCAGCCGCTGGTAGATCACCGACCTTACCCTGAAAATAGTCGATCTCATCGGGCTTGCCCTCGATCGGCGTATGCACCGCGAAGTGCGAGACAAACGCCAAAAAAGGCCTCTCCGCATCTGCCTCTATCTGCTGGCGAATCCACGTTTCAGCCTCCAGCGTAAGGCGGTCGGTCACATTCTCCCCATCGGCCCCTTTCTCCAGACCGAGGATCGGCCCTTCTTTGCCCACTTTACCGGTCTTGGCATTGATGTGATACGGAAAAAACTGACTGGCCACTGCCCCTGCATGGCAGCCACCGATATTGGTCTCATAGCCCCGTGCATCGGGGTACTCCTCGGCCTTTTTCCCCAAGTGCCATTTGCCGAAAAATCCCGTCGCATAACCACCATCGCGAAACGCCTCACCAATCGTCGGCAACCCCACCATCACCTCACCAGCCGCTGCGAAATGCAGCTCGCGGTAGGGGGCGCGCCCGGTCTGGATGGAAAAGCGCGACTCCACACAGCGAGGATGAGCGCAATACCCATTGCGAAACGTCATCCCCCGCACAGCCAACTCCTCGAGATGCGGAGTCTCATAAAAACCCTCATCCGCGCCCGGCAGCGAGGTATCCATGACTCCCATGTCATCGACCAAAAAGACGATCACATTGGGCTGTCGATCAGGCTCCGCAGCGAAACTGAACGAAGCGACAGCAAATAAAAGACCTATAAAAAGACGCATGATGACGGTGATCTGTATGATCTAGTGCTCGTGATCATGACCGTGATGGCCATGCGGGATCAGCAGAAAACTGGCTGTTTGTTTACCCGCAAAGCTCACTGTCACTTGAGATTTGAAAGACTTCCCCTGCAGCCAGGCCGCCGACTCACCACTGTCTCCGGGATAGATGAAGTAATTGGTCTGACCTTCGCGCATGGTCGCATTGCCATCTTCATCCTCATTCTTGCCCATATTGCGCACTGCCAGCGTCGCCGAGGCCTGCTTGGCATCAGAAAAGCTCACAGTTATTTTTTCGCTAGCCGAGATATCGTAAGGCTGAGTGATACCCGCATCTTTGGCGATCCAAAGCTCCAGATCACCTTTATCATCATGTAGCTTTAGCTCGATGTAGCCCCCATCGAATGCTGCTATCATCCCCTCGTGCGGCCCGAGGTCATCTTCGACTTTGGCCATCCCCGTCGTTATCGCATCAGGGTATTGCGCCTTTAGCAGCTTCAGCACCCCTCCCAGAGTCTTCACGCTCTTTTTGATGCTTTTTTCATCCTTAGCATCAGTCGATTCATGCAATTTACCGAGAGCTCGCTTGGTATTATTGAGCATACCCGCCACCCGCTTGCGCTTCTTTTCCTCGACTGCCGTCATCTGGTGATCTAGCTCACCTATCAGCGCACCGAGATTGATCTGCTGCTTGTGCAGCAGATCGATATCGCCCGACGCAGCAGACGCCGCTACGACAGCTGAGTAGGCATTGATGTGGGCCCACAGATCAGCTGGGTCCTCAGGCACTAGGATCGTAGCATGATGCCCCGCCCCATGGCCGTGTTCGTGATCATGGTGGTGATCGTGATCATGACTGTGCGGTTTGCCAGACTCGTGGGCCACAGTAAAGCTCGCGACGCAGCACGAAAAGAGTGCCACTGCCGCGAAGCCACCAGCAGATATAGAAAATGGAGAGCTCTTCATCAACCTTAGCTGACACGCATCAGCAGGCTGAATCCAGAGAATTCCCAAAAAAATCAGGGACCGGAATCGCTCTAAGAACGAAACATCTCGCGAGCGGAGAACGCCACACCGAGAGCAGCAGCCGAGTCACCTCCGATCGCCCACTCAAAACGAGTAGTGATCTTATCGGGATCGATCGGGCTCTTCGAATACATCGGCCAGGCGCGCTCCTCAAATCCCTCCATGATCCAGCCGAGATAGTCATCGCGGAAACCCTCTGTCTCCGCCAAACCACCACCAAGAACGACCAAGCCGGGATCGAACACTCTCACCAGATCGGCAATGCCATAACCCAAGATCTGCCCCTGCTGACGGAAAATCTGGATAGCCAGCTCATCGCCCGCCTGAGCAAAGTCACGCAGCTTGAATGCCTTTTCCTCGATCGGGCTGTCATCATTCAGCGGATGATCGCTATTCTCTGGCTTTGCCAGCTCTAGACCGATACGACGGCGAAGCGCCACTAGCGAGCACCAAGCCTCTAGGCAGCCGTGCTTACCACATGAGCACTGCGGCAGCTCACCATCATCCTCGCGATGCGGAGCAGAGATGTGGCCCACCTCTAAAGCCAGACCATTGGCACCCTCATAGGCACGGCCACCAGGCAACACCAAGCCACCACCCAGCCCCGTACCAGGAGCCACCAACAGCAGTCCTCCATGGTGCTTTTTGCGCACAGCGTACTCACCCAGTGCGGCAGCGTTGCCATCATTGGTCATGTAGACAGGCGTGCCTCCGATGCGCTCGGAGAACTGGTCTCGAATATTCGTACCGACCCAGTTTTCGTGCAGGTTCGCCTTTCCCCAGATCACACCATCGCAAGAGGGTGCAGGCACATCCATACCGACGCCTTTCACCTGATCCCTAGAAATACCAATCCCTGCGGTCAACTGATCTAAAGCCTGCTCCAACTGTCCGAAAGTCGCTTCGTAGCCATCTTTCACATGACTGCGGAGCTCTATCATCTCCCCGGCTAGCTCGCCGACATGATCGACCAGCACGGTCTTTACGGTGGAGCCTCCAATATCGAGACCTGCGAAAAATTCTGATTCAGCCATGATGTATTTCTAAAAGTAGTTTTCGGTGATTTACAGTTTAGCTGAGTTAAACGATTGCTCGCCGCGAAATCAAGGCAATTCCAATCCCCTGAAGAATCTCATCGCATTCTCAGACGACAGCCGGGCGCACTCCTCCTCTGAGATCCCTCTAGTCTCCGCCACTTGCTTAGCTGTATGCACCACGTAGGCCGGCTCATTCGACTTCCCCCGAAAAGGTACCGGCGCCAGATACGGCGCATCCGTCTCGACCATGAAACGGTCTTCAGGGACCATAGCAGCCACCTTGCGGACCTCTTCAGCTTTTTTATAAGTGACAACACCCGTAAAGGATAAGTAATGCCCCATCGCCAGAGCCCGCTCAGCCTGAGCGAGCGTCCCTGTGAAGCAGTGTAAAACAGCCAAAACCTCAGGATAAGCCTCTAGAATATCCAGGGTATCGTCGCCACTCTCCCGCTGGTGAATGACCACAGGTAGCGCCACCTCACGAGCGAGATCCAGCTGGGCCCTGAAAAAGTCCGCCTGCTGCTGTCGCCAGCTATCCACCGTAAATGGCTCTGGGGGCGCGTGATAATAATCCAATCCGATCTCACCGATAGCCACTACCTCGGGCTCTGCGGAGAGCTCGCGTAGCTCATCTATCCAGCCCTCAGGCACCGGCTCATCGACATAACAGGGGTGGATACCCACTGCCGCACTGATCGCTCCGTGCTCTTTAGCCAGAGCCAGCGCAGCTCGACTATCAGGCAGATCACAACCGATCGAAACCACTCTCGACACACCCGCTGAATCACAGCGATGAAGCAACTCAGGAACCTTGCCTAGAAAGCGGTCACTGGTAAGATGAGCATGTGTATCAACCAACATAGGTCGGTAAGTGACCATCCGATCAGGCGGGCGCAACGATCTTTGAGAGAAAAAATAGGTAATTTTCTCAAAAAAGCGTTTTCACGGTCTCTTTCGTATGTTAGCAACATAGGGTTAAGGCTGGGACGCTGGCCTCACACATCATGACCATGAACACCTATAGACCACTCCGAGCCCTTGCCTACACTGCATTCGCAGCAGCCATGGGATTGGGACTCAGCTCAGGCCAAGGCACTCGCGTCGTCGACCAACACGGTACTGAGTTTCTCATGGATGTCCTGCCCCCGACCACTCAGGGCAAGGTCAACCAAGCCCGCGCCATCATGAAGTCTGGCGGTGGTACCGGCCCTCTCAAAGTCGACAAAAGAAATCGCTACCACATCTCGCAGAATCCAACTTACTCCGGCAGTGATGAGTTTGGCCCCAGCTCAGGTGGCGATGACCTACTGCTGAACCAGCTGCTCGGTGTCGTCCTCGTGCCCACTCCTGGCGATGTACGCCCTAGCGGATGGCATGGTGTCGAGGGTGTCTGGCATGACTTTAAGAATTTCCCACCAGAGGTAGGCTGGGCTCTTCAGAACTATCTGCGCAAGCCTGTCTCCCTTGTGTCTTTGGATCGAATGGTAAAAGACGTGATCGTTGCTTATCGCGAGGGCGACCGTCCAGTAGTAGACGTGCTACTCCCAGAGCAAGACATCACCTCAGGTGTCGTCCAGCTGGTCGTCATCGAGTCGAAACTCGCTAGAATCCGCGTGGAGGGTGCTGATGTTGACACTGAAGAATACATCCGAAGCCAAATGCGTGTGCGCAAGGGCGAAGTGATCCGCCAGTCGGAAGTGCTCAAGGACCTCGCATGGCTCAACCGCAGCCCTTATCGCAAAGTCGATCTGGCTTATGCACCAGGTGGCGGGTTTGCGGAAACAGATATCATTCTCAAGCCTTATAAAACCCAGACAAACTCTTGGTTTGTCGGTATCGAAGACTCAGGAACTGACTTTCTCGGTAAAGAGCGTGTCGTAGCTGGATTCAACATCGGGGAGTTTGGAAACCCGACTCAGTCACTGGCCTACCAATGGTCTTCGGATCTCGACTTTGAACATGTTCGTGCTCAGTCTCTCGTATATTCGAAAGACCTACCTTGGCGCCACAATGTGACCTTGCTCGCATCATTTGCTGATATTGAGGGACAGATTCCAATCGGTGGCGGTAACTTCCTTGACTCCAGTGGTTTCAACTGGGGGCTTAGCGGCCGCTACAACATCCCTCTTTCTGGCAAAACTGCTAAGCTTTGTCCGCCTCTTTTCGGAGACTTCGAGCGCCGTCGTGATTTAGCACTCGGATTCGACCACAAGTCTAACGAGAGCAATCTTGAGTTCATAGGTAATTTCCCAACTGGCGTCAGCGGCACAAGACTGTTTGGCAATCAGGTAGAAATCTACCAATTCACCGCAGCCTACAAAGAGGTATGGCAGCATCCTAAGGGTGTTTCCCAACTCGATTTGGCGGGCTTTTGGTCGCCAGGCGGCTGGACACCTCACAACTCAGATGCAGCTTTCGCTTCTTCACGTGCCGGGTCTACTGCAGACTACATGTATGGAACGGCTTCATTTGAGCATCAGCGCCGCCTAATTCAGGATTGGTCACTACGCATGAAGGGTATAGCCCAGTTCTCCGACAGCAATCTTCAAGCATCTGAGCAGATTGGTATCGGCGGTTACGACCGTGGTCGTGGTTTCGAGCCGCGCATTATTCGCGGTGATGAGGGTGTCTTTGGTATGATGGAGCTTTACGCTCCGGAAATGTCACTCGCTCGCATTTTTGATTGGGAATACGCTACTGGCGCCTGCCAAGACCAGCTACGTTTCCTTGGTTTCGTAGAGGGTGGTTCTACCAGCAATAAAGACCTTCTGCCAAACGAAGTTGAGAGCCAGTCCGTCGCCTCTGTTGGTCTGGGTATGCGCTGGACTTACAACGACTTCTTCCGCCTACGTGTTGACTACGGTAAGCCAGTCATGACAGATAATGTTCAGACTGATGAGTCTGGCCGCTTCCACATCGGCGCGACAGCTACATTCTAGAACTAAGCTTTTTTTGAGGGCAAGTGGGCCAATCGTATGGCTCCTTGCCCTTTTAGTATCTCCATCTATCTGGATCTTATTATTCCAGAACACCATCCACCAAAACCTAATACCGCACTACTATCATGGGTAGACCCGTAACACTCTTCACCGGTCAGTGGGCCGATCTCGACTGCGAAACCATCATCACCAAGGCGAAGTCCTTTGGTTACGATGGTGTCGAACTCGCCTGCTGGGGAGACCACTTCGAAGTCGACAAGGCAGACGAAGCTTATTGCCAGGCCAAAAGAGACCTTCTAGCTAAGCACGATATGAAGTGCTACAGCATCTCGACTCACCTTGTCGGTCAAGCTGTGTGCGACAACATCGATCCACGTCATGCGCAAATTCTTCCAGATTACATCTATGGCGACGGCGATCCAGAGGGTGTGCGCCAGCGTGCTGCTGAAGAGCTAAAGAAGACAGCCGTCGCAGCTAAAGCATTCGGCGTGCCTGTGGTAAACGGTTTCACAGGTTCCTCTATCTGGCACCTCTGCTACTCTTTCCCACCGAACCTACCAGGTCAGATCGATGCCGGCTTTAAGGACTTTGCAGACCGCTGGGGACCGATCATGGATGTCTTCCAAGAGAATGGCATTCGCTACGCTCTCGAAGTTCACCCGACCGAGATTGCATTCGACATCGCTTCTGCAGAGCGTGCTCTAGAGGCGATCGACTACCATCCAGCCTTCGGTTTCAACTACGACCCAAGCCACTTTGGCTACCAAGGCGTAGACTACGTGGAGTTCATCTACAAATTCGCAGACCGCATCAACCACGTCCACATGAAGGACGTGAGCTGGTCGGACAAGCCTACCGAGGCTGGTGTCTTCGGCGGTCACGTCGACTTCCACAAGCGCAATCGCTACTGGGATTTCAAGTCAATCGGACGCGGTAACATCAACTTCGAAAAGATCATCCGCGCGCTGAACGACATCGAGTACAAAGGCCCTCTCTCCGTGGAGTGGGAAGATGGTGCTATGGACCGCGAGGCAGGAGCCACCGAGTCTTGCGAGTACGTCAAGAAAGTTGACTTCCCCGCTTCGAACATCGTCTTCGACGCCCAGTTCGATAAGGAAAACCAGTCATAGGCAAAGTCTAGCTTACTGACTTTCTAAACCTTTTGCTATAGGTCCTATACGGCGTATATGACCTATAGCTTTTTTCTTTTATGAGCTACTCTGAAAAGCTCCAAGCCGCTATTGAGCGTTCCGGCAGCCATCTGTGCGTGGGTATCGACCCTCGGCCTAGTTTGCACGCGTCCACCGCCGAAATCGGCAACTTTTGCAGCCAAGTCATCACTGAGACCGCAGCTCATGCTGCTGTCTTCAAACCCAATATCGCTTACTTTGAAGCTCTCGGCGTCGAGGGCTACTCGATGCTCGAGGGCCTAATTGGAGAGATGAAGGCCACAGGAGTACCGATCGTACTCGATGCCAAGCGTGGCGATATCGGCACCACTCAGGAGCACTATGCGATCGCTTACTTCGAGAAATGGGATGTCGATGCCGTCACTCTCAGCCCATACATGGGCTACGACTCAGTTGAGCCATTTCTGAAATATCCTGACAAAGCAGTCTATCTGCTAGGGGTCACCTCCAATGCAGGCGCTGCCGATCTGGAAACGCGTGATCTAGCCGACGGCCGACAGGTGTTTCAGCTAGTAGGCGATATGGCCGAGCGAGCTCCCGAGCAGATCGGTCTCGTCCTCGGACTAACCAATGCCTCAGACGATGTCCTCGCTCGACTCCCCGACGTGCCTCTGCTCATTCCTGGCCTCGGCGCTCAGGGTGGAGAGCTGGACAGCCTAGCAGGGCAGAGTCGCCAGGCACCATCCGTCATCAATGTCTCTCGCGGCATCCTCTATAACGAGCCCGAGAAATCACTCGCTGAAAAAGCAGAACACTATGCGCACCAAATTACCCAAGTCCTCGGAGGAAACCATTGAGCTACTCAAAGACTACGGAGCGATCGAAGAAGGTCACTTCGTGCTAGCTAGCGGCAACCACTCTGCCTACTACGTGAAGAAAGGCAAACTCGTGCAGCACCCTTGGGAGCTGCAGCAGATGATCGAACAAGTCGTGCCCGACATCGAGAAGCTAGGTCAGATCGACGTGGTGCTATCTCCTGCCATGGGCGGAGTACCAGTGGGCCAGCAAGTCGGCCTAGCGACTCACTCGCGGACCATCTATGCCGAGCGCAATCCCGAGACCAATGAGCTAGAGCTCAAGCGTGGCTTCGAGATCAAACCCGGCGAGAGATTACTACTCGTAGAGGATGTCATCACCACTGGCGGCACTCTCCTTGAGTTAACCGACTTCATCGCCGAACAAGGCGGAGAGGTAGCCGGTATCTTCGTGGTCGTGAACCGCTCTGGCAAAGACACAGTTGGCGACATCCCCGTCGTCTCCTGTATGGAGGTAGTCTTCCCAGTCTACTCGCCAGACGAAGTCCCCGAAGAGCTCCAAGCCGTCCCAGCCGTCCGCCCTGGCACCAAGAAGGTATAGCGCACTGAAAAGCAATAAGAAGGGTCCAGTTTGGGACCAGAAGCCTCTCAGTGTTGACTTAAACCCACTCTTCTGTCAGCTCTCTCAGTGCCGGTCCTATCTGGCTCGCGACCTTGCTAGCCAGTTTAGCATCGGGAGATACCTCTGCCGCTCTGCCAAGAGCCCAAGTGCCAATACCAGTTGCATCGTGAAGTGTCTGCCCTTGGCCGACCAACGCTGCAATCACCCCAGTGAGAACATCGCCCATCCCACCACTGGCCATCGCCGGAGTCCCAGTGGTGTTCACCCACACTGGCTGCCCCGCCGTCGCCACTACCGAGCGAGCGCCTTTGTGCAGGAGAGTCACACCCCACTTATCCGCGATAGCCCGTGCCTGATCGATGCGACCACTATCAATATCAAAAGACTCCTGACTTATCAGCCGCCTCAACTCCCCAGGGTGAGGAGTCAACACTCGGGGATACTTGCCCAACTCTACTAGCCTCTTCGGATCAGAGGCCAACCAATTCAGCGCATCGGCATCGACCACCACAGGCCCCTCGTGAGTGGTCAGCCAATCGAGTAGCTCCACATTGGCGTCTTCTCCCAATCCCGGACCAACCGCATAAACATCTGCCGGTACAGTCATCACTTCGGAAAAGCTCGAATAGCTGCGAACCATCACTTCCGGAGGAGCCTGCACCACCACTAGTGGATACACAGCCTCGGGGACCCAGAGCGTGGTCAACCCCGCTCCAGCGTGGATAGCGCCCATAGCAGACAGCACCGCAGCCCCTAGTAGCCCCTCGGAACCTGCCACCAGACTCACTCTGCCGGCCTGCCCTTTGTGCGTGTCGAAAACTCGTCGCTGCAGCAGCGGCCGCAGACTCTCGGGATGGAGCAGCACCACCTCCCTATCAGCATCATGGACTGGGATCTCGTCCAAAGGGATATGATGGATACGACCGACATGATCGATCGCCTGATCGGCCAGGATCCCTCGTTTGGGCACACAGATCGACAGAGTATGATCGGCCACCACTGCTCCCGCATAGGGTTCGCCAGTATCACCATCGATACCCGACGGCAGGTCCAGAGCTACCGTAGTCGCCCAGCGCTCGACACGCTGCCGATTCAGCCGAGCTGCGGCCACCCCTATCTCACCTCGTAGCGGTCCACGAGCCCCAATGCCGAGCAGCCCATCGATGAGCAGTAGCGGGCCGCCCGATACCTCGGACTGAGGAGTCGCCTCAAACTCGGCCAACTTTTTCTGTGCCAGCGGCCCCATCTCGCCGCGCCCTACTGAAAAGTGCGCCTCTACCGACCAGCCCCAGCACCGCAGCCAGCGCCCGACCACCAGGGCATCGCCAGCGTTATTACCCTTGCCCAGATAGAGCTCTGCTCGACCGCCCCCAGCGGCTGCAACCTCGGGTATCCAGCGCCGAATCGCTCTGGCACAGCGCAGACCTGCTGCCTTCATGAGAGGCTCGGCCTGCACACCTGTCGCGAAGAGCTCCGCCTCAGCGGCCTGCATCTGCCCGCAGGTCACTACCATGGCAGACTAGCGGTTCTTGTAGTTGATGATACCCCGAGCGATGGCGTCGGCTATCTTCTGGCGGCGAGCCCCTTCGCGCATCTGGTCGCGCTCGCCTTCATTACTGACGAAACCGCCCTCCACGAGACACGCAGGAGCTCGGGTGCGACGGATCACAGCGAAGCTAGCTCGCTTCACCCCGCGATCGTAGGCATCGACACCCTTGATCAGATCTTTCTGCACGTAGTCGGCCAGTTTGGCGCCTTCCGAGCCGTAGTAAAACGTCTCGATCCCAGTGATGGTATTCTTCCAGCTGTGGTTGAAGTGGATGCTGACAAACACGGAGTCCCAGTACTTGTTGGCGATATTCGACCGCTCGGATAGAGGCACAAAGTTGTCCTTGGAACGAACCATCACCACTTTGAAACCATTTTCCCGAAGCGTGCGCTCCAAGCGGCGAGCCACATCGAGGTTGATGTGTTTTTCAAAAACTTTTGATTCCGCAGCCCCCCAGTCTTTCCCACCGTGCCCTGCATCGATCACTACCGTAGAAAAGGCATGAGCAACGGAACTTAAAGCGAACCACGAGCTAAGCCCCAAGGCAAAAAGCAAAAATCTAAAGGAGTTAGCATTCATAAATATTTTTAAAATTTAGATAATAAAGGTGGCTAAATCAACCAATTCTGTTAAAATTTCCCTCCAACAAAATGGAATGTGGTGCGTATTCAGTGTGACGAATCAACACGCGACATAAGCAACACATTCAAAGTAAAAGACGCTTGGGGCACATGTCCCCTTAGGACTCCTCCAAGATTTCGGCGTCATTTCCCCCTTCACCCCTAAAAAATATAGTTAAACACCCCTAACCCCTCATGAGAGCCCTTATCTACGGCGTCGTAGCCGTTTCCCTGTTCTTTGCGATCGCCCTGATCTCCCCTGCATCGCCATTAGCCGACGCTCGTGCTCTGGTTTACTCTGAGCAACACTCCGGATTCCGAGTCGACAGTGGAGAAGTGATCCGGCACGATCGATTGACCGCAGGCCACGCGACTCTGCCGATAGGCTCGATCGTCCGCGTGACGAACCTCAGCACCCGAGAGCAGATAGACGTGCTGATCAATCACCGCTGGACGGACAGCCCCTCCGCGATCATCCTGACCCGAGCAGCAGCGACTCTCATCTCCGTCCGGCCCGACTCACAGAGCGCCGTACACCTCTCGCCGATCGGCTACCCCATCCCCAAGGCCCAGGTGCCTGCGCCTCCCCGGCCCAACACACCTGCTGCTGCCCCTGCGCCCGCCGCAGCCTCCAAACCTGCCCTCTACTTTCTTGAGTTTGCCACTTTCGACCGCAGCTTCAAAGCCAAACGCTTCGCCAAAGAGATCACCACTAAAGGCGCCCCTGCCCGAGTCGTAAAGGACGAGCAAAATATGAGCCGAGTGATTTCAGACGGCTACTTCACCAGTATCCAGGACGCTTCTAAGGCCTACTACTTGGTAGTCGACAACGTCGGCTACGTCCCCACCATCAAGAAACTGTAAAAAAGGAAGGTGCCCCACTCTACGCCGTCTGCGCCAACAGCGGCGTAGCGAAATCAACATTCGAGTAGGCCACGTCGTAACGATCGCAAATCAGATTGGTGCTGATCCTGGCAGACTCATAGATGGTGGGCAAACCCGATCCTGGATGAGTGCCGCCACCCACGAGGTAGCAATTATCAAAACCCTGATAGCGATTGTGCGGACGCATGTAGAGCATCTGCCCGAGATGGTGGGACAAATTGAAAGTCGCTCCGAGGAAGACGCCACTATTCTGCCAATCCTGCGGTGTGTAGATCGCCTCTTCGACGATGTGATCACTGAGATCAGTCATCGTCGTGTGCTTTTCGATGCGACGGATCACCTGATCTCGGTAATGCCGCTTGGTCGTCTCCCAGTCCTGATCATGGCGATTATTGATCGTCGGTACCAAGATGTACAGTGCCGAGTGCCCAGCGGGTGCGACTCGCGGGTCATTGATCGAGGAATTGCGGATATACACCGACATATCGTCGGACACAGTCGTCTCGCTCTGAATCTCGCGCACATTGCGCTCGTAGTCATCGGCGAACAAAATGTGGTGATGCGGCTCCTGCTCATAGAGCTTGTCCACACCTAGGTAGAGCATGAACGTCGAGCATGAGAAGCGCTTCTTGCGCATCTTCTGCTGCGGGATACTGCCCCCGTTCAGCAGCTTAGTCATGGCGTGGCCGAAGTCGGCATTCACCACCACATCATCCGCATGGATAGTCTCACCAGTAGTCAGCTTCACGCCATTCATGCGCTTGCCCGAGTAGAGGATCTCAGCCACCTCTGAACCGAGCTGGATTTCACCACCTTCTTCCTCGATGACTTTGGCCATCGCTTCGGAGATCTTGCAGAGCCCTCCCTGAGTGTGATAGATGCCGTACTTGTACTCCGTGTAAGCCACGATGCTGAAAAGAGCCGGACAATCCCACGGCGACATCCCTAGGTATTTGGCCTGAAAGGTGAAAGCGAGACGCAAGCGATCATCTTTGAAATACTTCTCCAAAACATCAAACACCGAATCGCGAGTCGCCACATAAGGCAGCGCCTTCATCACATCCTGATTCAGATAGGCAGTCAGACTGTCGTACGGACGCTGCAGCACGGGATAGAGTGTGCGGAGCTTCTTCGAATGATCGCGCATAAAGCGCTCATAGCCCTCTCGATCGCCGGGGAAGACTCGATCGATCTCCTCGCCCATCTTCTGCTGATCCGCATAGGTGTGCAGCGATTTGTCGGCCCAGCTCAGCCGAGTCATCGGATCCAGCTTCACAAAGTCGAGATAATCCTCCGCCTTTCGCCCCGTCTCGGCGAACATCTCGTCGAGCACGAACTTCTGGTGCAGAAAGGTCGGCCCCATGTCGAACGAGTAGTCTCCCAGTCGCAACTCTCGGCTACGACCTCCGACTACCTGCTCCTTCTCGATGACCGTTACTTTGAAGCCACGGTTGGCCAGTAGCATAGCTGTAGTGAGACCACCAGGACCGGCTCCGATCACGACGACGTGTTTCTGTTTCATGGTGAGGATTCTTGGAAAAAAGAACCGAGTTATGTCGGCTAAGACAGGCTGGATAGCAACATCTTTGCCTCGCCATCGAAATTATCATCAAACGCAGAACGCAACTTCTCCACGCCTCGGCGTATCCTTGCTTTCACTGTCCCCAGTGGACTATCGATTCGCTCAGCGATCTGCCGCTGAGTCAGCCCCTGAAAGTAGGCTAGCTCGATCACCTCGCGCTGCTCAGGCGATAAACTCACCACCGCATTCTGCAGAATCCGCCTAGCATCCGACCGGTAGAGGTCCTCACGACCACAGGTCCGACGCTCAGGCAGCTCAGACTCCAGCTTCACCTCGTAGCGATCATAGAGAGCGGAGCGCCGCTGGATGCTGCGAATCCGGTCGATCGCACGATTCCGCGAAGTGGTACAGATCCATGTGACTAGGCTGCCTTTATTGGGATGGTAGTTCTCGGCCTTCTTCCACATGGTCGTCAGAACCTCATTGGTCACATCCTGAGAGTCCTCGTGATGGTTCAGCACTTTATAGATCGTCGTAAAGATCAGTGTGTAGTACTGCTGATTAAATTCTTCAAACGCTCGGTGATCACCGCCAGAAATCCGCTGCATCAAATGATACTCAGCTTGGCGGTCCGGTCTAATTTCTGTCAAAGGCTTTCCCATGGCTGTCTAATTCTTGTCTACCTTTAAAGATTCTACCATAAACAAAAGCTAGACAAGAACTTTTTTATTTAAACTTGTCCAACTATTGTAGCATTGTCGTAAACTGATCACGACTAATGGGAGAAGGTGCAGAAGAAGAAATTTTCGAAATCAGCGCAGTGGCTAGGCTCACTGGGTTGTCCACTCACGTCCTCCGCGTGTGGGAAAGGCGCTACGGCGTGGTGGCTCCAGATCGCTCCCAGTCCAAGCGCCGTCTATATGGTAGGGACGATATCCATCGCCTAAGTCTATTGAAGACCCTAGTCGACCATGGTCATACCATCAGCTCCATCGCCACCCTAGAACTCACCGCGCTAGAAGAGCGACTGGCAGGCGTGCTGGAGGCCCGCGTGGAGCAAGCACCCGAGGGCGCAGACCTGAGTGAGTGCCGCATCGGTATGGTAGCAGTGCAGGCCCGCAAAGCCGTGCGTGATGCGACAGATACTGCGGAAGAGTTGAGCCTGGCCGCAGAGTTTTCCAGCATCAGCCAACTAGTCGATAATGTGAAGCCAGGAGTCCTAGACTTACTCGTCATCGAGGTTGGCAGCCTATTCCCCGACACCATCATCGAGATCCAGAAAGCCCTCGACGCCACTGCGGCGAGACGAGCGATCGTCGTCTTTCAGTTCGCCAGCGACGAAGTGGTCGAGCCGGGTAATATCGAACGGATCACAGCACTGCGTGCCCCCGTCCGCGCTGCCGAGATCCTCCTAGCCTGTGCCTCTGATATCCAGTTTTCCCGTGGGGTGAAGGCCAAGAAGGGCACCAAAATCCGCAAACCTGATGGCCAGCCCATCCCCGAGCGGATGTTCAGCCCAGAGCAATTGGTGACCATTTCTAAGCGCGCTTCAGCCGTAAAGTGCGAGTGCCCGCAGCATCTTGCCCAACTTTTGTCTAGCTTAGTCGCCTTCGAGGACTACAGTGAAGAGTGCGAAAATCGTAATGAAGACGATGCCGAACTGCACGCTTACCTGCACCGCTCGACTGCCCAATGCAGGCTCCAACTGGAGCAGGCACTAGAGCATGTGATGGAAGTCGAGGGCATCACGCTGTGATAGGCTTACCAGCCTCTTTACATTCGCGTCTTTTCCCCTAGGTTGCCGCCTTCCACAGATGTCTATCGAGCGCACACGCAACTTCTCCATCATCGCACACATCGACCACGGTAAGACGACTCTGTCTGACCGGTTGCTGGAGACTACCCAAACCATCTCGCAACGCGAGGCCCAGGACCAGCTACTCGACTCGATGGATCTCGAGCGCGAGCGTGGTATCACCATCAAGTCGCACCCGGTGACGATGGAGTACAAGGCCAAAGACGGTGAGACCTATCAGCTAAACCTACTGGACACTCCAGGCCACGTGGATTTCTCCTACGAAGTGAGCCGCAGTCTAGCAGCCTGCGAGGGCGCACTGCTGCTCATCGATGCAGCCCAAGGCGTGGAGGCACAGACTGTGGCCAACGTGCAACTGGCGATGAACGCCAATCTTACAGTGATCCCTGTGATCAATAAGATCGATCTGCCCAGCGCCGACATACCAGCGGTGAAAAAGCAGCTCGAAGACATCCTCGCCATCCCCGCTGAGGAAGCTATCGAAGCCAGCGCCAAGATGGGTATCGGTGTCGAGGATATACTCGATGCTGTCGTAGACCGAGTACCAGCGCCAAAAGAGACCGAGGGCGAGACCGCTCTGCGTGCCTCAGTATTTGATTCGGTATTCGATCAGTTCCGCGGTGTCGTCAGCTACGTGCGCGTCGTGGACGGCTCGGTAAAGCGCGGAACCGGCATTAAGATGATGGCTACCGGCAAGACTTACGAGGTAAAGGAGGTCGGTGTCTTTACTCCAAAGCAGGAGAAACGCGATCAGCTACTACCCGGAGATGTGGGCTACCTGATAGCCAATATGAAGAGCTCTTCTGAAGTGAAGATCGGTGATACCATCACCGAATCACGCGTGCCGGCTAAGCAGCCACTGGCAGGATTTAAAGAGATCCAGCCCATGGTTTTCTCCGGTATCTACCCGCTCGCATCAGACGACTTTGAGCAGCTGAAACTCGCCATGGGCAAACTGCAGATCAATGATGCCGCCTTTTCCTTTCAGGCAGAGAGCTCAGCAGCCTTAGGCTTTGGCTTCCGCTGCGGGTTCCTCGGCCTGCTACACATGGAGATCGTACAGGAACGTCTGCGCCGCGAGTTTAATATGGATGTCATCTCCACCTATCCAGGCGTCATCTATCGAGTGGTGAAGTCCGATGGCGAGATGATCGAAGTCGATAATCCCAGCTTTCTACCCGAGACTCAGATCATTCAGGAAATCGCAGAACCGACCGTGAAAGCCTACATCATGACGCCGAACGACTACATCGGTGAGCTGATGAAGCTGGTCGCAGAAAAACGCGGTGAACTGGTCAATACCGAGACGCTCGACTCAACGCGCGTGCTGTTGACCTGTATCCTACCGCTGAACGAGATTCTCGTCGACTTTAACGACAAGCTAAAAAGCATGACTCGTGGCTACGGTAGTATGGACTACGAGCACGGTGAGTATCGCGTAGCCAAACTGGTAAAGATGGACATGATGATCGCCGGGGAGCCCGTCGATGCCTTTTCCACTATCGTCCATGTCGACAAAGCCCAATCCCGAGGTCGTGATCTGGCGGTAAAGCTAAAAGAAGTCATACCACAGCAGCTTTTCACCGTGGCCATCCAAGCCATGATCGGTGGCAAGATCATCGCCCGAGAGTCCATCAGCGCTATGCGCAAGAATGTGACCGCGAAGTGCTACGGTGGTGATATCTCTCGTAAGCGCAAACTCCTCGAGAAGCAGAAAGAGGGTAAAAAGCGCATGAAATCCATCGGTAAAGTGAACATTCCACAGGAAGCCTTTATCAAAGTCCTCAAGTCTGGAGACTAATCCTATCTATCTCATCTGAGTCGTTATGTTTTCGCTCGATCCCACATCCTCATCTAGCTCAAAGGGCAAAAAGAAAAAGGCAGATCCCAGAGCCAAACTACCGCTCGACCGAAAGGGCCGAAAGCAAGCCAAACAGTTTTCCAAAGGGGTCACCAGATTCCTGCGCTACAATAAAGATCTGCTCGAGCAAGAGACCTACGAAGAGATCGCCACCCTGCAGAAGGAATTCGATTCCAAAGTACCGGACCAAGGCAAGAAGCGTAGCTTCTTTGAGGAAAAGGCGGATGGCATCTCCAAAGCCTGCAAGAAAGCGATACCCGACTTTCAGCCCTCGGTGATGAAGGAAAACATCGAGGTCCTCTTTGTAGCTGTGGTGATCGCCATGGGTATCCGCGCTTACTTTGTGCAGCAGTTCAAAATCCCGACAGGGTCGATGCAGCCGACGCTAAATGGTATCATCGCCTACACCGCACCCGAATCCGAAAAACCGGGCTACAAATACAAGGCACCAGCTGACTACCAACGCCCCAATCCCATCCAGCGCCTAGTCGACTCGGTCTGGTTCGGCAGATCACACATCGAGTGGCGCGCCAAAGAGGATAACGACGCGTTTCTCCTGCAAAGTGAAAAATGGTATGGAAAGAATCGCTTCATCCTGTTTCCACGTACCTACCTGATCACCGAAAAGGGCCACAAATATGTAGCAGCCGGTACCAAAAACAGAGCACGCCTACTGATCTGTGATGAGAAATGGGGCAAACCTCTCAAAAAAGGTGAACTCTTTGCCAGAGGCTACATCGAGACCGGCGACATGCTGATCGTCAATAAACTGGCCTACCACTGGCGCAAGCCCAAGCGCGGCGAGGTCTTCGTATTCAATACCCGCGACATCCCCTACATCCAAAATTCGATCAACCCTAGGTATGGCTCTCAGCACTACATCAAACGTCTCTGTGGCGTGCCTGGAGACCACATCAAAATCGAGCAACCCAACCTGATCGTAAATGGTAAACCAGCTGAAGAATTTGGCATACGTCGCGTGATGTCCCAGGAGGGCTATTACGACGGGTATCTCGAGCCGACTAGGTCCTTCGAGAAAAAGGAATTTAAGCTTGGCCCAGAGCAATACATTGCCCTAGGTGACAATAGTGGAAACAGCGCCGACTCGCGTAGCTTTGGCACCGTGCCAGAGCGCAATATCGTGGGCAAAGCGATGTTCGTCTTCTACCCATTCGGCAACCACTTCGGGCCTATCCGGTAGCGATGCTCCAGACCACAGAGACTGCTGAAGAGATCGTCGCCCGCAGCGGCAGCAATCTCGCTTTTGCACTAGCAGTCCTCCCCCAGGAGAAACGCTATGACATGCGCGTCTTCTACGGCTTTTGCCGAGTCATCGACGACATTGCCGACGAGCACGCTATCCCTATAGACGACCGCCGGCACGGTCTCGATCACTGGCGCCGCATCGTCGATGGCAGTACCAATCTAGCCGCCGGTATCGAGACCGAATTTCGTGATCTATGCGATCGCCGCCAGCTGAGCGGCACAGTCCTCCACGAGATCATCGACGGTGTGGCCACCGATCTCGAACCCGCTCGCTTTGAGACAGCAGAGGATCTACAAAAATACTGCTACCTAGTAGCCAGCGCTGTCGGCCTCATCAGTATAGAAATCTTTGGCTACCAAGATGCCGAGACGCAGAAATATGCCGAGAGCCTCGGCTACGCCCTGCAGTGGACCAACATCATGCGTGATGTCGGCGAAGATGCTGACGAAAACCGTATCTACCTACCTCTGGCGGAACTCGATGAGCACAAACTATCACCCGGCGATATCCTCAGCCGCCGTGTGCCGCACGACTCCTTTGTCGAGCTGATGTCTCGACAAGCAGAGAGAGCACACAGCTTCTATCGCGAGGCGATGGACCATCTCACCGAGCGAGATACCAAAGCCATGCGCAGCCCTGAGCTGATGCGTCGCATCTACTTTGGTATCCTGCAGAAAATGGAAGCCGACCAATTCCGAGTCTTCGACAAGCGCTATCGCCTGCCGAAGTACCAAATGTTAGCCGAATTCTTACGTAGCAAATGGAACTTAACCTAACCAGCGATAGTGATCCGAGCCGAGTCACCCTGAAGGTACAGATGAAGTACGATGACCGCCCAGGGGTGGCCAGCGAATTCGACGGCAATGACCTACTCGACGACATCGCCGCTCAGGTCCGCTCGGAGCTCTCTGCCCATGGGATAGACATCACCTACCTAGAGATGGCTCTATCCCCACTAGAGGCGGACTCGCCACGCACCTCCTACTGCCAGATCGACGATCTCGATGATCTGGCCGACGATGAGGAAGAGGCTATTCAAAGAGCTCCTGTGCCACTGACCGATGGTAAGATGGACTTTGCCATCCGCGCTCGCATCGATCCGCAAACGCTAAATGAAGCCACCGATATGGCTCTGGAGGAAATCATCGCCGTGCGCTACGGCCTGATGTTTAAAGTCGAGCCGGTATGACCACTCAGCGACTCCCCATCGTAGGCATCAGTCTATTTGTCGTGCTAGGCTCGGCGATCTGCTACGCACTTTGGGTTGTCGTTTTTCGCCATAGCTACGATTGGCAGCCTCTCACTCCCTATTGGGGAAACTTTCTATCCGGCTGGCTGTGTACCCTGTGGATATCGATCGCGGCCCTCGTGCTCAGTATCGCTATCGGCGTGGTATTGACGATGGGCCAGCTATCCAGCTTCCCGCCCACCGCAGTGCTCAGTCGCATCTACGTCGAGTTCATGCGCGGCACGCCGCTGCTCGTCGTCATTCTGATCGGCTACTACCTAGTGGCCGATGAGATGGGCTGGGAGAGCCGCTACTCCTTTGGCATCGTCGCGCTGGCGATGTTCACCGGTGCCTACCTCTCCGAGATCTTTCGGGCAGGCGTGCAGTCTATCCCCAAGAGCCAGTGGCTATCTGCTCGGGCCATCGGGCTGACTCAGTTTCAGACCTACCGCCACATCGTCTTTCCCCAGACGATCCGCCGAGTACTACCAGCATCGACCGGGCAATTCGCCAATCTGATCAAAGACTCGAGTCTGCTCTACCTCATCAGTGTGCCAGAGTTTTTCATGCAGGCCCGCCAGATCGGTGCCAAGACCTACGCCATCCACGAGTCCTACCTGCCGCTACTGGCCTACCTCATCCTCACTATCCCGCTGACTTTTCTCAGCCGAGCTTTGGAGAAAAAGTACGTCTTCGAACAGTAAAAAAGAGGATTGCACCCTATTGAGAAAATATTGTACCCTATTGAAAACGGTCTCTCTCTAGGAAGAATAAGAAGAATAGGAAGAATGCGGTGCAAGCTCACAACCCTAGCGATATCTGCGAGCCTAGCTCTCCCCTGCACTTGTGGCCTCAGCAAAGATAGCAGCCATCCACCTCTACCCACATCTCTACCAGAAGATACCTTCACCTCTTTGGTCGAGAGTTCACCATTCACCAGACTACTCAATTTGTCGGACACACTGGTCCTCTCCGGCATCGCCCTGCTGGGAGAGACTCAAGTCCTGACCATCGTCGATACAGAGGACGGCAGCTCGATCACTGTCTCGGAACAAGCCAACGAAAGAGGCTGGCACATGGTAGATATCAAAAATCCAGATAGCCTAGAGTCCGCTACTGCCAGCATCTCATTCGAAGGCGGAGAGATCATCCGTGTCCGCTACAATAAAGAAAGACTAGCACTGACCCACAAACGAATGGGCTACAAAGCACAAGCACGTGCCCAAATCGCCAAAGCCAAAGAAAAAGCCCGCAATCACACAGGAGATGGCCCGGCTCACGGCGTATCCCAGCAGCAAGTATCCCTGCTCAACCGCATATCCCAAATCAAACTCCCCGAAGGCTATCGCCCTGGCGATGGTAGGAATGCCGAGGAATCTCATCGCCTGCATCAAAACTTCGTCCAGCAGCGCATGGCTCAGATGTCTGCAGTCCAGAAAGGCCAAGTGGGCCAACTCTGGCAACAACAAGTCGCGGTGAACCCACAAATGCCCAACCGCGGAGCCGCCTTTGTCCGAATCCTCGAGCATGTTTCCCGATCAAAAAACTAACCCTCCATCGATCGCCCTAGTCTTTGCAATTATTAAGTTTATTGAAATTTTAATAAATTCGTTTATTCTCGATCTTCAAACCGTCACTCAAGTCGCCCCATTTTCATGCCGCCAAAGCGTCTCTCTATCGTCATACCTGCCAAGAACGAAGCAGAGTCTTTGCCCCACACGCTGAGGAATATCCAAAGCGTGATGGAGCGCCATCAAATCGAGCACGAAATCGTAGTCGTAGATGATGGCAGCAGTGATGAGACCTGGCAGGTTTTGGCAGACCTCAGCACAGAAATCCCTAGCCTCGCCGCCGTCCAGAACCGAGGCAAACATGGATTTGGCAGAGCTATCATCTGTGGCCTAGATCACTACACGGGAGACGCAGTGATCATCATGATGGCCGATGAGTCTGACGACCCTGAGGACGCTGTGCTCTACTGGCGGCAGATCCAAAAGGGAGCCGAAGCCGTCTTTGGCAGCCGCTTCATCAAAGGCGGGAAAGTCTATGACTACCCTTCCCACAAACTGCTGGTCAATCGGGCGGCAAATCTCTTCATTCGCCTTCTGTTCAATATCCGTCTGAACGACACGACTAATGCCTTTAAAGCCTATCGCCGCGAGGTGATCGATGGCTGCAGACCTTTTTTATCAGCTCACTTCAACCTAACCGTAGAGCTGCCGCTAAAAGCGATCGTACGAGGGTACAAGTGGCAGATGATTCCCATTACTTGGCGCAACCGCAGATTCGGTGTCGCCAAACTGAAGATCCAAGAGATGGGCAGTCGTTACCTCTTCATCTGCCTCTACTGCTGGCTGGAGAAATACTTCAGCCGTGGAGACTACAAGAGACAACTAGAAGAGACACCGATAACGACGGCTCATCACGCTGCCCCGACTAACATCCAAGAGAGTAGACATGCGGAGCAGCCAAAGAAAAGCAGCGCTGAAAAGACCTCGGCAAAGATCTGATATCAACCCACGAGTCTGGGCTACTCAGCTATCGAGGCCAAAAATCTTAAAAGTCCAGATACACCTCCGCACGGCGGTTCTCCGAGCGACCAGTCGGATTGTCGGTACCATCTGAGAGAAAGTTCGGCTTGCGCGGACGAGTCGAGCCATACCCCTCGGTGATGACCTGGTCTGGCAGTGCCCCTCGATCGATGATTCCCTGACGGATCGACTCCGCACGCTTTTGAGAGAGTTTAGAATTGTACTCATCCGAGCCCAAAGCATCGGCGTGACCAGTGATTCGGATTCTACGGCTCCGGTCTTGTTTCAGGATATTTGCCACGATCTTCAGCTGATTGTCAGCTCGCTTGGTCAGTCCCGAATCGTCAAAATCGAAATAAATCACCAATGACTCACCACCAGTCGGATCCTCCACGATCGGCGAATAGGGCCCTTCGGCCTCCTTGGCTAAAGCTGAGATCACTTTACCAAAGGTCAGACCATTCACACTCCACTGCTCTTTGTTCTCCAGCTCTAGGGCAAACTCAGATGTCTGCTCTGCCGCCTGCACACGAGATAAAACCCAAGAGACATTGTCCCGAGCAAACGTCACCACCAATGGTCGATCCGACCTCTGCTCAAACTTGCCGTCCTCCAGAGCGATCATCAGACCAGCGATACGCTCATCTGTCACCGCCGGGCTGCTCAGCTTGCGAGCAGAAACGAAATCCTCGCTGAGAACTGCCTCAGAAAAGGCCTGCGCGATGGTCAGGGAATCAACTTTGACCTCTGATGGACTAGTCGCAGGGTCCTGCACCGCCTTGATCACTTCCTTCATCGTAGGCTGCACACCGACTTTAGTCACCTCATACTCGTTGTTGGCCTTCTTCTCGATGTCCATGACCACAGTCTCAGCCTTTGCCCCATTGCCCTCCTCGACAGGCACGAAGTTGAGAGTCCAGCGGACCGAGTCACGAGTCTTTGCCACCTCGAACATTGGCTTATTAGGATCCAGCTTGAGCTTAGGGTCTTCGATGATCTTTTTCACTCGCTCACGCACAGCCTCGGGGACATTTTCTTCGCCTCCTGCCGCTTTGATGAAAGCCTCATAGCTTCTCTCATTCGCTTTATTAGCCATCCCGCCAGCTACCTTGCCCGGTGTCGAGGTACCTGTTTCGAATTTCTCGCGCTGTGCTGGCGTGCTGTCTTTCTGCGCCGCAGCCACTTCCTCGGGATCGCGCATGGCAGCTACCTTCGGTGTAGCACCACCACCCGCATTGGCAGCATCTCCAGCGGCTGTCCCACCTGCTGCCGCCTCAGCATCCGCAGGCGTGCCTGCTGTAGACGCAGCAGAGGCCTGGGCACCTGTGCTAGGGCTACTAGGAACAGCCATGGCAGTTCCCCCATCTTCGCTCGTAGCCGGGGCCGCTAACTCGCCTGTTTTGTCTCGCTTCTCACACTTGGTGAGAGTGAATAGTGAAATGATGATACCAATCAAAATGATACCAAAAAATACAAATAGCTTCCCTTTCATTCAGTCAATCGCTACGCGCGGGCGCAACATAGCAGAGGACTGAGTTTAGAAAACAATAATTGTCGCTCTATTGAGAATCTTCGATCAAAGCGCTTTTTCGATCACTGCATAAGCGTTGTGATTATGAATCGATTCGTAATTTTCCGCCTCGACCCGATACCACGAAATACCCGCCTGCTCATTGCTCGCAGCCGCCACATTTCTCACCAGATCTTCGACAAAAACTGGATTTTCATAAGCCTGCTCGGTGACAAATTTCTCATCGGGGCGCTTGAGCACACTGTATAGCTCGCTACTCGCGCAAGTCTCGACCAGACGGATCAAATCCTCTATCCAGATGGCGCCATTGGCGAATTTCACAGCAAAAGTCACCGTCCCCCGTTGATTATGAGCGCCATACTCACTGATCGCTTTTGAGCAAGGGCACAGTGTGGTCACAGGTACCAGTACCGTCACCGTGAACTCCACACTATCCCGCGTGGCATCCACATCGAAGATCACCTCATAGTCCAGCATCCCCTCCTTACCCGTCACTGGTGCAGGCTTGGAGAGAAAGAACGGAAAGCGGAACTCCACATGCGCTCGCTGCGCATCGAGGCGCTCGAGGAGCTCTGCTGGTATCGCCGAGATCGAGTGAACATCCAGAGTCGGGCCGTGAGAGTTCAGCACCTCGATGAAACGGCTCATGTGAGTGCCCTTGTACTCCTTGGGCAGGTCCACTGCCATAGCGATCGTAGCCACGGTACTCTGCTCGGACTGAGCTTTGTCCCGGATCACGATAGGATATTTGAGAGCCTTTACACCGACTCGGTCGATCGCGAGATTTCGTGAGTCGGGCTGATTCTGGATGTCGGTGAGATTTTGCAAAACGGAGTGCCCTATACTCGCCTGTTTAGCCGCTTTTTCGACCGGATTCACAAGATTTTACAGGATTTAGCCCCGGAGGATGAGGATAACCGGCTATGATACTTCATGAAGCGGGAATGGTGCATCTTCTTGGTGATTGCGGCAATAGCTCTATTAGTAGCAGTCTATCTGAAACAGTCAGCTGCAGGACCGCCACCAATCTATAGGCTAGAATTTGCGGAGGGTGAGCGAATAGAAATACAGGAGCTAGATTGGGTCAATTCTATAATGCTTAGCAACCGTAGGAGCGGTCGTCGTTTCCTCCTCGACAAGAAGGAAGGCGCCACTTGGTCAGGAGGGGCTAGCTTTAAAGAATTGGACACCCAGATCCGGAACGGTAAATGGCAGAGCGGCAATTTCTCGCTGGAGCAACCTGCCACCATCATAGTCGCTCGCGCGCTTGATACAACTGGTGCCCCTATCGTGTCCCATGCATCGCTAGAGCACACTGAAGGAATTAAAGAGGTTCAATTTGAGGAGAACGGTGCTTTCCATGCTCTCCTTCGGGACAATCAACCTGATCTAGATTGGGGACTAGAGTTTGATCTCGGGAATGGCGAATTTCTTCCCTTCAACGGCCCTCTCACGCCATGCAGAGACGACACTCGAGCGATATCTTGGCACTCCTATACACCTGCATCGGCTCTCCGGATCAGAGGCCGAATAGGCGATCAAGTTTCAAAAATCATTGAACTAGACACAAGTCACTTTACCAGGTCACCAGTGACAATCGAGGATGACCAAGTACCCACCGATCGCGATCTGGGGGAATGCCTGCTAGCCATCAATGGGGCAGAGGTAATCAAGTGGCAGAACGGGCAGAAAGAACCCGACCTTGATTATTCATTTATCCCCAAAACAAAAGAACAGTCCAATAAGTCATGGGATTATTTTCCTTTCATTGTGATCGGCGATGAGCTGGGTAATCGGTCTAACAGAAGTCAATTTTTACCCTTACCAGGCACAAAAAAAATCATCTTTGAACTCCCTGTGATCCGTAGCCCGAACTACCACTGGCATCAATCTGAGGTCGCGTTCATCGCCGAAGGGCAAATACCAAGCAATGCCAATGTGAATAACAAAGCGGAATTTCCGCCTTTAGCTCTCATTCCGTTTGATGATACACCTGCTTCGTTTCAGTGGAGTACAATTCGCTTACAAGTCCATGACCGGCCTGTCAGGCATAGGGATCCTCCAGAGTGGCAGGTCCAGATATCAGGATCGGCAGACAAAGAAGCAATCGATAACCTGCGCCAGTCTGCCTATTGGACGATATTTGTCGACGATGCTGACTACTCCACCGGAGTCCCGAGTCGAAGATCAACCGGCAGCTCCCAAACTGCATCAGGAATTACCACATTCGACTACAAACTACCCTGGCGAGGCACACTACTCCCAGGTCAGTTGATACGTGTGGCCATAGTCTACCCTCCAGCGCCCAAGCCAGTGACTTTCAGCCTGCCGAGATCTCTGTTCGATGGATTGGATGAGTAACAATGATTGCCCTTACTACCAAGCAGGATCCAGCTCCCACTTCTGAGCGATCGGCTCCAGCTCAGGGCGCATCGGCCAGTGATCTGGCTGCGGCTCGGCTCCCTCGTGGCGACTGCTAGCGCCTTTCAGCACCATGCAGCCCTGATTATTGCCGATATCGGCGATCAGTTCGATCTCCTCTGCTGTCAGTTGCACATCTGGCACCGTAGCCATATCGGTCACCTTATCCTCGATTGGGCGAGCGTCGGCCCCTGCTTCCTGGATGAAAGTCGGTGCCACGCACTTCACTGGCGATTGACTGAGGTTCCACACACAGGAAAACTGCAGCATCGATAGATCGTATTTCTCAGCGATTGAGCGCATTTTATCGATCTTCTCGTTGCCCTGCTCGATCCAGCCCTCCATGCGGTAAGTGCGGTGATCGTGGCCAGTGAATTCGTGGCCCGGCTTCACATCGTCGTGAAACATGCCTCCGTAGTCGACCACGCGAGTGATCAGATCCACACCAAACTCCTGCGCGATCGGCAGCACCCGGCGACCCGGCCATGGCTCCAGTGGATTCAGGATGACCATCGCCCAGTCGATATGCTCATGAAAAGTCTCCATGCAGTGTGCCATATCGATGGTGAAGCCATTCGCAGGCCCAGGCGCAATGCCCGTTTTGCGAGTCAGCCCAGCCTCCTTCAGCCCAGCCATCCCCTCCCACACCGCAGTGCTAGAGTAGCCTGTGGAGTCAGGATTGTGCAGCATCACCAGATCGAAATGCTCCGCCTGACAGCGCTCCAGGCACTTCTCCGTCGCCTTTTTCAGATAAGCCGCATAATCCTCCGGCCCACGCAGATCTGGGTGGGTGAAGCGAGCAAAGCCCCGCGAGCCCGCCCGCTTGCCATCATAAATATCGTGCCCCACCATGCCCACCAGGCAGTAGCTATCGCGGTCCTTATCCGCCAGCGCCCTGCCCAGCAGCTCATCCGCCATCCCAGTGCCATAAGTATCCGCCGTCAGAAAGGTCCGCACCCCTTGGTCGTAAGCCGAGCGCACCAGATCCTCCAGTCGCTGCTCCTCGATCGCCTCGCCAAAGTGCATGTACCGCCCGCCACTCCAAGTGCCAAAAGATGTCTTAGTAGGATCCATAGTAATGTGTGCGGGAGGTTACGCGCGAGAGCGCGAGGATTCAAGAGTTTCACACGATGAGGCCTGACCGACGACTAAGCCTTCAGAAAAGCCTAAACTACAAACTCACCTTAGAATGAACACCCTTGGAGCTGGGGGCAGTGGTAAGTTTCTGGTGATTGATTAAAATCTGACGCAGCACTGCCTCTAGTGGCGCATCGGTAGTAGTGGTCAGGTAGTCGATGCCCTTGTCGTCGCAGATCGCTTGCACCGATGCTTCGTGCTGCTGGTAGCGCTGCTGGTAGGCATCGATTTCTTTTTTCACATGCACCGACATGACTTTTCCTGACTCGAGGTCTTGTAGCTGTGAGGAGTCGTCTAGGTCGGGCTGGATGTCGGTCGGGTCGAGGACTCGGATGATGGCTACCTCATTGCCCTGGGCGCGGAGCATCGATAGGCGCGGCTCTAGCTGCTCGATAGGGGCTAAAAGATCGGAGATGAGTAGGAAAAAACCACGGCGGCGCTGCATCTGGGCAATACGTAGTAGCGGCTCATCTAGACTGGTGCCCTCGCCTTCGGCAGGAGATTGCAGCTCGTTTAGTAGTCTCTGTAGATGAGCTGGGTGATTGCGCGGCGGCAGGTAGGTGTCGAGAGTGGTGTCGAATGTCGTCAGCCCGACTTGGTCGCCCTGCTTCATCAAGAATACCGCCAAGGTAGCCGCAAGCGTAGCCGCATAGTCCGACTTGAGCGGATGGTCACCAGAGGCAAAGGACATTGATCGGCTTTGATCTAGGATGATTTGTAGCCGCAGATTGGTTTCCGCTTCGAAGCGTTTCAGGTAGGGGCGATCGGTACGTGCCATCACTTTCCAGTCGAGGTGCTTCAAGTCGTCGCCTGGTGTGTAGTTGCGATATTCGCTAAACTCCACGGAGAAACCATGGTCGCGACTGCGGTGCAGGCCGAGCTGCAGGCCATCGATGAGCATGCGGGTACGCAGCTCCATCGACTGTATGGCTAGTAGGCTTTTCGGGTCGATCGGCATGGCGAGAATGTATCTATCGTTTCGGGAGACCTTTACCGGTCAAGGTGAATGGTAGTTTGTGGACTCTGGCTCCGCCCTCTGGTTTAGGTATGTCGATGCCGAGTTCTTCGATGACTTGGGTATCTAGTGTCTGGCTTTGGATCACCTTGCGCACCACTTCAGGAGCGTGGAAGGCTTTCATCGCCGCGTCGCGGTCATAGGTCCGAGCTAGAGAGTCTACGCCATGCTCAGAGATCCAGTCGAGATAGCGTGCGCCATTCGCTGAGCAATCGTAAAAGCCTAGCGGGGTCCAGCATACCCATTCGCCCTGTTCATCGACATATAGATTGACCAGTAGCTTACCTGCTTTCTCATGCCAGATCTGTAGGATTCCTTCTTCACCTCCGCTTGCGATTATGGGTAGCTCGTGACTGCCGAGCACAGACCAGATGGCGCACACTGGAAAATAGGCACCGAATAGCGGATCGGCCAAAGGTGTGGTGAGATCGTCAGGTTCGAGTAGTCCCAGCTCATTCCAGCCGGAGAAGACGATTTTCCCGCTTTGGGTGAATGAGTAGCTCAGCACGGTGCCTCGGTCGCGCACCTGCCCATCGTTTAGGTGGAGCTGTTTCCAGTTTCGTAGTGAAAGGAATTTATCCTCATGCCTGGTGTAGCGAGTCGTGTAGTCGGCTAAGCGACCGAAGGGCGGCGCGACCTGCATGGAGGCAAAGTCGAAGCCGCTCATCATGCCGCCACTGTAGTCATAGTACCCTCCGAATCCCCAGGCAAACTTGAGAGGATTCTCTTGGCTTATACCCAAGGTTCGTAGCGAGTTTTTGAATTCGTGGTAGGCGATTGTCTGGTCGGTCTTTGAGTCGATCACATAGATAGCAGCTGGCTTGCCACCGACGAGGGCGATCAGACCATTGTCAGCACAGCGCATGTCGTAAGTCTTGTCGCAGATCTCATGCATATCCTCGCCTACAGCCGATAGCCAGTCGGCTCGACAGAGAGTTGTGTCTCGAGATATATAGAGCTTTGATCCATCGGGGGTAAATGTGGCCAACGCGGCATGGCCACGCTGTAGGTGATTGGGTAGCCGCCTTATCGCTTGGCCGGTCTCTCGGTCGAATACACATAGGTAGTTGCGGTTGCTGCGGCCAAATACTTTAGAACCATCGTTAGATAAAATCGAAAATCCCTTTATCGGATATTCTCTTATCTTGCGAATTTGCCCGGTATTAGCATCGATACTGGCGAGACAGCTATTTCGATTTTCAGGTTTGTAGAGGAAAGAGTTACCCTCTTTGGGGAACCGAATAAAGTGTACTCGAGCTTCGCTGGTGTAGGTCGATCGCAGCTCCATCACCTGACCACGTGGCTTATCCAAGTGGATCTGCCACACGAGTATCTTGCTATCGCCAGTGCCCGCGAGCAGCCAGCGTCCATCGGCGCTGAAGGCGATGTTATTGATATGGCTATTGCCATCCTCCTGATAGTCGAGCTGGGTGTCTTTATCCAGGTCGATGATCCGCACCATCGAGTTGGTATTACCGACAGCTCCGGCTACGGCGATGATCCGTTTGCTCGGGTGAGCTGCTAGACAAAAGTAGCGGCCATGCAGGGTGCGCCGGGCGTCGATGATGGTATTGGTGTAGATCGTCTTTTTCAGCTCTAGAGTACGAGGCTCCCAGAGGCGTATGGTTTTATCCTCGCCAGCAGTGACGAGTGTCT
The DNA here is from genome assembly GCA_020630975.1 of Verrucomicrobiota bacterium. Taxonomy (GTDB): domain Bacteria; phylum Verrucomicrobiota; class Verrucomicrobiia; order Verrucomicrobiales; family DEV007; genus Arctic95D-9. The sequence continues at coordinate 49,967 of JAHDID010000001.1, forward strand.
CGCCGCCATCAATGAAAGCGCAGCTACGCACCGGGCCTACGTGATGGCCCAGATTCAAGCGCGGCATGGGCGGAGTCGGAGGCTGTAGGTAGGTGACCGTACGCTCGGCTAGCGCGGTGCCCGCACACATCCAGGCGCAGGCCACTAGTAGATGGCGGAGTAGCGACGACTTATTCATGATCTTCCTCCTTTGGTTGGTGATAGATTTCAGCTAGCTGCAGGGCGATTTTTTCCAGCTGGGTGTAATAACTTTGATCGCCGATCTGTGAGCGTTTCTGTCGTAGTTCCTGGATTTTTTTTTCCAGTGCGACCCGAGATTCTCTTTGCTGCGAAGTTAGATTTTTCTCATCCTCCGATCGGCTCAGTAGTAGGCTGGCTGCTTTCTGGCCATCGATACTCGCTGCGGTTTTGGGCTTTTGAATCGCATGGATACCCTTAAAGAAATCAACCGGGGTGCCCTTGCCGTCGGCATTGTCATCGAGGATCGCGTGCTCGGTGGTCATGCGGTTTTCATTTTTGTAGTGGGCCTCGACCGATCGCGATGCGTGGAGAAATGCTTCTAGTAGCGACAGGCTACCATCGCCATCGAGATCGGCTTCTTGGGCTTGTAGGGCACTGGCTAGGTACTGCCCGAAGTAACTATAATTTTCCTCGCCAGTCGTCTGAGTCGCTGTGATGATGATTCGGTTAGGGCCCGCTAGCTTGGTGAGAAATTGAGAACTGGAGGCCGAGGAATTGATGAACACCAACGGTCGCTTCGCTAAGGGTTTTAGCCATTCATGAAATTCCTCCAGAGTCACGTCTTTGCCTCGTAGATTGAACGAGGTAACCTTTTCGTCGAATGTGCCATGGCCATGTAGTACGATCCACAGGGTCTCTGTGCTATGGATATCGGCGTTTTCGAGGTATTCCTTTAATGCCTCGCGGTCGGGGCGAGTGGCTGGGCGATCCCGCCCGATCAGATGAAATCGGTAGCTCGGGTCGGTGGAGAAATGGCTTCTCCAAATCTGAGCGGATGACTCGAAGGGTGCCTCGTAAGTGGCCTCGCCCGGCTCGCCTACGACTAGTAAAAAGTCATCGCCCAGCAGTGGGCATGGTAGGCAGATGCCACACAGGAGGGCTGCTATGTATAGTAAAATCTTCATGCTGTGTTTAGGCCAAGCTATTGTTGCGACGAATAGCCCATTCGCCGACAAAGCAAAGGATCGCTGCGATCAGCAGCCAGGGCGTGTGCCAGATAGGTGTGGTTTTTATTTCCACCTCAGGGACTTCGGTCGAGGCGATCAGGTCGACCAAGTCGTCGACCTGATCTGCATCGATGATCTGGCCACCAGTCTGCTGGGTGATCTGCTCGCTCCAGGCGCGGTTGATGCCGAGGGTGCGATACTCCTCCGCATCTCGATTGATCGCCCAGCCGGTCTCGACAGGGTGCCAGGTGAGCTGACCATCGTTCAGTGGTTTGGCTACTGCCCGCACTGTATAGCCACCATCTTGATTGGCGAGAAACACGCCTCGATAGAGACCAGGCTCGACATCGTCTGGATTGGCGGGGAAGGTATAGATCTCGCCACTGGGGTCAGTCACTGTCAGAGTGATCTGGCCATTGTACTGTGGATCGAACTTTTCATTCTTTAGCCATACTTTGATCTGTTTCTCCTGGCTGTCGGCTTCACCTGAGTCGACTTGTATCCTGATGCGGTCGGGTACATCTACCGTCAGATGGCGCATGAACTGCCGCCATAGTTTGTCGCGATCGTTAGCTTGATTGGGCTCTAGAAATCCCCAGCGCCACATGTCGCCGATCATGCAGGCAGCGACCTTACCCGCGCCAAACCTTTGTACGGCGATGGCGGGTATAGTGGCACCGGTCTCTGCATTCTGCACTGTCGCATAGAGAGAGGCGCCGGGTTTGGTGGCGCGCACTTGGCTGACACTGGTGAAGCTGGCCATATTTCGCAAGCGAGCCTTTTCCTGTGCCTCTAGCTGGCGGAGCCGTAGCCAAAACTCTAGCATGCCCTCGCGTGTCAGCCCCATGCGTAGCTGGTGATCGGCAGCTACCGGTGCTGAGCCTGCGCCTAGGTAGACCGGTAGCAGATCGGTGAATAGCGAGTCATCATACCCACCATCGGCAAACGACTCGGAACCGCCGAGAAACAATACGGATCCACCCCGCTTAGCGACGAATGTCTCGAGTAGTTCTTGTTGGTCGGGAGTAAAGAAATCCGCCTCTAGATCATCGATCACGACAGCCTTGTATGGGTAGAGGCCCTCCGCATAGGTGGGAAAGCCATTCGCCAGCTCATCATCCTGCACGACTAGCCGCACCAGTACAGGCTCGTCGTAGCCCTCTGTCTCGTCTTCGCGATCGAAGCCGCGGAACAGTGGGTTGCTTTCCTCACCCGAGCGACCGCGCCATTGAAACTTTGGCTCCCGTTTGGCGATACGCTGCAGGGCCGAAAGCTTGAATGATTGATCTTGGTGCAAGGCGCGACGAAAAAATTTGAAGTCCCAATTGGGTCGCCCAGATAGGTAGAGGATACGGTGTGGTCCCGTGTTTTGCTCGACCGCGATGATTCGCTCGTTATTCGCCAGTGTGGCTTCTGTCTCGGGAGCGTCGGTAGCCACCTCGATACGGTAAAAGCTGACACCCAGCTGTGTCGGGCGAAAGGTAAAGCGAACCTTCTTTGATGACTCGCCCTCGAAACGCACCAATTGAGAGGCAACTGGCTCGGTGGCTTCGCCCTGCCGATACAGGCTGGCCGTTGCCTGCGGGTAACCACGAGATGTTAAGTGAACCTCGACCGTGATCGGAGAATCCTCGAATGCGCTTTCGGTAATTAAGACAGTACCAATCGCCAAATCTTTGCTAGGCATACCTCCACCGGGATGCACCACAAACACTGGGGGCAGCGAGGCGCTCGATAGGTCGATAGCGGCATCGGTGTGGTTGCCATCGGTGAGTATGACGACCGCAGACAGTGGCTGGCCATCGTAGCGATTGGCCAGATCGGATAGCCCAGAGTTGAGCCGCGATGCTGGGCCTGCCTGATCGAGCTCACCAAACGAGGCCAGAGGAGTTAGTTTGGAATCAAGTGCGAAGCGACGCACTTGGAACTGAGACTCTATATGATCGACGAATGTGCTCGTGGAGGGGTTATCCGAATGGAGTAATTCTCGCAATTGCTCGGCACGACTATTTTCACTCGGACTCTCTTTTACGGAAAGGCTGCGACTATTATCGGCGACGATGGCGACGATGTTTTTGCCGGCCTTAGGTATCGATTGGATCCAGGTGAGTTCGAGTAGGCAAAGTGCTAGTAGAGCCAGACCTAGAAGTTTTAGACCAATAGCAGCGATACGCTTGCCTAGCGGTAATGACTTAGTTTTTACATAGGTATAGCATAGCAGCGCCAAGCACAGGCACCAGGCGACTACGATATAGGGTAACCAAGTGGGATTGGCTATCGATATAGATGAGACGATGGATACGGGATCGATAGTGGTTTAGGTTTATTAGTTCGCCTGGGTGGAACCCAGTTTTTGGTAGTATTTTTCGACCAAGTCTTTGTAGGCCGTAGGGGCGGGATCTCGGTCGATCCTGACTTGCTGGTCGGCGTCGTCCTCCTGGCGGGCGATCTCTTCTTTTACATTCGTGCGTAGTCGGCGCAGAGGCTGCACCAGTCCTGTCTCTACGACCGACCACTCTGGCGGTCGACTGTGGCGTTTGAAATCGCTGCGATACTCTCGTGAGCGCAGACGGATGCGTGTCGCTTCTCGCTTTAGATCGGCATCGCCTAGCATGATCTCGACCTCCTTAAGCATCTCAGCCCAGCGATTGTATTCTTCGCCGGTGATGGGGCGGTCGTCGCCATGGTCGATGGGCGTGTCCTCATCGAAAGCATCTAGGAAGGAGGCTTTTCTGCGACCGGTAGGTAGAGAAAGCTGCCGATTGGTGCCTGAGCTGTGCTGGCGGCTGCCTCCGGTAATGGTGGCGTCGGACTTTTCGGTTGTTGGTTGGTTGTCGTGCTGGTCATCTTGTTGGTTGTTGGTGAATTCCCCTTGGGCGCTGGTCGAGAGGGCCGACGAGGACGTCGGCGTTCCCGGGGAGCCTTTGGCTTTGGCCTTTCCCTCACCTTCGGCTTCGCCCTCACTTTCACCTTCACCTTTGTTTTTGCTATCGGATGAGGAGTTCGCTGCTTGAGATCCTTTCTGACCCTGCCCTTGGCCTTTGGCTCCTTTACCGCCTTTCCCCTGTCCTTTGCCCTCACCTTTGGTGCCGCCTTTTCCAGCTGCTAGCGTTCCTTCTTTTCCCTTTTCTTGGCCTTTGGCTCCTTTACTACCTTTCCCCTGTCCTTTGCCGTCACCTTTAGAGGCGGTCTTTTCGGCTAGTTCTCCGCCTTTACCTTTACCCTTGCCTTTCTCTTCACCCCTGCCTTTAGATCCAGGGTTCTGTTCGCCTTCTTTACCTTCAGCCTCGCCTTTGCCCTGAGCGTTTTCTTGGTTTGTTTCCGTGCCTTTGGATTGGCCTTCACCTGCCTGCGCTAGTTCTTGCTCACCAGATAGGTCTTCGATCTTGCTGCTACTGCCTGGTTGGTTTGGTTTACCAGTTTGGGCACTGCGGTTTTCTTTATTTAGCTCTTCGATAAGTTGGGCTAGTTGACGGTCGGCGCGTTTCAGTGCTTCGGCCTCACTACCGATCACCGAGTCGGCTGCGGTATCGATTTCCTTCTGTAGTTGATCGATGTTCTCAGCGGCCTTGGCTTCGGTCTCGCTGGCTTTAGCGTAGGCACCTCGGCGGACTTCTTTGGCGGCTTCGTCGAGCGACTCGGTCGTTCCCTGAGTTTCGACATTGCGGATAGCCTGATACAGTTGCCTCGATAGCAATGGCTCTTGCTCCTCTGAAGCACGAGTGATGTCGCGCATCTTTTCGAGTACATCGGTTAATTCCTTTTGCTGCTGGCGGATCGCTTTTTCGTGTTGATCCCGTTGGCTTTTCGAGGCGGCTGCCTTGCTACCTTTTTGAGCTTGGTTAGCTAGAGATTCGGTGAGTTTATTCTGTTCTTCGGCTAGCTTATTGGCGGCCTCGCGTAGCTCCTGCATGTGGGCTGCGAATTGACTAGCATTGGCTTTGCGCATTTCCTCAGTTGATTCACGCATTTGTTCTTCGGCTCGTTTGGAAGCGGTTGTCGCTTTGGCCAGATTTTTCTCAGACATGGCCTTGGAGGTCTCAGTTGCCTGCTTGCGCGCTTTCTCTAGTGCAGCCATGGTTTCGGCGAGTTGCTCCGATTTGCCCATGCGGTCCATTTTCTCGAGCATCTTGTCGATCTCGGTCAGCATCTCGCGCTGCTCCTCGCGTAGGCGTTTGAGTTTGTGCTCGATCTCCTCCTTTTCTTCCGGAGTGGTGGCTGCTTCCAGTGATGCGAGCAGCTGTTGCAATTGATCGGTGATCGCTTCTTGGCGTTTCGCCAGGTCCAGCATCCGCTTGAAGTGCATAGCTAACTCTTCGTCCATCGGTTTGAGCTCTGGACCTGCGGGGCGTTGCATCTCGTAGCGGCGATCTTTCTGGGAGAACTTCAGGTTCATCGCCTGCTTCTTTTGGCGCTTGGCTTCAGGCACTCCCTCGCCGGCTTTGACCATACGTATCTCGCGACCTAGGGCATTCATCAGCCGCTCGTAGGCGGTCTGCTCGTGATCCATAGAGGGGTCTAGCTGGTCTCGCTCGCCTGCGGCGACTTTCTCCAGAGTGGCCTGAGCTTCGACCATCGCCTGGCGGGCATCTTGGTAGATCGATTTCAGCACTTCGTCTTTTATCAGTAGTAATTTTTCATCAATCAGCTCAATGATGTACTGCTGCATTGCGGCTAGGCTAGTACCATCTTGCTTTAGTGCCTCTATCTCTGGGGAAGTGCGCTCGACTTTCCAGGTGGCATTGATCAATTCTTTCTGTAGGTCGAGACACTTTTGAGCATTGGGCTGACCATCGGCTTTCACCTTGGCTGGGCCTTCGCGAAAGATTTCTTCGAAATGGCGCACCTCGATGAAATACATCTCACTTTCGGTTCGCCGGTTGCTAGCATCGGGGCCCTGATCCTCGGCCCAGAAGTGGTAGGTCAGCAGAGTATTGGGCCTTGCGCCGAGCGTCTCAAAGTCGAGTGGCCATTTAAGGTCGTGCTTGCGTAGTGCCTGCTCTTCCTCTGGCTTGGGTAGCTCGAAATGAACCTCCTCGACCTTGCCATCGAATCGATAGGTCACCCCGGCGGTCTTCAGGCCCAAGTCATCGATAATAGTTGCCTCTGGTGTGATCTCTTGGATCGGTGTGACCCGAGTATCGAGACTAGGAAATTTTAGCTTCACCACTGCGGGCCGATTCTCTTTTACTAGTATGCTCAGGTACGGCGGATTGCGATTCTCTCGTCCTTCGGCATCTGATAGGATTAATTCGTAGCGCTCTGATTTCGGTGGCTGGGTTTTGATAGCTATCCGGTTGGGTTTGGCGGGATCGATTATCAGCGGGATCTCCGTGCCATCTTTTGCGATTAACTTACCAGCGGTGATCGGTTTGTTACATTCCAGAGTCCACTCGACCGCATCGCCCTCGAAGACGCGGGCCAGATAGGTATCTTCGGTTAGCTGCGGCTTGCGATCGGAGCCGCTGGGAGGAATGACCTTGGCATCGGAGCGAACCAGTTTGGGAAGTTCGAAGGTGGTTATCTGGTATTCGCTACTCTTGTGACCTTTGGCGGTCTCGATGCGATAGGTGCCATCGCCAGGTACTGACTCGATCGTCACGCCAAACTCTGGATCTTCGAGCTTCTTCTTCATCGGCAGGCGCCGCAGAAATTTCCCGTCTAAACAATCGACGACAAGAGTCGCATGGTCTGGGATCGACTCGGGGAAAAGCGCTGTAACCACTAGGCGGGACTCTCGCTCCACTTCCACATCGCCTGGATTGACGATGATCTGCATATCTACAGTCAACGCTTCGGCGGGCGGCTCCTCTTCATTAGCCACTGTGATAGTGGAACCCGGACGGTATTTGATACATACACCCAGCGAGACGATAAACAGCGCCAATGCGAGTAGTGCCATACGCTGTAACTTTTGTAGATAACCAGCCGAGTGATTCGCTGCGACTTTTTTATCGATCGCAGCTCTCACCGCGTCTTGAATGACCTGCCGACTCAGGTAGTCAGGAGTCGCCTCTTTCTCCGCCTGGTGGGCTGTCGCGAGTAGGTATTTCAGCTTTGGGTTTTGCTCGCCGATATCAGCGAGTACTTGTCTCTCGCTAGGTATACCTCTACCAGCTAGGCACGCAGCGATCACGACTAAAGCTGCAGCAATAAGCAGGGCGGTGGTCCAGGTCACCTGAAAAGCAAATACCAAACAGGCAAGAAGCACTGCGCTGATCAACAGAGCCGTAGCGATCCACTGCAGTCGCTTGATACGCCGTATCTTGGCTAGCACTTGGCTTACCAGTCGACTCATGGTGGGGAGTGGCGGTGGTTGCTTGCTCATATCGGTAGTATCAGGTGGCTTCGGGTGTGGCTGTGGCGGAGGATGAGCTGCGGCGGATTAGACCTACTGGTAATTTGGAACCAAATGTACAAACTAGGATCGCAAATATGGTGATCACGAAATACGGTAGAGAGCATACAAACGTTCCGAACTCATACCTAGCTCCAAGATCACCACGAATCGTGTCTGATAACGTTGGTTTAAACGGCTCAAGACTGGAAGTGTTTGAGGAGAAAATTTGACTCACAGACTCTCTGGGTGAGTAGCCAGAGGGCATCATAATGGGATACTTGTTATTATTTAAACCGAATTTGTTATCGATTTTGTGTTTTGTAACCATCACCTGGATACTGCCTGATGATGAGTTGATAATCATAAAGTTTGGAAATGACAGACTCGCAGTGAAATAATGGGACAGAACCCAAATACTTAATGTAAGTAACAGCGGGAGGTACAGAATAATCTTCATAGCATATTTTAATCCTAACAGTAGTATCAGGTAGCTTCGGGTGTGGCTGTGGCGGAGGATGAGCTGCGGCGACGGGAGCCGATTAGGGTTTCGACCAGGATGAAAATAAATACCAAACAGGCGAGCCATCGAAACCACTTTTGTTGATTCTCTAGCTCCACCTCGGTGAGTGTCCTACCGGGAGGTGCTAGCTGGGAATCGTCTGGATCGGGTGCCTGGACTGAGTCGATACCAAAGCGTGAAAATGTATCGAGATCCATCGGCTCTAAGAGACTCTCGCGAGGATCGAGATTGACGATGTAGGTCACTTGCTTGTCACCCTGAGCGAATGGATAGAAACCGGGGCGATCTGCTTGATACGGCTGCTGAGCGCGCTGCCCGTCGATGGTGATAGGCAGGTCGGAAGGGAAATCGCGATCCAGCGGCAAGATATCGCCTACCGTAAAGCTCGCCGACGCGCCGGGGCGAATACCGCTGTGATGAAGTAGGGAATAGAGGAAGGGAACAAACTTAGTAGATAGAGCTAGCTGACTATCTTGTTTGCTCCAGCTGGTGGTGATGCCATAGAGAGTGCCCTGACCGATCGTTTTTTCAAAAAGAGCCGGGCTACCGTCTTCGTAACTGATGAGTGTGCGGGTGTCGGGCAGGTCGACTAGTTGATAATTCCAGACACGAATATTACTAAAATCTCGGGTCTCGATGGCGGCAAATGGTCGCAAGACAGGGTGTTTGAAATCGACCTGCTCGAAAAGCGTGTAGTCCCGACCTGTGGTGGCGGCGCGAACCTCGATCGATGAATCGGCTAGTAGAGTTCTAAGCGCAGTGCTGGCCTCTGGGCGATCGATGACGAGTAGACAGGTCTTTCCAGCCTGTAGCTCTTTGAGCAGGTGCTGGCTGTCACTATCGGTCAGCGAGCCGTCGGCGATGTAGAAGTCGACATTCTCTGTGGCTCGACTTTCTAGGCGAGGCTCCATGCGATGGGTATTGATCATCGCTTGGTCGAGGTAGAACGCTAGGCTATCGGCATTCTCCACCAATGAATCCGTCCACAGCGAGAGCAAAGGCTGCGCTGGCTCTGGTGGGGGGAAATACACCGTATTGTCGAACTCTATACCATCGCCAAATAGCTCTAGAGGAGAGCCAGGTGGAAAACCAGCCGGGGCCGATACGACAACACTCTGCCCAGGGGCGATGTAGTGCGTCTCGTATAGGTCTGCAGCAGTCCAGTTGAGCTTAAAGGAGCCAGAGCTGTGTTTGGGGTGATTGGTGATGCGGACTCTAGGCTGAGAGGGATCGGCGCTAGCGACTGTATTGAGCGAAGCATTCTGAGTGAAATCGGAATCGACCCGCAGTACCGATAGCTCGATCTCCTCTGGCCACACCATGGAGGTGAGTCGCTCCCACTCGCTGCCTTGCTGTAGATCGGTGATGAGGATGACCTCGGATCTCTCTACCGGGCCTTCGTCGAGAGTGGCCTGCTCCTGCATGGCCTCGATGGCGCGTAGCAGCGCTAGATCGATACGGCTACTACCCCAGCCTGGAGATAGTGAATTGATCTTTTGGCTGAGTAGAGATTTGCGCTGACCGCTATCCACATCCTGCCACGAGGTGTAGGAAATGAGCTCGCTGACCTGGTGATCGAAATGGTAGACTGCTACCTGATCTCGAGCTTTGATCTTTTTGATCTGGCTGAGCGCTAGGTCTTTAGCACTCTGCCAGGTGCCCTCGCGTCGCATCGAGGCGCTAGTATCGATGACGATACTGTAGCGCGATACGGTCTGGTTGGTCAGGCTGAGCAGCGACTCATTATTTAAAAACGGCCGGGCAAAAACCAAGACTAGAAACAGGATGGCTAAGATGCGTAGCAGTAGTAGCAGCCAGTCCTCCAGCTTAGCCATGCGCCGATTGCTAAGTGTTTCACTAGCATTCCAGAATAGCAGTGAGCTGACCGGGGTCGACTCGCGCGGCGGCTTGCGCTTGAGGTGTAGGTACAGTGGCAGGGCGATTGCCAGTGCTCCTAGTAGGTAGATGGGGTAGAGTAGAGACATCTAGATGAGGTGGCAGCCTAGTGGCTCAGACCGTGTCGATCAGTTCGGTGATGATGGAGCTGACATTTCGGCCCTCGGCCTCAGCCTTGTAGTTTGGCAGGATACGGTGGCGCAGCACTGAGTGGGCCAGTGCTAGCAGGTCTTCTTTGTCCACATAGTTGCGCCCCTCGAGTAGGGCGCGAGTCTTGGCACCGAGCACTAAGTTCTGCGCACCGCGAAGTCCGGCGCCCCACTGGACGAGTTCGTCGACGAAGGAAGGCGTGCCTTCCTGACCGGGGCGCGAGGCACTGACTAGGTCGACAGCGAATTCCACTAGCTCTTTGGCGATAGGCACCAGCTTTACGATCTGCTGGCACAGCTGCAGCTGCTCTGCGGTATAGAGAGTCTGGAGCTGGGGGGCTGCCTGGCTGGTGGTTTGCTCGACTACTCTGACTTCGTCGGCCTTGGGTAGGTAGTCGACTACGATATTTACCATGAATCGATCTAGCTGTGCCTCTGGTAGAGCGTAGGTGCCCTCCATCTCGATTGGGTTTTGAGTAGCGAGCACGAAGAATGGCTCTGGCAACTTGTGCGTCATGCCCGCAGCGGTTACCTGATGCTCCTGCATGGCCTCGAGCAGAGCGGCTTGAGTCTTTGGCGGTGTGCGGTTGATCTCGTCTGCCAGGATCAAGTTGGCAAAGATGGGACCTTTTTGAAATTCCAGTCGTCGGCCCTCTGCAGTGTCTTGGAGCACCTCGGTGCCGACGATGTCTGAGGGCATCAGGTCGGGGGTGAACTGGATGCGGCTAAACTGTAGGGTAAACAAATCGGCTAGAGAATTGACCAAAAGTGTCTTGGCCAATCCAGGCGCACCAGTGAGTAGCGCGTGGCCGCCAGACATGAGTACCACGAGAATCTGATCGATCACCTCCTCCTGGCCGATGATCACTTTGCCTAGTTCGGCCTTTATCGTGGCACGGCTATTTTGGATGAGAGCTACGGCTTCGGCCTGTTGTTGGTCGGTCATATAGAAAATGATAGAGGGTGATATTGGTCAATGGCTCATCGCGTAGACCACGATGTTGATACCCATAGGAAAGGAAAGTTTCTCAGCGAATTCTTTGAAGTACCAGGGATCTACGCCCTCGCGCTCCCAGCCATCGCCTATATCGGTATTGTGCATCATCAGGCAGCACATGCGCCCATCGTCGTCGAAGTAGGCACGGTAGTAGGGTGTCCCGGTGCCGGGGCCCACCTGCTGCTCGTGGGTGATACCGTCTTTCTTGCCTGCGAGCGCTACACCTATGCTGGGGACCTGGGGCAGCTCCTCGATATCGAATACCGTGTGAAAGATGGGGTGGCTGACATCTAGCTCGGTGAATTGGCGGTCGGGAAAGACCTGCTCCATGACCGAGCGAGTGTGGTGCCACTGCTCATCGCCCCAGGTATCATCCATCAGTAGGAATCCGCCATTTAGGCAGTAGTAGCGTAGATTCTCGATCTCTTGATCGGAGAGGGCCATGAACCCGGTTTCGACCATGTAGAGAAATGGGTATTTTTTGAGAACCTCGCGATCGACTAGTGTGGTCGACTCGGGATCTGGATTGACCTGTAGAGATGTCAATTGCTGCAGACGGTAGGAGAAGTTTTTATCGGCATCGGGAAAGTCTGTGCTCCAGCGTACCCATTGGTGATCGTTAGGTGATTGGAATTTGACTCGACAAAAGGTAAACACATCGCCGGGCATGTGAGCTGGCTTGTCCCAAATGGGATAGCCATCGGGCCCTGGTCGAAAATCGACATCGCCACCATTGATCAGTAGCGGCCAGACGATGCCGAGGAGTATCGAAAAACGTAGTGTGGTGGATTTCATCGGTGTTGGAGGCCGCAAGAGCACTTGCCGTGTAGCTGCAGTAGGAGGTGGTGCGCTTTCTTGTATCGAGGAGCTTCAGAGATCGCATCGAGTATGTGGCGTTTGGCGGCCTCTGGTTGGGTTTGGGATTTCAGGGTACCTAGACGGTAGTGTGTATCGGCGGGGTTGATCAGATCGGTGAGGAGTAGCTTCTCATAGGCAGAGATGGCGGCGTCGCTTTGAGCTAACCCCTCATAGGCACGGCCCATGCCGCGGTGCGCTAAATGGGTCAGTGGCTGTACGCCAAATAGAGATTGGCCGCTGGCTAGTAGCTCTGGCCACCTTTCCTCTCGAGTATTTAGCTCGACCAGTCGCTCGTAGGCATAGACGGCAGAGCCGGAGTGAGGCAGCCAGGCCTCTAGTAGCTCGCGCTCTTTAGCTGGCTGGTTTTTGAAACGAGCGACTAGTGATAGGTAGTAGCGAGCGCAGTCGTCGGAGCCATCGGTGGGATACAGAGCGAGTAGGTGGCTAGCAGTTTGCTGTAGGGCATCCCAGGATTTATTGCGGCCATGTACTAGGCATTGTTGTTTCAGGGCCCAGTAGTTGTTGGGATTTTGCTCGAGGTAGGCCGCTAGGGCACCGGCGTCGCGTTTTAGTAGGGCGGGGTTGCTCGGCATCTGCCAGTCTAGATCGGGGGCTAGGCTATCGGCTTCGGTTTTGGCGATCTGAGCGAAGTCGGCCTCGAAGTCGGCGATCGGCTCCATATGCAGGGCGAAGGAATCCTCTACCAGTTTGCCTTTGGCGATATCCTTTAGCACTAGACGTAGTTTTTCGTAGCCATGCTTTTCGACGATACGGTCGACCATGCGCCCAGATTGAAAGTAGGCGAGCATCATATCATCGCTGCGAAACTTTTCATTAAGCTGGCTGATGGGGATTAATTTGCCTTGGGCAAAGATCGGATGAGTTCTCTGGTCGAGAGGGCGTCGGTGCCGCTTGTCGAAAAGGGCCTCCTCGTGTACCGAGCAGCCCTCGGTGAGCCAGCGGGGTATGCGCTGCTCGGTAGCAGCGAGAGTCACGGTGTGGGCGTACTCGTGCCAGAGTACGTGCTCCCAGTTTTGGCCTAGCATACCCACGCCGCCTGCACTTTGCATAGAGATCACATCGCCAAAGCAGGCACCCAGCACACCCAGACCACCGGGGATACCAGAGAGACGGATATTGATGTCTTGGGTATTGGTAAAGAATTCGATCAGAGTCAGCTCGCTGGGGGTATGATCGTAGCGCTGGGTCATCTCGGTGCGCGCGCGATCGAGTAGCTCCATCACTCGGTCGCCGTAAAGATCGTGATCTTTCTTTGGCAAACGCACTCGAAAGTGAGGGGTCTCGATAGTGGTCATCGCATCGATATAGGCTTTCAGCTCGGCATGATTGAAGGCGATGACGTTGTAGGGATCGGTCTGCTGCACTTCCTCGATCAGCGCCCAGCCACGCTTTTCATCGCCGCGGCGCAGGTAGGCTAGACCGAGCTGAGCTTTGGCCTCGATCAGGTCGGGATCTATCTCGGTGGCTCGGATCAGATAGGGGATGGCTTCTTTCAGCAATAAGCGGCGCGAAAGCAGGTAGCCGATCCAGTAGTCGACATAGGGCGACTGCGGCCAGACTTGGAGTGCCTTGTCGCGAGTGTCATGCACTTGCTGCATGCGCTTGCGGCGGTGGTGCTGGGCTGTCTCCAGGGCCAGTGCCCGCTGATTCCAGGGATCGATGGCATAGACTTTTTCGAGAGCTGCTACAAAGTCGTCCTCTGTGCCGGTGGCATACTCGCGTAGGGCATTGAGCAGCAGAGTCGGGGTGTGATTGGGGTTGATGGCTAGCGCTTTGAGAGCCTCTTCGGCAGCGCCGCGCATTTCATTGCTCTCATACAGAGTGAAGGCCAGCCAGAAGTGCAGATCGGCGTGGGGGCCATGCTTTTTCAGTCCATCGCGTAGGAATTCGGCCGCATATTTGTAGTCTTGATTGCTGTGCGATAGCTCGGCGGCGGCCAGATAGCCAGCCAGCAGCTTTGGGTCTTTCTTGAGAGCGGGTTTGTAAAATTGATTGAGGATACGCACCGGATCGGCTCTAGATTCGACAGCTATTTTACCCAAGGCGACCAATTCGCCTGGGCTGAAGCTTCCCTTGTTTTGTTTGCGCTCGGTAGCACGGTTATTGATGCGTGTGAGCAGGTCTGCCGCCTCGTCGGGAAAGCCGGACTCGCGTAAAATGGCACGGCATCGGCCTAGGATCTCCAGATCATCTTCGGCGAACTGCGACAAGATGAGTCGCACGAGTTGCACCGCATCCTCGTAGGCCCCAGTCTGATAGAACAGCTCGGCGACCAAGAGCAGTGCCTGAGCGGCGTCCTGCTCGTAGAACCCATCGCGCTGTAGTAGTAGACGCGCACGATCCGCATCGCCAGTGCGATGGAGCTGCTGGGCGCGCTCTAGAGTCAGAGGCGCAGCTGCGCACAAACCTGCGAAGAACAGGCTCAAAATAATTACTCCCAAAGGCCCCGAACGCCTATACCCAAACATACTAATTGGCGCCATACTGGCAAGACGGGGACGACGAGACAAGAACAAAGCTTGGTCGAAATCGATCTTTTTATTTAATAATTTTCATAATGGCTCCTAACTTTGGATAGTCCCAGCTGAACAAAGGTGACCACTGATTCCAGCCTTTACGAAATTAAATAGTTTTGCCAAGATTCTAGGGGCTAAAAACTGTCCCCCTAATATCGCCATGAAGATCGCTATCCGTTTTTGTTCTCTGTCCCTGCTCTTTATCCACACATTATCACCACTCGTAACGGCGAAAGACCTGCTCACTCACGAGGTCAAACCAGAACAGGAATTGTTGATCACGGATCTAAAAGTCACAGATTCGCATCTGGCTGAATACCCGGGAGTTCTTTCATTCGGCTATGTGATGGATCAGATCGCTAAAAGTAACGAAATCGAAGACAAGACCCGACTCATCCTGAGCCTACTAAAGCACTGGGAAGAAGACCAGGTGGTGAATCAATTCACGGTACCCGCACGCCAATCGATTCGCGAGCTGGTCATCGATCCGTGGAAAAAGGCCGACGGCCAGGCAGGTGTAACCGATGAAGAATGGCAGGTGGACTACGCCAATGCTCCGTTTCGTCTGACCGCTGTGGTCAACCGCCTCGATTTAGCCAGTATCCCCGAGCTAGAGATGACCGCCGATGATTTTGAAGATATGGGAATCGACCCTGATGATGTGCCGGGACTCGGAGGCGCGAGCTACGCTAGCAGTAGCACTGGTGAGCTACGTTTCACCTATTGTGTCTGCGATCAGGAGACTGGGGAGCCTTTAGCAGGAGATTTCACTCTGATCACTGAAATGGAATATCGAGCCTATGATATCAGCGATCAACCTGAACCAGCCCCAAGCACTTATACAACCGGACGAAGTAACACCAACTGCCCCAACATGCCTGCCAACACCACCCAAACCTCATCCAGTCAAAGGCCTTTCGGCGAGAAAGATCTCCAAAGATGGGCAATGCGCTGGCATCAACTAGGTGCTTACGAAACGATAGACAACGACTATCTGGCCGCCCTCGAAAACCTAGTGCACGATAATATACAATACCTCGCAGAAGACCGTAAAACCAATCTAGGCCAGATACGCACTAATGAAGCGGCTCTAGCTCAACCTCGCGAAATGCGAGAATTTGTCCTCGGCTCATTAGGTTTCGAACAAGTCCCGGTCGACCAAACTCCTGACTTAAGTTTCACCGAAAAGCATACCAAAGAGAACCGAGCTCTTGCCGATTACATCAATGACAACAGTAAAGTCATCAAACTATCACGCCACCTAGTCGATGAAACACTCAAGATCAGGCGAGACAAGGTCCCCTTCCTAGCTGGTAGCGCCCTCATCCCTGATGACGATTTCCACTGGGATGCCCGCCAAGTGCACGATCGCTTAGCACGACGCGCTTTTTCCATGAACACATGCAATGGCTGCCACGCAGCCGAAACCGGTATCTCCGGAGGTATGCATATCTCCACTCGCAAAAAAGGCGAACCTGCTGTGCTTTCCTC
Source organism: Verrucomicrobiota bacterium (assembly GCA_020630975.1). Lineage (GTDB taxonomy): Bacteria > Verrucomicrobiota > Verrucomicrobiia > Verrucomicrobiales > DEV007 > Arctic95D-9. The sequence goes on from JAHDID010000001.1 coordinate 65,942, forward strand.
TTTCCTCACCGTAGGCGATACTCAAAGAGTCCGCGACCCTGCCCGCCGCGCCCATCGTGATAAGATGAATGAAATGGAGAAACGCATCGCGATCTACACCTCAATCCTCAGTGACGATGCGAATAGCTCTAGAGCCCTGCGCGGTTTGAAGGCGGAGAGAAATGCTTGGGCACATTGAAACCTCCCTAAAATTCATCTGGCACTCCTAAAGCAGCTCAAATGTAATATCTACTTTTGCACGAATCTCCAAACGCCCCACAGCTAGACCACCCCCAGATCCTGAAATATTATGTACGCTAACACCATTATCGTAATCGCCGTAACTAGAACGAGAAGAGCTTGGATCTTCAACTATAGATAACGGCTTTCCGATCTTCATCCCAAGCGCCTCGGCCATTTTTTCTGCTTTCCCCCTCGCACTTGCGATCGCTTGTAAACGAGCCGCGTCCCTATGCTCTGTCGCATTAGAACTACTTAGGACCACAGAATCAATAGAGATACCCGAAAGTTTCGCCAAGCCCACCCACAAATCCTGATACATAGTCAAATCAGTGACCAGAAAACCTATCTGAGTCCGTGCTTCATACCCTTCATAAACATAATCATTTCCCTTTCGAACACGGTTTTCAGAAAGCTGCACGTGGTTAGTTGATATCTCTCCCCTATCGATTTTCGCACTGTCCGCCAAATAAGCGATAAGCTGCTTCACCCTTGCGTCCTGAATCTCTGCAGCCTTTACCAAATCACTATCGATAGTCTTAATAGATACAGCCCAAAGCATTTGGTCAGGCGCGACTTTATTCATAAAAACACCTCTAACTGCAATGCTCGGAGTCGAAGTGAAGTTTACGACTTCAGCAGCTGAGTTGACGGCGGAGAGCTTCAAAAGAAGGAGAGAACAAATACCAAAAAGATGAAATCCACGCATATGCACAACCCTTGCCGAAAAAGTTTACATTGTAAATACTAAAATTGAATTTCACCGCTCACAGCCCTCCCGCTAGAAATCAAACCAGAGTCGCGCTATCCTCCAGCCACATGACCAACCGCCCAGAGCTACTCGCACCTGCCGGAAATTGGGACTGCGCTAAGGCGGCGGTCTCGAATGGGGCCGATGCGATCTTTTTTGGCCTCTCAGCCTTCAACGCTCGGATGAGAGCGGACAATTTCACCACTGCAGATCTGCCTGAACTGATGGCTTATCTGCACGATCATGGGGTGAAGGGCTATGTGACATTCAACACTCTGATCTTCACCGGCGAGCTAGAGTCGGCTGCCGCTCAGCTGCGAGCGATCTACGCGGGCGGTGCCGATGCCATCATCGTTCAGGATATGGGCCTAGCCCGCATGGCACGAGCGATGGTGCCAGGCCTAGGTCTACACGGCTCGACACAGATGACGATTACCTCGCCAGAGGGCCTAGCCCTAGTCGACGAAGCTTTTCAGTTGAATAAAGCGGTGATCGCTCGGGAGAATTCGCTGAAGGAAATGCAACTGTTCCGAGCGACTGAGCCCGACTCCGTCCCGATCGAGACCTTTGTCCACGGGGCTCTGTGCGTGGCCTACTCTGGCCAGTGCCTGACCAGTGAGTCACTGGGGCAGCGCAGCGCCAATCGTGGTGAATGCGCCCAAGCCTGCCGGATGACCTATGAGCTAGTCGTCGACGGTGTGGATCGTGATCTAGGTGACCAGCGCTACCTACTATCGCCGCAGGATCTAGCTGGCATCGACCTCGTCCCAGAGCTGATCAAGAAAGGTATCCAAAGCTTCAAAATCGAAGGCCGCCTGAAGACGCCTGAGTACGTCGCCGCAGTGACGAGTGTGTATCGCAAAGCCATCGATGCCGCCATAGGCCAGCGAGACGACAAAGTCACCTCCGAAGATCACTACCAGCTGGAGATGGCATTCTCTCGTGGCCTCTCCACGGGCTGGCTAAAGGGCATCGATAACAAAAAGCTGGTCCATGCCCGGTTTGGCAAAAAGCGCGGTGCCTACATCGGTAGGATCACTCAGGTCGGCCGCGACTGGATAGAGGTGCGCGACCGCCATATCCGCCTGCGCAAGGGCGATGGTATAGTGGTAGATAGCGGCGGCGATACCGAGCGCGAGCAGGGCGGTCGCATCTATGAGCTAAAAGGCGACCGCATCCTGCTGCAGCGAGGCAAAATCGACAGCCGCCAGATCTCTACCGGGGATCGCCTGTGGAAGACTGACGATCCCAGCCTGACCAAGCAACTGCAGCAAACCTGGCAAAGCGGCAAAGCTGCGGAGCAACGCCGCCTACAGACCGGCCTACGTTGGCGAGTGGAGGGCTTTGCCGGCGTGCCCCTGACTATCTGCGACATTGACTCTGGGCTAAAGGTGAGCTCCACCATTGATCTCGAGATCGCCGAGAAGCGCCCTCTGACTCACGAATTCCTTTTTGAAAAACTCGGCAAACTCGGTGCCACAGATTATCAACTGGAGTCACTCGACGCCGACCGCCTCTCTGGAGATGTGATCCTCCCGGTGAGCGAGATCAATCAGCTGCGCCGCAGCCTGGTGGATAAACTCGACCAAGCCGAGCCCACCACCTCCCCCGCCCTGCGCACCGAGGCTACCGATACATGCGTAGCCGACCTGCTACCTCAGCTCGATGCCGAAGCTACCTCAGATCCAGCCGGCAGCAGCCTGCGCGTCCTCTGTCGTACCGAGGCTCAGATCGATGCCGCGCTCGACTGCGGGATCGGTCAGATCTATCTCGACCTCGAGGATGTTCGCCGCTTTCGCCATGTGGTACCGAGCATCCGTGAGCGATCACCTGATACACGCATCTTCCTCGCCACACCTCGCATCCAAAAGGCTGGCGAGACCGGCCTCTTTCGCACCGTAGAGCGGGCCAAACCCGACGGGGTACTGGTGCGTAATCTGGGCGGAGTGAAACACTTTGGCGGAGCTAGAGAGCTAGCCATGGTTGCCGATTTCTCGCTGAATGTCGCCAACCCCATCACCGCCGATTTCTACATGGGCTATGGCTTTGAGAATCTCACCGTCTCCTACGACCTAAATATCGATCAAGCCACAGACCTACTGGAAGCCGTGCCTGATCATTGGTTCGAGCTGACCGTCCACCAGCACATGCCGATGTTTCACATGGAGCACTGTGTGTTTTGCAGCTTCATCTCAGAGGGCACCGATGTGACCAACTGCGGCAAACCCTGCGAGCACCACCAGGTGGAGCTACGCGACCGAGTCGGCCAGCATCACTACCTGAAAGCCGATGTCGGCTGTCGCAACACCCTGTTCAATGGCCGAGCCCAGACCGGCGCGCTCTACTACGATCGCCTACGTCGCACCGGCCTGAGCCGCTACCGCATCGAGCTACTAAATGAGGACTACGATGCCGCTACCAGCCTGATCCGCACCTATCAAGATCTGCTCGCCGGCCAATCCATCGGCGAAGATGTCTGGAGCCGACTCAAAGTCACCTCCAAGCTCGGCGTAGTCCAAGGCACTCTCGAGAGCTAGCCCCGCCCTCCTCTCCTCCTCTCCTCCTCTCCTCCTCTCCTCCTCTAAGTAATCAGGGTTAGTTGATTAAGTTTTTCCAGCCTAATGTTGCACCCGCTTGCCCCGTCTCTACCGTGTCCCCTAGCGATACAGGAAACATGACTTACAAAGACATCGTCGAATCCATCGCGGTAGATGCCGAGCCCCCAGCAGCTCTCTCCGCCGAACTAAAATCTCTCTGGCTGGCCAAAAAAGGCGAGTGGCATGCCTCGCACGATATCTGTCAGGATATCCCGACCAAACTCGGCTCGTGGATCCATGCCCTACTGCATACCATCGAGGGCGATCTCGGCAATGCAGGCTACTGGTATGCCCGTGCTGGAGAGCCGGCTATCGACATGGATGGCATAGACGATGAGTGGGAGCGCATCGTCAGACATGCACTTTCTGCCGCTTAATCTTTAACGTTTCTCCCGCCGAATCGTTTCGGAGTGCGCATGCGGCTACCAGACCTAGATGGCTACCAGATCGAGCAACTGATGGGAGAAGATCCCTTCGGGTGGAACTTTCTGGCGGGTAATGGCAGCGAGAGCAATGGCAAACGCCTCATCCGGGTGCTGAAATCTCAGTCGACCCGAGATCAACAGATCAGCAATGCCTACCAGACCATCGCCGATGCCGCACCATCTCGTGGGGTATCAGAGGTCGCTCAGTTTACCAGGCGTATGGTCGGCATGCCGTCCGCCGTCTCCGTACCATTCCCTGGCTGGCGTGGGCAGCGTGGCAATTGGCGACTCTCGTCGCTAGATTATCTCTCCAGCCTCATGCCGCGAGAGGAGTCTCTCTCTGCTATCGAGAATATCATCCACACCGTGGGCCAGCTACACCGGCAGCGGATCTTTCATGGCGGCATCCGCTCGGACAATGTGTTTCTCACTGGTCAGGACGAGCCACAGGTAGAGCTGATAGGCTTTGGCGAGATGGTCGCACCAGGCCTACTATTCCTTGAGTCGCAAAAGCTCCCCTTCTTTCTCGCCCCCGAGCAGCTGATCAGCCGCAATGGTAGCCGCCCCGAGCTCGCGCGTCTCGACGTCTACTCGGTAGGTGTGGTGGCCTACGAGCTACTCACCAAGAGGCTCCCCAGACTGGACCGCCTCTACCAGCAGTACCTCGGAGATCCGGTGAAGATGGATCGTATGGTGCTGGTCTCTCGTGGACAGCTGACCCAGAGTGCCGAGCAACTCTATCGCCTACTCCAATCAGAGAAAAAAATCTCCTGGCCCGACCAACCCAGCTCAGATCGCGAGAAACACATCCGCGACACGATCGAGCAGTGCTTGGCCTTTGCCCCGAGCGACCGCTTTGCGAACCTCACCGAGGCGAGTCAATTCCTAAGAGCCGAGCCCAGCCATAGCACCGCTGCAGCCACCATACCGGTGCACAGCGATCCCGTTACGACAGAATCCGACCTCTTACTCGACATGGGAGAGAGCCAGCCCCCAGCCGAAGTCGAGCAACCTGTAGTAGAAGAGCCCCCCACTTCTGAGACCAGCAAGGTGCCTACCGAACTACCACCGAGTACCCAGACAGAAGCCACTCCGACGAAGAAAAAGAAGGCCGAGAAAAACCACTTCGGCTCGGTCGGCGAGATCTTTGATGATGTCCCAGATGATGAAAAATCTCCCTACAATGCCCTTGGAGTGTTCGAGAAGATTCCCTTTGTCCGTCGCTTCAAATCATCGGCAGTGTCCGACAAACTCGTAGCCCTACTGCTAGTAGCCGCACTTGTCGGCTTGGCCGTCCTTGCTGCCACTTACCAGCAGAAGCTGGCCAGCAGTCAGCGCAAGTCCGCCGAGACCCTGAGCTCCTACGAGGCCAACATCATCAAACAGGCAGACAGCTACCGCCTAGCGCTAGCCGAACGCGAAAAGTCGGCTAAAGCCATGGCCGACAACATGAATGCCACTCAGGACGCCAAATCCCAACTGCAAGACGAAGCGCAAACCGCACGCAGTGTAGTCCGCAGGACTCAGGAAAATGCCGACCAATTTTTCCGCCTGATCTTGGAAAATCGCGATAGCGATGTACCGGGCTTTCGCGAATCCCGCTTGGCTGCTCTCGCCCAAGGACAAAAATTCTACCAGGAACTCGTCAATCTCTACGGTGAGTCACCCGACTTCATCGTATCGACCGCAAACGCCTACTTCTACCTCGGGCGGATTTACAAAGAGTTTGGCCAGTTCGATCAAGCTGTGGGAGCATTCGTAGAGGCCGAGCAGCGCTACGAAGCTCTGATGCGCGACCAGCGAAATGCCACTTTCACCCGCAATCTAGCTACTGCCAGCCGCGAACTAGGCGAACTGGCTCAACGCCAAGGTCGCTATCAAGAAGCCTCACAGCTCTACGATGCCTCCTCCCAGTATTGGGAAGGGCTGAGCCAAATCGATCCTGCCAGCAAGCTGGACAGCTTCGTCTCGATCAATCACAACTCACTGAAGATCGCCGAGTGCGCCAACGCCATCGGTCAATCTGCTGCAGCGCTGAACCGCACAGCCGAAGTGGCCTCCGCGTTCCTCGATCTGCAGGAGAATGTGCCCAATGTCGACATCGTAGTCGGCGGTGTGGCAGAAAGTTTCGGTCTACTGGGCGAGCTCTACGAGAGCCAAGGACTAGGCGACAAAGCCCTATCCGCCTACCAACAGGCCAGTGATAACTACGCTGCAGCTATCCAGCTAAACTCATCTGTCGACCGCTACCACCTCGGCCTCGGCCACTGCTTGGCGCGTACCGGACTGCTGAAAAACGATGTGACCAAACTACGCGGCGCAGCCGATGTGCTCGGCCAAGTGATCGCTAGAAATCCCTACGAGCCCAGCTTCATCAAGACTCTGGCAGACGTCTATGGCGTGCTGGCGAAGAACCAGAGAGACGGAGGCAAAGTCACTAACGCCAAAGAACTCGAAGAAAGCGCCATCGCACTGCTCAAACCCATCATCATCAACAACCAGACAGTCCCTGCCAACGTGCAGCACGCCTATGCCGAGCGGCTGCTGCACCTCGGTGAGCTGAGGATGGACGGGAGCCAGTTCACCGACTCCCGCACCGCTCTAAAAGAGGCGATCGCTATACTCACCCAGCTCAACAGCACTGACTCTAGCGCAGGCCAATACCGCCGCTCTCTTGCTGAAGCATGCGGACTAGCAGGCTATGCCTCCGCCAAACTCGGCGACAAATCACAGGCCAAAGATTTCTACAACCAGGCCAAAAGCCACTGGAAAACCTACCTCAACGCCAATCCCAACGACACCGATGCCAGCAAACGTTCCCGCTGGACCAGTGACCAACTGAGAGTCCTGTGATTTCGAGCAGTTATCTAAGGATTGCATTTCACCGTCTATGTATTAGATTTGCGGGGTTTCGCCTGTATAAAACTGCATTTTCGAACAGCCAATTCAAGACTACCACTGACTAATTTATGAGCGTCTATCAGGACTACACCACCGAGATCGAAGAGCGAAAAGCAGAAGGCTTGAACCCCAAGCCAATCGACGGCGCAGCACTGGTAGAGGCACTCATCGAGCAGATCAAAGATGTCGGCCATGAGCATCGCGAAGATTCTCTAAAACATCTGATTTATAATACGCTTCCAGGTACGACTAGCGCCGCCGGCGTGAAAGCAGCCTTTCTCAAAGAGGTCATCCTCGGGCAAACCACCGTGGAGGAAATCACACCCACTTTCGCCTTCGAGCTTCTGTCGCACATGAAAGGCGGCCCATCTGTCGCCGTCCTGCTCGACCTCGCACTCGGTGACGATGCTAATATCGCTAGCCAAGCATCTGAAGTCCTAAAAACTCAAGTCTTCCTATACGAGGCCGACACCGACCGTCTCGAGGCATCATACAAGGCTGGCAATGCCATCGCCAAAGACATATTGGAGTCATACGCTGCCGCAGAATTTTTCACCAAACTGCCCGATGTCGACGAAGAGATCGAAATCGTCACTTACATCGCGGGCGAGGGAGACATCTCCACCGACCTCCTCTCTCCTGGTAATCAGGCGCACTCACGCTCCGATCGCGAACTCCACGGAAAGTGCATGATCTCCGAGGCCGCTCAGGGCGAGATCAAAGCCCTGCAGAATATCCACCCGGACAAGAGTGTCATGCTGATCGCGGAGAAGGGCACCATGGGTGTGGGCTCATCTCGTATGTCGGGTGTGAACAACGTCGCCCTCTGGACAGGCCGCCAGGCGAGCCCCTACGTGCCCTTCGTAAATATCGCGCCGATCGTAGCCGGCACCAATGGCATCTCACCGATCTTTTTGACCACAGTCAGCGTCACAGGTGGTATCGGCATCGACCTGAAAAACTGGGTCAAGAAAACTGATGCCGAGGGTAATACTGTCCTAGATGACAATGACGAGCCCGTGCTCGAGCAGGTCTACTCTGTCGACACCGGCACCGTCCTGACCATCAACACCAAGGAGAAAAAACTGTACAGCAATGGCGAAGTCGTCGCCGATATCTCTTCCGCGCTCACACCACAGAAAGTCGAGTTCATCAAAGCAGGTGGCTCCTACGCAGTTGTCTTCGGTAAGAAACTACAGAGCTTCGCTGCGGCAGCGCTCGGTATCGAGCCAAAGGCTGTCTTCGCTGCCTCTAAAGAGATTTCTCATGAAGGCCAGGGACTCACAGCTGTGGAAAAGATCTTCAACAAAAACGCCGTCGGCACCACTCCTGGTCTCACGCTACACGCTGGCTCAGATGTGCGGGTGAAGGTAAACATCGTCGGCTCTCAGGACACCACCGGTCTAATGACCTCCCAGGAACTCGAGGCCATGGCGGCGACTGTGATCTCGCCGACCGTAGACGGTGCCTACCAGTCAGGCTGTCACACCGCCTCAGTCTGGGATAAAAAGGCTCAGGCCAATATCCCGAAGCTAATGAGCTTCATGAACAACTTTGGCCTGATCACCGCTCGCGATCCCGAGGGTGAGTACCACGCCATGACCGACGTGATCCACAAGGTGCTAAATGACCTGACAGTAGACGATTGGTCGATCATCATCGGAGGCGACTCGCACACCCGTATGTCTAAAGGTGTCGCATTCGGCGCCGACTCCGGCACTGTCGCGCTAGCTCTAGCGACAGGCGAAGCGACCATGCCAATCCCAGAGTCTGTCAAAGTTACTTTCCAAGGCACACTCAAAGACCACATGGATTTCCGCGATGTGGTGCACGCCACTCAGTCACAGATGCTCAAGAAGTTTGGCGACAACGTCTTCCAAGGCCGCGTGATCGAGGTGCATATCGGTACTTTGCCAGCAGACCAGGCATTCACCTTCACCGACTGGACCGCAGAGATGAAGGCCAAAGCCTCCATCTGTATCTCCGAGGACGACACGCTCATCGAGTCTCTCGAGATCGCCAAAAGCCGTATCCAGATCATGATCGAGAAGGGCATGGATAATGAGGGCCAAGTCCTACAGGGTCTGATCGACCGCGCCAACCAGCGTATCGCCGAGATCCGCTCTGGCGACAATCCTGCTCTCAGACCTGACTCTTCTGCCAAGTACTCCGCTGAATTCGTCGTCGATCTCGACCAAATCATCGAGCCGATGATCGCTGACCCAGACGTGAACAACGAAGACGTCTCCAAGCGCTACACTCACGACACCATCCGCGCCCTCTCCTACTACAAGGGTGAGAAGAAAGTCGACCTCGGCTTCGTTGGTTCCTGCATGGTCCACAAAGGCGATCTCAAAATTGTCTCCAAGATGCTCCGCAACCTCGAGGCCCAGCAGGGCAAAGTAGAGTTTCAGGCACCTCTCGTGGTGACCGCGCCCACCTACAACATCATCGATGAACTCAAGGAAGAGGGCGACTGGGACACACTACAAAAATACTCAGGCTTTGAGTTCGACGACAATGCTCCGAAAGGCGCAGCTCGCACCGAGTATGAGAACATGATGTACCTCGAGCGCCCTGGCTGTAACCTCTGCATGGGTAACCAAGAGAAAGCCGAGAAAGGTGACACGGTGATGGCCACCTCGACCCGCCTTTTCCAAGGCCGCGTGGTAGAGGACTCCGACCGCAAGAAAGGCGAGTCGCTACTCTCATCGACTCCAGTCGTGGTGCTATCCTCGATCCTAGGTCGAACTCCGAATCTCGACGAATACATCGACGCGGTAGACGGTATCGATCTCACGAAGTTCGCCCCATCCAAGGAAGACCTCGTGAAGTCCTAGAGGTCATCCACCTACCAGACGGATTAGTAATTTTTTCAAATGTAGCGGGGGCTTTCCAGCCCCCGTTTTTTGTCGGTTACCGGCTCAACCAAATGAGGCGGCTGGAAAGCCACCTCTACATTCCCTTGTCAGCACCATATCTATGAGCTAGGTTCGATTTTCATTCATTCTACTCCCGATGCGTCGCCAACACTAACCAAGTTTTTCTGCTCGCCTCACCGGCTTCCTCGGTGCGGCAAACCTTGTGGGCTCTATTGCCTACAGACATCCGTAACCGGCCAAACGTTCGAGTGCTGGTTACCAAGAAAAACATGGTATTTTGAATGAATTACAAAAGATGGCAGCGCGCGGCCTATTTGAAACAGCGTGAAAAACACATGCGTGCACTCGAGAGGGAGCACAAAAAACTCTATCGTTCGACTTGTGATTTGCCCCTCACTCCTATCGAAGCCCCCTACCAACAAGGCTGGTATCGGACTTTCGAACTGAGACCCGAAATCTACCACAGGGAGGATATAGGTGATCTTGAGCGAATTCTGTCACACATCAATGTGATACAACGCTCTCGACGGCGAGATTTCAAAACTCGATCGTCAAAATGCGGCAAGGTATGGACGGTCCAAGGAATCCGATTAAAACCGATCTCTAGATTCCACTGGTCAAAACTCAACTATCCAGAAGAGTATCGAAAGTACTTCTCGATCTCTTACTATGAGTGCGGAGGTAACTGGTATCCCCAGTATCAATTCCGGCACTTATGGATGGTAGACCTCGTCGTCCACCCTCACATGGTGACTCACCAGAAGGTTGTTCAACCAGAGGTCGAGAGCCGGAGGGACCGACTAGATGAGCTCTTCGAGCAGAACCACCTCTTCGAGCGACTCAGCCGCCTTCACGGCAAACCGGCCTCATGGAGAGGCTTAAACACCGATAGACAGAAACTAGCGGAGCGTATCGACCAGCGCGAGATCAGAGAGCACCTCAGAGGTCACACAAAATCATAGTGGCTATACTTGGGGCAGCAATACTGCCCCAAGTATGCATTGATAAACCCAGCGGCAGGCATACTTAGCTCGCCCTTCTAGCTCAGCTTCCCAAGAATCGCTTCTGTCACCATTTTCGGATTGGCTTTGCCTTTGGATAGCTTCATCACCTGACCGGTCAAGAAGTTGGCAGCCTTAGTATTGCCCTCAGCCACTTCTCCGGCAGGCCCTGGGTTCTCGGCTATGACTTGATCGATGAACACTTCGATCTCGCTATTATCGGCAGGCTCAAAGCCTTTGGCTTTGGCGATCTTAGCAGGCTCTTGATCGGGATTAGCAAATAGCTCCGCAAAAACTTCTTTAGCCTGGTTGTTGGAAATGGTCCCTTCCTCGACTAATCCGACCAACTGGCCGATTTTCTCAGCCGCCACAGGGCAATCTGTTATTTCGAGATCATGCTCTTTCAGCTCCCCAAGTAGATTGTTGATCACCCAGTTGGCGACTTTCTTCGGCGCTTTGGAGTCGCTAGCGGCAGTCTCGTAGTAGTCTGCCAGTGCGATATCGCTGGCTAGCACGGAGGCATCGTAGTGAGTGATCTGATAGTCATCTTTGAATCGCTCGACTTTCTCGTGCGGTAGCTCGGGCAGATCGCCCTGTACTTTGGCTACGATGTCAGCTGTCTGGACGGGTAGTAGATCAGGATCGGGGAAGTAGCGATAATCATCGGCATTCTCCTTGGTCCGCATTAGCTCTGTCTGGCCGACGTCGTCATTCCAACGCCAAGTGGCCTGGATAATGGTGCCACCTTTTTCCAACTCATTGATCTGGCGATCGATCTCGTAGTGAATCGCTTTGCGCACAACTGATGCGGAGTTCAGATTTTTTAGCTCGATCTTGGTACCTAGCGGAGCGTCCTCGCCTTTGCGGACCGAGATGTTCACGTCACAGCGCATCTGGCCTTTCTCCATATCCGCATCGGAGACACCGCTGTAGACTAGCACTTGACGCAGACTGTTGAGGTAGGCAAAGGCCTCCTCACCCGAATCGATCTCTGGCTCGGAGACAATCTCCATGAGCGGTGTGCCAGCACGATTGAAATCAATGGTGGTGTAGCCACCCTTGTGGTGGGTAGATTTTGCCACATCCTCCTCGAGGTGGATGCGTGTCAGCGTGACCGACTTGTCGGGATTCACGATGTCTTTCTGATGATCTTTAGGGTAAGCCAGCTCATACAAAGGCACCGCACCACCTAGACACAGCGGCAGATCAAACTGCGAGATCTGGTAGTTTTTCGGCATGTCGGGGTAGAAGTAATTCTTCCGGTCCCACTTCACCATTGGCGGCGTCTCGCAGCCGAGCATCTGGCCCGCCAGCACTGTGCGCTCGATAGCCCCTTCATTGAGGACAGGTAGTGCCCCGGGGAGCCCCATGCAGGTCGGGCAGGTCTGAGTATTGGGCGCATTGCCAAACTCTACAGGACAACCACAAAACATCTTGGTGTTGGTCTTGAGCTGGACGTGGACTTCGAGTCCTATGCTGGCGATATAGTCGGAAGCGGCCATGGCGACATTATGGCTTGGTCCTATCTTTTTTCGACAGGATTTACAGGCTGAATCGGGATTTTTTGAGCTGAGGGATCACAGCGTCTGGTTGGTCTGTAGAAATTGGACAAACTCACGGATATGACGCTGCAGATTGAACTTGATCAGGCGATTCTTTAGCTCGGAATGATTCGCGATACGGATCGCTTCGAGACTCATCACCATGCTGATTTTGTCCTTCAGATTGAGGTACCCAGCCATTTCTTCGCTGGTGATCCATTCATCCACCTTCCGATTACTCAAAATCGCAGCCATCTGCTCGCTATCCTCGGAGAAATCCATGGAAATCTGCGTCGCCGCAAAAAGCGAGACAATGCCCAGATTTCGATTTTGCCTACGGCTGAATGGATCACAAAAATCCAACCACTCGGCTAGATATGGCAACTGCTCGATCTGATCTCGCCACTGAGTCGCTACCGCAGGCTCAGGGAGCTTGGAGTAATCCATATTGACGATCTCTGGCTGTGCGATCGTTGCCGCATAGTCGAGCTCGTAGATAGTCCCTGCGATTCGGATGCCGGTAAAAATGAAGAAAACTGTAACCACAGTCGCACCAATCGACAATATCCCACCTGGCACCCCATCGACTAAGAAATGCAAAAAGCTATCGGGATTGAAGAGGAACTTCAGGATACCTCGCGATATCAGCCAGACGATGAGGTAAATCACAGCCGCCAAAACACCGGCACCAACGACGAGAAACTGCCATGGAGGCAGGATGCCAAAGCTCTCATCCATGAAGGGAGGCCCCATATTGAGACCTGTGAAAAATACGCCCAAGCCAGCTGCCAATGCGATGGCACTAGACAGCAGGTTCACTATCCCCCAACGCATAGCGTACAGAAAATAGAGAGCAAAAACCGCAACAATGATAACTATCGGGATCATGAAAATCTAATAAGGTATTAGCTAGAAGACAGAGAAAGAAGAACAAGCGATCCTGATGGGTCTATCTTAACCATTTTGAGCCTTGTGACGCAAGAGATGATCACACAAGACTAGCGAAGCCATCGCCTCGACCATAGGCACAGCTCTAGGCAGCACACATGGGTCATGACGGCCACGGCCTTTCAGCTCGGTATCCTCGTAGTCTGTCGTGACTGTCTCTTGCGAGGTCATGATTGTCGCAGTCGGCTTGAAGGCGACACGGAAAATGATGTTCTCGCCATTGCTGATGCCCCCTTGGACACCGCCTGAGCGATTCGAAGTGGTGCGCACTCGGCCATCCTCCATGCGAAAAGGATCGTTGTGCTCTCGACCTGAGAGCAAGGTGCCAGCGAAGCCTGAACCTATCTCAAAACCCTTGGTAGCAGGTAGACTGAGCATGCCCTTAGCCAGATCTGCTTCCAGTCGATCGAATACCGGCGCACCTAAACCCGCAGGGCAATTGCGGATAACGCACTCGACCACACCGCCCACGGAGTTGCCCTCGCCTCGCATGGCTTTGATCAGATCGACCATAGGCTCGACAGCCGCAGGATCTCCGGTACGCACGATATTCCCCTCCACGGTATCGAAGTCTACGGTATTAGGATCGACATCGGCCTCGATATCGCGGATCGACTTCACATAGGCGATCATCTCCAGATCTGGAGCAAACTGAGTTTTAATGATCTTTTTAGCAATCGCTGCAGCCGCCACACGGCCGATCGTCTCGCGTGCGCTGGAGCGCCCCCCACCCTGCCAGTTGCGTATGCCGTACTTGGCCACATAGGTATAGTCTGCGTGGGATGGGCGAAACTTTTCAGCCATCTCAGAGTAAGCCTCTGGGCGAGCATCTTTATTGCGCACCAAAATAGCTATGGGCGAACCTAAAGTGAGGCCCTCGAAAGTGCCCGAAAGGATCTCTGCCTTGTCCTCCTCCTTGCGTGGAGTGGTGATCTCGCTCTGCCCTGGTCGACGACGGTCTAGGTCTTTCTGAATATCATCCTCAGTCAACTCGATGCGCGGCGGACAGCCATCGATGACCACACCGACTCCGCCACCATGTGACTCTCCCCATGTCGAAAGACGAAAAAGTTCTCCAAAAACTGATCCCATAATACTACTCAGATGCACCCCTACTCGGGAAGGCTACAGAGTCAACCGCATACCTCACTCAGATGGGACTTATCGGCCGTTTCTCAGTTAGGATTTCTTTACCTTTCCATATTTCACTGATACATGCGGACAGTCCCGCTCCAAAAACCGCCACGGCAGCTCCTGAGCAGCGGATATACCGACACGGATATCGTCTAACACATCTATAGCAGGCAAGCCGGTCTCGAGTGGCCGGAAAAATCCATGCTGGGCCGAAGCCACAAGGCTGCGCCCATGATCCTCTCGGCCGATCCCTAGCGCCATGCTCAACTTACCAGGTCCGGAGCAGAGCTCTGTGAGCTTTTCGCGGCTGCGACGCTCTTGCATCTTAGCAATGCCCTCTGTCGGCTCCAGAGCCCGGAGTAGGACGAAGCCGTTTTTATCCGACTTAGGACACTTGCAGAGCACATTCATCAGCCAGTACATGCCGTAATTCAGATAGACATAAGCCGTACCAGCCGGCTCTCCAGCGACAAACTCGCGCGCTGTGGGCCGATGATAGGTGTGGCAAGCCTCATCGCCATGCTCAGCATAAGCCTCGGTCTCGACGACACGCCCAGCACAGGCCCCCCAGCGAAAAGACGCCCCCACTAGCTCTCTCGCACAGACCAAAGGATCGCGGCTAAAGAATCCCTCATCGAGCTGCTGCATGGGCCGCTGTCTCATGCCATCGCCACCCGCCTAGCCGCCGCCGCATTCTGCCGCAGGTGCTTGGGATTGATCGTGCCTGTGATGACCGCAGTCGATGCGGAATGCTGAAAGATATGATCGAAAGCCTGCTGTACGGGGTCACCAGGCTCCACACCGCCATCCTGACCAAACCAACCACTGCCAAACGCTTTTTTGATGAAGACAGAGCAGTCTCCGGATACAGCAGCAGCATCGAGCACCGGCTCTTCCTCGGTGTGCCATGGATTGTAGGTGACCATGACAGTATCCAGCCCCATCTCTACGGCCAGGCAGCCGCCTGCCACAGTCTTGGTCGAGATCCCGATCGATAGCACCTTGCCAGCAGCCTTTAGCTCCGAGAGAGCTTCCACAGCCCCACTATTTTTCAGGATATCCACATCGCGCCCGTCTGAGTGCAACAACACTGCCTCTATCCTATCTGTGCGCAGGCGTGTGAGCGTGCGCTCCACGCTGCGAGTGATGGCAGCGTGAGAAAAATCAAAGACCGACTCACCACCGATAAACTCCTCGCCCGCCTTGGTCACGATCGCCCAATCATCGCGTCTACTACCTAGTATCTGGCCTAAGCGCTCCTCACTAGTCCCGTAAGCAGGAGCCGTATCCAGCAGATTGATACCCTCGCTCTGAGCGAGATCGAGGAGCTCGAGCACAGCACTATCCTCTGGCAGCTCAAAGCCAGTGGGATATTTCACCTGCTGATTGCGGCCTATTTTGACTGTCCCTAGTCCGAGGCACGAGACCTCTCGCTCTGCTCCGTGCAAGATCTTGCGATGCATGAGCAGATAGAACCACCGATTTGACACGAATCCAACCTCCAATCATCATACCTGTGTCTGTGGGGATGAAAGTGACTTTGCCAATAAAAATCATCAATGTGGTGCTAGCGGTACTGTTTGTCGTGTTTGCCTGGTTTCAGCGCAATGACATCGATCCGCAAATCTATCACAACGCATCGAGCCTCGATGCCGCTATGTGGCTACTTTTCTATCTCGTGATAGCAGCCCTCTTGATCGTGGTCATCTGGCGGCGTATCCCACTCTGGCTACTGGTGATCTGCGTGATCGCCTGCCTAGTGGAGTTGGCTCTGACCGGCCCCGGCCTCTACCAGAATCTATTTGGCAAAGAAGACTTTACCATGATGCAGCAGAGCATGAGTGCCGAGGATCCGCGAGTCGAGCTAAGCCGCGAGTTTTTCGGAGCCGTATTGGCACTAGCCGGAGTCGTGTGGGTAGGTGTGCAACACCGCAGGCAGTGAACCGGTACAGATAAAACGAAGCCCACGCTAAAACGGCTGATCGCGCAGCGCTTTGCTAATTGTACCCTATTGAGTGAAAATTGTACCCTATTGAATTGCGACTAACACGAGCACAGAAAGCCAATCCCCCCCACTATAGACTCACACTTTTCTTCCACTCTGCGACCTCGATACGAGCTTCGTGCCTTTCGCTAAGGACTTTCTGCATGCCTGCGCTCTGTTCGGGCTCGCCGTGGACGAGGAAGATGTTTTTCTTGGCCCCACCCATCGCGTCGAAGTAATCAACCAGTTCGCTGCAGTCTGCGTGGCCTGAAAACGAGTCTAGCATCTCGACTTTGGCGCGGAGATTGTAGGAATCACCGAGGATGTTGACTTTCTTCTGACGATTACGGATCTTCGAGCCCAAAGTATTTTGCGCACAATAGCCAACGAAGAGAATAGTGTTTTTCTCGTCCTCGATGGAATTTCGCAAGTGGTGTAGGATACGACCCGCCTCGCACATACCAGAAGCCGAGATGATGATCGCGGGACCGTCGACGTCGTTCAGCTTTTTCGACTCGCTGACTTTGCGCACCATGGTCAGATTCTCAAAGCCAAAGGGATTGCGCTTTTCAAACAGGAAGTCGTAGACCTCTTCATTGAAGCACTCGGGGTGTATCCGGAAAATCTCGGTGGCATTCACCGCTAGAGGGCTATCCACATAGATCGGCACCTCGGGGATCTCTTTGTTCTCAGTCAACTCATGCAACACGTAGATCAGCTGCTGTGTACGCTCGACGGCAAAGGCGGGTATGATGACTTTGCCTTTCTTCTCTAGAGCTCGATTGAGAATATCTCGAATCATATGATTCGCCTGAGTCGGCAGTTCGTGCTCACGATTGCCGTAGGTGCTCTCCATGATGAGATGGTCGACATCATCAGCAGCTACCGGATCACGTAGCAGCTCATTGTCCCCGCGCCCGATATCGCCTGAAAAAAGCAGGCGTTCCTTCTTATTGCCTTGCTTGATATCGAGCACGATCTGGGCGGACCCTAGGATGTGGCCAGCATCGATGAACTGTAGGGTCACGCCATCGGCGATCGGGATGGATCGGTCGTAGCCGATATTGACGAACTGGCGCAGGCAAGCCTCAGCATCGTGCTCACTATATAAAGCTTCTACCGGCGCTAATCCTTTTTTCTTTAACCGCTTATTCAACCACTGAGTCTCCTGCTGCTGGATACGAGCAGAGTCGCTGAGCATGATCTGACACAAGTCTCGAGTGGCAAAAGTCGAGTACACACTGCCCTGAAATCCCTGCTTGGTGAGGTTTGGGAGGTTACCACTATGGTCGATGTGGGCGTGGGAGAGCACTACCGCATCTAATTCTGCAGGATCGAACTGAAATTCCCGGTTCCGCCGGTTGGACTCCTCCCGACGCCCCTGGTACAGGCCACAATCGAGGAGAATCTTTGAGCCATTCACCTCGATAAGGTGTTGAGAACCAGTAGTCGTGCCCGCGGCACCGCAAAATGTAATCTTCATAAGAAATCGGGATCTATGCTTAGCGGAAGCTGTTAAAAACTTCAAGAAACATCAAGAATCCCGCCCATAAAACGGCGAAATTTTGAAATTATTTAAGAAAAACTAAGTTTTTGTATTGCTTAATTATAAAATAAAATTTATATTATCGACATGAAATGGTTCACCTCATCTACAGCACTGCTGACACTCGCACTGTCCGCAACCCATCTGGGGGCTCAAGATCTGAGGACTATCGAAGCTAAAGTGGCATCGATGGAAGATCGGATCGCAGCACTCGAGGCCAAACTCCAAGTTGGCCAGCCGATCATGGAGAGGGACCTGTCATTATCCCCCACACAACCGCAGCCTATGCCTGGGCCAATGGTAGAGACTCCCTCCCAGGAGACCTACGTGATCCGAGATGGCGATTCGATGGGAGGTATTGCCAGGAAATACAATATCCCACACCAAGCTCTGCTCGACGCGAATAAAATGGTCAAAGGCCAGCCGATCTACATAGGCGAAACGCTGATCATTCCATCGCCACCGACGACAACTACGACTACAGTCGCCCAGCCAGCCCAAGCCAGCGATCTACAGCACACTGTCGCCACTGGGGATACGCTGACGAATATCGCACGCCGCTATGGCACCACTGTCCAGGAGCTGAAGATCGTCAACAACCTGAAAACCGATGTGATCAGCTTGGGGGCAAAACTAAAGATACCTGGTGCACCAACCATGACAGCAGCAGCGCAGGCTCAGGCCGCTACAGATGCAGATGCTCCGGGTAGTGATCTAAATTTCCAATACGACAATCCACTGCTAAAGAGCGATGAGACCTACGGCTACTACACCGTCCAAAAAGGTGACAACCTCTATGCTCTAGCACGCGACTTTTTTACCACCATGAAGGAACTCCAAAGACTGAATAAGCTGGGTAACAGCGCGGTCATTCACCCCGGAGACGAACTAGTGGTGCCGACATCGAAGTATAACACCTACCACCAAAACATCGCCTCCAACTAGAGGCTGATCAGGTAGATCCTTCGAACAAGAAGAATTTGTCTCATAGCGATAATCCAAAAGGTTGTTTCAGAGACATTGTTGAGTGGTCATAAGCCCGGTTCTCGAAAGGGAACCGGGCTTTTTCTCTTTCCTCAAAATGAGCCATTCCTACTCACTCTCCACAGCGACCTCAGAGCCAGACTGGTCTTGCTCAGTCTCCTCTGCCACTGGTATGGCGACCACAGGCGGCAGTCGCATCACCATCACCTGCGCTAGCCCTTGGTCGATACCATCTGTCACTTCGATCAGTTTGGCCTTGATCCGCCCCTCGGCGACACCTGCAGCGATCAGCCACTGGCGCAGTTCATCTCGCCGCCGTTCGCCCAACCACTTGGCGAAGCTAGGAGCACCAGATCGATAGACTGACACTCTCAGCTCGATCGCTTGCTCCGCCCATTGGAGAGAGTTGAGACTAGCTGCGATCCCCGCAATCTGATCGCGCTGTCCCTGCTGGGGTGATGCTGTGTTTCGGACGAAAAGAAGCGACCCAAATGCAACATAAGGATCTAGCGGGACTGCGGGCACTGGCAGAACAGACTGCCCCCCGGCAGGAGAGCCAACTGCTCCGACCGCTACTGGAATAGAAGCTACATTCTGAAGTGCATCATCTGTCGTAGGCCTACCAGTCTGCAGCAGCCCCATATCGGCCGTGCTATCGATCAGGCGGCGAACTTTGTCTAAGAGTAGTCCTGGTGGCGTGAACTGTGCGGATTCATTTTCTCTCACATCCAAATCGAATGCGAAAGGCTGGCGAGACTCACCAGAAGATAACAGAATCGGTACCTCGGGTAGATCAGCAGTCGGCACCTGACAGATCTGATCGATAAACACCCGATCCCCTAAAAGAGGTGCCAGCCTGATCCGTATCACCGATGTGGTCACAATGCTGTCGGTAAGTCCACCTACGAGCACGAAGTCCTCCCCTATCTCGACTTCGCCTTCATGCAGAGATAGGACGACCTCGATCAATAGACTACGAAGCAACTCTGCAGTGGGTAAGTCGGCTGCCGAGTCAAAGACGATCCCTGCGTTTTTCACCTGAAGATCAGGACGTGCAGAGAGCAGCGCATTAGCCAGCAGGTCGGCCTGAGTTTTATCAGGCACACCACCAGAGAAAAATACCTGCGAACCACTGACCTGTAGAACAAAAGGCGGCACACCATCACTCTCTCCACGCCGAGTGCTATCGCCCCCTAGGCTGAGTGAGATACAGAGCGAGGCTACCACGGCAGCCCATAGTTTTTGTATGATTCTCAAAAGATTGTCTTCCCTCCAGTAAAGGCCAGCTAGCCCATCTGAGTCAACCCCTCGCTCTATTCCCAAGAAGCTAAGCTTGATTTGATAAATAGCCGTCCTAAGCTCCAGCGGTATCTCTCTTGCCTTTGAAACTCGCAGCCCATACATCACTCGTGGCTTTGGTGGGCCTCGTCCACCTAAATAGCTGTGCTCCAGTGGAAGACACATCGCCTTCGTCGGCGCTTTTTCCTACGTCCTACTATGGCGAAGTGCGACGCGACTTTTCTGCACAGCTTCAGTCGAGAGCTCACCGCTCAGAGGTAGAGATGCATGCCCTGTTTGGCAGGCTCTACACCGAGAAGCCACCAAAAGAGGTGAAACCCATCATCGGTGCTCTGGAGCAGGGTTTTTACGAGTGCCCAGCATCTGGTAAGCGGGTCTACCGGATCAACTCAATCTCTCAAGCCCAGCAGATCCTCGGCCACAAGTGGACCGACGAATCGTGGGGCGAGAGCTCAGTGCTCGCCAATCAATTTCGGATCACACCAAGTGCCTCAGTCGCTGTGATGGGCGACAACGACCAAAGGCTAGTGTTTTTCGACCAATCCAATCAATTGGTCGCCGTCTATCCACGCTCGGATTAGTGAAAATGCTGAGCGGTTTAGGGTGCAGACGAAATCTCTACCTTCGAATGTCGCTTCGACTAGCCAAAGCTAGACAGGCCTAAGCTTTGCACCCCTTGACGGGGTGCAATTTGCGAACCAAATCGCCTGCTAGATCAGTGGGTTTTCTCTAGCAGAAAAGGCAGCAGCTCAGAGATAGGCATGCGAGACTGCTCCATCGAGTCGCGCTCGCGCACCGTCACAGTGTCCTTGAGATCTTCTTTCCCCTCTTCCTCACCGAGTGTCTCAAAATCGATTGTGATGCAGTATGGTGTGCCCACCTCGTCCTGACGACGGTAACGTCTCCCGATAGCCGCAGCCTCATCGTAAAAGACATTCATGAACGGCTGTAGAGCCTTCTGCACCTCGCGAGCCTTTTCTACCAGCTCAGGCTTATTCTTCAGAAGGGGAAGCACCGCTGCCTTGATAGGGGCGATCTTCGGATCGAAACGCATCACTGTGCGCACCTCTTCTTTGCCTTTCTCGTTGGTAATCGTCTCTTCTTCGAACGCCTCACAGATCAATGCCAAAACCGTGCGATCGCAGCCAGCACTAGGCTCCACCACATGAGCAATGAATTTCTCCTTGGTCTGATCATCGAAATACTCGAGTGACTTGCCACTGCACTCATTGTGCTTTTTCAGATCGTAATCGGTACGGTAAGCGACACCCTCTAACTCCTGGATTCCGAATGGGAATTCATACTCGATATCGTAAGTCTTCTTCGAGTAGTGCGCACGCTCACCATCTGGCACATCGAGAATGTGTAAGTGCTCGCGCGGAATACCAATGTCCTCGTAGAAACAGAGGCGATTTTCCAACCACTCATCAGTCAGCTCCATCCCCTGATCGGGATGGCAGAAATATTCGATCTCCATCTGCTCGAATTCACGTGAGCGGAACGTGAAATTCCTTGGATTGATCTCATTTCGGAAAGACTTCCCGATCTGAGCGATACCGAAGGGAAGCTTCATCCGGTTGGTATCGAGCACATTCTTAAACTGCACAAAAATTGATTGAGCCGTCTCCGGGCGCAAATACGCGACCGCACTCTCATCATTTTCATCTGCCGAAGCTCCCATCTGAGTCTTAAACATCAGATTGAACTCGCGTGGCTCCGTGAGCAACGAACCGTTCTCAGGGTTGAAATTGGTCACGCCCTCGACTTCCTCCGTCTCCTGTCCAGCGAGTTCCAGCTTCTTTGGAGAGATCTGCTTGTCGGTGAGAAACTGAGAATAGTACTGTCGAGCAGTCTTCTTCGCCTTATTGGCATCCTGCCCTTCTTGCAGCAATACGGAGTAAGGCTTATCAACAGACCAACCACTTTCCTCATGGGAAGCGCCTGTGTAGGAGTAGACCGTACCACTCTGAGGATCGATCTGATCAGCACGCAGACGCGCTTTGCTGAGCAGGCAGTCACACATCGGATCCGAGAATCCCCCCACATGACCGGATGCCTTGAGCACATCCTGATGGGTGAGGATCGATCCGTCCATACCGACGATATCATCCCGCTCCTGGACATTGCGGCGCCACCAGACTTCTTTGAGATTTCGCTTCAGCTCAGCACCGAGCGGGCCGTAGTCCCAACAACCATTAAGTCCACCATAGATCTCAGCAGACTGAAAGATGAAGCCTCGGCTTTTGCACAGGCTGACGATTTTCTTCATCAGCTCCGCATTCTTCTGGGAAATTTCTTCGCTCATTAGTTTTGCGCCATCACTTTAACCGAGAGAGGAAAATCGCAAGAGAAGATGAAGCAATAGAACCTAAATTTGAAACTAGCTAGTCCAAGAAAGAACTAACAATTGGAAGAAAGATCACCTTCTGTAAAAATCCTTACCTCCCAATGAAGGGATTGATGCTACTAGAAACAGAGCCGTCCGGCATCAAAACGTGCTGCCCTTCCCCATGATAGCCAGCACGCTCAACAAGCCATGGTTGGTTCCAACGGAATGGAGTCTGAGCACCAGGCGAAAATTGGGTAGGGATATAAGATCCCATATTCTCCTTGGTATCCCCTTGTGTCCTGTACCTCAACCTAGTATCCGAGGGACACAACCAAGAATCTGGGCCAAAACCGTAGGGGTGAAGAGCTTTGAACCAAAAGCCAAAATAATCCGACTCCGTCATTGCTGGTCCATCTTCAACCACAGGGAGCTGCGGCCACTCACCATTGTCAGAAACTGCCGATGTAAAACCAGAATGGAGGGCCCGCATTTTAGAAACACATACTGCCTTCTTTGCCTTTTTTCGAAAGTTTGAATACCCTCCCATTCCAACTGCCGTCAAGCCCGCAACCAAAACAACAGCAATTAGAACCTCGAGAAGGGTAACACCTTTGTTACTAGAGATTATCGACTCCATAATATTGTGCCAATTACTCTACTTGCCCCCTAATCGAAGGACTAATAGTAAACTATTAGCCATTCCTAACAAAGCTCACTCTGCTTCCATAAACAGTGATAGGAACTCTGCGGTCATTAATACCTGGCGTTACTATATTAGCGATTCCTGTAGCAAAAAACTCCTGAGACCAAGGTCTGGAAAGGCTTGAAAGTTCACCATTAAATCTTGAGTTGATTGACCCGCCAGCTGTCGGCAACGTTAATATGTCAAAATCGTCTCCATCGACACCTATAACAAGGACATCCTCAACCCTCCTGGGATCAAAAGGGACCACGATAAAGTCGGTATTCGCCGGAGTCTGGACTGCCCCAGGGCCTCCTAATGTTCCCTCGAAATTACCTGTAGAAGAGAGAAGTGAGGCCGTCCCCACGCAACTCACAACATTTAAAGTCGAATTCACAGTTCCAAAACAGGTGCCAAAGTAAACCACTCCACGAGCGAAATAGACATGTTGATTGGTAGTTCCAGCAAAACCTCCGAACTGAACGTTCCCAGTATTACCGACCTGCCCATTAGTGTACTCAGCAGCTTGATTCTGGTTTCCAACTCCCCAACGATACGTTCCAGTTACGTCTAGCCCCGTAGCAACAGCCTCATAAACGCCGTCGTCGCCAGTAGGAGTGTGAGAATTATTGCTAAAAGGACCTCCAATCCATGCATGCGCATGGAATGTGGGAATAACGATGAGTGACAGGACAATCGCGAAGAGTTTCTTCATAACCACATTATGAGCGGGAAGGGCAACGTATTTCAAGTGCTAATTTTATTAAATTATCGTCTCAAATACGTTACTGCCCCACCGCATCCACCCACTTCTCCCGACACTCTGCTATCGCTTCGAGCATTTCTTCCGCCTCAATACGCTGCTCGGCATTGAGACTACTGACGGCTTGGTTGTAGCGGCGATAGAGGCCGGCTAGGTGGGATTTGATCTCTGCCTTGTCCATGGCCTCAGGATTTTCCAGTCCGCAGATCTGCTCTGGGCTGATTTGAATCTTTGCCTTTTTCTCCTGTATTCTGGTTTCAATAGGTCCTACAGGCCGAACCGCTGGGGCGGAGATATCTTTCTTCCTAAAAATCTTTCCGATCTTCTTTATCATCTTAGAAAAACACAAAATAATCAGCCGCTTAGACGACCTTCACCTTTTTGAGATAAGCGGACTTCCTGACTAGCTCTTCCTCAGTCAGCACCCCTTTGCCCTTGTATTCGATCTCCACATCGTGGCGCAGACCAGTGTGGCTATCGTGGATCTCTGCGCGCACACGCTGGTTCTCATCGTAGCTGTAAGTAATCGTAACCTCACTGCCTGCAGGACGACTAGGTGGGACCTCGAGCTGAATCTTGCCGATGATGTTCACAAAACGTGGCTCCACATCCTCCCCTTGTGTGATCTCGACCTCGATTATCGACTCATCATCCTCTGATGTCAGAAAAGTCTGAGACATGGCGCAGGGTATCGGCGTGTTTTTCGGGATCACGATCGAGTTTTGGACCTTTGCCTCGCCAGTTTTCGCATCTTCCACCAAAGCGAGGATCCCGTAGCTATGATTACAGACTTCATGAACCGTCAAAGACTGCTGGGCAAAGAGCGCCGCCCCCAATGCCACACACTCATCGACATTCGCACAAGCCAGAGGCGGCTTACCAAAGAATTTCTCTAGATTCTCACGGATCTTAGGAATTCGCGTGCTCCCCCCTACCAATAGCACCTCATCGATGTCCGATGGACCGATCTCCAGACTATCCAGCGCCTGCTCCACCAGCATCGTCGTGCGAATCAATAAACGGCCAATCGCCGCCTCAAAACGCTCTCGCGTCAAAGTCACCCGAGTTAGCCCATCTTTGTCTGTAGCAAATGTCTCGGTCACGACATTCAGCTTGGACAGCATCTTCTTAGTATCCTCGCAGAGAGACATCAGGCGCCCACTCTGATAGGGACTCATCTGTAGCTCACAGCCCTTCTGCTGGCGGTATTCCTCTCGGATCAACTCATTGACGACCTGATCAAAATCGCAACCACCCAAGTGACGCGCCCCTTCCGAAAGCTGAATATGGATATTGCGGCCTTGGATGAAAAGAATGGTGATGTCTAGCGTGCCACCACCCATATCAAAGACCATCACTCGACCATTCACCCCTTGAGTCAGAGCATAATAGAGAGCAGCAGCCGTAGGCTCATTCACGATACGAGTGACATTGAGACCTGCTAGCTTGCCCGCATCGATCGTCGCACGCCTAGCTAGCTCATTGAAATTAGCAGGCACGGTGATGACCACATCCTCGATCTCTCCGATGAACTGAGAGCAGTCATTCTTCAGTTTGGAGAGGATCAGAGCCGAGATCTCTGTAGGTGTCCATTTGCGACCATCAAACTCGACTGAGTAATCAGGATCGCCCATGTGGCGCTTGATCTGGCCCACAGTTCTCTCCGGATCTCCGCCGTCGCGCGCCGACGAGCCGATGAGTTTCACATCCTCGAAAGGATCAAAAAATACAACAGAAGGCGTAAGCCTTTCGCCATCGCTATTGGGGACCACAGCTGGAGATCCGTCTGGCTGAACATAAGCCAGAGCGGATGTACTAGTGCCGAGGTCTATCCCTACGTGTTTTGCTGATGCAGCCATGAGTGGTGGTGAGATAAGCGGGGGCTCACCGACACTATGGCAAGTTTTCAGCTAGCCTCAAGCGACAACGACTTCGGCTTTGCGAAGAATCATCTTGTGACCATTTCTACGATAGATGAAGCCAGGTCTGACGGTCTGCAGCACGACGCTGCGGTCACCCTCGATGCCTTTCGGGCGCTTCAGCTTCGTGTCGCCATACTCCTCAGCCGTGATCAACTGGATACGGCGGCGAGTATCGGCCGATAGTTCAGTGCCTGGATTGTACTCAAACAAATCGATCGAGTGATTCCTCAGCATGCTGATAAAGCTATCCTGCAAAATCTTGAGCTGCTCCGCCACACTCGGCATAAACCAGCGGTGCTCATACTGCTGGATGAGATCTTCGATCAACTCGACACGCTCGATCAGCTCCGAACAAAAATGATGCTCATCCTCCGAGAATGATGGTGCCGACAGATCCTCATCGCCCTCGTTGTAAATACCACGACGACTGAGCGCAGACCGCTGAGCACGCAGCACAGACTTTTCGAGCTCTGTCTCGAGCATCTTCAGGTGATCGACCCTCCGCTCGGCCAGCTTGAGCCTATCTGTAGCAGAGGCCAGCTGATTGAGGACTGCTGCGTCCTCCTCCATCACGCGAGGGACGACCGCAGGCTCCTCCGGCGTTAGCACTGGCTCATCCGAGATGGTTCTCGCATCTTCTGCGAGCAGGCGCTTCTTACGACCGATTTTCTCGGTCTCAGACATCAGTTGATCTTTGCGCAGCTCGAGCTGTGCGATTTCGGTATGACAGGCGCTCAGCTTGCCATCCATCTCTGCGAGATCGACAGACTTACCTAGGATAGCCTGATTCAGAGCACGCAGCTCTTCGCAGTCTGCCTGCAATTCCTCTAAAGAATCCTCCAGACCAGAAATCGTGATGCGCTGCTGAGACACAGTGACATTGGAAGTCTTAAGATCTCTCTCGAGCTTCTCCTGCAGGCCTTTCTCACGGATCAGTCGCTGCTCATAATCCGCCTCCATGGAGGCGAGATCGCAGCGCTGTAGCTCTAGCTCGTTCTCCAACTCCCGTAGGCGCTGCTTAGCATGGGAAAGCTCCTCTGAGCTGATCTGCTGCTGGCTATCGGCCTGGCTGTGCTGACTTCGCACAGAATGAACAAATGCAGACAAACCCTCGCGAGTCGACTCCAGACGCGCCTTCAGTTCCTCGTTTAGCTGCTCGAACCGGTCACGATCGCCCTCGGCCTCAGCTAGAGCGGCCTTTAGGTTGCTGGACTCTATCGTCCGCACTTGGTCGGACTCGGTCTTCAGGTCTGTTAGACGCTTTTTGTAGGCTGTCAGCTCGCTCTTCGATTCATTCGCCTCTGCTTTGGCAGAAATCAGCTGATCCGTGAGCTCACTGCTCGCCTTCTGCTGATTCTCCAGCTCTGCCTCTAGCTCTGAGATAGTCTCTTTCGCCGTCTCCAGATCCCGCTTCACCGTTTGGACTGACTCTCGCTGATTCTCGAGCTCACTGCGCATCGTGCTCAGAGTGTCCCTCTCGTTGCTGCGCTGCAGAGGTGGATCTTTTGGCACCCGAGGCGTTGTTTTTGGGTCCACTAGCTTGCGCACTCGCTCCTTAGCCACCGGCGTCGCATCTACGATGATGCATGGCAGTGTGCCAAATTTCACCTTATCACCTGCACTTAGAGCAATCTTTTCCGTGACCTTTGATCCATTCAGAAACGTTCCGTTATTGGAAGAGCGATCCTGCACGAGGATCTTATCCCCCTCTTGCACAAACTCCGCATGGTAAGCGGACACGTAGGTCTCCCTGATGCGGATGTCGTTATCATGTCGCCGCCCTACGGTGACGCGTTCTTTATCGAGCATATACTCGAAAACTTCTCCCCGGTTGTTGATAGGTATTTGCAGCTTTAGCATCTGGATCTCTCCTGGTGTGGTGGGTGCTAGCTGGGGATTTTACCGAAATCTTTTCTAATGAAAAGGAAATCATGCTTCTCAATTAATTAAGTTGGGGAATTAATTAAGAAAACTTAAATTTCGTAACAATTCTAGTCCTTAGAACTCTTGGGGTCAAGTGCATCTCTTAACCCATCACCCAAAAAATTTAACGAAAACAACGTTAATCCGAACACTAAAGAGGGGTAAAACAGCATTTCTTGATTAGTGACCATCAAATCCGCTCCTTCTTTGATGAGACTCCCCCAGCTAGCATTAGGCGGCTGCACACCCAAGCCTAGGAAGCTCAAAATCGCCTCAAAGCGCATAACCGCAGGCACCGTCAGCGTGCTGTAGACGATGACGGGGCCCAACGTATTGGGGATGAGATGCCGCCAGATGATGCGCCAATTCGATAATCCCAAGCTGCGAGCTGCCTCCACGAACTCGCGAGCCTTTAGAGAAATCACCTGGCTGCGGACGATTCGCGCCATCGTGAGCCACTCCACTAGACCGATGGTGATAAAGACCAGCAAGAGCTGTTTGTTGCCATCAAACACCCGCTGTCCTCCTATCGTAAAGTTCTGAAAAATGGTGATAATCAGGATGACCAGAATGATAAAAGGCAGGGCAAACAGGATGTCGACGATACGCATCATCACCGAATCGATTCGCCCTCCCAGGTAACCACTGGTCGCCCCGTACAGCACACCTATCATCAGCGAGACCAAAGTTGCCGCCACACCCACAGCGATGGAAATGCGCCCACCATGGACGATCCGAGACAGATTATCCCGCCCCAGATAGTCGCTCCCCAATAGAAAAAACTTTGCCTCCCCTTCCGCTGTCTCCGCCGAAGAGAACGGCCCGAGAGACTTCAGCGAGGGGTGGGTCTTATTCGGATCTGGCAGGATACTCCAGTCACCGATCTGGATAGGTAGGATGATACAGACGAGCGTGATGAATACGAAAAAACCCAGGCTCATCATCGCGAGCTTGTTCTTGCGCAGGCGCAGCCAGGCATCACGCCCGAGAGAGCTGCCTTTCTCCACAGTCTCAAGATCTGCGGCTAGGCCGGTATTGGCTATATTTTTGGCCATGCGATTGGATTCTTCGGTTTAGGATTTCAGCTTTGCTCGCGGATCGAGCCAGGCTTGAGCGATATCGACGAGGAAATTCATGAATAACATCAGCGATGCCAACACCATGACAGTGCCCTGGATCAGATAAGGATCTCGATTGGTGACACCTTTGATGAAGTGCTGTCCTAGTCCGGGCAGCCCAAAGACACTCTCGACGACAAACGACCCTGCGATGATCTGGGCCAGAGCCGGTCCGATATAGGCGACCACAGGCGAGATACCGCCACGAAAGGCGTGCTTGAACAACACTGCCAGACGCGAGACACCCTTGGCCGTAGCAGTGCGGATGTAGTCCTGACTGAGCACATCGAGCATACTACCGCGCGTGAGTCGGGCGATGTATCCCGAGAAATAAAGCCCCAGCGTAAGCGTGCCCAGCACCCAGGCCGTGCTACCATCCCACCCCGCTACATCGAATAGTTTTAACTTCAGCCCAAATATCTGGCCTAGCAGCGGCCCAATCACGAACGTGGGCAAACAGATACCCACCATGGCGAAAGCCATCAGCGAGTAATCGATCGAGGAATTGGGACGCGACGCGGCAAACACACCTATGGGAATACCCACGATAAGCGCGAAAATCAGCCCCAGCGCCCCGACCATAGCAGACACAGGCAGACTCTGGGCGATGATTTCTGCGACAGTGAAGCCTTTGTTTCCGAAAGAAGGACCTAAATTTCCGGTGAATAGATTTCCCAAATAAACCCCGTATTGCTCGATCAACGGTTTATCGTAGCCGTGTTTGGCCTTCATCTTCTCCATCAGGTGAGCAGGGACTGCCTTCTCATCAAGGAAAGGGCTCCCAGGGATAGAGCGAGCCAAAAAGAATGTGAGCGTGAGCACACAAAACAGCGCAAACAGCGACTGCAGGAAACGGGATAGGATATAGCGGAAAGTGTCCATCTAGCTGATGATATGTAGGCTGCTAGGCCCACCATTTGCATTTAATAAAGCTGTCATTATTCATCCTCCATCATTCGGTAAATATCTTCACTAGTGATCGCACACCTGCGCCGCGTCTTTTTAGAACAGGAAAGCCATATTCATTTTTCTCCCAGATCACACCTTCGCCAGAAGGCCCTGACTCACCGATCTCCCTACGCAGAGCATGCTCTATCATTGCTCGCAGAGTGGTGTGCCTCATCGCCGCCACCGACTTTGCTTTAGCTAATAGATCATCTGGGAGCTCGATTGTCGTCTTCATAGCGGGATATCGGTGAGAATACAGG
This sequence comes from Verrucomicrobiota bacterium, assembly GCA_020630975.1. Classification (GTDB taxonomy): domain Bacteria; phylum Verrucomicrobiota; class Verrucomicrobiia; order Verrucomicrobiales; family DEV007; genus Arctic95D-9. The sequence continues at coordinate 96,099 of JAHDID010000001.1, forward strand.
AATATAGGTGGCCTGCAAGGTACCTCGCTGCGGGAGAGACGGCTCAGGGCTATCTCCGCCACTCAAACTACGGACTGATCAGCCCGACCGGTTTAAAACGGGCAGTGTGAGTCATATTCACTCATCCTCCTGCTTCAGGCTGATATGCTTGTAAGGCCTATTATTCAGCAGCAGTGGCGGCCAGTTTTCTATTCGTGGATCGATCAGGTAGACACTGGTGTACCAGTAGATCGGCAGTACTGGCAGCTCATTCAGTAGCAAAGTCTCTGCCTCCTGCAGCTTAGCGTAGCGCTCGGTGGTATCACTGAGCTGGCTCGCCTCTTGCAGCATGCGATCGTAGTCCTCACTGGCCCAGCCGGTGTTGTTATTCGAGTCATTGGCCTGCCACATGTTTAGAAAGGTGGTCGGATCGCTGTAGTCTCCGATCCAGCCGGCACGAGCCACTGTGTAGTCTTGGTCCAATATCGTCTGCTGATAGACCTTCCACTCCTGGTTGCCGATAGTGACCTTCTCGATGCCGAGATGCGTCTTCCACATATCCTGGATGGCTTCGGCTATCTGCTTGTGCGACTCCGAGGTATTGATGAGGATCTGAAAGTTCGGCACATCAGCACCACTCTCGTAGCCTGCGGCCTTTAAGTGAGCCCGAGCTTTCTCCGGATCGAATGAGATCTGATCCGGCGGCGTGTAGCCCCCCTCGGACGGAGGTGTAAAGCCATAGGCAGGCTGCTGGCCACCCATGGTCACATACTCGACCAGCGTGTCGCGATCGATCGCGTAGGCCAGCGCTTTGCGGAAATCCACATTATCTGCAGGCTTTTCATTGATGTTGCAGCGGTAAAAGTAACTGCCCGCATAGGTCTCGATGCGCAGTAGCTCTGGATGATTCTGCTGATACCAGCCGATCATATTCGCCGGCAGGGTGTAGGTGTAGTGTATCAGGCCATTACGAAAAGCGCGCTCCTCGGTGTAGACATTGTCGAATGGGATGAAGTGGATGCCATTGGGCTTCACATTGTCTTTGTCCCAGTAGTGAGGATTGCGCTCGACTTTCACGTAGGCATTCAATCGCCAATCTTTCAGCTGAAAAGCCCCATTGCCCACATGGTTTCCTGGCTTTTGCCAATTGGTGAAGTGTTCGGTCTTATCGCCGTGCGCCTCGATAGTGGGCCGATGCACTGGATACCAGGTGGTGTGTTTGACGACATCAGGCAGATAGGGCGTGGGAGCCTTCAGCGTGCACACCAGAGTCAGGTCGTCCGGCGCCTTCACACCTACCTCGCTAAAGTCTTCGATATCCCCTCGGTTATAGGCTTCGCCATTTTTTAGGAAATACAGCATCGAGGCATAGGGAGCCGCCATATCTGGAGCGAGGATGCGGCTGTAGGCGTAGACAAAGTCGTGCGCTGTCACGGGATCGCCATTCGACCATCGCGCATCGTCGCGCAGGTGGAATGTCCATTCAGTGAAGTCTTCGTTGGCCACCCACTTGTGAGCGACTCCTGGGTCGTGGATCGCATCGCTAGTCGGATTATTCGCGACCAGGCCCTCGAATAGGGCACGCATGATGTTTGAGTCGCCCACAGCACTAACGAGGTGGGGATCGAGCGCTTTGGGCTCGCCACCATTGCCCAGCAGTAGTATGCCATCCTCAGCCGCCCGATCGACTTTCCGCTGCCGATCGCCACAGGCTGTCAGCCCGACTAGCACGAAAATGACCGCTAATAGGCTAAGCAGTCGACTGTACCCTATTGAGTCAAAATTGTACCCTATTGAATCAGGACTGTACCCTATTGAATGATTGGCCATAGCCTGGATTTAGGGAGGTGCAGAGCAGGTATTCTAGAAAGGAATCTCTTCGTCTTCGTCCGATGGCGCGCCACTGGCCCCAGGGGGCGGGCTAGCCTGCTGCGGAGGCGGACTGTAGCTCTGCTGCGGCGGAGCCTGCTGCTGATACTGCTGCTGATACTGCTGTGGCGGAGCACTCTGTTGATACTGCTGCTGCTGCGGAGGTGCACTCTGCTGATAGCCCCCGCCTCCTCCACCACCGCCGCCGCCTTGGCGATCGCCGAGCAGCTGCACGGTCTCCCCGACGACTTTTAGCTTGGTGCGCTGCTGGCCGGTATTGCGGTCTTCCCAGCTATCCAGATTCAAGCGCCCTTCGACATAGAGAGGTCGCCCCTTACCACAATACTCTGCTACCACTTCCGCCTGGCGCCCCCACAGGGTGACATCGACGAAAGTCGTATCCTCGCCACGCTGGCCATCGTCTCGCGAGTAGTAGCGATTGATCGCCAGACCGATATCGCACACAGCGGTTCCCTTGGGTGTACGGCGCAACTCGGGATCGCGAGTGAGATTCCCCATGAGCATGACTCGGTTCAGATTTGGCATACCCAGACTCTATAGAGAAAGACTACTTAGGCAATAAGGTTTTCTGAAAAAGACTGTAAAATTTCACACCTATCCTTTTTTGACCAATAGCGGCCAGAGGATCACAAACGACAAGATAACAAAAAACGAGCTCACCGCCACGACGGCCGAAAGGTCCATCGCCTGAGCGATATAAAATCCAATGAACGGTGCCAGCGCCATGCGTATCCCCGTCATAAAGGTGTGCACAGACATGTAGCTGGCGATATTTGCAGGGGCGGCCAGCTTGGTCACCCACAGATTCCACAAGATCTCTCCCCCGCCCCTGGCCAAACCAAATAAAGCGGAACCCACTGCGATCATCACTATCTGACTGGGCAGGAAATACAGTAAAATACCGGCGAAAAAGACCGCATTGATGATCGCTCGCAGGCGAAAGAAATCCATGCGATCAAAAAGCCAACCCCAGAAAAATGTCGAGGCCAGCCGCGTCACCGATGGGATCACCCCTGTGATGAGAGCCACAGTCTTGGCATCGAGCTGCCAGGCGTAGTCGGGATTGGCGAGGTAGTCGACACGCATCGCATTGGCGATCAGCACACCCAGCCCCATAGCCATGGCGGCTGCGATCACTCGGCCAAATACCGCATCGCGACGCAGCCAGACGATAGACTGTGCCACAGGCGGCTTTCGCACCGCGGCATCGAGCTGAGTGCTGGGGATAAAAAACTGGGACACCGCTGCCAGCGCAGAAGAACCAGCGAAAAGCAGGATCACATGGGGGAAATCGGTCATCTCGCGGTCCAGATACGCCGCTATCAGCCAGCTAAACAAGATAGCCGACAGCGCTCGGACCAGAATAGATAGGGAGAACAACCGGCCACGCTGGTGTTCGGGAAAATTCTCCCGCAGATAATGTGTCTGCAGCGGTATCGCCATGGCGATGACACCCATGCCTAGGCTCATCCCCACCAGATAGAGCCACTCTGACTGGAGTGATCCAGCAGCCAAGAGAAAGCCCAGCATACTCAGCAGCTGGATCCCGCCAGCAGCCTGACTGGTGCGCAGACGCAGCCGAGCCACCAGCGGCACTACAAACAGCCCGGCCAGTAGCCCGATAGCCATACACCCCACCAGCACCGCTTTGGGCGCAGGCCCCATGCCGAAGTGCCGCACGGCGATAAGGATGGCAAATGTCGCCAGAGCCGTCTCCTGGATACCGGCGGCTACAGCTCGCACCGCCTCCGCTACGAAGGTAGTACGCACGATACGAGACTCTGGCATACGATCACTCCGGAGTCTCTGCAGCACCCGGCTCGACCGAGAATGTCGCCGACGCCCCCGCCTCTACGTCCACTCCTGCAGCAGTGCTCGCCTCTGGCTGAGCTGAGTTTTCCTGGATCTTCTCCAGCAGGTACTCGGGGTCATTGGCCTTTCGCCACTCCTCTAGCTTGATCGGGATGATGTCCTCCCACTCATGCAGAGTATAGCCCTCGCCCAGCCCACCCATGGCATCGAGATGCTGCTGACACTTCTCATGCCAGCGCGCCAGATTGGGCTGTGAGTTTCTCTCCTCTCGAGACTGGGGAAAAACTAAGTAAGTCACCGACAGATCACTGACAGGGCGATTGTAGGGCGACGATTTTTCATTCAGTTCCTTGGCGATACGCAGCGAGGCTTCGCCAAATTTAAAGGAAGGACCTGCATCGCCGACGATGGCAGGGTAGATTTTACCTTCGTGAATGACAGCGGCGTAGTCACCGATCATCGGGCCAAACTCCGAGTCGCGATAACGCCCGAGAAAAGCCAGCGACATGACGATGAAGGGATCGGCCTCTGCGATCAGGTGTGAGCGTACTTTTAGCTCCTCGCAGATAGGCTTCAGATAGGAGATCCGCGAGCGGAGAGAGCGATTTTCCTCCGCACTGAGACCGCGTACTGCGAATCGCTCCTCGCGCTCCTTTAGCTCTGTCTCAAATCGCTCCAGTAGCGGATTCGGCGTCTTGGTGAGCTTGGGCCAGCCATAGCTGGTAGTCGCCTGGTAGTAGGCCGACATCGAGATGTAGTTGTCGAGAAACGGCCAGCGATCACCATCGGAGCCATCCGAGACCACATCCATATCGCTCTGGATGAAAAGCGCCTTCTGCCCAGAATCAGGGTGCTCGAGCTCGAGCACGGTCTCCAGATCGTAGAGATTGTGCTTCGACAGCAGCTGGTCAAAGCGCGTCACCTTCTGCTGGATACGCTCCGTCTTGCGCTCGTAGAGCTCGTGGAAGAAAGACGAGACCTGCCCCTGAGCCACCATATCTGGCAGAGCAGGCAGCATCTGGGCTAGATGCGGATTGATCGCCTGCAGCTCCTCCATGGTGGCCGAGGGCTTGGGCGTATTGAAAGATACCGTCAGCTGCACTTGCATACCATCCTCTTTCTCCCGCTCTAGCGATGCTAGGCCGCCCTGCGGCGCATCCACAGCCGTCGCCACTTGGATGCCATTCCAGGCTTTGGCCACATCGATCTTCTGCCACTCGATGTACTCAGACGGCATCGGCGGTTTCACTTCGACGATTTTTTCCACCTCGACGATCTTCTCCACTTCCTTTTCGACCACTTTCACCTGGCTGCCGCCAGTCGATAGATTCAAGGCTGAGAGGATCTTGCCGCCTAGGTTGAGCTTATCAATGGCTAGAAGTGAGCCAATGAATAGCGCACAAAGAATAACGGAAACGATCACCAGCCACTTCAGACAACCAGCGGTGGGCACTGATACAGCTGGTGCTTCTTTGGCATCGTTAGCAGATTTTGCAGGGCGTTGGTCGGCGCTCATATATTTTAAAAAAGAATAATCTAGAAAAGCAGTTTCTGGAAAAGCAGCTGGACGAGCTGCAAGGTCGGTAGGATAACGAACAATGACCATCAATCAACTCGACGAGCAGTCCCCATTTACTACTGCTGATGGCTCTACGATCCGAAGCATCCTCGATCTGTCGAATGCCCCCGTGAAACAGCAGAGTCTTGCAGAAGCGACCCTCCCCCCGGGTACCGCCACCCAGCGGCACTACCACATGGATAGTGAGGAATTTTACTACATCCTCGAAGGCACCGGCACCATGGATGTCGAAGGCGAGACCAGTACGGTCCAGCCCGGCGATGGTATCCTGATCCCCGCTGGCGCCTGGCACCAGATCACCGCGGCTGATACGGAGCTGCGCCTACTCTGCTGCTGTTCACCGCCTTATTCCCACGAGGATACGTTTTTCACATAAATATTTTGCAACTTTGCGAAAAGATCGCTAAACCTTGTGGTAACCGAAACACACCACATGACACGCACCTTTCTTTTCGCCTTAGCGGGTGGAGCTCTGCTCTCTACTGCCCTGACCAGCTGCCAAAGCTCAAACCTCGAAGTCGGCGGCGTGCCTGGAGCCTTTCTCAATGGCCGTTCCATCACCCAGACTGCCAGCGAGTTCAGCCAGCCTGAGGGTGCCAGCGTGCCAGATGCCGCAGTCCTTCCTACGGAGCGAGAGAAAGGCCAGGTGCGTTTCAGTAAGCCGATCCTCAAGCACCACATCCCATCTGAGGAGAAATATAAGAAGCCTTTCCCACAGTGCCCTCAGCCAGATCCTGTGCCCGCAGCCATCGATCGTGCCGCTGGCGACTACTCACGCGACTACCGTATCGATCAGTTGGTACGATAGAGGCTAGCTGGAGTGGCTTGACTTAGTCTCCCCTCCACTCGATAGGCGTAACTGCCTAGCGTGAAATTTCTCTCAAATACCAAACTCCATGCTGATTGGCTGTTTATCGGCCTAGCGTGGATTCTGTGGCTCCTGCTATCCTGGTCCGGGTCGACGTGGCACTGGGTAGCGGAGAAATGGTTCATGTCCGCCACTATGGCTCTGGGCTCATTCGTAGCCGGGGCGACCAGCCAAGGCGGTGGAGCTGTCGCCTTTCCCGCGATGACACTGGCCTTTGGAGTCGAGCCCAAACCAGCTCGCGACTTCGCGCTGATGATTCAGTCAGCCGGCATGTCATCCGCCGCCATCGCCATCTGGGTCCATCGTATCCCAGTGGAAAGGCGAGCGCTGATTTTTGGCAGTATCGGTGGTGCACTAGGTGTCTGGGTGGGACTAGCCTGGCTACAGCATTTTTTCGCCGCCGATCCTACCAAGATCTTTTTTGTCTCTCTCTGGCTAGCTTTCGGGGTCGCCCTACTGCTGATCAATCGAAACACTCGCCAGGCTCGCCTAGAGCACCTAGGGGATGTGTGCCGACTCCGCACAAACCTATGGCTTTTCCTAGCAGGTGTCGCCGGCGGCATGCTGAGCGGGCTACTGGGTAGCGGGTTGGATATTCTGGTATTTGCCGTGCTTGTGCTCGGCTTTCGCGTCTGCGAAAAGGTCGCCACGCCTACCTCTGTCATCCTCATGGCAGGCAATAGTCTGATCGGCTTCCTATTGCGTCTAGCCGGTGTCGGTGGCGAGATTCAGCAGAGCACATGGGAGTTCTGGTGGGTGTGCGTCCCTATCGTGGTGCTTGGTGCACCTTGTGGCGCGAAGTTCATCGCCAAGCGGGGGCGAAAATTTTTGATCGGCCTACTGCTCGTCGTGATCGCACTGCAGTTCGTCGCCGCGATACTGCTCATCCCGATCGACCAGGCGCTAGCCCTTCTAGCTATCGGGACCTTTGTCGGTGGAGCCGCGCTTTTCTGGGCAGTCGACCGCTACGGAAAAGACAGCAAACAGTGACAACGCCTCGCACTAAATAGCCAAGTTAGTCGACTCTAGAACGGCACTCGATCCGCAAATGAGGCAGGATCCTTCATGTAATCAAAGCCATCGATCGGCTCACCATCTTTATCGACGATGGTGTATGAACCGCGAGATTTCTCGGCGATACCGGAGAAGCCAGGCTGCCCCTTGGATGTCTGCATCGCCACACAATTGATCTTGGGTTTCCCTGCCTTTCGATTGATCCGACTGATCTCATCGATATCCAGCTTGTTATCCAGTCCATCAGACATGAAGAAGACCACATCAGGCGGAGGGTCCATTCGCAATCCTAGCTCAATTGCATTATCCCAATCTGTACCAACAAACTTTTTCGAAGTCTTGACGATCTCCATTGTTCTACGCACCGCGCTGGCGCTGGACTTTTTCCAATCCGGTGGCACAAACCCCTTATCATCATCCAATTCGTAGGTGTGTATATGATGCTCCTTGAATGTGTAATCGCCTTTGGGGCTGAAAAATTTTGTCTCACCCTTTGATGGGCCTTTAGACTTCGGGTCGACACCCCAACCCTTTTCAGCAAAATAGGCACCGCCTGCAAACAGAAGGACTTGGTATTCCACATTCTTGAGTGACTTCAAAGTCTTCTCCAACTCATCATCACGCAGCTTGATCTGCTCAGGTTTCATCGATGCCGAGGCATCCAACACGAAGAGGAATCGCTTACCTGTAGACTTACCACCAAAGAACATCACCGAACCTCCGCCCGACTGATCCCCAAAGCTCATACTAGAGCCGAAGTCCGTCGTCATCGACATAGCACCGAGATCCATGGTAGGCGCGTCAAAGCTCTGCATACTGATGCTCGACGCCGAGGCTACCGTCATCACATCCATCGACATCGAGGCCGAGGCTGCAGCAGGAGTCGGAGTGGGCGTGCTCTTCGTCATCGTCGGTTTCTCGATAGTTGGCTCATTCGATGGTGCCACCACGCTCGCTGTGATCTGTGGCGGAGCAGGCCGCGGCAGAGCCTGTACAACCATGCCTAGTAGTACACCTACCAACACCACGGCTACGATACCGATCGCTATTGACTGGATCGTGGCCGCACGCTCCTTCTTCTTTCGCTCTTCATCCTTGGCAGCCTTATTGCGGCGGATGTTTTCCTGCAGATTAGCCACCGCCTCGCCACCCTCGGTCACCAGCGCGCTCACATAGATATCGTCTTCTGTGACGGTCGGCTCGAAGATTGTATCATCAGGCTCTTGGTAGTTATAGGTGACACCCTCTTCATACTCAGCAGTGTGGACCTCCACATTATTTAGCTGAGAGTAGTATTCCTCTTCCGATACGTAATTGGTCTCGGCATACTCGACCTCTTCCTGATACGCCAGCTCTGGGAGCTCTGGGACCGAATTCGGGTCGATCAACGGTGCTGGTCCCTGCAGCGACAGAGCCTCTCGCAGCGTCATCGTCGGGTACTCTCCAGGAGCTGGAAAGTAGACCTGACTACGATCCAACGGCTGATACTCCTCAACAGGGGCCGCGGCTGGCGGAGGAGGAGGTGCGACCGCTTGTGGCGGTGCGATAGGCACTGGAGCTGCTACGGCTGGCGCAGCCTGCACTTCCTCGACCACTAGCTCTACTTCTGGCTCAGGTTCTACAGCTACTGGGGCAGGCTGTGCCTCCAGCACTGGCTCTGGCTCAGCCACTAGGGGCACCGCCTCGGCAATCACTTCAGGTTCCGGCTCGGGTTCTGGTTCAGCCACCAAAGGCACTGCCTGCACAGGGGCAGCGGCCATCTCCGGTGGAGCCACAGGTTCGGGAGCTGCTACAGCGGCTTGTCCACCTTGCAGCTGCGCGGCGAAGCCCGGATCAGCCAATGCAGGGTTTAGCCCGATGGCTCCGTTATAAAGATTGGTCGCTTGCTCGATGTCCCCACTGGCGAAAAACAAACGCGCCTTCTCCGCATACACAGCCGGAGCATGCTGGGGAGAAGAAGCAATGATGCCGTCGAAAATTTGGTTTCCACTTTCGGGGTCGAGCAGACCGTAAGCCTTTCCGGCCATCATCTGCGACTCAATATCCTCCGGCAGCTCAGTCACCTGAGCGAGGGCGGCATGGGCCTCATCGACACGGTCTTCGTTTATCAGAGCCTCTACCAGAGCTAATCGACATTGCCAACTATCGGGGGCCGCTTGCAGGGTGGCTATCAGGGTATCAATGATCGCGGACATAGGATGGTGACAACTATTGCTCCAAGCTGCCTAGAGTTGTGACATTACAGACAAAAATACCCATCTAAGTCGATCTAAAACTTAGTTTTTCTTTAACGAGATCAAGCCTGCTTCTCGCAATAAATCCGGATACCATCTGCACACATACCCGTGCCATTGATCGCTTGGTACTTTTCCCAGACATCCGAAGCGACTACAAACGTACCCGCCAGAGAGCTATGAAGCTTTTCATAGCCGGCTCGAACCTGCTCCGCACTCATCCCCGAGTCCACAGCCTCCTTGATAAAGGAGACACTGCTCTCCAAAAGTGATCGATAGCGATTCAAATGAGGCACAGGGTCGACCAAAGGGCCAAAATGGGTCGGGTAAATGGCGCTGGGCCTGAGTGCCTCGATTTTGCTCAAAGAGGCCAACGTGTGCTCCAAATGAAACTGTGGCGGCGCCGAGGTGACCGAGGTATACAACGTCCCAGGGAATCTAGCCCCCACCGCATCTCCAGCAAACACGACGGTACCAATCTGAAACGCCAGATGATGAAAGGCATGCCCTGGCGTATCTACCGCACACACCTCGATACCTGCGATCTCGACAGTATCGCCATCGCTCAAGGTCCTCACTTGATCCTCCGGCGCAGGTGTCAGCCCACCCCAAAGCCCATCGAACTTATCGCCATACACCATGCGTGCACTCTCCTCCAAGCGAGACGGATCGATCAGATGTTTCCCCCCTCTGGTGTGGACATAGAGCGGCACACCCTGACTCGCCGCCCACCAGCCAGCACCACCGGCATGATCGAGATGGATATGAGTGAGAAACACAGCGCGCACCAAGTCCGCTGAAAATCCAATTTCTCCGATCGCCTCCAACAATCGCTCCCGACAAGTCTCAGGCCCCGTCTCGATCAGAATAATACCGCCATCATCCGTCTCGATCGCATAGCTCGCGATAACTTCAGAAAGCCCCTGAAAATGGAGATCTAATGTGTGAATTTTGATAATGCCAGTCTAGCGCTGATCAAAGTGGAAATCCAACCACGGAAAAAAAGACTAAGATATTTCACTGTCCCTCACTATGCCCCCCCCTTAATCACACAGCCAACATCTTCTCAGCCAACGCTACTGACTCGGCACCTATTCCGCCTAGCATACGCGCTAGCTCTCGAGGCCGAGCGGCCTCAGACACTTGCCTAATTTCTGACACCGTCGCATCTCCAGCAGTCGATTTATTGACCACGAAGTGACTGTCAGCCTTGGCTGCTACTTGGGGCATGTGGGATATGGCTAATACTTGATGATACTGACTCAAAGTCGCCATCTTTTCGCCGACAGCTCCGGCTATCTCTCCACCCACGTTGGCATCGATCTCATCAAAGATCATGACAGGAGTGCCACCTCTCCGCGCGATCGAGCTTTTGATCGCCAGAATGATCCGCGACAGTTCGCCTGAAGAAGCGATCGTCCGCAGCGGTTTGGAAGCGACACCAGGATTGGGACTGAACAAGAACTCGACTCGGTCGGCACCATAGGCTGCGAGCTCTGGCTGCTCCGAGATCGCTATCTCGAACACAGCTTGCCGAAACCCTAAGCCTATCAGATTCCGCTGAATATCTGGCTGCATTTTCGCCGCCGCATGTTTCCGGCGCGCCGAAAGATCTGCCGCCAGTCTCTCCGTCTTGCCCTCCACCAGTGTCAGCTCGGCTTCCAAGGCGTCAATCCTCTCAGAGCGTGTTTCAATCTGCAACAACCGCGACTGCATCTGCCTGAATCTTTCAACAACGGCCTCTACGGTAGATCCATACTTTCGCTTCAGGCGCTCTACGGTGTCGATTCGACTCTCGATCCTCGCCATCTCAGCCTCATCGATATCGAGCCCCGCATGATATCGCTCCAAACGATCGTAAACATCGTCGAACTCTAGGCGAAGTGGCGAAAAACCCTGCAACATCGCACTGGCCTCACGATCGCCCTGCATCAGATCGCGAATCGGTTTTTGCGCCTCGGACAGCGCCTCCACAGCGAGAGCCAATTGCCCCACAGCTTGCTCTGCGTCTGATACCAGTCGACTGTGCCGGTGCATACGACTGTATGTGACCTCCAGCTCAGCCACCTCTGCCACATCGAGATTCGCCGCCTCGATCTCCTCGACTTGATAACGCAACAGCTCCACCTCTGCAGACGTCGAATCGCCGAGATCACGAATCTCCTGCAACTCGCTGCTGATCCGCTGCATCTTCTGGTAACTCTCCTGATAGGCCTCTAGCAGCTCATGGGTCTGGGCGTAGCTATCCACCACATCTAGCTGGCGAGAGGGGCTGGTCAGCGACAAGTGATCGTGCGGCTCATGCATATCGACCAGATGGGCACTCAAAGTCTTAAGTGTCGCCAAAGTACACGGGGAATCATTGATAAACTGACGACTGCGCCCACCGATCGACCTGCGGATCACTAGCACCCCATCCTCGCAGGCAGAAATACCTATTGTATCCAACAGCTCGCCCACGGCAGCAGCCGTATCCGCTAAGTGGAAAACCGCCTCTACCACACACGCCGATTCCCCCTGCCTGATACAGTCGCGATTCGCTCGCTGACCAAGCGCCAACTTCAAAGCCCCTAAAATGATCGACTTCCCAGCGCCCGTCTGCCCAGTGATGACCGTGAGGCCATCCGCCACTCTCCAATGCAAATCCTCGACGATCGCAAAATTTTTAATTTTAAGTTCTACCAACATGCCTTTGTCGTGTTTTTCTGCACATTTATATTCATAAACACAGTATTATTGCAAATAAATTTTACAATTTTGAACACTTGTTTGAAATAACCCTACCTAATGCGCTCGAGATGATGCTTTTCAGTTTCAAAAATCCACTTCGCGTCGATAATCCCGCCATGAGTAACCGCATCGATCAGTGTTTCGCTAAACTGAAAGCCGAAGGCAAAGCTGCCTTTGTGGCTTATGTCGGCGCTGGCGACCCCAATTTGGAGAAATCCCTAGAGATCATGCACGCGCTGGAGCGAGCAGGGGCGGATATTATCGAGCTGGGAGTCCCCTTCTCCGATCCGATGGCAGATGGTATCGCCAACCAAATGGCAGCTCATCGTGCGCTAGAAGCAGGTGCGACATTCCCAAAGGTGCTCGATCTGATCCGTGATTTTCGAAAGACTTCCGAAGTGCCCGTGGTGCTCTTCACCTACCTCAACCCCGTGTATACCTATGGTTTCGATCGCTTCCACACCGACTCTGCAGAGGCTGGAGCCGACGGTGTACTGCTACTAGACCTCCCGCCTGAGGAGTCCGGTAAGTCCCCGGATCTGATGGAGAGAGATGCTCTGCAGCACATTCGCCTGATCGCTCCGACCACTCCAGAAGAGCGCCTACCCCAGCTGGCTGCGTCGGCAGAAGGTTTCATCTACTACGTATCACGCGAGGGCGTGACCGGTGCCCAGACTAGCCTGGCAGAGGGCATCGCGGAAAATGTCGCCAAAATCAAATCGCACACCGACGTGCCTGTCGTCGTAGGCTTTGGCATCTCAACTCCAGAGCAGTCCGCCACCGTGGCTGAATCGGCCGAGGGCGTCGTGGTCGGCAGCGCGATCGTGCGCATCGTCGAGAAACATGCCGATGCTGACGATGTCGCCGATAAAGTGGAGGCATTTGTGAAGCCTCTGGTCGATGGCGCAAAGTCTGTGTAAGCGTAGCGCCTGAACACAAAAAAGCCCCACTACGCGAGTGTAGTCGGGCTTTCCGTTTACAAATTCGTTTTGATAGGTGTGGCTCTAGCCCCCTAACAACGATTGGAGTTGGGCCAAACCTGATCCCAAAGCCGAGCCGCACAAAACAGCAACTACGATTCCAATCACGGCAAACACGATGTCCTTCTTCAAGAATCCATAGATGATTCCAACCAGTGGTGGAAAGAAGATCGCGAGGATCCCCCAGATAGTGTCCTTAGCTTTGAACATTTTGATAATAGACCAGATCCAGTAAACGAGGAAAGCAATACCTCCAAGGCCGCCGAGGATGCCGCTCAAATTTGCGATAATAGGTGTCATAGTTATAGTAGTTGTTTGTATGTTAATAAGGGGGGAAAGAATGAAAGTCCTCTCCCGAAACAGACCTTGTAGATAGCAAGTTTGGCACAATCCGTCAATACATGGTCGCGCTAGTCAAACGGAAGCCTGCCTAGCTTCCAGCGAGCCGACCCTCTATCTACCAAAACTTCCAGAACGGTTTTTTGGCAGTTCTAACGTGGGTTCCGAGCCTTTCAAACCATTCCTCCACTTCTCTCTTTTCGAGCACTTTTAGTATTTCTACATTGGGTAACGCCGAGTGAATAATCGGGCCGAAGAAACCACTATCCCAAGTTCGGTTCTCCATGATTTTTGGCCACAAAAGGATCACCTTTTCACCGTCAATTTCTGCTACCTCCTCGAGAGAGCCCTCCCCCCACACCGATGCCATCAATTCCGCTGTTGGAGAGGTAGCCTGACCATAGTGCCAAGAAGCACAATCTATCTGCCCATTCTGATTTTCCGACTCACCCAGAGCGGCGCTGATTACATGATCTGGTGCCGCCTGAGCACCTGGAATCACCTCGCCGATTCGGCTCTGGAAGATAGTGAAAAAATGAAATGCATTACTCAGATTCTCATACTTCACTCGTACACCTCTGCGCGATGCCACATGGAGCATAGTGATTTCGCCGCTAGTCTGGCGCAAAATCTGAGCCAACCACATGCAGCCATTTGATAAGTGCTCTAGTCGAAAAATCTCCTGCTGAATTGATTCATCCGCCACCAACCGGTCATGGAGCTCTGGCGACCGCGTGAAATGAGCCACCACTCCCCTACCAAAATGCTCGAGACCAAACAGAAGGTCTTCGTCAGGGGCTGAAGCGGCGTCACTCTCGTCATCCGTAATGATCGTACGGGTCCACTTCATCATTGCCATCAGCAGATGCCACCCACTCGATAGCGGATCACTACCACCCTCCACTTGAGCACCCAAAAAGATCGCTAGATATCCGGCTCCCACAGGATTCTCCACCTCGATCAGCCTCTCGGCCAAAGTGCTATACGCCTCCGGCAGGAGATCTTCTTCTAGCGCATTGATCTCCGCGACCAGCGCCGGATTAAACTCATGCCCCTCATGACGATTGGCCAGCGACAGAGACATCGCGATCGCAGCTTCGACTTCCTGACTCATAGCGTGCCTCTAGGCTCTCATACACTCGGGTGCAAGACCTGATTCCCCAAAGCTCCCACCCTATCAAACCGCTTGTCGACGGGGGTAAGTCAGTTTAACCTCCCGCCGTAAAACACGATCATGCCAAAGTTTTGGAAAATGAACGGCGCGGGGAATGACTTCGTAGTCGTCGACAATCGGGACCACTCACTAGACCTATCTCAGGAGCAGATCGCTCTGCTATGCCAGCGCCAGCGGGGCGTGGGGGCCGATGGCTACTTGGCCGTAGAGCCTGCTGAACAGGGTGCCGACTACCGCATGCGCTACTACAATGCCGATGGCGGCGAGGCCGAGATGTGTGGCAATGGCGCGCGTTGCTTCGCCCGCTTTGTGAATTTCCTAGAGGGAGGCAAGCTCGAGAGCACTTCCTTCGAAACCATCGCCGGAGTGATTGGAGCCGACTTCATCGGCGATCAGGTGCGCATCGCTCTGAGCCCGCCTTTCGATAAAGAGCTCGGAGCCGAGCTAGATTTGGATGGCGAGACCCACACGGTGCACTCGGTGAATACCGGCGTGCCACACGCCGTGGTCTTCGTCGACGATCTGGACGCTGTCGACATCAAGCGCCTCGGCGCAGCCGTACGCTACCACGAGCACTTCGCACCCGCCGGGACGAATGCCAACTTTGCTACGATCGAGGGCCCTGGAGCCATCCGCATCCGCACCTACGAGCGCGGTGTGGAGGACGAGACTCTAGCCTGCGGTACTGGTATGGCAGCCTGTGCACTGATCTACTCCGAGCTGAATGGCGTCGATGGCCCGATCAAAGTGCGCGTAGCCGGTGGCGACGTGCTGGAGATCGGTTTCCAGCAGACTAGCCCAGGCCATTTCTCCGATGTCACCCTACTCGGCCCAGCCGACTTCACTTTTTCCGGTGATTTACTCGTCCCTGGCATCGGCTAATCCACTCACTTTTTTCTTTCCAAAACTATTCTCTGAGCCACTTTCACACCACTTACTATGTTTGCTGGATCTCACACTGCCTTAGCCACTCCATTCCTGGAGGATGGCACCATCGATGCCAATGCCTTTCGCGACTTGATCGACGATAGCTTCGACAATGGCATCACCGGGATCGTCCCTACGGGCACCACCGGTGAATCGCCCACTCTCACAAATGAGGAGCACAGCCTAGTCATCGAGCTAGCGGTGAAACACACCAAAGGCCGCGGCCTAGTGATCGCAGGCACGGGATCGAACTCCACTCGCGAGGCGATCCACATGACCCAGCACGCGCAGGAGGTAGGTGCCGATGCCGCCCTACTCGTAGCGCCCTACTACAATAAGCCATCTCAGGAGGGCCTCTTTCAGCACTATAAAGCAATCGCCGATGCCACCGAGCTACCGATCATGCTCTACTCCATCCCAGGTCGCTGTGTGATAGAGATCGCTGTCGATACCGTGCTACGCCTGGCCAAGGCCTGTCCCAACATCGTCGCCATCAAAGAAGCTGGCGGCGTGACCTCGCGCGTGGAGGAGCTGCGTGCCGCTCTGCCAGGCCAGTTCGAGATCCTCTCAGGAGACGATGCTCTGACTGTCGATTTCATGAAAGCTGGTGGCTGCGGAGTCGTCTCCGTCGCGTCGAATATCATTCCTAAAGTGATGGCTGACCTAGTGCAGGCCATGCTCGATGGCCGCGAGGCAGATGCACAGGCTCTCCACGACCAGTATTCACCACTTTTCGAAGGCTTTCTCAAACTCGACACCAATCCCGTGCCGATCAAAGCCGCTCTCGACCTAGCAGGCAAGTGCTCCGACCGCGTGCGCCTGCCCATGGTAGAGATGACCGAAGACAAGAAAAACGAGCTAGGCACGATCCTAAAGCAGCTCGACCTGATCTAAGTCTCTATTCTGTAAAACAACCGAAAGACTGTGGAAGAAGTCTCTAGAACCGAGTGTCCCCGGACACAGACCGATGCCACAGCCGCATTTCGCACCTACCCTTTTTCTACCATCATGAGTCAGCTCAAACTTCTAGTAACCGGATGCAAAGGCCGCATGGGCCAAGCCGTGACTGAATGCGCCGAAGCAGATGCCGATGTCACCCCTAGCGTAGGGATCGATATGGGCGATTCGCTAGAGGCTGCCATCGTGCAGTGCGACGCGATCATCGACTTCACTCTACCCAGCTTCACCAAAGAGCTGGTCGAGGCCGCAGTCGAGCACAAGAAGATCCTCGTGATGGGTACGACTGGTCACGACGATGAACTACTGGCTCTGATCGATGAGGCATCGAAGTCGATCCCTATCGTGCATGCTCCGAATTTCTCCGTAGGAGTGAATACCCTTTTCTGGCTAACGCGCAAAACCACTGAAATCCTCGGCAAAGGCTTCGACCTAGAGGTAGTGGAGATGCACCACCGCCACAAGCAGGACTCTCCCAGCGGCACAGCACGCCGCCTAGCAGAAGTCCTCGCAGAGGCTCGCCAGCTGAGCTACGACAAAGACTGCCGCCACGGCCGCTTCGGCGATGTCGGCGCTCGGACAGAGGACGAGATCGGTGTCCACGCCCTCCGTGGAGGCGATGTGGTCGGCGATCACACCGTGGTCTATGCCGCCGATGGCGAGCGCGTCGAGCTGACTCACAAAGCCTCTAGCCGCCACACCTTCGCCAACGGCTCCGTCCGTGCCGCCAAGTGGGTAGCCAGCGAGGGGCACAAGACCGGTCTATTCGACATGCAGGACGTGCTCGGCCTGAAATAACGCCCTATAAGATACGGTTTACCCCCGAATTGTACCCTATTGAATAAAAACTGTACCCTATTCAATTCATATTTGTGCCTTATTCAGAAAAATCTGTACCCTATTTCTTGTTAGGGTGCTAGTAATTCCACGACAACACAAATGGCAGAATCACTAGGTATCGCTTTAGGATCGAATATGGGCACTCGCATCGAGAATCTGCGCTCAGCTGTGGCTGGTGTGCTCGATCTCTGTGAGAAAAAAGACGTGCTGACCTCATCCGTATTCGAGACAGCCCCTGTCGACTGCCCCGAGGGCAGCGACCCGTTTTACAACGCTGTGATCGAGGTGCAATGCAAGCTGCCCGCCAAAGAAGTACTCGAGCGCTGCCAGCAGCTGGAGCTATCTCTAGGCAGGGACGATGCCGAAGAGCGCGAGACCAATGCCCCACGCCCGATCGATATCGATCTCCTCTACTACGGCGACAAGACGCTGAAAGGCAAAAAGCTCGCCCTCCCTCACCCTCGACTACTCGAGAGACGCTTCGTACTGGAGCCACTTTGCGAGATCCGCCCCGGGCTGACACTACCCGGGCAGAGCGCCTCCATCGAGGAAGTGCTCGACGATCTAGACAGCGACGAGCCCGCACTCAAGCAGATCTACCCCAGCGGCATGTGGCTGTAGGAAGCAGAGACTTAAGCCCAGGGAAACTAGCTAGTCACCGGCACGAACCTACCACGCGCATAGTCTCGCAGCTTAGCGACCGCCTCTCTCCTCGATACCGATAGCGGCACCGTACTGCCGATCTCCTGCAGGATCAGCCCCGTCGATAGCGGCTCCTTTCGGTACAGCGACTCATAAGCCGCAGCGATGATAGCCTGCTCGATCTCAGCACCACTGAAGCCCTCTGTGGCATGGGTGAGACTATCGATATCAAACTGGGCCGGATCGCAATTTCTCAGATCGATGTGGATCTCCAGGATTACCCGACGCTCTTCGCTATTCGGCAGATCGACGAAAAAGATCTCATCGAAGCGCCCCTTGCGGAGAAACTCCGGCGGCAGTGTCTCCACATCGTTTGCGGTGGCTACGATGAAGACGGGCTGCTTTTTCTCCTGCATCCAGGTGAGAAAGGTACCCAGCATACGCCGCCCCACTCCCCCGTCGGTGCTATCGCTCCCGCCAGTGGAGAAGCCTTTCTCCACCTCATCGATCCACAGGACACATGGCGATAGACTCTCGGCGAGTTTCTGGGCTCGGTAGAGATTTTTCTCCGACTCGCCGATATACTTATCGAACAGCCGGCTCGCATCCAGCTTCAGTAGCGGCAGCTGCCATTCTTTGGCGATCACTTTAGCCGCTAGCGACTTACCACAGCCCTGCACCCCGACTAGCAGGATACCGCGTGGGTTCTTCAGATTCAGCGCCGCAGCCTCTGGGGAAAAACCCATCTGTGCCCGCTCCAGCCACGTCAGCATCTTATCAAATCCGCCAAGTCGAAAGGAATTGCCATCCACCTCGCAATACTCCAGCAGCCCCCCATCCCGCAGCGTGCGCGCTCGGTGATGGGCCACCTCATTGATATCCTCGGCAGACAGAGACTGGTCCTCCACGATCGCATGAGTGATCCTCTGCCTGGCCTGATTGGCCGTCAGCCCCTTCAGCGCCTGGACTAGCTGATCTTTCTGCTGGTGATTGATCTCGATGGAAAAGTCGAGCCGCTTGGTCAGTCCGGTCACGGTGCGATTCACGATCGCCTCCAGCTCGCCCTCATCTGGCAGCTGCATCGGCACATGCGTCGCGAAGTGCTCCAGATCAGCTGGTAGATCGATCGTCGCCCCCGACACGATCATCACCTTGGTGATCGGTGAAACGTGGAAATCGTCGATCAGCTCGCGGATGAATCGGCAGATCAGAGGATCCCGCAAATGGTCCGCTAGATCGCGAAACCAAAAGATCGACGGTACAGCCATGTCCTTGATCCGCCCGAGAGCATCCATCAGCTCGTCTGGCACTACCAGAGTCTGGTTGAGCGTGCGGTTGCGCAGCCCTGATGCCAGCGACCAATCAAAATAATGCCACAGCTGATCCGAACTGAGCGCCCCCAGTAAGTGATCCACACGGTCCTCCTCCACTGTCTCGATAGCGAGCAGTGAGTGGCGAGATAGAGCGAGGCTCTTGACGTTGTGGAGGAACGACTCCGATGGCATCCCTAAAGGTAACTTTAGTTTATTGTAATTTCTATAAAAACTACCGATTCCACGAAAATTCAGTCGAATTCATCAGGGCCCAATACAGATCAGCCAGTGCTTTCACCCGATCCTTGGGTTTCCGGCATTTCTCAAAAGCCTCACCGAAGACAGCCGCTTCCCGCTGTGTCGGTAGTCGGGTCAGTGTCGCGAGGAATGCGGCCTCCACAGCCACCTCGGGATTCTCCGCCAGAGTCGCGATACGAGTGCTGGCACTCACCAGAGGGTTCTCCTCACTTTTCTCATCCACTAGCTTGCCATTCATCAGGATCAGTCGCTGCGGGATCGTCCCGGTCGACTCCGTATACTCCTGCTCGCCCTTATCGCCGTAGCGCTTGATGAAGTCATTGGTCCCGCCCCAGCGCATGATCCGCTGTAGGATGTGCGAGCTAGCATCGATCGCCTGTACCGAAGCAGCCTGTATGACCGAGCCAGACACCTGCTCGGGCCGCAGCTGAGTGAGTGGAAAAGCCGCCCACACCTGCTCCTGCTCGACAGTCACCGGCAGATCAGGATCCCCCGACTGACTCGCCCGCTGAAAGGCCGCGCTATGCGCGATGAGCCGGAATAGCGACTGCAGATCATACCCCTCCGCTACCAGATGATCAGCTAGGTAGTCGAGCACCGCCGGTACCGGCGCATCGATCGGGATGTCATCGATCGGCTCGACCAGAGGCCTACCGAAAAGGATGGCCCAAGCTCGGTTGGCTATGGCTCGAGAGAACGCTCGATTCTCCTCATGGGTGATCCAGCTGGCGAGACGATCGCGGGCAGAGCCGTCGTCGGTCATCAGCTCGGCCTGATAGGGCACCTGCATGGCCACAGGCTCGGCCTCTCGACTACCTCGCAGCCGGGTCTCATAGGTGAGCGATGGATCATCCTGCACCCCGGCTAGGCTGATGTCCGACTCCACGAAAAAAGCGGCCAACTGATGAAAGTCTGTCTGCTTCCAGCGATCGCCGAACTTATCATCATGGCACTGCATGCAGTCCAGATTCATACCGAGAAAAGCCCGACTAGTCCTCGCCGCGAGTTTGATCTCGTCGGGCGAGCCTTTGCCTCCACCATCCGTAGCCGTCACAGTGATGAAGTTTGCCGCAGGCTCTGTGGTCCAGATGCCTTTGGCTGCGATGATATCGCGCGCCATCGCATCATAGGGTCGATTGGCAGCTAGCTGCTCAGCCAGCCAGTCGACCATGCGCCGACGCCGATAGACCAGAAAGGGTCCCGTCTCCACTCCCACATAGACTCGCGCCAGCCGCTCGGCCAGATAGTGCGCGTAGCGCTCGTCGGCGAACAAATGATCCAGCCACGCATCCAGCTGATCGATCTCAGCCGTTTTCTCCAGCCGCCGCAGCTCCTCCAGCGAGGGCACCGCTCCTGTGAGCCCCAGCGATAGTCGGCGTGCCAGTGTATAGACATCCACCTCTGGTGCAGGCTCCACCCCGGCGGAGGCCCACTGCGCTTTCACCAATCGATCCAGAGCCACGATCTCCTCGCCACCCGAGCTGGGCAGCTCATTGCTCACAAATCCCGCTACCAGCGGACGAGGCAGCCAGAGATACAGCGTAGTCACCAGCGCCACAAAAGCCCCCACCAATAGACCTGAGAACAGCAGAAACCGCCAAAACACGAATGGCGTCTTCTCCACCGATTTCAGACGATCCTCTTCAGCCTTTGCCACATCCCTATGATGTCCCGAACTGGCGAAAACCTAAAGCACAAATATTCCCGCTCGCCTGCGAGGTTGAAAACTTTGCCTGCATGAGCCAGACTGCCCCCTGTGAAAACCGTCCGCCATTGCCTCGTGCTACTCGCATTAGTCGCCACGCTCACGCTCGCCCAGGACTCGATGCGCAAAGTGGAGCCCGTTTACTTTGGCATACGCGATGGCCAGATGCCTGAGGATCCGCGAGACTTTGGCCATCAGTTCTACGACTTTCCGAACTGGGAAGTCGATGCCGATCTACCCAACGATGTCTTCACCTTTGCCCGCCTGCGCTACAACTCCGGCACCTGGATGGGCCGTCGCGCCAAATGGCTGATCGACTACCCCGATAGCGAGCTCAATTTTTCCTACCGCCTACAGCAGCTCACCTCGCTAGAAGTCGATCCCAAAGGTGCCATTGTCGATATCGATCCCGAGCAGCTACGCCACTACCCCTTCATCTACATGATCGAGCCGGGCAATATCTGGCTCGAGGAAGACGAGGCAAAGATCCTCCGTGACTACCTACTGAATGGCGGCTTCATCATGGTCGACGATTTCTGGGGCTTTGATGAGTGGAAAAATTTTCACCGCGCTCTGAAACAAATTTTCCCCGACCGCGACTACGTCGAGCTAGAGCTAGATCACCCGATCTTTCACATCGTCTTTGACCTAGAGATGAAACCCCAGATCCCAGCCGTAGGCATGGCCCAGATGGGCCGGGAAGAAGGCATCACCTACGAGTGGAACAAACCTGGCTCAGAGACACCCCACTACCGCGCCATCTACGACGACAATGGTCGCATGTGCATGATCATCTGCTGGAACACCGACCTCGGCGACGGCTGGGAAGAGGAAGGCACCGACCCTTGGTATTTCCGCGAGTTTTCAGAGAAATACGCCTACCCACTAGGAGTGAATATCGTGTTTTATGCGCTGACTCACTGATCAAGGCCACCAGCCTTTCCTATTCAGCCAAGCGCAGTAGAATGCCGACAAGTCAATTCCATCAACGATTTGATCTCTCACATTTTGAAAAGATCTTTCGCGAATACCCAGAAAGTGAGCTAAGCCGAGAGTTCAGCGCATCACCTTTTGATATATTTTCCGTAGAGTGCCTACGCTCTAAAGTACCTGAGCAAGAATACACTCGCATCCCTGTTGATATAGCTGTTTGGGGGCGTGGAGAACCAGACAACCCGGCAGGAACTAAGATAGGTGGAGTTCCTCTGTGGTTACCAGAAATCCCAATACCTTCGAATTTAAAGTTCCTCGGTCAGTTTAACTTTGGAGACTCTTTAGATATCCTCCCACCTCTTCCTGAGGTCTTATTATCAGTATGGGTTGATTGTGACTTTCCATACTCAGATATCCCACCTACCTGCCAATGGTTAGATGCGGAGAGAGCAATACCCGTAAAAGATCCAGAGTCATTCAGATTGCACCTCGAAGGACACCCGAGAACCCTTTTTTGCCCAGCTTCATAGAAGCTGGGACCCGCTCATTTCTCCTGATAGAGATTTCCTCGAGCCAGCAATTGTTGAACACCCTTTCCCAGTCTACCGCGAGTACTACCTAGAGCCCTGGTGTTCAACAAAATTCGGCGGTTCCACGAAAAACTCGCTCTTCACTTTCTCATCGATCCAAGCAGAGCCTGAAGTCGAGTGGCCTTGGCTCACTCGGGCAGAGCCCTTTCAATTAAACGACTTAATAAAAGGCGAAGGTTACAACGAAAATGAGAATAGCTTTGTCTTTAGCGACATGGGAAAAATGTCATTCAAATTAATTGATGACGGAAAGACAGTGCAGAAATCATCTTTCGAGTACAGGTAAACCTGCTTCACCAAGATCAGTTGCTCACCGCACGCAGTCGGAAATACTTCCTCTGCTCTGCTGCAGGATCTAAAATCGTGATCTGCACATCATCGCCATCTGGTGACTCGACGAAGTTGGCCGATCCTGTTGCTGAGCTTCCACTGACCTTGGAAAGAATCGGTGTCCAGGTCTCTAGGTCAGTCGAGCTTTCGATCAGCACAGTTATGCCAAAGCTATTGCCCCTCAGCTTGGTCTTTAGCTCCACCTGAGAGCCGACTACAGCTATCGCGAGTGCGATAGTCTCGCCATCGGCTAGGGCGTACTCGGTGATATTGTCGATATCGTCGCCATCCGCATCATTGAGAGGCCCGGCTAGGCTGGGATTATTCAGCTGTTCGGATGTCAGCGCACCATCTTGCCAAATCAGGTAAGTGAAGCTATCTGCGCGGTTATATAGAGCCGATATCTCGGAGCCCGTGAGTGCTCGCTTGTAGACTCGGAAATCATCGATCTGGCCTTTCCATTGCCTACCACCAAAACTGTAGTCTCCGATCGTAAATGGCTGAT
Organism: Verrucomicrobiota bacterium; assembly: GCA_020630975.1. Taxonomy (GTDB): domain Bacteria; phylum Verrucomicrobiota; class Verrucomicrobiia; order Verrucomicrobiales; family DEV007; genus Arctic95D-9. Next base: position 119,698 of record JAHDID010000001.1, read on the forward strand.
CACCTTTGGCATCGCCCGACGCCTGCTCAGAGACGAGAGTGCCATCGTCGTAATACAGGCGAGACCTCCAGGTACCACTACCCGAATCGAAATCGTTCACGAGAGTCATCAGATGCCACTCACCATCATTGATCGGGTCCGAAGAGACATTCAAATAGTTCGTCGCATAGCCACCCATGTTCGATTCCAATAGCGTAGCACTGTCTGCCATGCCCATACGGAACTGAGGCGCCCAACTCGCCGATGAACCCGCATTTTTCGCAAACACCACATTGAATCCTGAGCTAGCCGTAGTCCTGACCCACGCTGATACCGTAAAAGCATCGGCCCGTGGATCGAAATCCAGATCCGCTTGTTCGCTGGGCTGAAAAGCCACCACAGCCGAACTACCTCCCGACGAGCCATAAGCCCTACCAAATCGGCCATCAGTCACCCAACTGGCCCCAGACACCGTGGTCACATGGTTGTTGCCATTATTACTGGCATCCCAGATCTGCTGCCCACTGCCTTCATCAAAAGTGTAGTGCAAAATCAAATCCGAATCGGTGCTCAGTCCCGTAGTCGGCTGGATCTGCAAGGTCAATGATTGAGTATCACTACCAGAGACATCTGTCACCCGCACAGTGATCGATGCCGTGGCAGCCGCAAATGGCACACCACTGATCACCCCACTGTTGCTCAGCGATAATCCAGTCGGCAATATTCCACTGACCAGAGACCACGTCCGCCCATTTGAACCACCACTGGCTTCAAGAGTCTGGGTGTAGGAGAGCGACACCGTACCTACAGGTAGGCTGGTGGTCGTGATTTGCACCGGACTATCCACCCCTAAGGTCGCAACACTGGACGTGACACTGCCGACACTATTCGTAATCGTGACGGTGTAGTCACCCGCATCCCCCGCTGCGACACTCGGAAATTCCAGCTGCGGAGCGTTACCTCCGACATTCACACCCTCTTTCTTCCACTGATAGGTAAATGGACCAGTGCCTTCGACACTAACAAACATCGAAATATACTGCCCCGCTGCGCCTACCTGGCTGGCTGGCTGAGTGAGAATAACGGGAGCCTCGGCTGGCCCCTGATCAGCATCAGGCAAAGTCACGCCCTGATCATCCCTACCATCGAGCTGCCTGAGGTATGCGATCAGGTCCGACTGCTGACTTGAGGACAAAGACTTTACCCTACGATGAGGCTCTGCCGCTGTTACATGAGAGGGTTTCGAGACCAAAAGCGCATTGATGACGATATTGTCATCGCGGAGGATCTCCACAGTATTCGACTGGCCCGCATTCAGCGCCACATCGATATACGACCAACGCCAACCGCTGACCATCCAGCCGTCTAGAGGCACATGACGATAGGCAGTGACCGTCTGGGCAGAGCCCCCATTCAATTTCAAACGAAAGGTGGTATCCGTGTAGCCACGCGCATAGCGGATCGCGATGCGACCGACGCCACCAGAACCACCATCGATATTCGTAAAGCGCAGCGCAGGACCTACAGGCCCACCCAGCGACACACCGCTACCACCGAGCGCGCCGCGGAAATAGCCACCACCATCGAGCTCTGCTGGGAAGGTGTAGTTACCCGCATCGAGCTGCGCCGCGTCGCTAGCGAGGTAGAGATCGCCACCGAGGTAATCAAATGCTTCACTCAACGAACCAGCCTCGCCATTGTGCAAAAACGTCCGGGACGCATGTAGACCGTGCAAGGTCGGCGTATCGATACCCGACAAAGCCCCACCCAACCGACCGCCACTCAGTGGTGATAAGGTGCCAACATCGAATAATGTGGTCGAGTCGACCGATTCATTAGCACTGTTGGTAAACGTATCGGCCGTGTGACAGGTCGCACAATTTTGTGAGGCGAATAAAGCTTTACCACGCACTGCCGCTGCGGTCAGACTACCATTGGACTGTCGCTCTGGGCTACGTGGCACATCGGTATTACCTAGGGCAGCCACATAGGCAGCCAAAGCATCTAACTCGGTGCTGAGCCCAGCTTTGGTAGTAGATGGCGAGGGGTGCTGACTGGCAAACTCGGTCGGCGAGAGATTTAAAAATCCGCTACCACCGAAGAAATTGCGCATATCATGCTCGAAATCTTGAATCTCATCAAAGTTGCCCGACCAGTGTACATTACCATGCCCCATACCACTGCGGCCTCGCAGATCAGTCGTGCGCCGCAAGCCATCGCCACGCCCAGTAAAATCCCATGCCTGTCCATCGTGACCACCATCCACATGGCACGTCGCACAGCTGATATAGCTATCCGCCCCCATCCGAGGATCATCCGCATTGTAAAAAATCTGTTTACCCAGCAGAACCTCCGCAGTTAGTAGCTCAGTGCTAACAGTATCGGTCGTCGCCACTAGCGATGCCGAACTCAAATTTTGCTGCAGCATAGCCGTCGCATCACGCACGGTGATCGTCCGATCCATAAAATTCTGCACAAAAATCCGATTACTAGCCGTATCGATCAGTAGACCCTGAGGAGCCAGACCAGAGGCGAGATCGTGAGTGATCACTGCTGGTGTCGACTCTGTCGAGCCTTCTGTGTGGTAGGCAGACGTGGCCAATAGAGATAGCGTATCTAGGCCCACCACACGATTATTCCCCTGCAGAGCGACTAGCAGGGTATCTCCTAGCGGAGTGTAGGCCGCTGCACTCGGACTATCTGAATTATCAAAATCTTTACGTAGATTGGCGATCTCTTGATTGGTCGATAGATCCAGAAAAGATACTACCGATCGCACGGTCGTCTCGTGGGTCAGATCCCCCACCCCATAGGCTAGGCCGCGCACCATATTGTCCTGCTTTGATACCACCGAAGCACGACTACCGTCTGGAGAGATCGCGATACTGGCCAAGTAATTAGGCACACCAGAGGCGCGATCTCCCGCATCGCCCTGTGTCGCATAGCGCAGCGGGATCAGTCGCGTGTAACTGAGGGAACTACCAGAAAATTCTGCCACCTGCCCCTGCAGATGAGCCGAGATAAAACGGGTCACAAACACACGACTGCCATCTCCAGTCACAGCGATCGCCCGCGGTGTGGGAAAAGGTGCCGCCGTGGTAACAGGTGTGCTCGAGGGGCTCGAGGCAGAGTAGCGCTGCACCTGGCTCGAGCCGTATAGAGAAACATATATCACTGCACCATTGGGCGAGGCACATACCCCATAGGGCGCAGCACCGTAGGCCAGATTGATAGTAGTGTGAGTGGTGCCATTTGAGTTGAGCACGCGAATCTCATCAGATCCCTGGCAAGTCACCCAGTAGCGTCCAAAGCTATCACGAGCAATATTCCTCGGATTCACCCCGACAGAATACTCCGCCACCTTGGCACCAGTCGTCGCATCCAGTACAGACACGGTATTGGCATCAGGATTCACAGTCCACAGGCGGCGACCGCCGGGATCGTTTCCGATAGCCATCGTATTACTCTGGGTCGGCGCAGCCCCTGTCGGTGCCGATATCACCAGCGGACGCAACGAACTAGTCGCTAACTGACCAGAGGTATCTCGCACCTGGACTAGCACTTGAGGCCGCCCCTCACTAGCATAAGCATGGCTAGCAGATGCGGTGCTACTCCAGCCCGACCAGGTACCCTCAAAATTGAAACGATACTCCAACGCACTGGAGCCCGAAGCACTCACCGAGATCGAGATACTCTGCCCTGGCGCCGGCTGATAATCACTAGATGTCACACTAGAGATCGTCGGTGGCGCTACGGCATTGATACCGCCACCAGTAGAAAATCGAAACGAATAAGCTTCGATCGCATTACCTGCGGCGTCGACAAAACCAATGTTATTGCCAGGGTCAGAAAAGAAATCCACCTGATAAGTCGCATCTGCGGCTAGGCCACTGTCGGGTGTGAAAGTAACCACACCGGAAAAATCGTGAGCCAAAAAGCCAGGCACTGCCGAACCTAAAGAATCTCCGGCGAGTACTTGCCGAACGGCAAAATCGATACCATTGCGGATACCTCCATTACGCGGATGCTCATGTAGCAGAAAGCTGAGCGGTGCATGGCGTGGGTAGTTGGTGCGATTCGCCTGTGGTAGGTGATAGGTGATCCGCGGAGCTACCGTATCGGCCGCCTTTTGATGCACCCATACCCCCATGCCTTGGTTCTGCCCAGTCGACGGGTAGCCTCCGGTGATCCAAAGGTTGCCTAGAGCTAGAGACATCTGGCTCACATTCACGCCAGCCCCAGCTTCGTCGAGCGTCAACACAATGGGGTTGGGATCGCCAGCTAGAAAGCGGCTGGTATCGATCTTGCGATTATCGATGAAAGCCATCTGATCCTGAAACACCGGGTAGGTCGCATTATCGAAATCCGGCACCGACAACCTAGCCTTCAGACTGACTGAGCCAGAGCCCGAGGGATTAACCGCATCTGTGATCTCGGCAGCGACTAGACCATTGCTATCGGAACCGATGACATATAGCCCAGATCCATCACTGAAAAAGGTCGGCCAATAGCCTGTAAACCCTTGATCCATCGACCCAACGAAATGCGGCGTGATTGAGCGTTTGCTCATATCCGGATCGTCAAAGTTATTGTACTGTAGCCGGTAAACCACCACTCCATCGCGACCCGCTCCGCCACTGCGAGCGTAGATCAGGTAATTTCCGAAAAACATCGGATGCCAGTCACCACCGCCATACGGCCCAACGTGATCAAACTCTGCCATCTGATACAGATGCGGATTGCCGAACTGGTTGATGGCCACTTTGTGGATGGTAAAATTCTCGTTGGGCGAGCCATACCAGGGGAATGACGCCTCCCAGGGTCCCGCTTGGCTAGAGCGATTGTAGCCGATCAGCATATCATCCCAGGCGGGGATGCCATTGGTGCCACCCAGCTCGACTAGCCCTCCATAGTTCTGCACCCGAATCACATTGGGCAGTAGATAGGGGCCGACCTGCGACGAGCCGTGGGCATTCCAGCCGAAGTTGCCCTGTATCCAGTAGTTGCCAGGGTAGGTCAGATTGAAGTCGCTCGGCTTGCGGCGGATCGGGTTCGCTGGATTGGAGATATCGTAGACCCTCAGCTCGAGGTCTGATCCCACCCGAGAGCCTGGTGCCTCGCCACCTACGATCAGCCAGCCATTCACGTAATTGACTGAAGTGGTACGGCCAATAGGCTCCGATCCATTAGCGACCGGATGGCTCAATAGAGTGCCTGGGTTTTCAGCCCTAGGTAGGTTCAAGAAGCCAGAGGTCGTCACCTGACCCTGCAATAGAGACGCCGCGCTGCAAAGCAGAGCGCAAAGGATGGTTGGTATGTGCTTCAAGATGAGATAATTACTCTAAATATCAATTTTATGATATTTATGAAAATTATCAATCAACTTAATCACGGTTTTCCAGCTTAGCATGAAGGACGTACCAGAATCATTTCTGGCAGAACCACCGCTACTCTTGCCATTGACCTCGTTTCACCCCCACATAGGCGAGGAATAGCCCAAACGCGATATGCACCACTAGCACGCCGTAGCAGATCATCACAGGAGACAGCCAGGTCTCGGTGACCTGATCGACATAGCGCAGGTATTTGGGCGATAGCGAGTCCATCACCCCGGCCCAGCTCCAGTAAGCCGATATAAAGGGGCGAGTCGCCCAGGCAGCCCACACTGGCAGAGCCAGCACGGCCCCAGACAGTGGTAACTGGAAGCCCACCAGATAGATACTGAGCAGCGAGGCTTGGTCCGCCGTTTTCGCCAGAGAGGAGATCCCCAGACAGATCGCCGTCATCGCTCCATTTACCAGCAGCAGCAGGATCAAGTGGGCAGGTGTCCCCGATGGGATACCACACACCGTCTGCACAAACAACCACATCCAAAAGCTCTGCAGCCCCACCAGGAGACTGAGGAAAGCGACCTTGCTGGCCACATACACCCCTGGCCTGACACCGCCGAGCTTCTCTTTCTCAAAGATCTTTCTCTCCCCCGCTATCTCGCGGGCCGAGTTGTTGGAGCCCATAAGAGTCAGCAGAATCACCTGAAACATAACCAAACCCGAGACCAAACCACCGAGATTCAGATTCTCGGTGATGATGTCGCGCTCCTGCTCCATCTGCTCCAGCGATCGCGGCAGACTATCACTCAGACTTTTAATCTGATCGACCCCGTCCAAATCGAATAGAATGACCAATGCTGGAAACCCGACCAGGATCGCAATGATCAACCCCAGTTGCCCGAGATCCCGGAAAAGAATCTTAAACCTCCGGCCCAGCAGTGCAAAAAACTGCGAGACTGCATCCGGCGTCTTCGCCGCCACCGACTCCATATCCGGATTCGGCACAAAGTTCATCCCAGAGTTTTGGTAATACTGCTCGCTGCGCTTCATCCAGCTAGCCTGCCACTCATCGGATGAGCGCTTCATCAGCGTCGGGTAGATATTCTCCGCACCATCCACAGAGAAATAGTGCTCCACCGCTCGCGGCGGGCCGTGGTAGGCGACTTTGCCCTCGTGTAGGACCAACACCGAGTCGTACAGATCCAGCCCCTGCAGACTGTGCGTCACATTCACCACGATACGATTCTGATTGCGACTCATGTCATACATCAGCTTCACGATCTCGGCCTCGCTCCTAGGATCGAGACCACTGGTCACCTCATCGCACAGCATCAGCACGGGATCAGTCACCAGCTCCATGGCCAGAGCTAGGCGGCGCTTTTGGCCACCGGATAGCACTTTCACCTGTCGATCTTTGATCGCCTCTAGCCCAGTCGACTCCAGGGCACGATCTACCAGACCATAGAAATGATCCTTATTCTTCGTCTTCACCCGTAGGCGCACCGAACTCTCGATACTCTCCTCCACCGTCAGCGCATCGTAGGCGATGCTGAACTGCGGTACATAGCCGATCTCCGAGGGCTCCAGATCGTCCTCCTCGGAGAGGTCTCGGCCATTCCAGAGCACATGCCCATGAGACTCGACATTGATGCCCGCGATCAGCTTCAGCAGCGTCGACTTGCCACAGCCAGAGGGCCCGACGATCGCCATGAAATGCCCGGCAGGCACTTTTATCGATACATTATCCAGCAGGTGAATATCATCAGATCCCTTCTGGATGGTGAAATAGGTGTTTTGTAATTCAAGCACAGCCCTTCTCCTATAAAGATTCCAGCCCCACTTGGCAAGCCCCGTGTCACCTAAGAAAAGCACTTGAGTACGCGTCCACGCTAAGCGACAGATTCTCAGCAAGCTATGAGTCGATCAGAGAAAAAAACCAAGAAGAAGAAAAAGGGCTGTAACCCTCTGATAGCCATCCTCATCCTAGGAGCGGGCTTCATCGTTTGCCTAGTCGTGGCGCTGTTCGTTGGCAAAGGCATGCTGAAGAAATGGGTGCAGGGTCCTGAGTTTCAGGAACTCGTCCGCAAACAGTCAGCCGAAAAACTCAATGCCGATGTGCGCATCGACGATGTGCAGTGGGATGGCTGGAGCGCCACTGTCGGCAAGGTCACCTCCAAAGGCTACAAAGACGCGGCCTTTTCCAAAATGGATCTCCACGGCATCCGCACCGACTTCTCTCTGGTCGACAATGCCTTCCGCTTCGATGAAATCGATGTCAGCCAGGCTTCTATCGAATTTTCTGACGATCGCCTGATAGGCGATCCTCCCGGCAGCTCTGCCGAGGCAGGTAGCGCCGAGTCCGATGGCAGCAGCGGCACGCCCAAGCTTCCAGGGTTTCTGGCCAAATACGCTCCCGACCGCGTCGAGATCGAGGACATCATCATCGGCTCGGCCTCCATGGATGTGAAAGACGCCAATGGCGAGAGCTCTCTAGCGGTGAAGAACACTCGGGCACAGATCAGCCCCAATCTCGAGACTGGCAATGCCGTGATCAACGCGCAGGACGGCAAGCTGCTGCTGAAAGGTGCCCCAGAGCTAGCGATCCGCGATGCCAAGCTCCGCTGGCAGGACAGCAGCCTATTTATCAACCGCTCTTCCCTCGGTATCTACGGCGATGGCCTGGTCGAGGCCACTGGCGAAGTCGGCTTTCCAGAAGGCGGATCTCCCGCACTGGACCTGAATCTCGATATCTCCGCCATCGATGTACAGGAGGTCCTACCCGAGGACATGAAGGACAAACTCGTGGGTACCGCCCGCGGCCCCATCAAAGTCCAGGGCACTCCGGAGGCAGCCAAAGTCACCGGTACCCTCCACCTGGACGATGGTGTGCTAAAAGGCGTAAAGATCCTCGACACCATCGCCAAATACACCAAAACCAACCGCTTCAGCCGATTGGTGCTGGACCAAGCCCAGTCTGACTTTGAGCTCGATGGCGACTTCCTCAAGCTGCGTAATATCCAGATCGAATCCAACGGCCTGACTCGCATCGAGGGCGTACTGGATAAAAATGGCGAGTCCCTAGCTGGCGTCATCCAGGTCGGCGTGACACCCGCCACTCTCAAATGGATCCCTGGAGCCGAAAATCAGGTCTTTAACGAAAATCGCGACGGCTTTGCCTGGACCACCGTCAATATCGGTGGCACCACCGCCAAGGTGGAGGAAGATCTGAGCAAGCGCATGATGGCTGCTGCTGTCAGCTCACTGCTTTCGGGCGGCAAGCTAAAGGACATCATCGGCGGTATCGCTGGTGAAGACGAGTCCGGCACAGCAGGTCCCGGCTCCGGCCGCATCCGCGATCGCCTGAATGGCATCATCGGCGAAAAAGTCGGCGAAGTCATCGATGGCGGGACCGGCGAAGACGGCAAAAAGCTCATCGAAATGCTCGGCCCCCTCTTTGGTAGATAACAGACTCAATCGTGGCGGCGAGTGTCAACAAGTGGCCAGCAGAGCATCCAGCCGCCGCCCCAGTGCCCCCAGCTCCAAAACAACTGCTCGACACCCCTCCCACAACCCATTGATAACTAGCGTCCTAGAGGCCTGAAAATAGCGAGATTCAATAGGGTACAGTTTTCATTCAATAGGGTACAATCGACCATTTTCCAATCTTGAACTTTATTAAGTTGCATTCCAATAAACTTTTCACTTTATTAAAAATGATTTAAATAAAGTTAAAGTTGGAACGCCAAGATAAATTGCCCCGTTGGCTGAAAGCCTTATCCACAGAAGATCTCAATTTTCTGAAACGCTTTCTGCTGCACTCTGGTTCGCTCAAAAAAATAGCGGCTGAGTATGGGGTGTCGTACCCCACTGTCAGACTACGCCTGGATCGCCTGATCCAGAAGGTCGAAGTGACGGAGCAAGCCCAGCAGATGAGCGAATTCGAGCAACGACTGCAGTTCCTGCTGGTCGACCAAAAACTCGATGCCGACACCTATCGGGAGATCATGGCGGCCCACCAAGCCGAAAAAGCAACCGAATCAAACACAGAAGCCACATGATGAAAAACACAATCCTGCCCCTCTCGCTGACCACCACACTACTTCTCGCTGCTCACAGCCTATCCGCTGCCGACACCACGGCTATTCATCTGGCAGGCCAAAAGCTAGGCCCTCAGGTCAAAACGACCGCCGAAGGCAACCTGCGCATCGCACCCGAAAACCCTTTGTCCACTGCTCTGGACTTATTCGAAATCAAGAGCCCACAGATCCGTGGGGAATCGTTCGTGATCGAAGGTGAAATCCGCTATGCCGATGTCGACCAAGCGGGCTTTCTCGAGATGTGGACACACCTCCCCGCTAAAGGCGATCTACCCAAGGTCCAATTTTTCTCTCGCACTATGGCCATCAGCGGGCCAATGCAAAAAATCCACGGCAGTAGCGATTGGCGAAGCTTTCAGCTACCAGCCATGATCGATGATGGTAGCAAACGCTTGCCTACCAAGTTGGATCTCAATCTTTACCTACCAGGAAAAGGCTGGGTAGAGATCCGCAATGTATCCGTCCGCTCACCCTACTCTATCACCACACCTACCGCGCCGGCCACTGCAGACAGCGATGCAGCCCCAAACAATCCTGAATCACCAAGCACAGACAAGCTAGCAGGCCTAGTCGGGACCGTCGTAGGCGTAGCAATAGCCGTGACCGCAATGCTGCTCTACCGCGCCAAACGGAATAAGGAACTGCGCCAGATGAGTCATATCGATACTACCAGTTCCCAGAAGTAAACCCACCCTAAAATGAATGGCACAAGGTTAATTAAAATCTCATGTACTGGTAGATGTGGCAGCGAACGCCAGTGAGTGGCTGCAGAGCCTATCCGCCAATGCAGCGGCACGATGAAGCTGCCACTCGCTAGACGCTCGCCGACACACTCGCCCAAATAGGCCTACTCGGTGAATGTGGCTGCGAACGCCAGTGAGTAGCTGCAGAGCCTATCCGCGCAGCGGCACGATGAAGCTGCCACTCGCTAGACGCTCGCCGACACTAGCCAAAGCGAACTGACTCGTGCCATTCGCCCTAAGGTTACGACTCACGCCCGCCGAGTTCCTCGGCCGCCAATTTTAGCCCCAAGCCATGCCAGGGGTAGATAGGCAAAAACCAGATCCAAGACGGTGAACCATACAGGCCCTTTGATCATGATCGCTGCCAGGATGCCGCCGACCAAAAAGACTGCGCCAACAGTGAGGCCGAAAAACATCTTTTTCTCGACCACGATTTTGGCCGCCAGAAAAGCGCCGACCAATGTACCTACCGCATGAGCGATGAACGGAAAAATGAAATGCTGAGGCTTGAGGAGCGACTTGGCTTCTACCAATCCCTCAGGTGTCGTCGTATCAATACATTCAGGCAAGGGTACCACGCGGCCACCCAGCTCGATCAGTAGTATATTGACGATACTACCGATCACAAAGCCGACTGCTACAGCTAGAAAATTGCGAAACACAGTATTCATTCTTCCTGCGCTGCTTCACTAGCCACCCCCACAGGCTCGCGAGGTAAGAATAAATAAACAATCGCTCCTATCGGACCTAAAGCTGCAATCAATACCACACCGACGAGACGCGTACTATCACTCAAACGTTTGTTGCGGATGCAGTGAATGATACAGACCAGAGAGCTGAGACCGATCGCAGCAAAAAGTACAATCACCAGTATCTCGAAAAGTCCTAGGTTCATCTATCGGGATAGGTACAAATCACTTTGTTTATTCACCATCTTCAGACCGCTCGATCTGCACCACATACTCATCGGGCTTCTGCATATTCAGCCGATCACGAGCGACGGTTTCCAGATAGTACTGGTCCGATGCCAGACTACCATGCTCTGCCTGTAGCGCTTTGACGACCTTGAGCTGCTCAGCTTTGGCCTGCTCCAGCTGCTGGACCTCATCGGCCAGACCCTTTCGCTTGTCCAGATCTGGGCCTAAAAGCCTAGCAATAGCCAAAACAAGGAGAATATAAATGACGACCTCGACCACTCGCGACAGCTTTCGCCACACACCTATCTCACCCGATGTAGACCGCCCCTCTCTGTGAGGCGGCCCGTATACAGATGCTGACAGGCGTGGGTCCCAATCGTCCGGTGGTCTATGGTCGTCACGCATGTATTTCTTTAGAAAATGGGGGAAATGGCGGAAGCTTGATAGCCCTAGGGTAACCCCTAGAACTTAAGCTTGCCACCGAAGACAGCGTCGTCGCCCAGCTCTTCCTCGATACGGAGCAACTGGTTGTACTTGGCGATCCTGTCTGAACGGCTCAGTGAACCCGTCTTGATCTGGCCGGCATTGGTAGCGACGGCGATGTCTGCGATAGTCGCGTCCTCTGTCTCACCTGAGCGGTGGCTCACCACGCTGGTGTAGCTATTCTCGCGAGCCATCTCCATGGCGTCGAAAGTCTCAGTCAGAGAACCGATCTGGTTCACTTTCACGAGGATAGAGTTGGCCACGCCTAGGTCGATACCTTTCCTGAGGAAGCTCGAGTTGGTCACGAATAGGTCATCACCCACAAGCTGAGTGTTGCCACCCATCTTCTCGGTCATGACTTTCCAGCCGTCCCAGTCATTCTCATCACAGCCGTCCTCGATCGAGATGATCGGGTACTTCTTCTGCAGCTCGATGTAGTAGTCTACCAGCTCCTCAGCGGTCTTCTCAGAGTTGTCAGACTTGTGGAAGACGTACTTGCCCTTCTCTGCATTGTAAAACTCGGAAGAAGCCACATCCAGAGCGATACCGACCTGATCGCCAAAGCTGTATCCCGCCTGCTCGACTGCCTGACCGATCACGCTCAGCGCATCGTCTGCAGAGTCGAGGTTTGGGGCGAAACCACCCTCATCACCCACAGCAGTGGACAGACCTTTGCCCTGGAGGATCTTCTTCAGCGCGTGGAAGATCTCAGCACCCCAGCGCAGACTCTCGCTGAAAGTAGGAGCGCCCTTTGGCACGATCATAAACTCCTGGAAATCGATAGGAGCATCGGAGTGAGAACCGCCGTTGATGATGTTCATCATTGGCACTGGCAGCACCTTGGCATTAGGACCACCGAGGTACTTGTAGAGAGGCTGACCCAGCTGCTGAGATGCGGCATGAGCTGCTGCTAGAGAGACACCCAGGATCGCGTTGGCACCTAGGCTCTTCTTATTTGGCGTGCCGTCCAGCTCGAGCATCGCCTTGTCGATACCAGTCTGATCAGTCGCGTCGAAGCCTACCAGCTCCTCTACGATCTTTTCGTTCACAGCGTTTACCGCCTGAGTCACGCCCTTGCCGAGGTAGCGGCCGGAGTCGCCATCGCGTAGCTCGCAGGCCTCGTGCTCGCCTGTGCTCGCGCCACTTGGCACTGCAGCACGGCCGATGGCACCACCCTCTAGCTCCACGTCGCACTCGACTGTGGGATTTCCGCGCGAATCCATAATTTCGCGTCCACGTACATTGATGATTGTCGTATCTATCATGACTCTGTTTTTATTTTGGTTTTGTTTAGGAAATCTTCAAATTCAAAATCACAAGGGTGCTAATACCCAAGTTTGGCGGAAACGGACACAGCCGAATTTTCCGCCAAGCGGTAAGGCGCAAGAGGTGACAATGCAAGCACCAAACCTGCCCCCTAGTAGAGATCCCTCAGTTCCTCTTAACCTTTAGCTTAACCGAAACAAGGCACTCTTGATTTACTGGTTATGGAAATTATATTTACCTTCCCTCTTTGTGACTCTGAACTTATGGAAGTGAATCAAGATTCCCCGGATCAACAGGCTAACCAAGCTGAGGACGACAACAATCTGCCCGAGGACACGCAGGCGCCTACAGGCTCGATCGTGATCGATGCTGGCGAGCTGTTGGCCGATGAGGAAGACGTGCAGACCGCTGACTCCGCAAAACTCTCCAGCATTTTAAATATCGCCACAGAGATCCTAAAGACCAAAGGTAACAAGCAAAACCAAGAGGAGGAAGAGGACGAGGAAACCACATCATTTTCGCGGCAAGCTGTCCAGGCGGAGTCATTCCTCATGGCAGCGAGCGGCATCGACTCCACAGCCAATGAGCGCCCAGACACAGACTACTCATCAGCTGGCGATTACTCGGGGAATGACGTTTCAACCAACGAATACCCCCATAGCCCCTCCCTAGTAGCAGAGAGTCTAGGACAGCTCGCCGACAGTCGTGACGATAGTGATAGTCAGCCCAATCTACCTCCGCTCCCTCCCAATAGCGCCGAGGTCCCTAGGTCGGCCATCGATCATATGGTGGAAAGCCGGCTCAAAGAGCTGAAAGCCAGTGATTTCGAAGTCGCAGCGAAATACTACTCGGAACAAATCAACGATGGTGGGGACATGGTTTTTGGCGGAGCATTCCATGAAGAACACAATGTCGCGCAGATCCTCCCGCCTCTGATGAACGAGGTCGCGTCGACACTGACCGAAATGGCGAGCACCGGTTGGGAAGATCTACCCTCCGGCTCTGAAGATGACAAATACGACAGTTTTGTGGGCAATACTGACGAGCCGACTATCATCGGTAGCACGAGTGCATCAGCGACAGCTAGCGATACCCCTGAAGAAGGAGGCGGCGACACCCTTGGTCAAGAATTAGAGGCCATCTTGACCCTAAGTGGAGAGGAAACCGGCGACCCAGCCGTAAATACCGGTCAAGTCGAGCTCGAGCCTGATGAGAGCCCAGGATACGAAACCTTAGGTGGAAAAATCGGCCAAGATCCCCAAGCCCCTTCCAATGGGTCACCCAGCGACACCGCTATACTAGGGGCCAGTGTTGCGCTTCCAGATCCCATTGTAGAGCCAACAGATTCCCCCGGCCAAAGTGTCTATGACCAGTCAGAAACAGGGCGTGCCGAAGCCACTACCTCTCAAAGCACCACATTCGACGTAGAGGTGGAGGAAGAATTCGCCGCAGAAGCCATGGCTGATTTCCTCCCCTTTGCCCAGTCTCCTCAAGGTAATCCTTTAGATGAAGATAGCGAGGTATCCAGCCTAGATCACCAGCCAAATTTCGATGTGAGTGTCGAGGAGGTTTTCGCCATCGACGCAGTCGGTGAGTCAGTGCCTGCTGACCATCCAACTACCGATGAGGCCACCGAGCCTCAGGCAGCAGCCGACCAGCCCCCCGCCCAGCAGATGTTCATCGTAGATGCCAATGGTCTTTTAGTACCCGGTGCCAGTGAACCCGAGTACGATGACACGCCCATCGATGCTGAGCTCTCTTTGTCGGATATCCTCTACTCCATAGATGAGTACGATGAAGATGCGCAAGATCTGCTCCTACAAATCGACGATCAGACGGTGAACCTGAGTGAGAGCCAGGAATGCCCGCTGCCCCATGGTCACAAGGATGACAATGCTGCCTCGCACTGCGCCAATAAAGAAGAAAACTTTGAGGAGACACAAGCTGCTGCTGCCGCCGAGCTAGGCCTGTAGCCGCTCTTCTGTCCCCCTTTTTTCTCCCAACTAGCCGCCACTCTCCTCTAGGAGAGGCGCTGTGGCTTAGGCTCGTTCCAAACTGAGGGATTGCCGCTTCAAAATTAATAATTTCCATAAATTAAGACATGCTTAGACTTGCGCCTTTCATTATGAAATTTATAATATATAACACCCGGCAACCCCCAACACATGGAACCCAACTTCGAAACCCCGGAAAATCAGTCCGAGCAGACTGAAGAATCCAACTCAAAACAGGAACTCCCGATCGCTGTACCTACCGATGCAGCTCAGCCTACAGCTAATGATCTACCGCCTCTACGCAGCCAAAGCCTGAAGCTGACCACAGAGATGCTCGAGGCTAGCGCAGCACAGCTGGAGGCACAGGAGGATGAGGATGAAAATCCCTCTATTTTGAAACCCAACCCATTTGCAGGGAATCCCTTTGCCACTCCGATGAGCGAAGAGCTCGCCAGCCCTTCAGTCGACCAGGCCGAGCAGCGACTTCAGTTCATCCAGGACATGGTGAGAGGCAATAGTAACAGTAGCCTAGATTCCGATTACTTTGCCGCAGCATCCAAGTTTTTCTCCGAGCAGCATCATGAGGGAACGACCGACATAGACGAAGATGTCAGCGAGATCGACTTCATCCCACTGGTCAATCATATCGCCTCGACGCTCACGGAGCTAGCCTCTGCTGATTGGGGGGGCAGGATCACACCCGAGACACCTCTGAAAGGTCTGGAAAAATTTGTCCACGCGATGGATGTGTCGCATTTCGAGTTAGACGAGGACGTCGTCTATGATGATATCGATTTCGAGGAAATCCCCCTCGTTTCTAACGGTACTCTCAGCGAACCTTTATCATTTGAAGCCGCTGATCTCGGCCAAGACCTAGATGAAATTTTCTTCTGGGACGATCTGGAAGGCGGCAATCCCGGAGCACTACTCGACCAACTCGATGCCCTGCTACCTGACGAATCTGGCCTCCTAGCAGCCGATACCGACTATTCGTACATCGATTTCCTCCCAGCTATGGACACGCCTGCTACCAGCCAGCCTGATGAGCAGGAGCTGGAGCAACAGTCCGACACGAGTGTGGCGATGCTCATGACAGGTGGCACCATGACTGCAGAGCCTGAGATGGCCGAACTAGTCATGGCCGCAGAGGGCGACATCGCCCCAAATCTGGAGCCTGTGCTAGCCGAGCACCTACCGGATCAACCTAGGGAAGCCCCCGAGCCTCAGATGGCCAATATCTTTGAACTAGCCGAAGAAGCTCCAGAGCAGCCATTCACAGAAATCCCAGAGGACGAACCTCAGACCGGACTCATCGCCGAATTCATCTCTGCCGAGATGAGCGATCTATCCGACATCTACGATAGTGAACTAACCCAATTCTGGGATGATGACTCTGATGAAATCGTGCTGCAAATAGGCGAACAAATCATCAATCTAGGCGAACCCGACTTGGGGCAATCCTCAGCGCCAACTCCGCAAGGTGATGCCCTGATCGCACCTAGCGTGACAGATGACAGCTTTGACGAAGCTCAGATCATAGCCACCGAGATGGGGATGTAGCCCCATCTCGAGATAGCGCCTTTGTGAGCCGCTATTTGGGCAAATAGGTCACTTCACGGTCGTTTGGCACTGGCTCTCCTGCTGTGCTGCGTCCGGTCTCGACCTCGGTCTTCATTATCGCCAATAGCTCTGCCACCTTCTCGGGCTGGCTTTCCACTAGATTGGTCTGCTCGCCGGGATCTGTGCTCAGGTCGTATAGCTGCATACTGGGGAGTCCCGCTTTCTTGGCAGCGGGCTCGCGAGGATCGCTCCAGCCGCCGCTACCCGCACAGAGGCAGAGCTTCCAGTTGTCTTTGCGGATGGAAAAATTGCCCGCTATCGAGTGGCTGATCAATGTCTCACGAGAGCCCGCCTCTGCACCTGCGAAAAGCGGCACCCAGCTGTGCGAGTCCTCGCCCGCCTGGGCCTGCTTTTCCGCTCCCGTCAGGTCGCGCATGGTCTCGTACAGATCGGTCAGACAGGCGACAGCTTCGGTCACTTGTCCCGCCTTTATCCCCGCCGGCCAGCGAGCTAGTAGTGGTACCCGATGGCCGCCTTCGTAGATATCGGCTTTGTGACCGCGATAGATGCCACTGGGATCATGATCATACTTGGCCAGTTCGCCGAAGTTGCCCTCCGGCGAGCAGCCATTGTCACTGGTGAAGAAAACCAAGGTATCCTCATCGACACCAGCCTCCGCCAGCGCCGCGAACAGCTCACCCATGTGATGATCGACCTGCATCATGAAATCCGCATACGGATTCATCTCGCTGGCGTCTTTGAATGGTGGCACCGGCACGATCGGTGTGTGAGGCGCAGGCAGTGGTAGGTAGAGAAAGAATGGCTCACCCGCCTTGGCTTTCTCAGCCCGAGATTTGATGTAGTCGGCGCTTTTCTCAAACAAATGTGGAAGCACTTCATCGATCTCGAAGTCGGGACCGATCGGACCTTTTCGATACCAGCCGTATGGATCTTGCTTTCGGTCCACGCCTTCCTCTCGCTCAGGCACAGCTGTCACATGACCAGTGTCGACCCACACGTAGGGAGGCATATCCAGCGAGCCGCAGTGCCCGTAGTAGCCGTGAAAGCCATTGATGTCTGGGCCATTTTTCACCGGCTTGGTGAAGTCGATATTCTGCCACAGTTTTTCAGACTTATCCGCTCTAGCCCAGTCCCAGCCGAGATGCCATTTGCCGATCATCTGAGTGTGATAGCCCTGCGCCTGTAGTAGATGGCCTACAGTGGCTCTGTCCGCAGGTATCAGGTGATTGGCGGTACCGCTCAATACTCCTCGAGCCAATCTCGACCGCCAATTGTAGCGCCCGGTCAGCACCCCATAGCGAGTCGGCGTGCACACCGCACTAGAGGAGTGAGCATCGAGAAAGGTCAGCCCCTCGTCTGCCATCTTCTGCAGGTGCGGGGTTTTGATCTTGCAGTCAGGATTGGTCGGCGAGATGTCGCCGATACCGAGATCGTCTGCTAGGACGAATATCATATTCGGCTTTCGCACCTCGGCACTAGCTGTGCTCAGGATGCACAATCCGCCGAACACGGCAGTGATGAGAGTCTGTATCTTCATATGAGTTTAGATTTTGAAATTTGATTTCTGAAGTCAAATTTGGAAATCCATGCTAATCCCTTTAAATCCATGTTCAATCCATGCCTGATAGCAAAGCCTGAGAATCTCTACGTGGATTGGGACGGATTGAACATGGATGACACGGATTATTTCTGGAACCTTCGGCTCGCTATATATCGCTGGAGAAAAAAAGTATCGGTTTATTGCTTCTGAGGCTTCTGAAAAGCGATCGCACTAGCCGTGAAGCCTTTACCACGCCCCCCATCTACCTCTGGGTAGCTACGTAGAAAGCGATTTTCATCCACTAGATTCAGGTAGTAGTGAGTGGTACCCTTTGGCAATACCACGCTCACCTCTCCCGGCGCGCTTATCTCTGCCTGCATGCGGTGCCACTCTTCGTACCGATGGCCACCGTTTTTGGAGTAAATCAGATCAGCTCGCACCACTTTGGCACCGCGCTCTTTGTAGGTAAAAGTGACTTTGCGCCCCTTAGCAGTATGGCCAGTCGCGACACACACTTTTTTCTTGTGCGGTAGATCCAGGCCGATGTGCGGATTGTAGTAGGGCAGACTCGCCTCCATCCCTCCGAGGATACTCATCAGCTTTTCATCCATCTCAGCGACACGCTCTGGCTCGGCATCGGCTAGGTTATTCGCCTCCTCGATATCGACTCGCTCACCACCATCATAGAGGCGATACAGCTCGTACGGCACGTCGGGTGTCATCACATGGCTATGATTTCGCACCAGCTTGTAGTCGCCCACGCGTATCGTGCTCTCCTGCGCCGGCACGTGGGGAAAGTGCCAGACCATGGTATCGCGCACGCTGCCGTCAGCCTCTTTCACCAAACTAGCATCGGTAGGATCGCCGGTGAGTAGCGGCAGCAGATCGCAGCCGTCTAGCACCTTGTCCGCAGGCTTTTCGACACCTGCCATCGATAGGATAGTGGGATAAAAGTCTAAGCCATTGGCCAGCACGTCGCTCTGCACCTCAGTCGGTATATTCGGCCCTGCGATCATCAGAGGTACTCGGGTGCCGCCTTCCATAGCAGATATCTTGCCTCGCGACAGTGGGCGATTATCAGTGTAGCGCTCCTTAGGGCTACCTTCCATTCCACCATTGTCCGAGGTAAAGATGATGTAGGTATTCTCGCTCAACTTATGCCCAGGCCAGCGTGGGTCATCGGTCTGATCGAGATAGTCAAAGATCTGTCCCATGTAGTAATCGATCTCCTCGATCATCGCTAGGTAGAATGGATTGCCCTGGCCCGGAGTGTCCAGTTTGGGAGTATTCGCCGGATCCGCCCCCAGCTTCTCGACATACTTCTTCAGAAGAGCCTCTGAGCGGGTCTGGATCGGCGAATGCACTAGCCAGGTGGCGTAGTAGAGGAAAAACGGCTTATCACTCCCCTGCTGCTCGCGCATGAAGTCGAGCGCATCCTCATTGGTCTGATGCAGAGGATAGCCTGCTGGATCTAGACGGAACGGATCATCTTTCTCAGTCGTCGCAAACCCCGCTAGGCGATCAGGCATAGAGGCACGTGCTCCACGAGTCGAGCGAGTCCAGTCAAAGCCGACATCCAGCGGCTGCGGAAAGGCATGGTGATCGATGGCGATGTGCCATTTGCCCGAATGCCCAGTCACGTAGCCATTTTTAGACAAGATTTTAGCAATCGTCAGTGTGTCCTCCGGCATGCGCCCGCTGTACCAAGGGTCGATCATGCGCGAGTTGGGCATATACGGCTTGGGTGGTGCCCCACCCACGACGTGAGTTTTCTGAGCACGAGCCGGGTGAACCCCACTGAGGATCGCGCAGCGAGACGGCGCACAGGTCGGCGCCGGAGAGTAGCCCTGCCAAAACATGACTCCTCGCTTGGCGAAGGCATCCAGATTCGGCGTCTCCACGGGCAATGGCTCATCGATATCGTAGCAGCCCACATCTTGCCATCCCAGGTCATCGGTGAGGATGAGCACGATATTCGGCTGGGCGGGACGATCGGCTAGGGCGATGCCCATGGCGGCGACCGCGATCACGATTTGCGTCAGAAATTTCATCAATTTGTATCTGGGAAAATTAAGAGTGTTATCGCAAGCTTGGCATGGTACGCCAAACCGTCTAACAAAAACCCCATCCTAATTTTCCATGGTCAATCCCATCACCATCCTCGACCTGCTGATCATGCTGGTGCCCCTAGCACTGGTCGCCATCGTCTACTGGCGCTGGGTCGGCAAGCCTGCTGAGATCGGCATGGCCACCGCCCGCATGGCGCTGCAGCTGCTGGCCATGGGCTATTTTCTCACCTTTCTCTTTGGGCTCACATCGGCCTGGGTCGGTGTGGCAGTGATCATCGTCATGCTCTCGATCTCGGCCTGGATCGCGCTGCGCTCATCGGAGGACCGCAGCTGGGCCACCTATCGGCGCATCTTTATCGCCATCGGCCTGGCAGGCACGCTCAACCTTCTGCTCGTGGTTTTCTTCGTCATGGGCCTGAAACCCTGGTTCGAGCTACGCGCCATGGTGCCTATCGCCGGTATGATCTACTCCACCGGCATGAACAGCGTCAGCCTCTGCGCCGAGCGCTTTCACGCCGAGTACAGCCGCAACTGCGACTACATCGACTCACGCCGCCACGCCTACCGCGCCTCTCTGATCCCCCAGATCAATAGCTTCCTAGCCGTAGGCCTAGTCTCCCTCCCCGGCATGATGACCGGCCAGATCCTAGCCGGAGTCTCCCCTCTCGAAGCTGTACGCTACCAGATCATGGTGATGTGCATGGTCATGGGCACAGCAGGGCTGGGGGCGGCTATTTATTTGTGGCTGTGCCGAAATAATTGCTCAAGTGGGTAGGTCTGCTCCCTCAATCTCCCCCTTATGATTCATAACTAGAATTCAACACTGAAACCAAAGTTTCAGGTGACTTGAGCGAAGATGGGTGGTACTTGTATTTTAGACTAATGAGTTCTGAAGAGAAAAAAAAAGCCAATGCTCTTTTCCGCCAAAAGGTGAAAGAAATGGCTATAGCTCGACAGGAGGCTTCTTCCCAGAAAATATCAGCAGTCGAATTTCTGAGACAATCACCGGAGGAAGTCAGAGCTCAACCTCTACCCAATCGAGAAAAGAGCGGGAATTTCTAGTGAATGCAGGATTACTTCCGATTGTGGAACGCCCCGCTAAAAGGCATATTTTAGCCCGAGGCAAGGAACATCTCGTAGCTGTAGATGGCAGAAGAGTATGGAAGTATCAGGATGGTCCTGCTTTAATCCCCATCGCAAAAAACAGCAGAATAGCGGTGCGAGAATCTACTCCATCCGAATATTTAGAGCGCTTGCATCTACAGAATACGCTTTTCGGAGACGACATTCGTGTAGAAGGAACCTTGAAATCCGGCAAGCTAGTTACTTCTCAATCGTTGATCAAAGGAACTCAACCAACAGAGCCAGAAATGACAGCTATGCTTGGAAGTTTGGGATGGATTAGAATTCCAACAATTCTACATGACCTACCGCATAATTTAATGGCTACAGCCTGGATGCATCCCATAGCAGAGACTGTTTTAGTCGATGCTAGGCTCCCCAATTTCAAGCTTACTCTGAAAGGCGACGTCCTAGCGATTGATTTAATGCTGGCTAAAGCAATGGGTGGTCTTTTAAAATTGATCACAAGAATTGGTATCAAATAAATGTGGAGAGGGTCCACTTAAGAACGACAAGAAATTCCCTGCCAATCTCACTTGAGCAGACGTACAACTGTTGTCTAAGTTCACAAACTAGACTTCTCTTTCCCCTGAAACACACGACTTATGAGTGCGCGCCCATCCATCAATATCGCAGGTGCTGGCCCCGGTGGCCTGGCCTCAGCCATGCTTCTCGCCGCCAAGGGATTCGATGTGCAGGTCTTTGAGCGGCGCTCGCGAGTCGGAGGGCGCACCAGTTACATCGTGGATGGCGACTTCAAATTCGATGCTGGGCCGACGTTTTTCCTGTTTCCCCAGCTGCTCGAGGAGATCTTCGCAGAGGCAGGGGCGGACCTGAATGAAGAGGTCGAGATGGTGCGGCTCGATCCCCAGTATCGACTAGTCTTCGAAGATGGGCCGACTCTCGATGCCACACCCGACCTCGATCAGATGGAGCGCGAGATCGCCAAGATATCCGAGGCCGATGCCGCGAATGTGAAGAAATTCATGGCGGAGAATGCCTGGAAACTGGAGAAGCTCAGCCCGGTGCTGCAGAAGCCCTTCAATGGCCTCGCCGATTTCATCGATCCCTCGCTATTCAGTGCCTTACCGGCAGTGCGCCCCTGGGCCTCACTTGATCAGGATCTCAAACGCCACTTCAAAGACCCGCGCACGCGGCTAGCCTTTTCCTTTCAGTCGAAGTACTTGGGCATGTCGCCCTACCGCTGCCCGAGCCTATTCTCGATCCTCAGCGGACTGGAGTATGAGTACGGCGTCTACCACCCGATCGGCGGCTGCTCAGCAGTGAGCGAGGCGATGGCCCGAGTCGCTCAGCGCATGGGGGTAAAGATCCACCTCGATGAGCCAGTCGAGCAGCTGATCTTCGATGGTGGCAAAAAGAAAGTCGCCGGCGTGAAGACGAAAAGCGGTGAACACCGAGCCGATGCCATGTTCATCAATGCTGACTTCGCCCGCGCCATGCACCGGCTGGTGCCAGAGGGCATGCTCAAGCGCTGGGGCGAGAAGAAGATCGAGACCAAGAGCTTTTCCTGCTCCACCTTCATGCTGTACCTCGGCATCGATAAGGTCTATGAGGATCTCCCCCACCACACCATCTGCATGTCGAAAGACTACGAGGGCAATCTGGACGATATCGAAAACCAGCACCGTCTGTCAGCCGATCCCTCTTTCTACGTTCAGAATGCCTGCGTGACCGATCGTAGTCTGGCTCCCGAGGGACAGAGCACGCTCTACATCCTGCTACCCTGCTCGCACCAGCATGAAAATATCGACTGGTCGGTCGAGGGCCCACGCTACCGAGAGCTAGCGCTCGATCGCCTGAAGCTGATCGGCCTCGACGATGTGCGCGGCCACATCGTCTGCGAGACGATGATCACCCCAGCCGACTGGGATACCGACTACGAGATCCACAAAGGCGCAGTCTTCAATCTCGCGCACAATATCGGCCAACTGTTACACAACCGTCCTCGCAATCGATTCGAAGAGCTGGATGGCGTCTACCTCACCGGCGGTGGCACTCACCCCGGCAGTGGGCTACCCGTCATCTATGAGTCGGCTCGCATCAGTAGCAATCTCGCCGCCAAAGATTTTGCCCTCGCTTAGCCCACCCTTTTCCTCCCATATTGACAAACCTCCATCACAGACCGAAAGCAACCAACCCAAGAAATGAGCGAAACACGTGAAAAATCAGCTGTAGTCGTCGGTGCAGGCCTAGGAGGTCTATCCGCTGCTATCTCACTACGAGCCGAGGGCTATCAGGTGCGTATCGTCGAGAAAAACGACAAGATCGGCGGCAAGCTCAACTTTCGCGAGATCAATGGCTTCGGCTTCGATCTCGGCCCATCGATCTTCACGCTGCCACAGATCTTTCGCGATCTGTTCGAGCGCGCGGGCAAGTCGATGGACGACTATGTGCAGCTCCAGCGAGTGACCCCACATTGGCGAAATTTCTTCGAAGACCGTGACCCCATCGACCTCTACGAGGAAGACGACCTACAGCGCGCCGAGATGGCCAAGCTGCCCGGTGGCATCGAGAAAAACTGGCCCCAGCTAGAGAGCTTTCTCGCCTACGCACGCGAGCAGTACCAGATGGTAGACGAGGGCTACTTCGACAAGGGCCTCGACAATCTGTGGGAATTCGTCCGCCACTACGGCTTTTCCCTGATGAATGGCAAGATGGACTACAAAAAGACCATGTCTGAGTCCATCTACGAGCGTCTCGACGATCCTCACCTGAGGATGATCTTTGAGTACTTCATCAAATATGTCGGTTCATCCGCCAAAGACGCCCCCGGCTACATGAATCTGATGCCCATCATCCAGTACGACTACGGTCTCTGGTATGTGCAGGGCGGCATGTACAATCTCGCTCGCGGATTGGGCAAACTGTGCAGCGACCTCGGCATCCGCATCGATCTGAATACAGAAGTCGCCGAGATCACCAAATGTGGCAGCAAATCCGTCTCCGGCATCCGCACCAGGGATGGCGAGGAGATCACTGCCGACTATGTGGTGTGCAATATGGAGGTCATCCCGGCCTACGAGTCGCTGCTCGCCGAGCCAGAAGCTTTCACCCAAAAGCTGGAAAAGAAATTTTACCCGGCCTGCTCAGGGCTAGTCGTGCACCTCGGCACCGATCGCGAGTATCCCCAGCTCGCTCATCACAACTTTTTCTACTCGAAGAACCAAAACAAACACTTCGATACCGTGTTTCAGAAAGGCCAGCTGCCAGAGGATCCCACCATCTATCTGGTCGCCCCCACTCGCACTGACAAATCGAAGGCTCCCGAAGGCTGCGACAACATTAAGATCCTGCCTCACATCCCACCGATCGACCGCGAGGACCCTCTACCCGAGCAAGCTTACCACGATCTCAAAGACCGTGTCATCGACAAGCTCGAGCGCATGGGCCTGACCAATCTGCGCAAACACACCATCGTCGAGGACACGCTGACACCGATCGACATCCAGCAGATGTATTATTCCAATCGCGGCTCCGTCTACGGTGTGGTTTCCGATTGGAAGAAGAACTACGGATTCAAGCTGCCCAAACAGAGCAGCCGCTACAAAAACCTGTTTTTCACCGGTGGCACAGTGAACCCCGGCGGAGGTATGCCCATGGTCATTCTGTGCGGTCAGAAAGTAGCCGACCGCGTGGTGAAAGCTGACCGCAGCAGCGCCTCATCCGGTCACTGCTGAGGCTAGCGCCCAGTCTCACCCAGTTGGGTGGTTTTCAGATCGTAAACAGCTGCGGAACGCACCAATCCTTTAAAGGCTAATATTCGCCTAAATTTTGTCGGGCTTGATCGTTACTGACTCAATCACTGCCACCACGTGCAGCGACTACAAAAACTGATGTGCCTTTAGCAAAAATGGGCTAAATTCGTGACGCCCTCACGCCAACACGATACCTCCCCCGACACGAAACATGACAGTCGATGCAACCGAGAGGCCTGAGCAAGTCCGTACTCGTAGGTACAATCCTATCGAGAGCGCGCTGATATGGCTATCCGCAGCCAATAAAGAGGCCCTAGCCCAGTGCTCGATCGGCGAGCGGGTGAAGTACGCCGCGATCGGTGCCTCCGTTTTGGTGCCCTTTCTTTTCGGCATGATGGCTGCCTCCTACGCGGTCTCTACCCTCACCGAGAGCAAATACATCATCTGTGGTTTCGCGGCCATCTGGGGATTCATCATCATCACCATCGACCGTGTACTGTTGGCCACATACCGAGCTTTCATTCCATTCAGCAAGAAGATCGTACAGTTCGTGCTCAGGATCACCGTAGCCGTACTGATGGGACTCACCGTATCCCACCCTCTGACCCTGCTACTTTTCAAAGATACCATCGCCAGCGAGATCGAGAAAAGCCGTGTCGAGGAGATGGCGGAAGAGCGGGCCAAAATAGCTGCCGATCGAGCCGAGATCGACAGCCAGATCCAACAGGTCACTGACACACTGCGTCAACACGAGCAGACCTATCAGGAAGTGCTCTCTGGAAATTTCCTAAGCGAAGAATCCAATCCTGCCGCACCTGCCGACACTCCTGCACCTACACGTTCCGCAGCTCAGGACCAATTCGACGATATCGACACCCAAATCGCGCAGCTACGCGATGACCGTGGGTCGGTGCAGAGCCAGTTCGATACCTTTCAGAAACTCTACAACGACGAAGTGAGCGGTGCCCGCACAGGCCGCCCCGGTGTCGGTCCTGAGGCACGCCGCCTCGAGAATGAAGAGCTGGCACCCAGACGAGCGCAGCTGCAGGAACTGACCGACAAAATCTCCGAACTCACCTCCAAGCGCACCGATCTGAGTGCCGCTATCATGGTGCAGAATGCCGAGGCCAATGCCCAGATCGAGGCCCGCAAGCAAGCTCTGGAAAAACAGAAGCTGGATATCTTCACCAGCCAGCAGTCCCAGCGGCTCGATATGGTGAAAGCCCAGATCGAAGCAACCTCTGCAGAGCTAGAGCGTAAGCGTGCCGAGGCAGCTCAACTCTCCGACAACACCCGTGACCGGATCGACGATCTCAAAGACGAAAAGCGCGCCGATCTGATGACGCAGACCCTCGTGCTACACCACCTCTTCGAAAAAGAGGGCGGCAAGTTCGCCCTAGCGGTCTACATCATCATCACTGGTCTATTTACCCTCATCGATACCATCCCTCTGGTGGTGAAGTTTTTCTCTCCCAATGGCCAATACGACATCGAACTTCTGAAGATCGAGGATCAGGAGCAATATCAGGACAAATGGCTCAGCCTGATGGACCGCAAAGAGCGCTTCATCGAACGACAACAAGCGCTCCGCGTGAAGGAGATGGAGATCGACTACCAGCTACGCGACCGCGAGCTCGAACGCGGTCGAGACTTCGTCGATAATCGCAACAAACATATCGATGGCCTGAGTCCTCAGGACCAGACCCTGATGCTAGCCGGCACCAGCCAACTCCTAAATGCCACAGCTGAGGAAGTCGGTACTGCCGAGTCTGAGGCAGCCGGTGATTCCGCTACAAAAAATAGCCAACCCTTGGCTTTGCCAGCGCCTGCCGAAGTCGCCGCAGAGTCTACCACCAAAGAGAAAGCCGACCTCCCACAAGCATTTTTCCGTTCGCGATACAAATTTCAGAAAAACAAAGATGCTACCGGCAATCTCCCAGATCGCCACATGGTGATGGACTTCACCGTCGAGGAGGCGCTCGAGACAGCGCGCTATCTGGAGGCAACCGCCCGCGAGTGCCAGACCGATCCCAGCAAAGTGATCGATGTCTACGACTTCGAGACAGGCAGTGCCAAAAAGGAACCCGGCTTTACCGTGTGGGGAGGATTCTGGGACAAACGCAAGCGCGGCAAATTTAACGAAGTCTCAGCCAGAGACCAAGCCCAGGCAGCAGCAGCCTGCCAACCGAGTGCGGCCGCAAAGCCGCCAGCATCACCAGCCCCAGCCGCTAGTGCTACAGCCCCATCGCCTACCTTCTCGACCAATCGAGTCGAGGAAGTGATGAATTCTATCGAGAGGCCCGCTCCCCGCCCAGCCACAAACCTACCTGAGAATGGTAACGGAAATGGTAATGGCAACCATGCCCCTGCCCCACTGAGTCATGGAGCTGGTAATGGCAATGGAAACGGAAACGGTAATGGCAACGGAAACGGCCCGCAGCCCCATTCGACACTGCCACCCAAACGCAGCGCCAGACCTCAAAACACTCCCCAGCCGCCAGCACCGCAGACGATGCCAGCTACTGCAGTACCGCAGACAATGGCAGCTACGGCACCAGCAAGGCCAGAGGCACTCCAGCCAAATCAGGGAGCGATTTCCACACCGCCTTCAGCTCCGCCGCTAACCGTAGAGCCGCAGCCCCATGTAAAGCCAACCCCAACTGCCGCACCACCTCTCACAGTGGAACCCCAGCCACATACACGGCCCGCACCAGCTCCAGCCGGAGCCACAGCAGCTCCTGTCGCTATCACCCCGCAGCCTGCTCCACCGGCCGTGGATCCAGCCACTCTTCCCAACTTGCAGCCCACGGTATCGCCCCAGCCAGCTACTACTCATGCGCCGGCACCAGCGCCTCCCCAGCCCAGTCCAGTGATGCCGCCACCTCAGGCCCCAATAAAGCCCGAGCTACAGCCCAAAAGCAATATCGAGCAGCGCCATACCAATGCCCCAGTCAATCCCGATACCAACCAATCGGCAGGCGTGCTACCCATCGGTGAATTCATCAAAAACCAGCAGCCTAAGGCCACTGCAGACCTGCCTGCCGAACCGCAGACAGCCAAACTGAATACCAAGCAAAGCTCAGTAGTCCAAGGCAATGTCGGCCTACCTCCGGTCACCGAGAAACCACCAGTAACAGGTGGATTTGGCGAGATGCTACAGCAACAGCAAAAGGACTAATCCAACACAAGCTCAGCCTACCACTAAATATGGCAGCGCGGCCCTCCTCAGGACCGAGGCTAAAACCGTTTGTGACCGCCCACTCCGGCTCGTACCCTAGGTGCCGACTAACCACTACCCGCACCTATGGCCGACGCCGCTAGCCGCAATCCACAGCTCTTCATCCTGTTCCGCATCTTTTTCAATTCGCGGTTCTACTACCCGGTCTACGCTCTCATGTTTCTGGCCTTCGGCCTGAGCCAGGAGCAGTTCGCCCAACTCAATGTCGCTTGGGCGATTGCTATCGTCCTACTCGAAGTCCCCTCTGGTGCTCTGGCCGACCAATTCGGGCGTAAACCTCTGGTCGTGACAGCAGCCATCCTCATGGTGCTGGAGATGCTGGTGCTACTGATCATGCCCGCTGCCAATCCCGCCAACTACGTGGACGATCCCGAAGGCCTCAGCCGGGCCGCCTGGCTACTGTTCCTCGTCTTCATGGTCAATCGGGTCATCTCCGGTGCTGCCGAAGCCGCCGCCAGCGGAGCCGACGAGGCTCTCGCCTACGACTCGCTACCCAGCGAAGATCGCGACCAGCACTGGAGCCAGCTCACCTCTCGGCTCATGGTCTGGCAGTCGGTCGTATTCATCGCCGTCACCCTAGTCGGCGCTGCCGTCTACGATCCCGCAGTGATGACTCGCGTCTTTGGCTGGATGGGCTCGTCCTTTACCTTCACCCAATTCGACACACTGAAAATCCCCATCGCCCTGACTCTCTGCATGGCCATCGCCACTCTAGTGATCGCCTGCCGAATGGAGGAAAATGGCAAACCCTCCCCCAGCGACACAGACCTACCTCTAGGCCCATCGATTCGAGCTAGCTTTGGCCGCACCTTCCGAGCGGGCGGCTGGATACTGCGTACACCTGCAGCACTCATGCTGATGCTCATCGGACTCAGCTTCGATAGCATCATCCGCCTCTACTACACGGTCAATTCGATCTGGCTGGAGCTCATCGGCTACAGCTACTTTCAGTTTGGCATCATCAGCGTGGCAGGCTCGGTCACCGGTATCCTAGCCGCTATCCTCGGAAAACGGCTGATGGAGCGACGCTCGCCGAATTTCAACTTCGCTTTTCTCTCCGTGCTCGCTCTCATCGGCCTAGGCAGCCTCGCTTTCCCCATTCGCTACTGGTCGGTGCTGTTCCTGCCTGCGCTATGGATCTCGATGCGCCTACTCCACTACCTGATGTCCAACTACCTAAACCGAGTGACCAGCTCCGACATCCGCGCCACGGTGCTTAGCTTTCGTGGTATGTCGATGAATCTCGCCTACGGCGCGCTCACCATGCTCTACGGCGTACAGGTGTGGGCGATACGCCAGCGTGAGGGTATCGATAACGACGCAGCTGTGACCACCGAGCAGACTCATCAGCTATTCGCCGCAGCCGCCCAGTGGTGGTGGGTCTATCTGCTAGCCGTCCTGATCGCACTCTACGCTTACCTCAAATTTTCCGTAAAGAGCGACTGGAATAGCCTGATCCCCAAAACAGCCAGCAAAGACTAACCAGTTCGTAGACAGGGCCTTACGGGACTCATTGTAAGGCGATTAAGCTTGGTTCGTCTGATGTGATGTACTAGACTTGAGATCGGTCTGACCAATGACTGCTGAGACCACCAAGTCTAAAACACCTAAAACTATGAAAACAACCATCTCATTGATGGCTACAGTAGCCATCGCTGGCTTTGCCCTGATCGGGTGCTCGCCAGCCACTACCGAGGAAGATTCGTCGGCCAGCTCTTCGACAGAGTCCGCCGCTCCTGATCAGGCCCAAGTCGTATCGCTCCAAGTCAGCGGTATGAAATGAGGCTCCAGCTGTGTGAGTAAAGTGCGGTCTGCACTTACCAAAGTAGACGGAGTCACCGATGCGAAAGTATCCATGCCTGATAAGGCCGAAGTCACCGGCTCTGCATCTGCCGATGACCTGATCGCCGC
This sequence comes from Verrucomicrobiota bacterium, assembly GCA_020630975.1. Classification (GTDB taxonomy): domain Bacteria; phylum Verrucomicrobiota; class Verrucomicrobiia; order Verrucomicrobiales; family DEV007; genus Arctic95D-9. Next base: position 149,684 of record JAHDID010000001.1, read on the forward strand.
CGTCAAGGCTGCAGGTTTTACAGCGAAGACTCGCTAGAAAGAAAGCCCAGAGGCTTTCCGTATCCATCAGGCCCATACGCTGATACCTCCCGAGAGAAAAAACCTCGGACTGCCCTGCAGTTCGGGGTTTTCTTTTTCCGCTCCCTCCCCTCTCGCAATATTTAAGTCGCTAAAATTCAAAGAAATATTGAATAATTGGGTCAATTGATGTCTAAATACGTCAAACGACCATGAAACACATCTCCCTCGTGCCATTTTGGGTGCTGATAGGGGTGAGCACACTTCTCCATTTATCAGCTAGTGAAATGCAGTCTATCGATGGCTGTAGACTCAAGGCCATGCGTGGCGCGGATGGCGACAGCTTCATGGTGATGCTACCTGATGGCCGCGAGCAGGTGATCCGACTCTACGCCGTAGACTGTGTGGAGGCATCAATCTGGGACGAAAATGACAGTCTCAGGCTCCGCGAGCAGCGCCGCTACTTCGGCATCAGTAGCTGTGGGCCTACTCTACTAGACTCAATAACCATGGCCAAAAAATTTGGACGCGAAGCTCATCAGGTGGTCACCGAGCTCCTATCAGAGCCATTCACTATCCACACCAGTTTCGCTGATGGCCGTGGTAGTGGCTATCATAGCCGAGTCTATGCCTACGTGACGACAGCGGCTGGACACGACCTCGGCACCCATCTCGTCGCCCACGGCTTGGCACGCGCCTTTGGCGTCACCAAAACCTTTGGCGAGCGGACTGATGATGATTGGAAAGACTTTCTCAAAGATGTGGAGCTCCAGGCCGCCGCCCAGAGACGAGGAGTGTGGGCCGAGACCGATTGGAGTTCTTTCGTATCTCAGCGCGATACGCAGCGTATCGAGGAAGCCGAGCTGGCACTTGCTATTGATCGTGCCAAACGCACAGGCATCGTAGATCCCAATACAGCCCCTAGAGACGAGCTCATGTCCCTACAGGGCATCGGCGAGACTCTGGCGATACGAATCATCGAAAACCGCCCTTACAAATCAGCCGACGATCTACTAGCAGTCGAGCGTCTATCAGAAAGTGTCTTGGCCAAAAACAAAAACCGCCTCCCCACACCCTTTAGGGTGAATTAAATTCAATAGGGTACAATTTTGACTGAATAGGGTACAACTGGGTTCACCCAGCCGATCTCACCCTAAGACTCAAGTGCCGAAGGTCCGACGTGCTTGATACTGGTTCCGTGGGTGATGTAGACCGCTTCCTCGCAGATATTTACACTGTGGTCGCCGATCCGCTCTAGACAGCGGACGATGAAGATCAGGTGCAGGTAGGTCTTGATATTCTCAGTATCCGCCTCCATCGCCTGTGTGTAGTGCTTGATAGCTTTGCGATGCAGCTTATTTAGGTGCTTGTCCCGCTCGAATAAAGTCAGTGCTAACTCAGTATCACTCTCAGCATAGGCCTTTGCAGCATCTTGCAGCATAGCAGTAGCCGCGTCGTAGATTGGCTCGATCAGACGGATATCTTCGACTTCTTTCTTCTTCAGAATCTTACGAGCCCGGCGCGCTATGTTTTCCGCCTGATCGGAGATGCGCTCGATGTTGTTGGCTATCTTCATAGCAGCCAGCACCGATCGCAGGTCAGTCGCGACAGGATTGAAACGCATCAGGATCTCCATGCCCCCCTGATCGATACTGCGCTCGATCGCATTCACCTCTTCATCCTCTGCTATGGCATCATTACAGAGATCCTCATCGCGCTGCAGCAGACCATTCATCGCATTGGTCAGATTCTGCTGCGCGAGACTGCCCATCTTAATGACCAAACTCCGACTCTCTCGAAGAGCTTCCTCAAAATTGCCTAGGCTGTGGCGAAGATCGGTTGATTCAGATTCAGAGGCCATAATCATTAATGCAGGGTACACCCAACTCGCAAAACACTAAGCGAGATTGCGTGACAATAGCGCCATATCCTAACCGCCTCTAGAACAAGAAACGAAAAAGCAGGCTCTTAGCCAAACCTACCACTGATGTAGTCTTCGGTCTGCTTGATCGATGGATTGGTGAAAAGCTGCTGAGTGGTATCGTACTCGATCAGCTCACCGAGATAGAAAAAAGCGGTGTGATCGGAGACACGAGTCGCCTGCTGCATATTGTGAGTGACGATGACTACGGTGAAGTCTTCGCGTAGCTTGGTGATGAGCTCTTCGACGACTGCTGTCGCGATCGGGTCTAGGGCAGAGCAGGGCTCATCCATCAGGATCACCTCGGGCTCCACGGCGATGGTCCGCGCGATGCATAAGCGCTGCTGCTGACCACCCGATAGACCGAGAGCAGACTCACCGAGCCGGTCTTTCACCTCATCCCAGAGAGCGGCGCCCTTCAGACTTTTCTCTACCGCCTCGTCGAGCACGCTCTTTTTGCGCTCGCCCGCGATGCGTAGACCAAAGGCGACATTCTCATAAATGCTCTTGGGAAAAGGATTCGACTTCTGAAAGACCATACCGACCTGCTTGCGCAGACGAATGGGATCGACTTTGGGACCATAGATGTCCGCCCCCATGATCTTCACATTGCCATGAGTGATCCTAGCTGTCGGGATGGTATCATTCATCCGATTGAAACAGCGCAGCAGAGTCGACTTACCACAGCCCGATGGCCCGATAAAGGCGGTCACCTTTTGCTTGGGGATCTCGAGCGAGATCTTCTTCAGCGTATCGGTTTTACCCATATCATAGCTGAAGCTGAGCTTCTGCACATCGAGCAGCGCTTCATTCAAATGCCGCGCGCCGTCACTCGAGGTATCGATACGCTCAGTCGCTTTGGGCTTCGGCTCTTTGGATTTCTTGTCTTGCTTGGACATCGTTTCGTTATCGGATGTAGAAAATAATTTTCGGTAAATCTATCATTCCATCTACCACTTCAGCTTTTTGCGGATGCGGATACGCAGCACCACCGAGGTAGTCGCCAGCGCCAGCATGATGAGCATGAAAACCAGCACTGAGCCATCCTGCATAGGGCGGACGATCTCAGTCTGCGGGATCTTCGCTGACACACTATAGATATGATAAGGCAGAGCCTCACAGCCCCGCTGAAAAAACTCTGTGATCCGCCAGAACCAATTCTCTTCTCGCAGCCCTTCCCAAGGCAGCTGACACTGAGCAAAGGCTCCCGTATACATGATAGGAGCGGTCTCGCCAGACACACGCAGTAGTCCTAAAACAGAGGCCGTGAGCATGCCCGGTAGCGCGTAAGGTAGTACCGATTTACCGATGGTCTGCCACTGTGTCGCTCCTAGCGATAGGGATGCATCGCGGAATCCCTGCGGCACAGCACGCAGCGACTCCTCACATGCTGTGATGATGATTGGCAAGACCATGCATGCCAAAGTACAACCCGCAGCCAGGATAGACGATCCCCACCCCTGGCACGAGAGGTATAGCTGCTCCGCACCTAGCAGGCTAGCCATCCAGTCTGGTAGCTGTGTGAAAAATATCGACCTTTCGACTGGTGTCGTCTTCGTGATGACAGGTATGAAATAGCAGAAAAAGGCGAACCCAAACAAGCCAAACACCACCGAAGGCACACCAGCTAGGTTGATGATGGCGAGCCGTATCATCCGAATCAGCGGCCCTCGCTTGCTATACTCACTGAGGAACACGGAGGCTGCGATACCGATCGTCATGGCGAAGACGATACAAATACCTATCAAAATTAAGGTTCCCATCAGCGGACCGAAAATTCCTCCCCCGGAGTAGTTGGCTGAGAGCTCATAGAGCTTCAACCCATCTGGATTAGCCGTTTTGAAATCACGATACTCCTGACTACCTAGACGATGGTATTTGCCATCCTGATCGTAGAAACAATACAGGATATCTGGACTCTGCGTGATAAACGATATCCCCTCCTTGGCGAGGACAGGCGCTCCACGCACGATGATCCGACCAATGATCAAAACAAAAGCAAGGATGATCAGATAAGTCGCAATCCTCAGCAACCAAGTGACTAGCTGCTCTGAGTCGATGCCCTTACTCTGTTTATCGAAAATTTGGCTCATACTGATAAATCTTGAAGCATTCGATACCAATCAATCACCTACGAAGACTGAAACTTTCCTAGAATTCTCTGCCCTATGTAGTTCACCACAAGAGTGATACCAAAAAGGAACAAACCGACAAAAAACAGCGCCTGCCAATCCACCGACCCTTTAGATGCTTCGCCCAGATTTTGAGCGATGATCCCCGTCATCGTATGACTGGGATCTGTGACCACACCGGGACCCTTGGTGAAATCGGGTATTGCCAATCGATTTCCAGCGACTAACAACACCACCATGGTCTCGCCGACGACTCGACCAAAGCCCAACAGCACGGCTGCCACCACTCCACTAAATGATGCAGGCAGTATGACTTTGATCGCTGTCTGCAGGCGATTTGCCCCAAGCGAAAACGCTCCATCTCGGTAAGCCGAAGGCACATTATTCAAAGCATCTTCAGCCAAGGTGAAGATGATCGGACATGCCATGAAAGCGAGCAAGATACCCGCCACCAGCATATTCAAGCGAGCCTCGATGGGAAATCCAGGTAGCCACGAGAAAAGCGGTAGATAGCTTAGCTCTTTCAGCAAATCTCCAACGACCATGATACCTAGGAAACCGAGCACCACAGATGGAATGGCCCCGATGAATTCGATGGCGGGCTTGAGAAAAGATTGCTCTTTAAAACCCGCTATCTGGTTGGCATAAATCGCTGCAGCCACCGAGAGTGGCACCGCGATGATCAGCGCTATCAGTGAGATAATCAGCGAACCAGTGATGATGGGCAGCAGACCATATCGGTCTACGACTTGAGAGTTATTGGTCCATTTCTTACCCAGAAAAACTGCCGACAAAGTCTTTCCCCAGCCCCAAGACTGATCGTGGCGCCATTCATCTAGCCTCTCTCCTACGGACTCCAATTTAGCGACATCTTTAGCAAAATTCTTCCGAAAAACCTTCAACTCCTTCCGCGCAGCACTCGTCTGTAGGCTACTAGGATCTGGCAAACTGGCGAGCAGCTCATTGCCCTCTGTTTTGATGGATTGTACCGCTTCATTGTAGCGATCTGTCAGAGCATATAGAGTCTCAGCTTCATCCCCAAAGGGGAAATCTGGCAAGAACTCCTCCGACGCCTCGGCCAGCCGGAGCACTGTCTCATCTTGGCTCAGATCCAAGCTGGCAAGCTCCGCTAACAATATGCGTAAAGGCGAGTCTATCTGCCCATCCGGCAGTGCTTTGACAAATCCATCCACTGGGCGGTCATCACTCTGTAGGTAATCAAGAAAGGCTTTCTGGTCGTCATCCAGATCCGACAAGCGTGCCTCCACCGGCTTGCGAATCGAGGAAGTCATGGTGGCATACAGACTACCACTCTCGTCCAATCGCCTGACGATATCTGAAAAGGCTTGGAGATAGAAAACACGGGCATACTCGTCGAAGAACTCAGCCTCATTTACGATCTTTAGCACCTGAGCATACTTCAGCGCCTTGGTACGTGGGCTCGCCTCCTCACCTAGTGCTATATTCACCTGAGCGACGACCTGCTCCGGCACTATCAGATTGGACTGGTAACGGTCTCGTACATCGGTCGCATGCTCGAAAGCTTCCTTCCACACCTTGTCGAGGGGTTTTGCGATCTTACTCTTTGAGTAGCCTCGATAGACATCGAAAATCGGCTTGGCTGATGGATTAGTCTGTTCCCAGACCTCGTCGAATTGCTCCTCAACTAGCTCATAATACTCAGCGTCTGCCCTCTCCCATAGATCATGACTGACGACTGCATCAACCAACTCGGCGCGCGCTTCCTTCGACAGAGGTTTCAGCTCCTTTATCAGACCAGGAGTGAGACGACCCCGCAGCCAATCTCGCTTCGCATCGATGCGGCCTTTGTAGTCTTCGATGACCTTGTCCAGCTTCTTGGCCCGCTCAGAATCAGCCTTCCACTCGTCCTTGCGCTGCTTTATCGCATCTTTTAGCACCAGCAGATCATGTCCGAGCTGTCTTTCAGCCTCCTTGCGAGTCACCTCGTAGGCCGTCATCTTTAGCTGATTTTCCCGGTTTGGCCAGGCTAGCTCAGCAGCGTAGGCGCGATTGATCCCACCTGTATTGGTCTTGTAGTTTTGGTAAGCCTCATCGACCAGCGTGTAATACTCCACCCCCGAACGCCGAAAGGTGCGCAGTTGTTCATGATGATTCGGCAGGAAGAACCACGCCTCCTTCAGAAGGAAAAAACAAATCAGCAGCAGGATGAAGATAGCAAGGCTGGCATTGGCACCGAAGAAGTGCTTAATCACCGTCTGCTTACTCAAGCCGAAGACCCTCAAGCCTCCTGTTTTCTTCTCAAAATCCATAATTTCTGAACTCAGGCGCCAATCATCGCAACCGATGGTAGTACCTTCCGAGCAAAAGAAAACACGATTCTGAGAATCAAATGTTTCATTTTTGTCGCAATTAAAATGCAAAAAGCGCAACCCTCACGGGTTGCGCTTTCCTGAAAAATTTGATTTAACTGCCTGCAGCTTAGTTAGCAGGGATGAATCCTGACTGCTCGACGATAGCTGATGCCTCTGGAGACTGAGTCGCCCACAACAGGAATGCAGCCGCAGTGCCCTTAGGGAAACCAACAGTGTAGTAGTAAAGATTGCGAGCAATCGCGTAGGACGCCTTGTTCTCTACAGAGAACTCGACACCATCCACAGCCACACTCTTCACACCCTCTTTAGAAGCGTATGCCTTGCCGACGTAGCCGATGCCATTCTTATCACCAGCCACCTCAGTAGCGATCTGCTCGTTACCCTCCATCTTTTGGGTGTCCGAGCCATAGTCACGCTTGCTCATGGCCAGCTTTTGGAATGTCGCGTAAGTTCCGGAAGTTTCGTTACGTGTGTAGACACCGATTGGGCCTGGCTTACCACCGACCTCAGACCAGTCTGTGATCTCCCCAGTAAAGATCGCCTCGATGTCCTCGAGAGACAGATCGTCGACTCCATTTGCCTCGTTCACGATCACAGCGATCATATCGACAGCTGCCACGAACTCGGTGAGCTCCTGACCCTTAGCGGAAAACTTCTCCAGCTCCTCGCCCTTCACCTCACGGCTAGACGCACCGATGTCGGCTGTACCCGCATCCAGATTAGTAAATGCTGATGAGGACCCCTTGTCCTCAATCTCGAAAATTACTTCATTCCCAGCTGCACGGTAAGCATCTGCGAATCTTGGCATCAACTTAGCGTTGACTGTGTCAGAACCCTTAACTGCGAGCTTCTCTTGAGCGGAGGCAGTGAAACCGAAAAGGCCAGCGACTGCAGCAGCGATAATGGTGTTTCTCATTTTCTAGTTGTTTGAATAGGTTGTTATTTTTTCCTCAGACCAATTCCTCGATCTGATGACTCCATCGTCCGACTTTTCGAAACCTTTGCAAACTCAGCCCGGTACCGATTTTGTCACAAAGCTGATTCGAATGAGACGGCGATTTTAGGTGGCGGCGAGCGCCTAGCGAGTGGCGTTTCATCAGACCTGGGCACTGGCGAATAGGCTTTGCGACCACTCTCTGGCCTTTTCCCGCCACTTTGCATTGGTAGAGAAAATTGAAGGTTTTGTCCCTTTCCCTCCCCCTGCTACCGCTTATCATCTGTCCTGCTTGTGAATATGAACCCAGTCTTACTCGTCGTAGACCTACAGCGCTACTACCTCGACCCCGAGGCCAACTTTCGCCGCTACCCAGAGTCTCGAAATCCCGCTGCTTTCGAATACATCGAGGCGCGCTGTCGCGACGTCGTCATCCCCAATGCTACCGCTTTGGTAGAACACTTTCGTAATCAGGAATGGCCAGTGGTCTTCCTCCGTCTCTGTGGGCAAAATCCTGATCGCAGCGATCTGCACCAGTGTTTTTTCGAGTCGAATGAGATAGCTGCCGATGCTGGCTACCCTGGCCTCTACCCTCTCGCCGATGAGCCTCTGGCAGCTGTCGTGCCCGAGATCACTCCCGAGCCCAGAGAACGGGTGCTGGACAAGGTGACATTCAGCGGCTTCACCTCGACCGATCTGGAGGATATACTAGTCGAGCTAGATGCAGGCGAACTAGTATTCTGCGGGCTAGCGACCAGCCAGTGCGTCGATACCACGGCACGCGATGCCGCCGATCGAGGCTACCCCGTCATCCACGTGGAAGACGCCCAGGCAGACTACTCAGAGATGATGCACCAGGCGGCTCTGTACGCATCGCAGGGTGTCTGCGGCGGCCATGTCTACTCCACAGAGGAAGTGCTCAATACCGATCGCCCGGGCGATCTCATACCCAAAGTCCTGTAGGACAAAGAGAGTGAGTGTGTGGTGTTCGTTCTTTAATTAATTAAACCGACGAACCGAAGAAAAAATGGGCCCTATACCATTAGGACCCATCTCGCTTCACGACAGCAGAAACGGCTCCCAATCCTCAATATCGTGAGGATTCTTGAGTAGAGCGGTCACTGGCATCTCGCGCGGGGCTATCGGCTGCCTCTGCAGCTTCAGCCCGGCTTCTTCTGGTGTCCGGTTCGCTTTACGCGAGTTCACCCCGGTATCGGCGAGCACACAGTTTTCCCATGTGGTAGCGCCACCGCGTGAGCGCGGTATGACGTGGTCGATATTTCCCTCACCTGGGCGCAGCACCTTGCCGGTGTACTGGCAGCGACCACCATCTCGCTCCCACAGATTGCGCGCATTGAACTTTGGGCGCTTCATCGGCACTTTGGCAAAATTCGACACGACTACGACTGTCGGGATACGGATACGACCACTGGCTGTACCGATACTAGCGTCTTCATCCCGCACGGGTAGTTTTTTCCAGTCTTCCCATTTCGTAGGCACCATCCAGTCGGTTCCCTGTATATCTAGCGCTGTAGATACATCGGATGCCATCTGGCAAAATGCCTCCGCTGGGGTTCGCGTATTGATCGCCTGCCAATTACGGTTTAGGACCAAAACGACTTTCTGATGGAGGATACTATTCATATTATCGTCTAGGTTGATGTTGGTTCTATCAAATAGAGCTGCATCTGTCAGCCCTATTATTCGTTATGCGCGGTTCATCTAGTGAGTTGGACGAACGCGACAAAGTAAAATTCGATCAGCGCATACTGGCTGAATCCCCATGCCTAAAAACAGACCACCCCCGACATCTCTGCCGGGGATGGCCACCTCCTTTTAGTTTGGTATGTTTCTATGCTGTCTTAGTTGCTACAATAGTGAGACGGTTGCAGGCGTGCTTTAGCGCTATAATCCTGCCGTGTTTTTGTAAGCCTAGCCACTGCGAGGCAGCCGCCGGAGCGACCGCCCCGCATCACCTAGCTATATATTGCTTACCTAAACGTGCGCACCTTTTTGACCTATCATCGGTGCGCGGGATGACTCGTCGTTTGCCGACGAAATTTGTGTTACCACAGGCTACAGGGCTACTTTCTCAATTTCTCGCAGTAGCGCAGATTTATCCTCTTCGAGAAATCGCATAGTCGACAAAGTCTTATCTGAAAACCCAGCCATGCTGTAGATATCTCTCTCAGGGAACTGCAAGCTACCATAACCAGCCAGATCGAAGGTAAAGACCTTTGGTCGGATACCTGCTCTCTGCACGTAGTTCTCAAAGGCAGCCTTTGGGCAGTAATAACCGACCCATGCCTGCATATCGGATAGTATCACGATACGATCGTACCGACCCTTTGCCCGATCAAAGATCGAGTGGAAGTCTGTGCCTCCCCACTGCGCCTTCTCCTCCAGACGCTGGGCTAGCGACAGAGTCGCATCATCCGCATTCAGAGAAGTGTAGTGCGCATCGCCGCTGAATAACATCAGGTCAGCGTCGTTTGCCTTGTACAGGACGGAGGCAAACAGCGAACCGATCTTCATAGGCTTTCCGATCATCGATCCCGAGCAGTCTAAAGCCACCAGAGTACGCCCTGGGAACTTTGGCACATTGCCTAGCGACAGGTCAGCCGCTTGACTCAAGGCTCGCACCACTCGCTGGCGCGACTTGCGTGGCAGATCTGCCTGCTCCAGCGCATCCAGAGCCGACCGGTAGCGAAAAGGCAACACCTTTGAGCTTTGCACCAACTTCTCATCGACCAACATCGCTTCGACTCGATCGATCTCGTCAGGCGCCTGCTCTAGGATATTGCGCAGGTTTCGGAGTAGAGCGAAGTAGCCGATCTTGCGAGAACCGATCAAGTCAGACCAGGCTTGTGCCTTTTTGCTTTCCTTATCGGTGTCGCTATCCGCTTGCTGCCCAGCCTGAGTCAGCTTGGTCTCCCAAGTCTCAGCCGGAGCCAGCTCGCCCTTCACCAGGCTCGCGATCGCAGGGGTGTGAGGTGGGTGCACCAGGTTCACCGCATCGACCATCTTCAGCTCAGCACCATCTTTTCGGTACTTCGCCAGCTGGTAGGCATCGAATCGGGCCAACGCTTTACCCAGACCTTTCTTCAAAGAGTTGGGCAGCGGCTTGCCATACACAGCCATGCAGTAGGACAGGATCTCGAGCACATCATCTGCCCGATAGACCACACGATCGAAGAAATCCTTAGTCCACTGCTCACCCTTCACAGAGTGAGCCAGCTCGCCAGCTACTAGGTGAGACACAGAGCGCATCCCAGCCTCGCGCCGCGCGTACAAAGCCGCTTTGGCGACAAACTTCTTATCCGGTATCTTCGCTACTAGCTCGGTCAGACGCTTAGCAGTGGCATTGGCACTGCGGTAGTACTGAGCATCGAGAAAACTGGTCAGCATGATAGTCGCCAGCTCCATTTTTTCAGTCTGCTGGTAGGCCTGGCCGCCAGCCAGATTCAAAGTATTCGGCTTAGCTTGCCGCGATTTTAGTAGTTTATTGAATTTCATTTTATGATTTCACTCCTTTCTGTGTTTGGTTGATAGAAAGAGAATTTTTGAAGAGAAAAACGAACAGGGATGCGAGTTCCCCCCGATGAGGGAGAACCAGTTTATCAGACTGGTGTATTTTGGTGATACGAAGTAACCCTATTCTCACTGCTTCAAAAAAATTGGCAGCCAAGCACGGATTCGCACCGTGATCTTCGCAGTCAGAGTGCGATATCCTAACTATTGGACGACTCGGCGATAAAGAGAGAGGTAAGTAATCTCAGAGAAAAGTGGCTTGGGGACATAATCGTGCTCTACCGACTGAGCTACCTCCCGATAAAAAGTCGGGAGAGTGGGACTCGAACCCACGACCACGCGATTAACAATCGAAGTAACCCATATGCCTCACTGCTGAGATAAAACTTGGGGGAGAAAAAAGTAAGATTAGCAGTCTCACCAGACTGACTAACTAAAGGCTGAAAGAAACGCGACCTCACTGTATGAGGAATCTGTGTAATCTGTGCCTCATCTGAGAAAATCTGTGAAAAAATGATCTACCTTATCAGCCTAAGGCTCTGCAGAGATTCACTCAGATTAGGCACAGATTACACAGATTTTTCTTAGCCTGTTCAAATACAAATTTCTTTTGGTATGAAAAAGTAAGATTCGCGGAGTAAATCGAGCCGAGCATGTTTTTCAACTACTGGGCCATATAGGAGGCCCAGATAGGAGTCGAACCTATATCGTCTGAAGACTAGTCAGATGTTGTATACCGAAGTATCTCGAAATCTCTCACTACCGCGAATCTAAAATGCCCAAGCACGGATTTGCACCGTGTTTATCCGGCTTCAAAGGCCGGCGCATTACTGCATATGCTACTTGGGGTTAAAAGGGTGATACCCATGGTAGGACTCGCACCTACAACCTCCGGTTTCTAAGACCGGCGCCTCTGCTAATTGGGCTACATGGGCATAAATTATAAGACATCAAATGGTCACTCTATGTAGGGTCAGCTTGTAGCTGACCGACAGGCTGAGGCATCACCTCATACAGAGGGAAGCCGGTCAGCTACAAGCTGACCCTACATAGGCGAATGCAACCGCAGGGCCTCGACCGGCCCAGAATTAGTCGAGGAACGCGACATTCTGCATTGCAGATGTCTGGTTCTCCGTGTTCATCAAGACCTTGTGCCAGCCTCTCAACTTGACGGTCTTGTGATCTGGGTGACGCACAGTGCCTCGAGCATAGACCTCGGGATTTCGACGCGACACCTGCCAGCCGATTCGCTTGGATGGGTTGGCTTTGATCCGCTTGTTGTATTGAGCCACGGTCAACACCTCTCCAGAGTTCCAGTTCACATAGACGGTCTCACCATTGGAGCGGACCAACTCCTTCACGATATGCGGCTTGCTACCTCTACCACGAGAGATCGGCTCGTTTTGCAAAATCTGAAAAGGCGCAAAGTCGACATCCTCCACCGGTACAAAGAACCATTCACCTTGCCGAATGTAAGCCTTGTTGTGTCGACGGTTACGATCTTTTGCTTTCAGGCGATGATACACCTGAGCATCGATCACAGCCGACGGCTTCAGTGCTTCCTTCGCATCGACCACAGTGGATGCGGTCCCTGGCACGGCAGCGACAAACCACTCTCGCTCGTCGAAACCACAGAGGAATCGCTCGCGCCTTCCTTCGGAGTTCACGACCAACGTCAGCAGACTCCTATCGGCTGGCAGGCTCTGTAGCACCTGCATATCGATATCCGAAGAAAATGCTTTGGATACCGAAAAGACAAACTGCTCCCGCCCTGATTGTGAAGACTGCACATCTAAACTGTAGTCAATAGGTGCAGGTGAAGCCCACCACTGTTGGCGAGCAGGAACCATATCCTCGAACACAATATGCGCCCCTATTTTAGCAAAATGCTTTTGGATAGTATTAGTATTCATTTTATTGGTTAAAATTCAGATAGCTACGGCCGGATTCGAACCGGCACTGATTCGGGCTTAAACCGAATGCCTCTGCCGTTGGGCTACGCAGCTTTTTATGATAGAAACACTCCCGGTAGGATTCGAACCTACGACCTTGAGTTTCGAAGACTCCTGCTCTTCCGCTGAGCTACGAGAGTAGATAGAAAAACACCTCCACATGGTTCCGCCCCATGAACTTCGGAGTAACAATCCGATGTGATACTATTTCACCACAGAGGTAACTAAAAAAATACGGAGCGGAGGGATCGAACCTCTCGACAGCCGACCCACGGTTTTACGTCGTCAGCTTAGAAGGCTGGTGTGGGAGCGCCCCGCTCAAGAAAGATAGGACTGGCTGGAATCGAACCAGCGGCCAAGGGATTATGAGTCCCCTGCTCTACCATTGAGCTACAGTCCCGTGGATAGCCCCAATAAAGGGATTGGAGCCTAGGACAGGACTCTCACCCGCATACTCCGATTTACAAAATCGGCGCACTTGTCTGCCACCTAGGCATAGAAAATATACGCTGTGCCGGTACTGCCCCGGCTTCTTCAGTTTGGAAGACTGACATCATCGCTTTTAGACCAACAGCGCTCATCATCCCACGAAACACAACTCAGAGAATAATGGTTGGGTACAGCCAAAAAAATATGGCTACCGATGTAGATCGAGCAGTGAAGAATCTGCCCGACACTGATCACGCAGGTAGATCTACAGGAGATCGTCACCGCTGTCGCTAGGCCGATCGCTCGGCTGTCACTACCTTAGGGTCGTTATAGTTACGAAGTAACCCAAATCCTCGCTGCTGAGGTACCGTTGTGGACGCAAGATTAGAAGTAAAAGAGATGCCGACAGGACTTGCACCTGCATGCGATGGGTTGCAGCCATCTGCCTCGCTGTTCGGCCACGGCATCATTAAAAAAAGTTCTCCCGGAAGGTACCGCCCCTTCTTCACTAGCTTAAAAGGCAAGTGCATCACTTTAATGCTTCGAGAGAATAACATCCCAGCCAGGAATCGAACCTGAAGTAGCTGATAGAAAGTCAGCTGTGTTAGCCATTACACCACAGGGACATGGGTATAGATATATAATCGGGGTAGCAGGATTCGAACCTGCGGCTTCTGGTACCCAAAACCAGCGCTCTGACCAGACTGAGCTATACCCCGCTCTTTAATAGAAAAATCCGATCGACGGGCCTCGCACCCGCGCAGCTACCTTCACAGGGTAGAATGCTAACTATCTACATCACGATCGGTGTATGAAATGAACTGGCCCACGCTACGGACCTAAAAAACGCCATGGCACTACCCCACGGCTATGGGCTCGATCAGCTACCTGCTGTCACTGCGTAGGGTCAGCCTTTAGCTGCCCGGCAGGCTGAGCACTACAGCCAGCTCAGGACTCACGGAGTCGTAATCTGCCCTCGCCCATGATCCTTCTTAGATGGAGGGACGATCGCCACCGAGTCAGTCTCATCCTTCGGTGCGGCCTCTACTTTGCCTGTAGTGGTCTTGTTTTTACGCCGCTCACGTAGCGGCACGACCTGAATATCGGTAGTCCTCTCTCGTTCACACACGAGAAATTCAACATCACTCACTTTGATCACGTCGCCCGCCTTAAACTTGGCTGGCTGGTAGGGCACTAGCCTGTCGCCATTGAGAAATGTTCCATTCGAGGAGTCACAGTCCTCGATCGATGGTGCCACCTCACCCTCCATCAGGATCTGGGCGTGGCGAGACGAGACCGAGCCTTGGTCGATGCACACGCGATTAGATGGATCTCGACCAATCGAGATCTTGTCGCCTTCTAGATCAATCTCCTGAGCCGAGCCAGCAGTTTTGATCAGGGTTTTTAGCACATAGTCCATCCACGAGACGCGGAGTGAATCTTACCCCAAAACCCGTGTCTACGGGAAGAGCAAAACAATCCTACCTGCCCTGCCAGGACTACCCGACAGGTGAGAAAGGATCGTAACCCCTCTTTTTGGGGTAGCCAGCATAGGGCTTTCGCTTACTGGGGCTTTTACTATCCTGCTTAGCACGCGCCGAGCGTACAGCTTTGGGAGATTTACTATTCAAAAATCCAGGCTTGTAGTCAGCTTCCCAACCCCAGCTCACCGGAGTCAGATCACTCACAGGGCCAACAGTCGCTGCCGCCGTATGAGTCGCCACTACCACACATCCAGCCACACCAAAGCGAACTTCGTCTCCCACCGACAGCGCAGTAGGCTCTGAGATCGCTATACCGTTTACAAAGGTACCATTCCTCGATCCCAGATCCTCAATACTGTGCCCACCGCCAGGCAGCGGGTTCAGCCTCGCATGCTGAGCAGAGACTGATGATTCGAAAATCTGCAGCTTGTTAAAAGCATTCCGACCGACCGATACGGACTCTCCAGCTGGCAGGTCGACATTGTCGCCATGCCCATTAGCAGCGATTTGCAGGCTTAGTTCCATTAGAGTTGTGTAAGGTGTTTGTGCAAACGACCGAGATTATACTGCCCAGCCGCCTTATGAGATTAGCAATAAAAATGCCAAACACAAAGTAGAAGGCAAATTATGTCCAAAAAATTTACAACCTTTTTATAATTTCCGTAAATTAAACCTGACTAACTGGCTCGTGATGGTACCGCACCATCCTCTCATCGCCTTCAACGACGCGCTAATCTCTCTCAGCTAACGAGCCTAAAAATCGCTCCGGATGGTAATGCTCCACCGTCTTCCGGTTATCAACCGGGTGCTCTACTTTTGAGCTACGAAGCGAAAAAATTAAACAATGAGTGATGGTGGTAATGCTCCACTCGTCGACTTCCCGAATTGTTTTATGACAGCGGTTTTACAGACCGCTAGCGGGACCAGCACTCGTTCCTTGGCCGATTTGTACCCATTTGTACCCTATTGAATAAAAATTGTACCCTATTGAATCAGAGCCAAGTGTGTAAAGAAATTGCAGGTCTCGGTAACGCTCCGAGCATCCCGAGGGTATGAACCTCTGGCCGACTCTTATCGCCCTGCACATGGTATCAAAAACAAAATTGGCAGGCCGCCCCGGTGCTGCCCCGGGCGACGCCGGATTTGGAATCCAGTGTGCACGCTGGTGCGCGACCTAAACCAATGTTTTGATTTGTGTAAAAGAACAAGTCACCTGCTACCTAGCAAACCGACATCATCTGGAGCGGCGAACTTATAAAACCAGCGTAGCGAAAAAACGATATCTACAGCTTCCTAAAGAAAGCACAATCGCCGTGCAGCCAAGGGTGACTAATCCTCATAACTATCTATTTTGAGTCCAATTCTGACCGACCTACTTATCACTAAAACACAGGGTCTAAGATCGCCGCGATCCACCATATAAAGTCATGGCAGCTATCGCAGGCTTCTCATCCTTTTGTATTTATATAAAAAGAACGAACACCACTATCAAAACTCTCAATTTGATAGCCGCAGGTTTTCTCGACGGACGTTTCAGTGTTTCTTTGGCACACCTCCCAGGAAGCCTTCTCTATCTGTATTGGTTTTAAATTGATTCATTTAGAGAAATGCAACGTTGATTGATTTACCGGCGATAAGAGTTCTCCGTAGACGAGTTTATACACCTCGACTTACTTGATCACTCGTTTGCCTTATGCTATCCTGTATCTGCTACAGAGACAGAAAGCGATTGGCTTTATCATCCGATGACCGGTTGCTATTTCTCTCTTTTTCAGACCGCTTGCAGTTGCCGCTGCAGGCGGTCTTTTTTATTATTTCGTTAAAATTCGTCTTTATTCTCGCTACTTGAGCGTCTTTTCTTTCTAAAAGGTTTAATCTTTGGGATTCACCGCTTGAGATTGGCACAAAAAAACCGCTTCTTTTTGGGAAGCGGGACTCACATCAATAATCTAGATCCTAAAAATCTACACTACGTGAGCCCCCTTTTGTGATTGAGTCCATATGACGGTAACCCTATCTCAGTGCAATCCACTGTGGCGACGTTCTTCATAAAGTCACAAATCATCCAAGCCGACAGACTACCACCGCCGATGCGGATGCCGCGCTGAGCAGCTGGCCTGGGTTGATGTTTTGTGAAGTTAATCGGTGTCATTTTACTTTTTCGTTGTGAGAAAGACTATAATTCAATATAGGCAAAAGTCAATCAGTTATTAATCTATCTTTGCTTTTCCTGTAGCACTTCAGCTATTCTCTACCGGCATCGCATTTTTTACTTTATCAGCTAGCTCGGCACTAAATAATGCGATCAGTGCGTTATTCAAAGGACTGGACTGCTCCATCATACGCCTGAGCTCGGCATGATCCCATACTAGGTATCTCGCGGCCTGAGACACACTCACCGTAGCCGATGCCTCGCCCCCATGTAGAAAGCTCACTTCTCCGATGAATACATCGCCCTCAGATCGGTAAGAGGTATTTCCTTTGGCGATATCCACCTCACCACGCACCAGCAGGATCAAATCATTCAATGGCTTGCCCTCGGTCACTAGGACCTTGCCCGCAGGAGCCACTCGCATCTCACCGGCCTTTAGTACTTTGCGAAATTGCCCAGGATTCAGCGTGGGAAAGCTCTCGTAGATACGCGCTGTCTCCTCGCTCATCGTAAAGGTAGTACGCTCGCGGATGAGTAGGATGATCATAATCAGATTGATCAAGCCCAAGACTCCCGATGCCGCTATCACCTCCCACAGAGGCGACTCTGCTTTAAAAAAGTAGTATAGGATATAAAAGCAGGTGCCGCTAAATATCAGGATGCGCAGCCATAGCTCGTCTCTAACGGCCAGACCTACGGCCTGAAAGGATAGCGCGATGAACGCTAGAATCGCAGGGGATAGGAGGTAGTCTATCATTACCACTCCCTAGGCAGCAGCCTCTGGCGCCTTCACATGCGCCCACACATGCACATGCGGATCGCCTCGGAAATACCACACCACCTGAGGCCCCTCGATCTTCCAAGTATCCCACACGGTGTCTTCGCCGATGTTTTCCTCCTTGTAGTAAGCGATGTGCAAATCATCCAGCTGGGCATTGATCATACGAGCAGCGGCTATGCGATCCTCCGTACGAAAGGGAAGCAGCAAATCCGCAATGATATCGATCAGCACATTCTTCTGCTCGACGCTCAGCTCCCAGGCAGGCAGGCCCTCGAGTCCTTCCTTTTGGCCACTCAGCGCTACGGTGCGTGA
Source organism: Verrucomicrobiota bacterium (assembly GCA_020630975.1). Taxonomy (GTDB): domain Bacteria; phylum Verrucomicrobiota; class Verrucomicrobiia; order Verrucomicrobiales; family DEV007; genus Arctic95D-9. The sequence continues at coordinate 167,684 of JAHDID010000001.1, forward strand.
GCCCCTCTCGCCGCGACTCTTATTTTTCAGCGCTTTCAGCTGCTGCTTGGAGTCGAGTAGCTCATAGAGCACATTAGCCCGCTCGGCCTGAAACCAATAGGCATTACCGGCGTGATCAGCCTCTTCGTAGAATTTCACCGCATGCCCATAAAAGATAGGCCCACCAAAGGCTGTCGTCGTATCAGGCACATTCGTGCAGCGCCGAGTCGTGTGTCGTCCGGTGATGACTAGCTCAAACAGCTCCGATCCCGCATCCTGAAAAATCGCGACCGAGGCTGTGCCAAAAATCTCGTCTGGCGTACGTGCCTGACTGGTTCGGTTGTCTTTGAGAAACTGAGCCCACACCGCCTCAGTCATCTGAGTACTATGAAGTTCACGGAAAATCGTGCGCAGCATCGTCTGCTGAGCTGAGGAAAACTCGGTCCCGACCCTTTTATCCCCCAGGATGTGCCAATTATTCTCCACTCGCTGGCGTAGACGGTGATCGTACGGCAGCACCACTCTGGCCCTCTGCTCATCCGAGAGGCTGGCGATCAGCTCGATAGCGATCTGCTCTGCTTTCGGCATTTTCCCAATCGCAGCGATAACCTCCTGAGCGCCAGCCTGTGCTAGAGGCAGGGCCGCAGCACCCGCTAGGCTGCTGCTGAGAAAAGCACGACGACTGGTAGAGTCGGAGAAATGGGACGACGGATTTGTCTGCATGAGGTCTACTGGTTGTGCCGAGGGTATCACAGCGACATTTGCCCATCCAGTGATTTTAGGCCTCCAGCCGGTCGGAGAAAAAATAGTTGCTTAATCTAAAGTAACAGGCCACGTTTCATTGTTCTGTGGCTTGAAGTCATTGCAGCGAATCATTCTGCTGTGAGGCTATTTACCGCATCCCCTCTTGGAAAAACACCGGAAGCGTACCGCCATCCGTTTTCCAAATAGGGTTCACCAAATCATCCGATCTACGGCCAGCAGCACGACCCACCGAATTTTTCGAAACCGAATTGCACACTCCACAGAGTGGCTCCCGCGAGCCGCAGCTAACCTATTACCTAACGCTTTTTACTAGGACCATATTCCTGGTCCGCACCCAGTTTACCTGACTGCAGCGTGATGAACGAAGACAAGGAACCACTACCAGACTCAGAAGCCTCTGCTACCCAGCCCGACCTTTTCGAAGACGAGAAGACCGGCACCGACGAGGCGGCTCCTACTAAGAAAAAAGTAGCAGCCCGGAAAAAGTCCACCGCGAAGAAGAAGTCCCCACGCAAAAAGTCTGCGAAAAAGAAAACTGCCGCTAAAAAGCGATCGCCAGAAGGCGATGACAACGAAGTGAGCGAGCAGGTGGAAGCTAATGACACCAAAGGGAGGCCTGAAAAAGACAGCCAAGCAGCTGACGACGGCCCACCAAAAAAGTCCAGAAAGGAACTATATCGCGAGCGCAAGGAAAAGCAGCGCGCCAAGGAGGCGGCGATCCTAGAGGCGGCTCCTCCAGTAGAGTCCGAGGGTATCGTAGAGATCTCTCCAAAAGGCTTTGGCTTTCTCCGCGAGAGAAAGCGTAACTTCGATCAATCGCCCAAAGACGTCTTTATCACTCCCGAAGTGGTCCGCACCTTTGGCCTCCGCGACGGTCTGATGGTGAAATGCGTATCCAAAGAAGGCGCCCGCGGCCCTCAGCTGATCGAGATCCTCGCCATCAACGACCGCAAACCTGAGGACTACCAAAATTTGCCTTACTTTGAGGAGCTCACCGCTATCAATCCCAACAAGCGTCTAACGCTCGAGACTTCTGCTACACGCATGACGACTCGAGTCATCGACCTCGTCGCACCTATCGGTCGCGGGCAGCGCGGACTTATCGTAGCCCCGCCTAGGACTGGTAAGACGACTTTGCTGCAGCACATGGCCGAGGCCGTGCAGGATAACTATCCCGAGATGCATCTCTTGGTTTTGCTCATCGATGAGCGCCCCGAGGAGGTCACCGACTTTCAGCGCTCATTCCCGAATGCCGAGGTCCTCTCCAGCTCGAACGATGGAGATAATAAAGATCACACCCGCATCGCCCTACTCGCGATCGAGCGCGCTAAGCGTCTCGTCGAGGCCGGCGAGCATGTGTTTATCCTGATGGACTCCATCACCCGTCTGGCACGAGCCTTCAATAACTCGGTGCGTGGCGGCAAGGGCCGTGGTGTGGCCTCTGGCGGTCTCACCGTAGGTGCGCTGGAGATGCCACGCCGTATCTTTGCAGCCGCTCGTAATACGAGAGAGGCCGGCTCGCTGACCATCGTAGCCACTGCACTGGTGCAGACCAACAGCAAGGCCGATGAAGCGATCTTCCAGGAATTCAAAGGCACCGGTAATATGGAGCTCGTGCTCGATCGGACGATGGCACAAAACTACATCTACCCAGCGGTCGACATCAATAAATCCGGCACCCGCCGAGAGGAGCTATTGCTACCACCACACATGCTGGAAAAGATCTACGTGATCCGCCGCGGCTTAAGTACCTACAAGTCGATCGACGCTATCGAGTGGTTACTACGCTGTATGGAGAGATACCCATCGAATGCGCAGATGCTGATGGATATCAAAACCACGGCGCTGAGTTAGCGGATAACTGTTTGTCACTTTCGTAGAACGGGTGAATGGCCTTGCCTAACCCGTTTTACGGAAGCTTCGTGAGCCGGTTTTTTAACGTGCTGTAATAGATGATTCGACTGAAGTCGAATCTACGATGCAGCACAAGAAATGCCACGACTCCCACCGGGAGCGGCGGTTTGCAACGGCCGGACAACCCAAGCCACAGCAAATGGGTAGTAGAAGAACCAGCCTGACAGTAGCTAGCTAAGCTCCGCAGCCCGTCCTAGAAAGCCGACGAGGACGTCGGCGGTCCCGGGGCGCAGAAATATCACTCCACAGCTGCGGCCAGTTCCGCTGCGCGTTTACGAGACCCATCTGCTAGTCGATCCAGAGGTAGTGTAAAGGTATCTTTTCCACCCTCTTTCTGGATGGTGACTTGATCGCCATCCAGAGCTACAAACTTGGCCCGAATCTTCACCCCGGTTGAGCTGTACCAATCTTCGAATTGGAATAACTCAGCAGCTTTCTCCGCCTTAGATTGCTCCGCCATGAGCTTGGCATAGCGGACTGCAGTATCCACCAGCTGATTCGTCCTGACAGCCTGCTGATTGCCCCCCCTTTCGATCGTCAACACCGAGCCATCCTTGGATAGACTCACAAAATTGCCAATATAGGTCGAATCACTCCCTCTCACGCCCCAGCGAGCCGGCGGCGCTTTATCCACGCCCCCGGTGTCCGAACTACCGCTCTCCAGATTATCCTTCACCAGGTCGCGGATGTCGCGATAGGTTCGACTATTCTTCAGATCATTGTGCGAGGCATACTGCCAAAACTCCAATCCATCAGGTGAAGTGATCACAGCCCGTGGCACGATGTTCTTTCTACCATCATCTCGAAAGAACCCTCCATAGGCCGCTGGCGGTACCGTGCCGAACTTTCGATCCGAACCATCTCGAAAGTCGATAAACACAATCACCGAATGACGGGCAAACTCGCGAAACACAGTCGTACCGACTGTGGCACAAGAGCCTCACCGAGAAGCCGGATTAGTGATCACAAAGGCAAGTCCTTTACCTTCCTCGATCGCTTTCTGGCGCGCCTCTTCCACGGTATCCACCGTAAAAGCACTACGCGGCACTCGAAACTCCGCCTGACTGACTGAAACCAGCAGCGAAGCTGCCACCATATAGAGAGAGAATAACTTTGGGGAAGTCATGCCGAAAGAGTGTCCGATAATTCCCCCCAGAGCAAGCCGATATCTCACCCCTGCTCCACCACTATCAGGTACACCCAATTAACCAGAACCAAACCCAATAGGAACAGCCAGAACATCGCACGCGCTCGACCACCTACGATCTCCACTCGCCCACGAAATAACACCCGCACCACCAGCAACACAGCAGCAAATGGAACGCCTACTGCTACGAGAGGATTCATAGCCATAGCTTTGACCGGCTGCCCACTTAGCAAAAGAAAACTAGCACGACTCCCGCCGCAGAGAAAACAAGGCTGCCCTGTGACCAAACGAAAGACGCAAGGAACGACTCGCACGCCGTAGGCTTGGCCAATGAAGTAGGCCGCCACTATGGCTCCAAAAAATAAGCTGACACAAAGCGCTAGCGGCAGTGTCAGCCAATTCACCTGCTGCGCCCGGTCGACCTTCACTAGCCGAATCATCGGACGCGCCTATCAAACTAGAGGTCTAGAAACTTCTGCCGCCTACCTGCTGAAATAACTCAAAGAAAGTCGGCCCCATCACCGCAATCGCGATAGCGACACCGACGACGCTTAGGATCAGCAGGATCGTCCCAACGATACCAATGACCATTCCCAACTTAGTCTGATCTCGCCCTTCGGGATCCATCAGACCTGCATCCATTTCAGCGAGATCCTTCTTTCCCATCACCCACGCAAAGATCGCACAAAAGGAACAAACCAGAATACCAAGGATACCTAGGATCAGGATGAGACTACTTCTGTGCGCTTTCATTAGGTGCTGAGGTGATTGACGTGAATTGGGTCGGCGTAATATAAACTCTAGAAACGGAAACCTGCCTTTACACCGATGATGCGAGGATCGCCCACTTGGACTTGGCCTGCAGGACTTGCACCTCGATTAGTGATGTATAGTTCATCACCGATATTACTACTCCAAATAGTAGCATACCAGCTACCGACATCGTATGTGAGAGCTGCGTTCACCACAGTTCGAGCATCGTTAATGGCCGTATTCTGCGGACCAACAAACGAATCAGACTGATAATTTGCATTCACATTGAAATAAAGATTATCAGTCAAAATCGTAGTAGCACCAACCCCAAAAGAAGTCTCAGGTGCGAAAGGGAAACTATTTCCTGCAAAATTATTAGCACCGTCGATAAACTGATCAAATTCAGTCTCGGCCAAGGCTACGGAAGCGTAAAGCTGCAACGAATCGCTAGGTGTATACTCAACTAACCCCTCAAAACCGTATTGATTCGATTCACCAGCATTGCTTGTTAGCACCAAAGGATTTTGCGTGGATATCGCGATCTGCTGATCCTCCCATTGGGTGTAGTAAAGATTAGCAGCGATATCAAAGTCTCCTACATCCTCTGCACGATAGGCCAGCTCGTAGGTCTTGGTATACTCTGGATCAAAGGTATTGATGCCATTACTACCAGCGAAACCGCTAAAATCGACTTCTACTCCGCCAGATCGGTATGATTCCTTGTATAAGGCAGACAAGCTTGTGTCATCATCAAATTTGTAAGTCAATGATGCCGAAGGGAGCAAGACCCCAAAATTAGTATTCTCCTGGCCAACACCACCTGGAAAAGCTCCCTGTAGGGCTGGAACACCTGCATTGAACGTTGCTGGGGAAGTCCACCCATACACCGTATTAGTAAACTGATCTGTATCTACGTTATCATAGCGCAATCCTGCTCTGAAGATAAGATCATTAGCCACGTCATATTCGACCTCACCAAAGAAGGCGTAATTTTTAAACTTCGACTCAATATCAGTATCGAGGTCCAAAACGATATTTCCAGGCGCTGGAGTAAACAACGGGAACCCAATAGCTCTGTTCAAATTAGGCCCTAAGTCTGTAAAACTCTGATCTAACCCCACCGTGTTAAAATCAACAGTTAGATCTCGGTCCGAATAATAAGCTCCGATCTGACCACGCAACCTAGTGCCTTCATCATACTTAAAGCGAACCTCACCAGTAAACTCCTCCGAAGTCTCACCAGCGATCAATGTCCCAAACGGAGCTGCCGTTCCATCAAAATCATCCTGACGACCATACTTACTATCGTAATAAGTGAACCGAGTGTCCATCGTCCACGCATCGTTTACCTCGATCTCGAAAAGCTGAGACAGCGCGTGGGTCTCGACCTCTTCAAAACCATAATCATTTGAGAAATCAACTCTAGCGCCAGGATTCGCTGAGTTAACCAAATCTGCACTCTTGAAAGTGTCATTAAAACTATAAGAAGTCAGCGCACGAACCCCTGTGCCATTGTCGATGAGAAACTTGCCTCTCCAAAATTTGCTGTCCAATTCATCAACATCGCGACCTAAAGTAAGATTATCGATCGTTCCATCGTCCTTTATATAGCCTCCTGAAAAACGAAACGCAGCGTTATCGCCGATTGGGATGTTAATGGTTCCCAATGTAGAGGTCCCATTATCGCTATAGATCCCCTGCTCCATGTTAAACTCGGTTTCCTCTAGGACCGGATCATTCGTCTCGATCACGATCGCCCCGGCGACTGCACTCTTTCCGATGTTGAGCGACTGACCACCGCGCAAGACTTCGACCTGCTTCACATCCCAAGTCTGCAGAGGGTCGACTCGGATATCTAGACGATCTAGCGACACACCATCGCGGATCACTGCGATCGTCGGGCGAAACGCATTGCCTGCCCCTATTCCATCTGGAAATCCACGCACACCACGAATCGAGTAGCCGAAATCTTTACCCACCAAGCTCACACCCGGAGTCCGGTCGATGGCCTCGGTGATGGTGGTAATGTTTTGGCTAGCAAGGTCTGCGCCATCAAGAACCTCCACACTGTTAGTCGTCTCGACGATCGTCCGATTAATCTGCTCCCCTACGAGCACCTCAGGCTCTGGCTGAGTCACGATAACTGGCTCGTTTGAAACATTGGGACGAGGCGCCTCCACTGGCGGAGGAGGTGTGTAGGTAGGCTGCGGAGCAGGTGCTGGCGCAGGAGCCGCCGCCGCAGGTGCAGGCGCACTCTCAACTACCGTCTCGCCTAGCGAACCGATATCCTGAGCCTGAGCATAGCCCAGAAAAGTCGCCCCAAAAGCTGCCGCAGCAAATGCACCAGCCGAAAGTCTGTCAATGGTCGTAGAGGTCATCGCCCCACGATTAGAATAACGCTCAGATCGGTTCAATCACTTTTTCCTGAGAAAAGCGCCGTAGGCACGTTGACGGTGCCATCATTGCGTATCAAAAGGCCTAATAAGCCACCTTCAGCTTCTCAGCGCTGACAGGATCGACCGGGACTAGCTCCATCTGCACGGTGCCCGGTATCTCGACGAGAGGGTCGTCTTCGAACATATAGGCCTCCATCAGCAGGTAGACCACGCCCTCGATAGGGCGGTAAGTGCGTGCCCCCAGCACCTTGCGGCCCTCTGGCCCCGACTCACGTCGGATCACGATCGGCTGGTCGGTCTTGATTTTGAGCGCAAACTGGTCGCTACCGACCAGTCCAAAGCTAGGCTTCACCTTGCGCACATGCTTTTGCATCTCGATGAGAGGCGCAAATAGCTTGGTGTAGCTGATCTTGCCACCGACGATCTCCGGTGGCGCAAAGGGCGGCACCTCGATATCGAACGAAATATTCAGAGAGCCTTTGATCTGATTCGATACGAGAAACGGATTTTCGGCGTAGAGATCCTTCGAATTGGGCACCTCGAAATACCCGTCCGAGCTAACGATCAAAAACTCAGGGTTCTCCGAGGACTGCAGCTCGAGCATGATTTTCTCTGGCGGCACATCCAGAGAGCTGCGGATCTTTAGCCGATAGCTCTTCACGCCCGGATCCTCCTGATCGCCTCGAGCAATGCGAATGACCTCCCGATAAGGAATGGCTGCCACTGACTGAGCATGACAAAAATCTGACACAGCCAATATGGCCAGTACTACTATCAGCAAGAGGCTATGGTGTTTCATCGTGTTTGCGAGTCCTAGACTCCTCGGACTATGCAGCGTCTTCCCCAAAAGTTCCAGCCTAAGGGCAGTTTATTTTTTAACTTTCGCACCCCTCGCTTTCGTCCTACCATGCACTGAGACATTCTCACAGCAGATGAAATTTCGCGACCGACAGCCAGAAGCCACTGCCGAGCTAGAGCTAGCTCCGATGATCGATGTGGTTTTCCTGCTACTGATCTTCTTTATCGTCAGTTGGCAGTTTGCGAAATTCGAGGAAGACATGGACGTCTCAGTGCCTGCGGCAGAGGAAGTCGCACCCGATGACAAGGCCGTAGGCGAGATCATCGTCAATGTCAGTGCTGATGGCGAGATCATCCTCAATAGCGCTCGCGTCACCAAAGCCGCTCTGCGCGATAAGCTGACACGCATCCACGAAGTCAACGAAAGCCAGGCGGTGATTCTCCGTGGCCATGTCGACGCTGACTTTCAAATCGTGATCGAAGTGCTCGACCAGATCAAAAAAGCCGGCATCTGGAATGTCGCCTTCGCCTCGATGGAGAACAAGTGAGCGGTCAGAGATCGCTACCCATGATACGGCAACCCCTGCGGCGGGTAAGCCCCTGGTCGGCCCACAGCATGAGCCGCTCGATGATTCGCCAGCTCTGCAGCTCTCTGAGAGGTCAGGATAGCGATGACTAGGTAGACACAGAACGTCAGCGGCCAAGTGATCAAGCCGATGAAGAGAAACACGAGCAGAAAGTTCACCACAGTGAGCGCCCAATAAGTGATCATCAAGATGACACCGGTGATGACATTGCCCGCGTAGATGTTGCCAATACCAAAGGTTTGTAAAAAGATACCCGGCAGGATCTCCAGCAGCACAGCGATACCCGATGACTTTTCTTCATAGAAATGATGATGGTGATGTACCGGCGCTAGAGCGGTAGTCGCGGGCTCTTGCCGCTCCGAGCCAGCAGGCAGGCTCGGCCGCTGCAGCTGCTCGATGGGAAACCACACCTCATTTTCCTCCTCACGCACAGTCGCCCCGGCCGAGATCGTCCCATCGAACAGGGCATCGGTGAGTTCCTCTTTGGTAAATGGCCCAGTCACCTGAGCCTCGGTAGACAGATAGTATTTCAAAGCAGCTCTAGACTGCCAGAAAAGTCACCTCTCTGGCAGTAGAAAATGTCGCCAGGTTTGTAGAGCCACGCTTAGCGAATTTATGAGAGCATTTTTTCGGCATAAATCTGCCAGCGCCTCGTCGCACTGAGCGGTCGGGCAGCCTGAAGACCTGCCATCCCAAAACACAACAACCATTCAACCAACCAACTATGCTACAAAAAATAAAGCAAATCCTCCAAACCCTAGACGACATGTGGGGCTACGAGCTCTTTCTCCTACGTCAGCGCTACCGCAACGCCAAAAGCGACGTCTAGGACCCAAGCTCTCCTCCTCTCCTCCTCTCCTCCTCTCCTCCTCTCCTCCCCCATACAAAGAAAAAGCCCCAAGGCGGAAGGACCACCTTGAGGCTTTAGAAATAGTAAAAAGATGTGTGCGGGAAATTAACCCTCGTCGCCACCCTCTTTTGTCCAAGTGTTCACCACATAGCGGCTAGCCTTGGAACCAAGAGACTCGATAGCTGCTGCCTTATCGATCTCGGCAGAACCATCGGAGACCACTACGACACGCTGTGTGCCTGGATCTCCTTTTTCAATGCTGACTGACTTCACACCTGCAAGACCACCAAACGCCGAACTGACGTATGTTTTGCAGCCTCCTCATGTCACTCCAGTCATACCGGCCACGTAGGTCACCTCCTGGGAAGCACCCTCCTCGGCCCAATCGACTACCACGTAGCGCTTGGCTTTGTCTCCGAGAGCCTTGATAGCGGCATCTTTGGTGATCGCCTCTGAGCCATCAGTGACCACAGTCACTTTCTGACCACCAGCCTCATCACACTTCTCGATCTTTACAGACTTAGAACCAGCTAACTTACCGAACGCCGAACTGACGTATTTCTTGCAGCCGCCTCAAGTCACGCCGGTCATGCCGGCAACGTATGTGACATCCTCTGCGAAAGCGGGAGCGATCGCAAAGACAGCCATTATCATGGTTGCGATTGTTTTCTTCATATTGTTGAACGTGCGGGCAGAGCGCACAATACGCACCACCTTCATGTAATAGGATACGGACGAGCCACCTCATGTCACCATAAAAAGTTCCACAAAAACGGGAGAAAAAGGTGTAAGCTGCGCTTAATACGATCACAAAAAATGGGTGGTAGGATAGAAAGAGTGGCGTATCCGGATGCACAGAGAGACGTCGACTACAGCGAGGTGATCGATGTGCGTGCCCCCTGCGAGTACGCAGAGGATCACATCTCCGGCGCGCTGAATCTGCCGGTTTTGGACAATTCGCAGCGAGTCGAAGTGGGCACCGTTTACAAGCAGGATTCCACCTTCAAAGCCCGCCAGATGGGGGCCGCCATGGTCTCGCGGAATATCGCTGAACACATCGATAGCCATTTTTCTGGGAAAGATCGAGACTACCGCCCCCTCGTCTACTGCTGGCGGGGCGGCCAGCGCTCCGGCAGCCTAGCCACCGTGCTCAGCGACATAGGCTGGCACGTCTGTGTGATCGAGGGTGGCTACCGCACCTATCGCCGTCACGTGATCGAGCAGATCGATGCTCTGGCCCCCGAGCTGAGATTCATCGTGCTCAATGGCTACACCGGCTCTGGCAAGACCCTCATGCTCCATGCTCTGCGCGAGCACGGCGAGCAGATCCTAGACCTCGAGGGCCTAGCCAATCACAAAGGCTCAGTATTCGGCGGCGATAGCGAGCATCCTCAGCCTGCACAGAAGCGCTTTGAATCGCTGATCTACGATCAACTGAACGGATTCGACCCAAAGCGCCCCATCTACATCGAGGCCGAAAGCGCCAAAATCGGCAAACTCAACCTCCCGACTCCGCTCTGGCAGCGGATGAAAGAATCAACCGTCATCGAGCTAGACTCTCCAGTCGAAGCCCGGGCCCGCTACCTCACACGGGACTACAGCGATTGGCTAGGCGACCTCGATCGCATCCACAGCACCATCGATAGGCTGCAGAGCTTTCACCCCACACCTCTGCTACAAAAGTGGAAAGACATGGCCCAGTCCAGTCAGTGGGACGACCTAGCCACCTCGCTACTGGTGGAGCACTACGACCAGCGCTATCGGCCAGCCTCCGGCGCTAGCTCCTTTCAGCCTGCCCGAGCGATCGTCCAGGTGCAGGCGCACGACGCTACCAGCCTCCAAGAGAGCATGAGAGAGCTACTGACCTGCGCTGTATGACCACTATCGCCCGATACCTTTTATCACTCACTGCACTCTCAGCGCTCGGCCTGATAGCCGCAGCAGCTACCGAGCCCGCGGAACTGATCTTCGCAGCCGACTTCGACCACTACGACTCCTCTCGCCGCTACCAAAAGACAGACTTTCTACACGACTGGCACTCACCCCAGTGGGAAAACGGGGTCAAACAAGGCCGCGTAACCATAGCGCCCAACACCAGAAACAGCGACCGGACCAACCAATGCCTAGCCATCACCTACCCCACTGGCAAAATCGGCTCCACAGAGTCCGGCGCCCAGTGGAAAGTGAAATTCACCAAAGGCTTCGAGGCAGCCGAGCTGAGTTATCGGGTGAAATTCGCCGACGACTTCGACTTTGTCCGCGGCGGCAAGCTGCCCGGCCTAGCATCGGGCAGCGCCCCCAGCGGCACCCGCACGATGGAGGCCGCAGATGGCTGGTCCGCCAGACTCATGTGGCGGGAGCGCGGCACCGCCATCGCCTACACGCAGCATCTCTCCTCCGGTAAAAAAGCTGACGGTAGCGAGGAGGACAAAGACTACTGGAAAACCTCGTCCGGCGAGCGCTTCACCTTCCAGCCGGGGCGTTGGTATCAGATATCGCAGCGCATCCGCCTGAACCGCCCCGGCCAAAAAGACGGCACCCTACAGATCGCGATCGATGGCCAACTCCTCCTTTCCAGAAACGATATCCCCTACCGTAGGACTGCCGATCTCCAAATCGATCAACTCTTCTTCAGCACATTCTTCGGCGGCAGCAACCGTAGCTGGGCAGCGAGCAAGGATGAAACCATCTACTTCGATGATTTCATGATCACTGCCGTTCAGCAGAGACCGTAACACCAAATATGCTTGCACACTGCGCTCACCAGCATACTGTTCATTATGATAGATAGTCGTTTCCCTGAATTAGCCAGATTGACTCCTGGGGAAAAGATGGAGCTGGCGGGTGAACTGGTGTCTGCAGCTCAGGACCAAGCAGATGCCTCTGAGTTAAGCGAAAAAGCGGTCAAAATTCTCGAAAATAAACTCGCCGATGCGATCGCAGATCCATCAACATATATCTCTTGGGAGGACCTCAAAGCAGCCAAACATGATCGCTGATGTCGTCTGGACAGAACATGCCGCAAGAGATTATCAAAACCTCAACACAAGCTTAGCTACCGAATCTGAACTGTCCTATTTTCTAGAACTTGCAAAAGCATTTCCCGAGATTGGTTTCGCCGGTCCAGTGGTCCAAATTGCTAAGAAGAGGACTTATCGGCAAAAAGAGAGCTTATGGTCTCTACTACTCAGTACACGGCAACCGCCTCTTCGTTGTTGCTCTCCTGAATCTGAGACAAGATTCAGATACGATAGAAAAATTGATTCTTTCCAGATTGCCGAACTAGAAGCTAACTGAAGCTAACTCAAGCCACAGCGACATGATCTACCTCGACTCGAATGCCACGACTCAAGTCCACCCACAAGTGGTGGACGCTATGCTCCCCTTTCTCACCGATCATTTTCACAATCCATCCAGCGGTTACTCCGCAGGCCAATCCGTAAAAGCCGCCATCGCCAAGGCCCGCGGCCAAGTCGCTAGTCTCATCGGAGCCCAGCCAGAAGAGATCGTCTTCACAGGCTGCGGCACCGAGTCGAATAACATGGCCATCAAGGCTCTGGCACGCGAGATCGGTAGGAAATCATCTAAAGTCGTCGTCAGCGAGATCGAGCACAGCGCCGTGCTCCGCCCTACCGAGGCCATGGCAGCTGTGGGCTTCGACGTCCAGCGGGTCGGTGTCGACGCCTATGGCCGACTCGATCTCGCCGCTCTTGAGCGAGCTGTCGATTCAGATGTGCCCGGTTTCCTTTCCCTCATGTGGGCCAACAATGAAACCGGTGTCATCCAGCCCATCGCCGAAGCCACCGCTATCGCTCAGGCTGCCGGCTGGCATGTCCATACCGATGCGATACAAGCCGTCGGCAAAGTCCCCGTCCGGGTCGACGAAGTGCCTGTCGACTATCTCTCTATCAGCGGCCACAAGTTTCACGCGCCAAAGGGAGTCGGCGTTCTCTACATCCGAAGCGGCAGCCCATTCGAGCCGATGATCCGTGGCGGCGGACAAGAAAACGGCCACCGCAGCGGCACCGAAAATGTGCCCTACATTGTCGGTCTCGGTGCCGCCGCCGAGATCATGGAGAAAGAAATGCAGCCCGGAGCAGGCCTCGAGCGAGTCGGTCGGCTCCGCGACCATCTCGAGACCAGCCTGCAGGAAAGCCTAGATGGCGTCCGCCTCAATGGCTCTCGCCAGCACCGTACCACCAATGTCGCCCACGTCGCATTCGATGGCTGCGTAGCTACCGACATGCTCCCCCGCCTCGATGCCGCCGGCATCCTCTGCTCCGCCGGTAGCGCCTGCATGACTGGCAAATCAAATCCCAGCCACGTGCAAAAAGCCATGGGCTACAGCGATGCCCATGCCTTCAGCAGTCTCCGTCTTTCCCTATCGATATTCTCTACTCAAGAGGAAGTCGACCAAGCTATCGAAAAAATCGTAGCTGTCGCGAAGGCGTGTCGATAGTAACCGAGGCAAGAACCTTAAAACCAATCTTAAAACGCTCAGTTGTGAATCTCTTTAAGAAAGCAGCTATCTCTCTTACCCCGCTCATCTGCCTAACAATAGCGTGGATGGTAATTATATACATAGATGTCGTGGTAAATTACCAACAACAGAGCATCGACATAAAAGGCATTCACATCGGCCTCATCCTTACCACCACTTTCTTAGTTACTTGGCTTATCACGCACAAACAATTCGAACCCCAAAGCCCCGATTCAGCATTACGGCTATTCGTGGCATGCTGTGCCATTTATATCTCTTGGATAATAGTATCCATAATCGCCATGATCTATTGGCACACCTCCATCGGCGGCTCGCTCTAATTTCATACCTAAACATAACCCCTTATCGCGTAACATAATACTCGCAGGAATCTATGCTGAATTTTGCAGTCGCTCAGACCGCTGACTAATTTTTATTCCGAGAGACTGTAAAGCCCATGGGAAAAGATCTACAGCACACAACTACGCAAAAAACAGAAGGGGCAAGGGGGTGAAAAATGGTTAAATCGAGCCTGAGCATCCTCACAACCGATGTGTCGTTTTTTTGGCAGCTTTCAAAAACAGAAGAGAAGTCGGATAGGTAAAGTTGACAGGACGTTTCTACCACCCTTCCGGGTTGGGGTAATGCTTGTGGGTATCCGACCCGGGGTTTTACCCCGGGCTATCAGCTGTTTGCCCCTCCGGGGCACGGACTTTTATTGGTCCCGGAGGGACTCAAAGATAGTAGCCGGTGGCAAGCGTAGCGCAGCCACTGGGTGTGGCAGGAGTGAAACTGCACCCCGGCGGGGTGTTAGAAACGTTTGCTAACCAATGGCGTTCCGGGCTCTGACAAGTCGAAGCGAAAAACGACATTAGAATCTGCGAGTTACCAAACCTGCTAAAGGGGCTATGTTGAGGACTGAATTTAGAAAAACCTCCTAAGATCGATATCTAGTCCTATCGGATGCGGCGTCAGCCGTATCTAAGAGCGGTGCACCCACTCACTTTTTCTTAGCTGCTCGCTTCCGGTAATTCGGCGACTGTCTGCGGTCTTTTTCGATCAGAGCTTCGTCAAACACTTCGCCTCCGATCATAGGCTCGTGAGCTTGTTCAGTTAGCACAGCCATCTCTTTCACGATGTCGGGAAATTGTTGGGACAAATCATTCAGTTCCTCAATGTCTTTCGAGAGATCGTACAACTCCCAGGCCCCTTTACCTTTTCGGTAGATCTTCCAGTCGCCTCGGCGGAGGGCGACCTGACCTCCATATTCCCAGTATAGGTAGTCATGTTGCTTTTGCTCTGCCGCATCGCTGCCGCTCAGCTTTAGAGAGGGCGCGAAAGAAATGCCATCGGTAGACGGGCACTCACTACTAGTCAGATCTGCTAAAGTGGGCATGACGTCGGGAAAATAGCAGACGTGATCACAGACACTACCAGCAGGGATCTGGCTCGGCCAGCGGACGAGGTAGGGTATCTTTAGCCCGCCCTCGTACAGGCGACCTTTGCCTCCGCGAAAGCGAGCACCCGTGTGCGGATTGAGATTCGGAGCGAAGAAGCCGTGTGGCCGATCCTCGGAGCGGAAATACTCCTGCCCACCATTGTCACCACTGAGAAAGAAGACGGTGTTGTCATCGATACCGAGCTCCTTTAGCAGGCTGATGATCTCGCCGATCTGTCGGTCGACCATGTGCATAAATGCCGCATAGATCCGCACATCTTCATCGCGCATCTGGCCAGCATTCCAGGGTTTGTCTTTGTAGACTTGCCACGAGGGATCGTCCTCGTCGATACCCCACTGCCCATGCGGAGGTGTCCATGGCAGGTAGGCAAAGAATGGCTGGTCTTGGTTTGCCCCTTGTTCACGAATGAAATCCATTGATTCGCGAAAGATCTCGAGGTGAGCATGGGTCTGCCCCTCGTGATAGCTGTCTCCCGAATTCCCCGGCAGGGGGACCTCCTCGCTATTACGAATCAAGTACTCGGGGTAAAAGGTATGCGCGTGGACTTGATCGTAGTAGCCGTAAAAGACATCGAACCCATGCTCCTCCGGCAAACCAGTGGTACCTCGGCCACCGATCCCCCATTTGCCGAAGCCGCCTGTCGCATAGCCGCTGGCTTTCAGCATAGAGGCCAGAGTCGGCTCGTCTGCCCGGATCGGGGCGAAGCCATTGTTCGAGCGCATGGAGGTGTGACCACTATGAAGACCTGTCAGCAGGACTGCACGCGTGGGCCCACAGACAGGTGACCCTGTAAGCGCATTGGTAAAACGCATCCCCTCTGCCGCGAACTGATCGATATGCGGCGTGAGCAACTCTGTGTGCCCCATGTGGCCCGACTCAAAATAGCCCCACTCATCGAGCATCAGGTAGACGATGTTGGGCTTGTCAGGATTGGACTCGCTAGACCAGACCTCAGCTGAGCCCAAGAGCGAAAATAACAGTACACACACACCGCATAGATTCTTCATGCGGCTACGATCGCGAGATCGCTTCTCATTTGCAATGCCGCAGATCCGTCGGTGTCGGATATGCGCCCTGCCTCAGGAGGGTAATCCTCTAAAACTCCCAGCTAGCTTTGACAGTGCCGACGTGGAGCTGAGCATCGCTCTGAAAATAGCGCCCCTGGTAATCAAAGAAGACTCCGAGACCATTACTAAAATCCATACCTATACCAGCACCAAACTCCATCCAATCGGTACCCGCAGCGCCAGTCGCCAAAGTATTGCTATAGCCAGCACCAGGAGTCACTAAACTCCCCTGTGTGATCGTGACAGGGCTGGTCTGTAGAGAGCCGCTCACATTTCTCTCTTGATCCAAATTTTCTCTACCATACCCCACTCGGAAAGTCGGCGACAAGCAGCCCCAGTCTGTCTCATGGCGCCAGTTGAGCTGCCAAACTAGACTGGTCGTAAGAGACTCGATATCCTGATCATCGATTACCGCATTGGCTAGTGCAGCCCCTGTCTCGGTGTAGTCACCGATCTGGCCCTGACTGTAGCTCACCTGAAATACCGGCCCATGGACGAATCGATCCTCTACTGGGATGTTGTAGCCTAAATTGAGCGCGACTTCATTGGCACGCAGCTTGGTAGCTCCACGCGCTGTTGTCCCAAAGTTTGTATTTCGACTAGTGTCGACATCGTAGTCACCATAGCTATAGAAAGCATCACCCCAGAAGTTGTTCTGGAAAAAGCTGGCATAAGTCATCGCTGTGTGCCCTTCGATATCGATACTACCGAAATTGTTAGCCAATTGGTTTTCATTCCACACATGAGCGAGCCCCGCACCGATGGTGACATTGCGATTGATACGATACTCGATCCCCCCAGTCGCAGCGTGAGTGCTGGAGTCGACTCCCGGCATCACTCCGAGTTGGTCGAGATCGTATTGGCCGAAATCTGCCGACGCAAAGACCTCCCACTTCTCTCCCGCAGCGATCACACTAGGGTCCGAACTAGCAGCAGCAGCCTGAGTGGTCGATAGTGGCCAAAATGCAGCACCACCATGACTCTCACTGGCAGCATGAGACGCAGCGCCCCCAGCGCTGGGATCGAGGCTGATCGAATGCTCCACCCGCATCGTGCCCGAGTCGGCATAGCGCGAGGCAGGCACCTCTCGGCGCATACGAAAGGGTCGCTGACTCTCCGATGTGTAGGCCGAGCGCAGCCTGGCGATACGGCGGTTCAGAGTGCGACCAGCTAGCCGGTGGGTATTATTACCCACATGCCCGATTGCCATCGCTGTAGGGATGGCACTGCTGTTCAGGTCGTTGATCGTATCAAAATTCACCGTTACCACAGTCGGGTCCGTGGTAGTTGGCGTATCGGTATCGTCTGGGTCAGGGTCCACTGGCGCGACAAACTCTGTCAGACTCACAAATAGGCTGTCCCCATCGACACCGAAAGTAGAAGCAGAATACAGCGCTGGATCAAAACCATTAATCGTCACCGTGCCCGTCCCCCCAGATGTGGTGCCAAATCGGATCAAATCAATATTACCTGCAGCGCCGGTATAGGCCGTACCATCGACATTAACTGCCGCTCCCGATTCGATATTCAGATTACCAGTCACTGTGATCGGCGTGATCCCTGATGCATCAAACGCATAATTGATCTCAGAGCCATTCCTCACAGACATATTGCCGTTGATATCGAATATTCCAGTGCTGCCATTCACGTTAATAATGCCTCGACCTAGCGCATCGGTTCTCCCCGCATCGAGGCCTGCGAAAGAGATCGTGCCGGCATTCAGAGTCAGGGTCCCCTCGGCTAAGCTACCTGCACTACCTGCGCTACCCATCGTGACGCGACCTGCGGTGACGATACGCCCCCCGTTTACGGTGATCAGGCTGCCTGTATTGAGCTGACCAATGCGGTGATCGGTAGTACTGGTCGTGATGTAGGTCGCAGAGTTCACTGTGATCGATCCACCACGTAGGATCCACCGATCGTGACCAGGATCGACTCCCGAAAAATCATCTGGCACCACTCGACTATCCCCTCCATTGAGCACTAACTGTGCCGATGCAGGTAGTGCAGCGACTAGCACTGCACAGAATATTGCCCCTTTTAGCCAAAGCGCTCGAGATCCCATCATTTCGTGTTTTTGTTTGGATTGCAAAGAATGATCCGGGGGAGATCGGCCTAATGCTGGCAAAATCAGGCAGTTACTGCAATGTCTCGACCATCCTCATTTTGTAGGATGTCACGGCTTGCAGGAGTATCCGCGCCTTCATTCCGCAGATCCGTCGTTTCGAGAAGCTTGATTCCAGTGTCTGCTTATCCACATGCACCGGCTATTTTTCACCCTGCTACTACTGTCTTTACTGCCAGTCGCCTCCTGCCTATCAGACGACTCTCCAAAGCCTTTCAATATCATCCTGGTGTTCATCGATGATATGGGCTGGGGAGACTTCTCCTGCTTCGGCAATGAAGATGCCGACACACCACACATCGACCGCCTAGCTGCCGAAGGCATCCGCTATGAGCAATTTTATGTGAACTCGCCGATCTGCTCGCCCTCACGAGTGGCCATCTCTACCGGCACCTACCCTCAGCGCTGGGGTATCACCTCCTACCTTTCCAATCGAAACCACAACCAAGCCCGCGGCATGGAGCAATGGCTCTCACCAGATGCGCCCATGCTATCTCGACAGCTCCAGCAGGCAGGCTATGCCACTGGTCACTTTGGCAAATGGCACATGGGTGGCCAGCGCGATGTCAACGACGCACCACCCATTCAAGCCTACGGCTTTGATGCAGCCCTGACCAATTTCGAGGGGATGGGCCCCAAACTCCTCCCGCTCACTCTCAAACCGGGTCAGGGCCCAGAAAAACCTGGGCGTATCTGGCATCACGCCGAGATCCTCGGCGAGGGCTACCGCTGGATGCAGCGCTCAGAGATCACCGCTGGTTTTGTAGAAGCTGCTGTCGACTTCATCGATGAGGCCCAGCAGGCTAACAAACCATTCTACGTGAACCTCTGGCCCGACGATGTGCACACCCCATTTTGGCCACCAGTCGAGACCTGGGGCGATGGCTCGAAGCGGCAGCTCTTTCTATCAGTACTGGAGACTATGGATAGCCAGCTCGGCGTGCTCTTTGATCGTATCCACAGCGATGAGACTCTGAGAAACAACACGCTGATCCTGGCCTGCTCCGATAATGGTCCCGAGCAGGGCGCCGGTGTCGCAGGCCCCTTCCGCGGGTACAAAACACACCTCTACGAGGGCGGCATCCGCTCATCGCTCGTCGCCTGGGGGCCAGGCATACTCGATGCCGAAGGCCGAGTCGACGATAGTTCAGTCTTCTCCGCGATCGATCTCGTCCCCACCCTGCTCGACCTGACGGGCACGGCTCATGCCACCGATGTGCAGCTAGATGGCGAGAGCCTGCCGGACATCTTTTCCGCCAAAGGCCAATCTCGCCAGGCTCCCATCTATTTCCGCCGCCCACCGGATCGCGACTCTTTCTATGGTGTCGCCGATCTACCCGACCTAGCAGTCCGCTCAGGAAAGTGGAAACTCACCTGTGAGTATGATGAAAGCGATGTGCAGCTCTTTGATATGGAGACCGATCCCGGCGAGACCCGAAACCTCGCTGCTGAGCACTCCGACATCGCAGCCGATCTCAGTAGCGTGCTAGTGAAATGGCACCTCAGTATGCCTGCTGACAATGGCGCCACCTACAAAGATCCGCCTCGTAAGCCCAAAACAACCAAGAAGAAATAGAGTGAACTATTACCAATCACCCTCTCCACCGCTGCCAGATCCACGCCTCCGGATCCGCTTCATCGGCACAGCCGGTTTCGTCATCGAAGGCGCTGGGCACACTCTCGTGCTCGATCCCTATGTCTCTCGACTCCCCTTGCGAAAGCTAGCCGGCCCGCTAGTGCCCGACGAGCCGCTCATCAAAGAAGTGATCCCCCATGCCGACGATGTCTTGATCGGGCACTCGCACTTCGACCACATCCTCGATGCACCCAGTGTCTGCCTGCGCACAGGTGCCAGACTCATCGGCTCCGACTCCACGAAGCAAGTCGGTATCGCCGCAGGCCTACCAACCGAGCAGATCATCACCACCGAGGGACACGAGGTGATCCCCTGCGGCCCCACTGAGGTCACCGGTATCCCCTCGAGACACGGCAAAATGTTTGGCAAAATACCTCTCCCAGGGAATATCACCACACCCCCGTCCTGGCCGCCGAAAAACAAAGAACTACGCTGCGGACCCGTGCTCGATTGGTATATCGAGGTCGCAGGACTCAGTATCATGCACGTGGACTCGGCAGATTTGATCGAGGAAAACCTAAAAGGACTGCAGGTAGATATCCTCTGCCTGTGTGCCGTCGGCCGAAAGCACTACCCCGACTATGCGAAGATAGCGATATCGATGCTAAAGCCAAAGTATGTCATACCCTGCCACTGGGACTGCTTTAATATCGCCTACCGAAAGAAAGCCCGAAAAATACGTGAGGGTATAGATTTATGCGCATGCCTTGCTCATATCAGACGGAAGTTCTGGGAAGCTTGCGAGCAGGGACAGAATAGGACGTTCAACCAATGGGTATTACGGCAGATCCGTTTGCTATATCAGATCGAAGCTCGACTGCGCAGCTCAAATGCCTCCAGCGCACAGCGCGAGACGGTCCGCGCCTCTGAGAGTGTGATGATCTACAACCGCCTAGCAAGACTCCTTGAGCGGGTGCGGGCAAGTCGCCGTTTTCTACCAAAGAGTCTTACTGGCCGGGCTGTAAGCTACGCTCTAGATCAATGGCACAGGATGAGAGTCTGGCTGACTAATGGCAATGTCGAAATCGACAACAACCTAGTCGAGAACAAAATCCGCCCCACTAAGCTAGGCGCGAAGAACTGGCTGTTCATAGGCTCTGCAAATGCTGGAGATACCAGCGCTATCATCTACTCGATCATCAACAGCTGCGTGAATATCGGAATCGAGCCGTACCACTATCTCAACGATGTCCTGCAAAGGTTACCAACCATGACGACATCTGAAATTGGCTCAATTCTTCCTGAGAATTGGAGCCCTGAGACGACCTGTCGTTGATTTGACGCTTACAAAAATACCGTTCCTCGGCCTAGATGGATTCATCCAGGAGATAGAAGACGCAGGTGCCGAGGCCGTACTATTGCCATTCGATGGCGTGCTAGAGCTATAGACCGCACTGTACCCTATCGAATTTCAGCTAAAAATGCGCTGACGAACGCCAAATGATGCGCGCCCCCAATTCTCTGCGGGCTACTCGCTTTACGCTCGCTGCCACATTGGGCAGTCACATCTGCTCTTCCCCCCTCTAAAGCGGATTAAAAATCAGATCGTAAATCACTAAAAGTGAGTCAGTTACAAAAAAGAATCATTTTTCGTAAAAAAGTGACCAAAACTTGTGACTTTCTACCAACCTGACGGGTCTTATTGCTATGACCGCAGGTTTTCCCCTTTTCCTGCGATGAAATCTTACCCCAAATAAGACTTCATAATCTAAACAAAATACTCAACACAATCCTTATTACCCTCCCCAAAAAAGGCCACTTTATGTGGCCTTTTTTTTGTGCCCAGTGAAAGTGAACTGAAGGCTCACCGGCATTTCGCTGAGCGGCAGAACCCATTCGCTCTGCGAAAAGGAAACGAGAAATTGTCTGTGGAACCGACCTCGTAAGCCGGATTCTGTTCACTCTGCCCCGAGGGACGGAGTGGACGATCATTTGTCTAACCACCCTCTGTAAAAAAGGTTGATTCCCCACCCGCAGGCAGGGTGCGACTAATACCCGAACCATATCAGAAGCCGAAGCTCCCAGCCGGGCAGGCAACCCGTTTGGTTCTGTTCTGTCTTGCACCGCAAGGGGTTTATCTTGCCTCCTCAGTTACCATCGGAGCGGTGAGCTCTTACCTCGCCATTTCACCCTTACCCTCCTTCGCCAAGGCTACGGCGGGCAAGCCCTCCTATGCTACGGTTAGCGGATTCGGGCTTGTCCGCCGAAGTCTTGACGAAGGCGGGCGGTATATTTTCTGCGACACTGTCCGTCAGCTCGGCATTACACAGAGCTGCCCTGTCTTTCGACAGGCATGCTGCCTTTCGGTGTCCGGACTTTCCTCCAGCTTGGGCTATCACCACCCAGCCGACGATCGTCTACCAGCCGATTCCACAGACGAGCAGATACTACCGCCAATTTATAAAAAAGCGAACCCTCGGCATCTCTGCCGAGGGTCCACCATACCAACCTACGTGATAATCGCACTTACTATGCTGCTATCACTCCATCGAACTCTTGGAGTTCTATGGATAAATGATTCCAATTGCAGGTGTGATGCGCCTTACTGCCGGAGTGGCACTCTTTGCCGACCATAGCTGCCATAGGCGCTGTCGGATCACAGCTGAATGCTGGGTAAAGAAAGGTCTCGCCGCCGATGTTGGCGTTGCAGACGAAGTTTTTGCCGAAGCGGAAAATGTTTAGCTCGCACTGGATAGGCTGATTCGGACGGAGCGGTGCATTCGAGAGATAGCCGATCACGCCACCTCCATTGCACACGTCGCAGACTTCGCCAGTCGCTGGGTAGATAGCCACAGCCATCCCCTCTTTGTTGTCTTTCTGGCTGATGAGAGCCACGATGATTCGGCTTGTGATCGACTGTGGTTCGATTTCGACCGAGTATTTTAGCTCTTCATTCGAGCCCTTGAATCGAATCTCGTCGACGGCTTGAAGGCTAAACTGTTCCAGTGCAGGGATCTCCAGGTTCATAGAAGGTAACTTTCTTAGGTTAGAAAAATCAGATCATGAAACCTGTTGGGTGACTGTCGTTTGTGTGAGAGGTATCATGATTTTTATAAATTTAACGCATATTGAGCAGGGTTTCCATTTAATTTTATAAAAAATATTAAAAAAACAGCAAAACCAGCCTTTCTAACGCGTAAACTTTAAAAATACCAACTCTCTCCGAACGACTAGGAACAAGCTATTTCTAGCGCTCAGCCCCATCGCTAACCGTCATCATCTGAGCGCCTACCTCGATACGCCACTGCTGGAGCGAACGAGCCAATTCACCTGAGAGGTCCGGCATACTGATCGCCAGATTATTTTGCTCGCCCGGATCCTTCTCCAGATCATACAGCTCAAAGGCACCTGCCTCGCCCATAACAGACTTCTCAAACCACTCGATCAACTTGTATCGACCGCGACGAATAGCTCCCTGAGGGCCGAGACCTCTGCCATGGTAGTGAGGGTAGTGCCAGCAGACGCTGTCCCTCGCTAGCGAACTGGCAGGCTCCCTGAGCAGCGGCAGCAGACTACAGCCGTCTACCTTGGCTTGAGAAACAACATTGCCCCCCCCTGCTAATTCGCAAAAGGTGGGAAAAAAGTCATTACTGATCACGATCTCCTCGCAGACACTGCCGGCGGCGACGATGCCTGGCCATCTCACGATCAGCGGCATGCGAATCCCCCCCTCATAGAGGTCTGCCTTGCTACCGCGAAATGGCTTTCCATTCTTCGGCCCTAGCTGCCCATTATCCGAAAAGAAGACCACGACCGTGTCTTGCTCGAGATCGAGGGCGCGCAGTCTATCCATGATCACTCCGATACTCATATCGAGCGTCTCTAGCATGGCAGCCTGCTTCGGGTTCTTCAGTCCATTTTTCTGCGCCCCAGCCTTCTCGGCATACTTGTCGATCAGCTGCCGCTTTTCGATCTCTGGATCGTGAATGCTATTGTGCGTGACGAAACAAAAGAATGGCTGATCGCGATGCTTTTCGATAAAAGCCAGAGATCGCTCGGTGATCTGGCGGACATGATGCCAGTCCTCCTCATAGGGACTCGCGGGCCCTGCCTTGGGCTTGTGAGTGGTCAGCACATCATCAAACCCCTGCGAGCCGGGGTCTCCATCTCGGCCCAGTTCATATTTTTTATCTCGGTTGAGGTGCCATTTTCCGAAGTGCCCCGTCGCATAGCCTGCCGCCTTTAGCGCCTCGGCCACAGTCGTCTCTTCCACAGGCAGGCCCTTGCTCCACTCGGGAGTCTGTAGCTTCCGATTGGTAGTCCTGCCACCAGGGATGAAATCGGTCAGATGAAGCCGAGCAGGGTACTTACCCGTCATGATACTAGCCCGCGTAGGCGAACAGATCGCGGCGGCGGCGTAGGCATTGTCAAAACGCATCCCCTCTTCTACCAAGCGGTCTATGTGCGGTGTCTCATAAAAAGAATCGTCATAGCAACTGAGTTGATGCCTCCCCAAATCATCGACGAGGATAAAGACGATATTCGGCTGAGCCAACTCGCTCGCCACACTACTCTGAATCGCGCCGAACACGCCTATCCAAAGGAAACTCAAAAACAGTACAACTGAACGACCCATCACTATATAAAAAACAACCAAATCACAACACCTAGACAAACTAGTAATGCTGCCAACAACGACATCACCGCCCAAAAACGACCGATGTTCTCTTCATATTTACTTTCCCCCATGCGAAACTGACTCATCCCAGCTTTCCACAACTCGTAAGGTAACAAAACGATACGCAATAGAATGTCTAATATCAGATCCATTGTACGACTCTACTGAGAACTCGAGATGATCCGATACTTCAGCAGCTCTTCTTTCGTCATAATATGCATCGAGTCTGCTACGGCAGCCTCAAGAGTGAACCAATAGAAATCCACTGGCACCTCGACTTTCTGATAGTACTCCACATAAGGCCGGTGCTCCTTATGGTGTCTCGGCAGTTTATGCCCCTCGCGCCGCTTCCCCGACGCCCAACTATGTACACCAAACTGTACATCCTCTCCCACAGTACGCTTTTTCCCGACAGTGAATAGATCGACAGCACCCGACTGCAGCCGTGCATGGTCTGCCGCGTGAGTATCGACACCATGTGCCAGTATCAGATCCATCGCCTCCAGCATGCGCTCATCATCGGCGCTGCCGGGCATCCAGCCAAAAACCAGTTTTTTCACCTGCGGGTGCTCAGCGAACAACTGGCGAAACTGTTTCACCACACGACTCTTTATCGTACCATTAAGGTATGCCGTATCGCCCTTTACGATGAATGATAGCGTGCCATCATCTAGCCAATCAAAGAAGGCATTCACATTGGCAATACGTTGCTTCTCTTTAGCCGAGAGCACACCATCTCGATCGGTATCTAGTGCGTAGTAGGACTCTGCGATTTGATACTCCAAATACTCTACGATCGATACCGACCGGCTCTGGCTGGTATCGACTTTTTTAAATATCGCCTCACTTAGGAAAAGCCCATCTTTACCTACGGCACCATCCTCATAGTCCAGCCGCCCGTCTTCATTCTCATCCCAGTCCCAAAACTCACGCTCGATGAACTTTCGAAACTTCGTATTGGCCGACATCTCCTTCATAAAGGTCGGCAGGTCAGTCGCCTGCGCCTGACTGACCAAGATAAAAGATAACAACAAAAGAAGTGTCCGCATAGCCTCAGGCTAGCATGGCTTTCACGGGATTGTACCCTATTGAGTGAAAATTGTACCCTATTGAATTTTCACTCGCCGCGCCTGCTACTGCTGTAGGTGCGCCAGATACCGGCTACGATACTGCCGATCAGGCAGTGATAGACGGCACTGATGGCACAGGGCACGGCGGCGTTGGTGCCTTTGAAGTTGCTGTTGGCTAGGTGAGTGCCGAGACCGGAGTTTTGCATGCCGACCTCGATAGATATGGTGCGCCGTGCGTCTTCTGGTAGGCCGATCCACTTCGCCGCCATATAGCCAAGCACAAATGCTGCCAGATGCAGGATACCCGGTGCCGCCAGCAGCCGCCAGTTGGCCGTCAGTATCACCTCGTTTTTCAGACCTATGATGCAGGCTACGATCAGCACGATGGCGATCACCGAAATCAATGGCGAGACCGGGCTGACCGACTTCACAAATCGAGGGCAAAAGCGATTCAGCAACACGCCTACGACAACCGGCAGCAAGACCACCTTTACCGTCTCTAGGAACAGGGCAGTGGCGCTCACCTCGAGCATGGTGCCTACTAAGATTTTGGTGAGAATCGGTGTCAGCAGGATCGCAGCAAAGGTCGAGACGATCGTCATCATCACTGATAGTGCCAGATTCGCTTTGGCGAGGTAGGCTATCACATTCGACGCTGTGCCCCCTGGGCAGCAGGCGACCAGTATCAGTCCCACGGCGAGATGCGGATCGATCTTTGGCAGGCCCAGCAGATGCGCCACAGCAAAGCCCAGCATGGGCATGATGGTGAACTGACAGATCACACCGATCACGGCGGCGCGAGGCATCTTCAGCACCTGGCGAAAGTCCTCTACACTCAGCGTCATACCCATGCCCAGCATGATAATGCCCAGCCCCCAGACGATGTAGGGGCGAAACCAAGTGAAAGTCTCTGGCTGAAATAGAGCGATGCCACTGCAGATGAGTACCCACAGTGGAAATGCATTGGTGACGATGTTTAAAGCCCTGAGCATAGTCCCTCTACCCTAGCGCACTATTCCAGCGCAGCCAGATCATAGGGATGACAGTGATCATCACGACGATCGCTAGCAGTATCCCCATCTTCACATAATCGATGAAACGATAGCCGCCAGGGCCCATCACCAGCACATTCGCGGGATGCGATATCGGGCTGGTGAAGCTAGCAGACGCCGCCATCGCGATAGCCATCACGATCATCTCGGGTGGAATGCCAAACTCGGCCGAAGCATCGATACCGATCGAAGCCATGATCACCACTAGCGCCGTGGTCGGGACGATCGTCGTGGCTAGCGCCGTCATGATATAGAGGCCTATGATCATCCCCCAGGGGCCAAAAGGTTTGGCCACAGCAGCCACACCCTGAGCTAGCCAGGCAGCCGCTCCGGTCTGATTCATCGCGGTGCCCAGAGGGATCATACAGGCGATCAGAAAGACGGAATTCCACTCAATTGATTTGTAGGCATCGTCGATGGTCAGACACCGGCAGGCGATCATGATGGCTGAGCCTGCGACTGCTGCTACCGAGATGTGAATGTATCCCGTCAGGACGATACCGATCACTAGCATCATGATGACACCGGCGATGATGGCTTTCAGCTTGGACTTTTGGTCATCTTGCCCTGCCTTGGTGTGTGTGAGGATCACAAAGTTCTCATTCTTAGCGAGTTTCTCGATCTCCTCCTTGGGTCCGGAGAGCAGCAGCGCATCGCCAAACTCAAGCGACATATTGCGCAGATGGGTGCTGAAGGCCTTTCCTTTTCGCCAGATAGCATCGATCTGCACGCCGAATTGATTTCTGAAATTCACATCGCGCAAGGTCTTGCCCGCCAGCGTGCTCTGTGGCGATAGCGTGGCCTCGCATTTGGCGTAGTTTTCCAGTAGCACTGGCGCACTGGCCTCGCCCTCGGTATCGATCTCCAGCGACTGGAGGCCTTTGATGATAGCGATTTTGTCCTGCCTCCCATGGACCAATAGTTTGTCACCTTTCTGGATCAACTCATCGCCAGCGGGAAACAGTAGCGAGCCACTCTTTCTGGCGATACCGAGTACCCGCAAATTCAAATCCTCGGCGATGCCCGTGTCTTTCAGTTTTAGCCCGGTGATGTGCGACTCCTCTGGCATCGCCATCTCTAGCAGCGCATCGGTATCTGGGTAGATATCGGCGATACTCTCCTCTGCGATCAGCTCTAGCGAGGAGAACTCCTCACACTCCTCGAGCAGACCGAGATTCGCTTTCTTGGTCTCGATCTGCAGGCGATCTCCAGCCTGAAAAACGTGATCGGCCAGATTGCCGCGCTTTATCCCATCTTCCCCACGGATCGATAGGATATGAGCATCGAAACGACGGCGAAAATCCGATTCCCCGACCGTGAGCCCATCGAACTGGCCGCCCTCGCTGATTTCAGCCGTAGTCAGCACCAGCTTTTGCACAGCGAGCAAGTCTGCTATCTCACTACCGCTAGCTAGCTCGAAGGCCTGCCACTGGCAGAATGTCCGAAAGTTTTCCACCTTGCCCTGGACTAGCAGACCATCACCAGCGCGCAACTTAGTCTCCCCCGTGACCGGTATCTCCGCCCCATCGCGCTTGATCGCATTCACATGGACGCCCAAGATCGGTCCTAGCCGTGTCTCAGCTAGACTGATGCCCGTGAAGGGACAATCAGCCCCCACATTTAGCTGGAAGTGCTTTTCCTCATCGCTGAAGAGGTACTGAGCCGACTGGTCGGTATCTTCGCTACCAAACCCCTCTGGCAACTCGCCAGGCAGTAGCTTTCTACCGAAGAAGGCGATAAACAATGTGCCCACCACGAGTGCCGGCACACCGATAGGCGCAAACTCAAACAAGGTAAACGGCTCGCCACCCGCCTCGACCAGCGCGGTGGAGGCGACCAGATTGGGCGGAGTACCGATCAAAGTCGTCAGGCCGCCCAGCAGGGATGAGTAAGCCATCGGCATCAGCAAGCGCGAGGGAGCCGTACGCGTCTTTCTCGCGATATCCATGACGACAGGCAACATCAGTGCCGCCACGCCGATATTGTTCATGAATGCCGACAGGACTCCTGTCGTGAGCATGATAGTGATGATGATCCTGGGCTCTGTCTGGCCAGCGATCTTTAGCACCTGCCGACCGATCAAATCCGCTATCCCAGTAGCACTCAACCCCGCACTGAGGATAAACATCGCCCACACCGTGACGACTGCTGGATTGCTAAAGCCCGCCAGTGCCTCGCTGGGCGAAACTATCTTGGTAAGCGCTAGGACCGAGAGCACGAGGAGCGCCACCACATCCATCCTCAGCTTTTCGGTGACAAAAAGCACCAATGCGATAGCTAATATCAGCAAGACGGCTGCTATTTTTATTTCAGCGATCCCCATATTTAGGAAATCTAACGGAAAAACTCGAAATTAGCGACTGGTATTCACGCTCTGATCAAGCGGATTTCTCAGAACAACCAGAGGTGCCATCACCAAAAGCATCCTCGTAAAGATAGGAAAAAGCGATAGTCGCCCACGGCAAGGTAACCAAAACACCTAGCCCAAGGGCTAAGGCACCAGAAAAAGACAGCACCGATAGTATGAGCATGAAGACCGTTAGCTTGATCCAGTGTTTCTGGAAAGCTCGCCAAGCTAACTTCAGCGATGGGCCAGCTGGCAGGTCGCCATCTAGGCAGACCAGCGTCGCTAGAGAGCCGATGAGAGTCATGACGAGCACAGGTGGAATCAGTGCCACCCCTACAATCACCACCACACGGAGGATCTCAAAAAAACCAGACGAAGCCAGCTCGCCGGTAGACACGATACCGGCCATACCGATCATAGCCGAAATACCGAAAACATATAGGATACCAGGACCGACCATAGCCAGCGTGATGATCGATAGAGCTCCGAATCGTCTTCTAAACCCGTCGAAAACACCATCGAAACCAGCTTCATGCCCGCGCAGTCGTCGTAATGAAAAATACATGAACCCACCCATGATAGGGAACCACATAAAAAACGTGGGGATCACCAGCTGGGAGGCGATATTGTAGAGGATATAAGCGAGCAGGTACATCCCGATGAATACCCAAAAATCCCCACACATCAGTCGCCAACTCTTCGCAAAAGTGCTGCGCATGCCAAACTGATAGCCCTCTCGCAGAGAGATGTGCCGCCCAGCAGGTAGACTATCTGCCCTGCGTCTAGCTGGAGCTGCCGGATCTGCTGCAGGTGGTGCGTAGACGCCACTCACGCCACCGTCGGGTATACCTACATCCTGTAGGCCGCTATCTCTATAGGGGACCCAGCTATCTAGGCCTGCTCGCCATACTAGGGTGCCTGCCTGAATCGTGCCCTGCTCGGCTAAACGCTGGATATCGGGGCTGGGCACAGGGCCATGCCGCTCGCCACCGCTCTCATAATACCACTGAGTTGATTGGCCCATGTCTCGTTTCTCCAGATTAGATGATTCGACTGAAGTCGAATCTACGCAATCAATACTTGCCACCGCCAGCGATACTGGCCTCGATCGGGTGCCAGGTGGTCTTCACCTCCTGAGTATCGAGGATCAGGTAGGGCGACTCTGCTCCGAGCAGCTCATCCTTATGCAAGATCAGTCTCTTCAAGTTGTGCACCGACTCCGTCTGAGCACTGGCACGGTCGACATCTGACAAATCAGACGCCACCAGAGCATTCACATCCTTGTGGCTGATGATGTTTGAGAATAGCTCTTCACGATTACCGGTTAGGATATTCACCACACCACCTGGCAGATCAGATGTGGCCAGCACCTCTCCGAGGGTGATCGAACATAGCGGGCGCTTCTCCGATGCTAGGAGGACGCAGCTATTCCCCCCAGCGATGATGGGCATCACCGTGGAGATGACGCCCGACAGCCCACTGCTCTCTGGAGCGATCGCAGCGACGACGCCGACAGGCTCGTATACAGAAAAATTGAAGTGTGAAGAGGCGACTGGATTCACCGCTGAAAACACCTGCTGGTATTTATCGCACCAGCCAGCGTAGTACACACAGATGTCGATGGCTTCCTCTACCTCCTTTTTGGCAGCGGCCTGGCTCACACCCTGGCGATATAGCTCATCTACGAATTGGGCCTTTCGGCCCTCCAGCATCTCGCCGATCCGGTACAGGATCTGACTCCGATTGAAGGCCGAACGCCCAGCCCAACCACCTACGGCGGAGCGTGCTGCGACTACGGCATTGCGAAAGTCCTTTCGAGACGAAAGACAGATATTACCTAGCTGAGCGTCATTGCGACCAGTAGGCGTGTAATACCGACCCGACTCAGTTCTCGGAAATTCACCACCTATGTATAGCTTGTATGTTTTTAAGACTTCGAGGCGTTTCATGATGTGGTCTCAAATGGTTCAGTGGCTAGATGTGTGGAGATAAGCGGACAGGCCATGCAATCCTCCCTCGCGACCGAAGCCGCTTTCTTTGTAGCCACCGAATGGTGAAGTTGGGTCAAATTGGTTATAAGTATTTCCCCAGACCACTCCTGCGTCTAGCGCATTGGTGAGCTGGAATAGGCGGGCTCCTTTATCACACCAGACTCCGGCCGCTAGTCCGTATGGTGTGTTATTGGCTTTCTCGATGACTTCTGGCACCGTGCGGAATGTCTGGGCCGCTAGGACTGGGCCAAAAATTTCTTCCTGTGCGATCACAGAAGACTGGGCCACATTTGTGAACAATGTCGGCGGGCACCAGCTACCGACAGTCGACAACTCGCACTCGGGCTGATAAAGATCGGCGCCTTCTTTGATTCCTATCTTGATATATTTCTGAATCGTCTTCAGCTGCTCTCTCGAATTAATCGCACCGATATCGGTGTTTTTATCCAGCGGATCACCGACGATCAATGTATCGATACGCTGCTTTAGTTTTTGAATCACCTCTTCGTATACCGACTCCTGCACAAATAGACGGGAGCCCGCGCAGCACACATGCCCTTGGTTGAAGTAAATGCCATTCACCACCCCTTCCACCGCTTGATCGATAGGAGCGTCCTCGAGGATGATATTGGCAGCCTTACCGCCCAATTCGAGCGTGAGTCTCTTGTTACTACCCGCAGCCGATTTCTGGATCGACTTGCCCACCTCGGTAGAGCCGGTGAAAGCTATTTTATCGACGCCAGGATGATTGGCCAACTCCGCACCAGTCGTGCCATCTCCGGTTACGATATTTACCACTCCATCCGGCAGACCGGCATCGCTGAATAGCTCAGCCAGCTTGAGTGCGGTCAGCGGCGTGGTCTCGGCAGGTTTTAGCACGACGGTATTTCCTGTAGCCAGTGCCGGTGCGATCTTCCACGCAGCCATCAGTAGTGGGAAATTCCACGGGATGATCTGCCCGGCTACGCCGATGGGTGCCACCTTTCGGTTGGGAAAAGCATACTCCAGCTTATCTGCCCACCCTGCGTAATAGAAAAAGTGATTAGCCGCCAACGGGATATCCACATCCCGAGACTCGCGGATCGGTTTACCGCCATCGAGCGTCTCTATGATGGCGAACTCCCTAGCACGCTCCTGAATCAGTCGAGCGATACGGAATAGATACTTACCCCTCTCTCTGGGTGTGATCTGGCTCCACACCTCGTCGTAGGCTTTTCTAGCTGCCTTTACCGCGAGATCCACATCCGGTTGAGTGGACTTCGCGACTTCGCTCAATTTTTTACCCGTAGCTGGGTTCTTCGTTGGAAAGTATTTGCCTTCGCTTGGCGCTACCCAAGAACCATCGATATAGTTTTTGTATCGGGTAGCGATATCCACTTGGGCAGTGGACTCTAGCGCTGGAGAGAGCTTCCAGCTAGCTTTGGGTTTCTTGGTTTTACTTGGCATTAAAATCTTCGATTTAATCGTTAATCCTTGGAGAAATACTGAGCGGCCTGGTAGACCCCTTCCTCCTGTTTGGCGACTTGCATCAGAACGTCGTTGGCGAGACTACTCGCGCCGAAGCGGAACCACTCATTGTCCAGCCATGCGTCACCGAGCGTCTCTTTGACCATCAATAGGTATTGCAGAGCGAGCTTCGACTTGGATATACCACCAGCCGGCTTCATCCCGATCATCTCGCCAGTGGCGAAGTAGTGATCTCGAATCGCCAGCAGCATGACCAGAGTGATCGGCAGCGTCGCTGCAGGGCTAATCTTACCTGTCGATGTTTTGATAAAATCAGCTCCAGAGCGGATCGCGATATCGCTAGCACGACGCACCGCATCCAGAGTGCCCAGCTCTCCTGTCTCCAGGATCACTTTGAGACGAGCTCCCTGGCAGGCTTCTTTGACCTGAGCGATCTCATCGCTCACGTAGGCGTAGTCTCCTGATAAAAATTTTCCCCTCGAGATCACCATATCGATCTCGTCAGCACCATCTTCCACCGCCCGCCGAGTTTCCTCGAGTTTGTGATCCAGATGCCCCTGCCCCGCAGGAAATGCGGTGGCCACCGAAGCGATCTTCACAGTCGAACTTTCCGATAGTGCATCTTTGGCGACTTTTACCAAAGTCGGGTAGACACAAACTGCTGCTGTCGACGGCAAATCAGGGATAGAATCGTGTAGATGCTCAGCCTTGTAACACAGCTGGCGCACCTTTCTAGGTGTATCCGCGCCTTCTAATGTCGTAAGGTCGATCATACTCAGGATCATGCGCAATCCATCCGATTTGCAGTCGGTTTTTAGACTCCGTGTGGTGAACCGTTTAGCCCTCTCCGTGATCCCGACCTGATCGACCGGCGGAGAGGAAAACAGTCCCAACGGGTCCTTCGAACCATTGGTTTTGAGGTTTTTCATATTTGCGAAACGAGACCTCAGGATTAGAACAACCTATTAAAGCTGGCAAGTATTTTAATTATAAAAATTACGAATTTGGCCGAATTGGCAGTCCTTTTGCAGCTAAATATTCCTTCACATCGCCGACTTTATAATCACCAAAATGGAAGATACTGGCTGCTAATACTGCATCTGCCTTGCCGGCATCGAGGACATCGACCAAATGATCCAGCTCACCCGCCCCGCCACTGGCAATCACTGGGATCTCAATCGCCTCACTGATGGCTGCGGTGAGAGGAATGTCATAGCCAGCTTTGGTACCATCTGCGTCCATACTGGTCAGCAAGATCTCGCCCGCACCACGCTCGGCCACCTCGATCGCCCACTCTACGGCGTCGATTCCGGTGGGTGTCCGGCCGCCGTGAGTGTACACTTCCCAGCCATCGCCTTCGGTTCTACGCTTGGCATCTATAGCCACCACAATACACTGAGCACCAAAGGCTTTTGACCCTTCCGACACCACCTCCGGACGCTTCACTGCAGCGGTGTTTATGCCCACCTTATCAGCCCCAGCCATCAGCATCCGATGCATGTCCTCGACCTCTCGGATACCTCCACCCACCGTGACTGGCATGAAGCAGCGCTCGGCCGTTTTCTTGACCACATCGGTCATGGTCGCCCGGTGATCGCTAGAGGCTGTAATGTCCAAAAACACCAATTCATCAGCCCCCTGTCGATTGTACTCCACGGCACAATCGACGGGATCGCCAGCGTCTTTGAGGTTCACGAAATTGGTGCCCTTTACCACCCGTCCATCGGTGACGTCTAAGCAAGGAATGATTCTTTTTGTGAGCATGAGAAATGTTTTAAATTTTTAATAAACAGCGAGATAGGCACCCAACGAGATTGAAGCAGTTGAAGAAAAATTAGTAAAGTTTTATAAATTATTTGAAAAGATTTTATAAAACCCTTAAATTTTCTCCGCTCCGGCTGACTTCTTCTATGGAACCCAACTCAAAACCAGCTCTGATCCCAGATCAACTCTCAGATTCAGGTCCCGATTCTTTTATGATCGTGCCCCGAGACTCTGACACCGCGGTAGCCTATTGGAGTGTCACCCAGAAGCATCTGGCTTTGCAAGGAGACGGTCGACTGTGTCTCCACCTCGTCGGCTGCAACTCGCCG
Source organism: Verrucomicrobiota bacterium (assembly GCA_020630975.1). Lineage (GTDB taxonomy): Bacteria > Verrucomicrobiota > Verrucomicrobiia > Verrucomicrobiales > DEV007 > Arctic95D-9. Next base: position 202,279 of record JAHDID010000001.1, read on the forward strand.
ATCACCGAGACCATCATTCTCTATCGAGAAGCAGGTCATTTCATCGTGCCGCTGATGGGCGTCGAACGAGAATATCTGGTCCACCTGGGCTGGGTCAACGACAGCGGCTTTACTTCTTTTTTCTCGGAGCGAATCGAGCTCCCTCCGGTCACCACCAAACAGTCTCCAAAGGTGGGCCTCAGGTCTAATCAAGACCGTGTTCTAAACTTTATGAGCTACCACAGCGGCTCTGCAAATTAACGTCCCCTACAAACGGACAGTTGCAATAAAACAACAACCAGCCCCACCGCACGAACAAACTGACCTTAGCGGCGGCATCCAGTTGTCTTGTCTACTCGTTGAACTAACAGAGCAAACAACAGGAAGCCGCCGCTAACGGATCGCAGATCGTCAATGAAACCACTAGGGGCCCCAATCAGCTCAAAAATGGGGGAATTGATGCAAAAGAAAAGCCCGATCCACACAAGGTGAACCGGGCTTATTTCCCCCCAAATAAAGACTCAAGCAACTCAGAGGAGCTGCTTGAAACTCCATAATTAATGATATAGCGCAGAGCCATCGAAGTCAACAGTCACTTTGCTAGAATTTGCGAATTTTCCGCTCAAAATTGAGAGACTTAGCGGATCTAAGAGTTGCCTTTGGATCACTCGTTTCAGAGGTCTCGCCCCATAAGAGGGATCGTAACCTTCTCTTGCTAAATGAGCTAGTGCCGCAGCCGTGACCTCCAATTCAAGATCTTGGCTCTCCAAACGGGCTTTGACTCGATCGATCTGTAGCTCGACGATTCTTTCGATATTTTTTTCGCTCAATCGCTCAAAGATCACAGTTTCGTCGATACGGTTGAGGAATTCCGGCCGAAAATGCCCTCTCAAGGCAGCCTCCACTAGCGCCTCTCGCTGGTCGGCATCGTCGATCGAGAGGATGTGCTCGCTACCTATATTGCTGGTCATGATGATGACGGTGTTTTGGAAATTCACCGTACGCCCCTGCCCATCTGTGATCCGACCATCATCCAGCACTTGGAGGAGCACGTTGAACACATCGGGGTGAGCTTTCTCCACCTCATCAAATAGTACCACGGAGTATGGCTGCCGACGCACATGCTCGGATAACTGGCCACCCTCCTCGTAGCCCACATAGCCAGGAGGTGCTCCGATCAAGCGCGCCACCGCATGCTTCTCCATGTATTCGCTCATGTCGATGCGCACCATGGCATCCTCCGCATCGAATAGAAACTCTGCCAGCGCTCTGGAGAGCTCGGTCTTGCCGACTCCGGTAGGCCCCAAAAAGAGGAAGGAGCCGATAGGCCGAGCCTCATCCTGCAGCCCAGCTCGGGCTCGCCGCACCGCATTAGACACGGCTTCTACCGCACGTGTCTGGCCGATCACACGCCGCCCGAGGCGCGCCTCCATATTCACCAGCTTGGCACGCTCGCCTTCCTGGAGGCGCGAGACAGGGATATGCGTCCAGCTAGCCACGACCTCCGCGATGTCTTCTTCTGTCACCTCCTCGTCGAGGATTCGCGATCCACTCTGATTTTCATGTAGGTCCGCCTGCGCCAGACGCAGCTTTTCCTCAAAATCAGGCAAACGCCCATACTGCAGCTCACTGGCTCTCCCCAGATCGCCCTCTCGCTGCGCCTTTTCTATCTCGATCTTCACCTGCTCGATCGCCTCCTGGGCATGGCTTGCTCGGTCGATGACAGCTTTTTCATTCTGCCATTTCGCCTTTAGCCCATCGGCCTGCTCGCGCACGTCGGCCATCTCACGCTCGACTTTGCTCAGGCGCTCGAGACTGGCGGCATCCTTCTCCTTGGACAGAGCCTGCCGCTCCATCTCTAGCTGCATCGCCTGCCGCTCTAGCTGATCGATCTCGGTAGGCATACTATCGAGCTCGATCTTTAGGCGAGAAGCGGCCTCGTCGACTAGGTCCACGGCCTTGTCAGGCAGAAAGCGATCGGCTATGTACCGATCACTCAAAGTGGCCGCAGCGACTAGTGCCGAGTCCTGGATACGCACGCCATGATGCACCTCGTAGCGCTCACGGATGCCTCGTAGGATCGCTATCGTATCCTCTACCGTCGGCTCATCGACCATCACCGGCTGGAATCTACGCTCCAAAGCGGCGTCTTTTTCGATATACTTTCGATACTCATCCAGAGTCGTCGCACCGATGGCTCTCAGCTCACCTCTAGCTAGCTGAGGTTTCAACAAATTCGACGCATCGACAGCGCCTTCGCTCGCCCCCGCTCCCACGATAGTGTGCAGCTCGTCGATGAATAAAATGATCTCGCCATCGCTATCTGTGATCTCTTTGAGAAAGGCCTTTAGGCGATCTTCGAATTCTCCACGGTATTTGGCACCAGCGATCATCGCGCCTATATCCATCGAGATCAGGCGCTTACCCTTTAGAGACTCTGGCACATCGCCACTGACGATACGGCGCGCCAGACCTTCTGAGATAGCTGTCTTACCCGTGCCCGGCTCTCCGATCAGCACCGGATTATTTTTGGTGCGGCGCGACAGGATCTGCATGACTCGACGGATCTCATCATCGCGACCGATGATGGGGTCGATATCTCCCCGGCTGGCTATGGCGGTCAGATCCGTCCCATATTTCTCCAGCGCTTGATATTTACCCTCTGGATCCTGATCAGTCACCCGCTGGCTACCTCGCACCGCCGATATCGCCTCCGACAGCGACTCAGGAGTCACCCCCTCTGCAGCTAGCGTAGACTTGAGATCCGCAGGCCCGTCCTGGAGGATGGCGAGCAGTACATGCTCGACACTGGTGTACTCGTCGCCCATCTCAGAGCGAATTTTCTCCGCTGTAGCGATGACGGCACGCAGATCGTTACTCAGATACACCTGCTGCCCTAGGGCTCCTTGGACCGATGGTTGGCTCGCTAGCAGGTCGCCCACCGCCGTACGGATTGCCTCGATATTTGCCCCGACTTTGGCAAAGATCGGCCGTGTCGCACCGGAGTCGTCTTCGAGCAAAGCACCTAAAAGGTGCGGCGAACGCAGCTCGGCATGCCCCAGGCGCTGGGCATCAGAGTCCGCTTGTTGAAAGGCCTCCTGGAGTTTTAGAGTGAATTGGTTGGCGTTCATGAAAAGGCTGTTGTGATTTACAGCAAACAACCATCACAAAGCCAACCTTCGAGAAGTAGAAAAATCACAAAGTTTTGTAATAAACGATCGTAGGACACCCATTCTTAGCGTCGATACTGTCACTTTGCTTTTCAGAAACTACTGCGAGGCTAAGCTTATGGAAACGATAGACATAGGAGTCTCCCCCACTGCACTTATCCTTATCCGCTTAGCACTCGCTCACTTTGGCTTACTAGCCATCGCGCTATTGTGCACGCTCCCTGAGAAGGGTCAGGCGACTAGCGGAAAGAAGTGAGTCACACCCCAAATCAAGGAGCAGCCCACAAAGGCAAGAGCTGGCCCATCATTGGTATGCGGACTGATCGCCTCAGCGACAGTCATGGATATCGGCAAGATACCGAGTAAGATCCAAAACGCTGTCGGATCGAACTGTTCTCGAAAGATGAACATCACGATGATCGACACAATGAAGACAGCCGAACTGCCTTCGAGCGATCTCTCGAACTTGCCATTCCAGAACTTGCCGTCATACCACAGCGAGCGTGTGCGGTATTTGTGCTTACCAAAACGGATACCGACAGGCTCGGCTAGACCATCGCCGAACTCGTTAATGAACTGAGGAATCATCACCAAGAGAGCCCCTTTACCAAAAATGCAGATAAACGGCAGGTAAACGATAAATCGCAATACATCCTCCAACACATCGAATCTAAGGGTGTAAGGCCTGTCCTCGATCCTGTCCCATGCCAAGAAAGCCTTCTTTAAAACCGGCACCTTGCGCCGAATCACATTCCACTCAGTTAGAATGGTTTTCAGGACATCCAAAAAGGTCAGCATGACCACGGCTATCACCGAGCTGCTGCCGCCTTTCTCCAGCCCAAATACCCCGACAAGCATCAACGGGATGACATAAGACTTCAGCTTTCGCCAAGGGCGTAGAGCCAGCTTGCGGACATAGTTGATCTTGATGTTGAACTTAAGGATCGCCCATGAAAATAGAAGTTTTCCTGCTATCTCAACAAAAATCCAAGCGAAGAACAGAGCGTAAGTGTAAGGGCTGATGGCTGGAGCAATCCCGAGTGACTGCAGGTAAGTCACCACAGACACTCCGAGTATCGCGAGACTGCCGACCCAAGCGACGAACCGGTCTTCTCCCGTCCAGTCGTAGGCCTTATTTTCTAGGCCATAAGGGTCAGCATGTAGAGCTTTGAAGTAAATCTCTCGTGAAGCATGGACCGCCATCGGGTCGTCCAGATTAGCTTCGAATTCTTTGTCGTTTGAGTTTGCAGCAGTATTAGATCCCATGGGTTGGAAAGGGCAAAATTGAGTAGGGGGGTGTGACGATGCTGTCACAAATCCTCAAATTTGCCAACCGGAAACATCATTTTTATCAAAAAAACTATGATTTCATCAATTCTCTCGCTTTCCTTGCTTTTGTTCTCTCGTTCGGAAACTTCTGAATAAACTCTTTTACTGCTCCCATTTCTAGTGGTTTAGAGAAAATCTCATCAGCAGACAGCTCCTCACGATTGTCATCTGAGAGAATTTCAGCTGTGACCACGGCGATAGGAATCTTTTGCAGATTCTCACCCAGATCTCCATTGCGGATCTTTTCGGCGACTTTAAAGCCATTCATCCTTGGCATTCTAAGGTCCAGAAAGATAGCATCGAAATCCGACTCACCCGTCTCCAGTAGCTCGATACACTCGAGACCATCGTTAGCAAAAGTTGCCTTCCCCTTACAGGTATCAATCAACTTACCGAGAAGCATTTGCATCTTGGCCTGGTCTTCGACTACTAGGATATTGGCTGTGTCCTCATCTTCTGCTTTAGCTGTATCGGCCTTCTTGCTAGCTTTCTTACTACTAGCAGTCTTCTTGCTAGGCTTCCCTGCCTTAGATTTGGCAGATTCGCCTTGGATCTCTTTCAGAAATCCGTGCAGGCTAGGCACATCGATCGGCTTAGAAATAAAAGCATCAAACCCAATCTCTTCGCACTCCTCAGTAGCTAGAACATCTGCTGACATCACAGCCAAAGGTAGTCCCTGGACTTTCTCACCGAAATCTCCGGCCCGAATCTTCTTCGCGATTTCTATACCACCAGCCTTAGGCATTTGAAGATCTAGGAAAATCACATCGAAGTCACTGCTCTCAGTGAGGATATCGATACATTCTCCACCATCATGGGCAAAACGAATATTGTGACCGGTTGGCTTCAACATCTTCTGCACCAGCATACGGTTCGCAGGCTGGTCTTCTGCTATCAATACCGACAAGACTTTCGACTCGGCTCCGGCCCTCTTGGCTCCAGATCCCTTATCTGATGGCGAATCACTCTTCTCGATATCAGACAGTTTGGTGTCGGAGATTTCCATATCGATAGTGAAGTGGAAGGTGGATCCCTTCCCTAGCTCACTATCCACTTGTATCTCACCACCCATCAGCTCCACGAGATGCTGAGAAATCGATAGACCTAGACCTGTGCCACCAAACTTACGACTGGTAGATGAATCGGCCTGAGTGAATGGCTGGAAGATTTTAGCAGCCTGTTCAGGAGTCATCCCCACTCCAGTATCGGTAACTGCAAACTTAACCTTAGACTTACCTTTTGATCTTCCAATAATCGATATATCGATTTTGACTCCTCCTTGCTCGGTAAACTTGATTGAGTTACCAGCCAAATTCATCAAGATCTGCACCAATCGGTGTTTATCACCGACCCAAGCAAACTTGCCTGGTGCATTCACGGAAACACTGTAGTCGATTCCTTTCTGTGCAGCATGGCCCTGCAGCATCGTGCGCATCTCACCACCCAACTCTTTTAGCGACATTGGCAGCGGATCGAGATCAATCCCCTTGGCTTCGATCTTGGATAGATCCAAGATATCATTGATGATGCGTAGGAGGAAATCTCCACTCTGTCCGATATTGTCCAGATACTCACGCTCCTCATCATCCAGGTTCGCTGTCTCCAGCAACTTGCTGAAACCAAGCATCACACCCAGCGGCGTACGGATCTCGTGACTCATCAGAGATAGGAAGTCCATACGAGCCTTTGCCACATCCTCTGCAGCTTTGGCCTGCTCATTGGCACGAATCACCTCAGCTTCCTTCTCAGAGCGCTCAACCAGCATACGAGCCGTTTGATTCAGGTTTTTATCCAAGTTAGCAAACTCAAGAGAGGCCATCTGCCTGTCAAAATCCTCTAACTCTTTACGAGTACCTATGGCTCGGACCTTTTCATTCAAATACTCAAGCGGACTGATGAAGGCAAATTTAATGCAAACCACCATAAGTCCGATTAAGAATAGAGTGATAACTAAACCAACGATAGCCGATGTCCTGACCTTGTGGATAATTGGATCAGCGAAATAGCTGTAATCCCACATCATCTCAAGCGAACCAAAGGCCTGACCGTGATAGTTAATTGGCTGTTTTGAAGACACGATCTTTAGATTATGTCCCTCTCCCTCGAATCGATCCCATCCCGCCATGACTCGCTTATCCACATCCTTGATCTGGATAGAAATGAGTCCTTCGTCCTGCATTTGGAGGCCAGTGACGATAGTCTCTAAAGCGGGCCTGTCATTGGCCAGTAGGGCATCGATTGATAGAATAGTAAGAAGCTCTGCTTTCTGCTCACCACGAATTCGGGTGGTTGTTTCGATATTAGCCAGATTCCGAGTGATGACCACTCCTGTGATGACTGGCAAAACGAAAAACGCGATGAAAAGAAATAGACACAGCACCTGGCGATAGACGGGGAGTCTAACCAAAAAAGCAATAAACCTATTTCTTAACAAATCCATTTACTTAAACTGTTGCTCCCTCTCTACATCCCAGACGGCTTGCAGAGAGGGATAATTTTCTATATCAAAATCCTTCTACTAGAACTTCTTTGAAGCTGTCATCGCTTCGCGGACAGGAGCATAGTGAGCCTCGGTCGCAGTCAGGAATCCATCCTTGCTGACGCTGCTGGACTCCATCTCAAGAAGGCTCTGAGAAATCGCTTCAACGATTTTAGAGTCGAGAGACTGGTGTGCTACCCATGGCTTAGTCACATTGTCGAACTTGGTGAGAGCTTTGATCGGCTGACCATCTTCTACCAGTTTCTTAAATGTACTCTCCTTCAGCGCGCCTGCGGTGAAGTCGCCAGCAGCCACTGCCATCCCTACGGTGTCGTGACGGCCGAGGAACTCATATTTCTCAAATTTGTCGCTACTCAAGCCAGCCTCCAACAGGAGCGCCTGTGAAAGATAACGACCAATAGTCGACAGCTCGTCGCCAAAAGCGAAGCTCTTTCCAGCCAGACCTTCAACAGTCTCGATGTCGCTGTCGGCATGGATAGCGATGATGCCGTTGAAAACACGCTCCCCCTTCTTCGACTCCATAGCGAGCAGCTGTAGATCTGGATTTTGCTCTTTAGACAATACAAAAGACGCAGGTCCGAGACGTGAGAAATGCACGGTGCCATCAGCGATCTGGCTGATACCCTGCTGGTACTCGTTAGCAATCTTGAACTGGATCTCGATTGGCTCTTCTAGTTTTTCGTTCACACTTTTCTCGAGGCTATCGATAGTAGGTGCAAACTCCTCGACCACTGTTGATGCTTTATCAGCGGTGTATAGGCCAAACAACACGACTTTGGACTCAGCCACAGATTCCGTCTGGGCTGGAGTCTCCGCCACGCTGGCAGGCTCCTCATTGTTACTCTGGCATCCGATCAGGCAAAGAAAGGAAGCAGCGATGGTGAATGCAGTTAGTTTCATTTTATGTTTTTGGGGATTATTTATAGTTCCTAACCAATTTACGCCTTAATATTTTGGAAATCTATTAAAATTATTGAATTTATGTAAAATTAACTGAAGTTAAGGGGTGAACATTTTAAAAATCAGTCTGTTAGCGATTGTGACAATCTGTGTGGCCTCAGCCATCCTCTGGGGAGCCGAGCTGCCGCGCACCGCATTGCACAATGATGAGGGAATCACCCGACAGGGTCTTACCGTGATAGCCGTGCGTTGCGGCTTCTTCGCCATGGCACTCACCGGTGTGCTGATCTGGCTGCATGCACCCATGCCCCAGACCTCGGCTAGAGCCAGCGACTAGCCTAGGTATACGCCTAACTTTCCGACCACTAAAGAGTGGTCATATCAGTGGTCGACATTGGTCAGGACCTCTTCGATCGTCGTGCGTCCAGCAGCCACTTTGCTCCAGCCATAGTCACGCAGACGGATCATGCCATTCTCCACTGCGATGTCTTTTAGCTCCGAGTAGGGAGCATTAGCCGTAATCTTTTCCGCTAGATTCTGCTCGATACAGCAGATCTCGATGATCGCCATCCGCCCACGGTAGCCGGTATTGCGGCACTGCTGGCAGCCGACCGCCTCACAGATGCCATCGCGCCCGTCCTGAGGAAAACCGATCCGATCCAGATAGGCATGATCGATCTCGGAGCTAGGCTGTTTGCACTGCGGACATAGCGTGCGCACCAGGCGCTGGGCGATGAAAGCCCGGATCGACGAGGCGATCAAAAACGGCTCGATACCCATATCGAGCAATCGCGTGATGCCTGCCACCGCATCATTGGTGTGCAGGGTGCTAAAGACCAGGTGGCCGGTCAGCGCACCGCGGATGGCGATATCGGTGGTCTCCAGATCGCGCATCTCACCGACCATAATGATATTCGGATCGCCACGCAGGATACTGCGCAGACCGCTGGCAAAGGTGAGCCCGATGTCGCTTTTCACCGGGATCTGGATGATGCCATCGAGCTTATTCTCCACTGGATCCTCGACCGTCACGATCCGCGTCTCCTTGGTATTCAGCTTGCGGAGAAAGGCATAGAGCGTGGTCGACTTACCCGACCCCGTAGGACCGGTGACTAGGATGATGCCATTGGGCTGCTGCAGCAGACCATCGATGATCTCGGTGCTGCGCTCATCGAGACCGAGCATCGACATATCGAAAGACTTGCTGGTGAGCAGGCGTAGGCTAACGCTCTCGCCATGCACCGAGGGGATGGTGGCCACACGCACATCGATCGGCTCGCCATCTAGCTCCAGATTGATCCGGCCATCCTGCGGCAGCCGACGCTCGGCGATATCGAGCTGGGCCATGATTTTCAGCCTAGAGATCAGCGAGGCCTGCAGAGCGCGGATATTCGGCGGCACGGTCACCTCCTGTAGAGCACCGTCGACCCGGTAGCGGATGCGCAGATTTTTCTCCAGCGGCTCGATGTGGATATCAGTCGCCCGCTCGCGTAGTGCCTCGCGGAAGATCTGATTCACAAAGTTCATCACCGAGGCCTCCTGGTCCTCCTCATCGAGCTGAGTCACCTCCTGGGCGAGGTCATCCTCGTCCGGAGCCACTTCGCGGCCCTCGATCAGCTCGTCGAATTGCTCTGCGCCCACACCGTAGCCCTGGCGCAGCCCTTCCATGATGCGGTAGCGGCTGGATACCGCCCAGGTCACGTTTTTCTGCAGCTCCCTGCCGACGGCTTGCTTGGCCTCGATGTCGAAGGGGTCGTAGGTCATCAGACAGATGTCCTTGCCATCGATCTTGCCGGGCAGCAGATGGTAGCGCAGGGCTAGCTTGGCGGGAAACCGGTTGTGCAGCGGGTGCCCGAGGTCGAGCTCGGTGTCCTCCTGGTAGGAGAGGCCGGTGGTCTCCGCCAGATTTCGGGCAAAATCATGCTCATCGATCAGATCCGAGTCTAGGAGCCCTTCCACCAGCGAGGCTTGCTTGCTACTAGCCTCAGCCAGTACCGCTTCGCATTTGGATTTATCCTGGCAGCCGCTCGCTAGCGCAGCCTCTGTGATCAATGATATCAGGGACATGGTGGAAACTAATGCTTACTTCGGGACTTCGATATCGCCCCCATCGCTGAGCTTTTGTAGGGCACCACGGATCAAGTTGCCCTTCTCCTCGCGCGGCATATCGGGATACTTTTCCATGACGGAGCGGATGTAGGTTTTGAATTTTTCCTTCTTCTCCTCCGGCAGAGCGAAGTACTTTTGCTTGGACTCCTCGCTTGGGCCACGGCGTTTGCCATCGCCGCCTTTGCGCATTCCTTTTCGCCCATCGGGCGGCCCGCCCTCTTTCTTGCCACGGTTGGCCGGATCTAGCTGAGCGGGATCGTACTTCAGCTCCGCCTCCTCGCCAGCGAAGGCGACCATGGCCGACACACCGGACAGATCACTGGCATCCTCCGAGGCATTGATCTGTTTTAGCACCAGTCCAGCCTGCGGCTCGCCCCCCAGCTCCATGGTAATAGTCTTATTGGTCTCGCGATTATAAACTCTGGCGAAGGCGACATCCGCGTAGGTCGCGACCGCCCGCAGCGCATAGGTCTCAGATATATTCAGCGTCCGCTGAAAAGGGCTGGCAGCCTTGAGCGCAGAGAACAGCGCCGGATCGGGTGCATCGGGGTAGCTGAGCGCTTCATCATCGGCCCAAGCGATAGCTAGCGAGAAAATCAGGCAATTGTACCCTATTGAATGAAAATTGTACCCTATTGAATTTCGGGTTCGACAGAGATTCACACAGCCACTCAGAGCCCTCCTGTAAAACTGTATCAATCCTGTCAGAAACCTCATTCCGCCTCCCTCTCCTCCAAAGGTGCAAACCAACGCGCGATAGTGATCTCGCACACCGATTGTGGTTCTTCCTCGCGGGATTTCCGATCCAGCTCCAGTTCCAGCCGTTTGATCACCTGAAACTTCTTCGCCCCCTGTATCGTCGTCAGCCATTCGATAATGTCTTTCTCCGCTCCACGGACTTTCAGCGAGATGCCGACTTCCTGGTAATACTCATTCGAGCTGGGCTCCTGCAGGGTCTGCTTTTCGATCGCGATCTTTCGCTCGAAGAGGTCATCCTGGTAGAACTGCAGTAAATCTCCCTGCGCCTTGGTCATGGAGACCTCTTGAGGCGTGTTTTCGAGTAGCCAATCTTCTTTGGCCCGCATCTCGTCGGCATCCTCCAGCCACATCTCCAGATCGGCCAGCTCAGACTTGAGCGCCCGGATCTTTTCGGTGCCACCGCCCCAGTTTTTCTTCATGTAGCGGATGGCAAACGCATTCGCCATGGTGAAGATCACCAACAGGCAAATGACCAGAAGCGTCTTTTCTCGTTTGTTTAGCTTCATTCCTCTATTGGCTCGCCCTGTATCTGAAAGGTAGCGGTATTGTCACTATCCATCGCGGGCTTAGGCATATCCCACTGGTACCGCTCAAATCCAGGCATCTGCTGCAGATCCTCCTGCAGCCGAAAGGCCAGCTGCACGTCGCGCGCCTGACCTTTGATGAAGATCTGCCGCCCCCGGGTCTCATACTCACGGATCACCACCCCACTGCCGGGCAGCGCCTCGGTGATACGGCTGAGCTGCACGACTGGGAACCAATTCAGATCAAAGGCAGGCTCCAGCTCCGCCCAGCGCGCCTCGATATCCTGGATCATCGCCACATCTGGCTCGATAGTAGCGATCTGCCGCTCTAGCGAGGCGATCTGCCGCTCAGCACTCTCAGCGCGCTTCCATGTCCAGATGCCGAACATGAAGTAAGCGATCAAAAACAACAGCAGCCCTGCCGCCACCCAGCGCACCGTCTTTTTGCTACGGCGATAGCGCAAGATCTCTGCAGGCATCAGTGGGCTGCGCAAGCGAGCTCGCTTGTTGGCACCACGCAGCTCGGTGTATTGCGTGGCCAGCTGGATCTTGGCGTCAAAAGCATCCCGCGCCTCTTCGTCCACGATCAGTCCATCGGTCAACACCAGCAGGCGCTCGGGCATATCATCCTCGAATACCGGATCGCCCTGTAGCGACAGCAGCAGCAGATTCAGCTCCTGAGCCGTGCCCGCCCCCAGATCGGCACTGCTCGATAGCAACTGCGAGTGTAGCAGCCGACCATTCTGAAATATCGCAAAAGCAAACTGACGCCCCTCGCGCCACAGGAGCGCCCCATCATCGATCCGCTGGCGCACCAGTGGCGAGGGCAGATAGCCCGCCGCCGTAGGTAGGATGAGATCGTCCGGCAGCGGCGCATCGATGAGATGCACAGCCAGCTTGGTCTGCCCATGAGCCTGCTCGATCACATCGTAGTCAAAGATCGTCTCCTCAGCACTGCCCTGCCCCAGCCCGCGCTTTTCGATCTGCGCAAAGGCCATGTCGCGCAGCAGACTGGCATCGGTAGTCGGCACCACTATGGCAAAGCTCGGCGCCTGAGCCACCGGCACACCGACCAGCAGGCCAGCCCGCTTGCCCGCAGCCTCGTGGAGATCCCGCCCCTCACTGACAGGTCGGTCCCCTGAAAAAATCACCCAGCCACTATCGTGCTCTGGGATGGCGGTGAGATATTTTGACATGCTTCTTTGAGAAGAATCGACGATGGCGACGCGGATTCAACACCGCAATCAAAGAGAAGTTTCTCTCCGAGCCATCGCAGCTTTTCCCAAAGCAAATATCTCTCGCGCTGAATCAGTGGAGCACCAAATTGCCACCCTGCAGCGCCACATAGTTCGCGGCAGAGATTTGATCAGGAACCGCCAGTGTCTTTAGGCCAAACGCTTGGCCATTGTACATATTGCCCTGCTCCTCGATGGTGTAGCCCTTCACCAGAGCACGGATCACGGCCAGACACTCCTCCGAACCAGGCTCTGCCGTCACATTCTGAGGCAGATCTCCATCCGCCAGACTGATCCAATCCACTCCCAGTGCATTGGATGCCGTGAATGTCGAGACCAGCTGCTGAGCATTGCTCCGGTCCTTATTCTCTCGCCCCTCTCCACTCAGCTTCTTGAACACAGGTATGGCGACAGCCGACATCGCGACGATCACCATGAAAACTAATAATACTTCGAGAAAGCTGAAGCCAGCCTCAGATCTTTTGGAATAATTCATGCGGGGAATAAATTTATGGTAATTATAAATATCAAATCACCCAACTTCAACTGTTTCGCTGATGAAAATGCCAGCAAACCCGAAGTAAGGGCTGCGGAAGAAATAAATTGTCCCAAAATGCGCAGAGATCTGGTCTGTCAGCTAGGCGACATCGAGCGGAGTTTAGCGGGCTAAATGAGCTGGATGGTAACGAAGCTGACAGGCGAGAGATCAAGCAGTTTGGGATAAGTTATTTTTTCCGCGGCCCTAAGTTCCCCCTCCTTTACTCCGCTACCAATCGCGTGAGAACCCGTAGCTCGATACCGGCAGCGTCCTGTCTTCCCAGCTTCTGCTGCAGGCTTTTGCGGATAGCAGCCACCTGCTCGGTGGTGACGGGTGCTGGCGCATCGGTGCTCACCTCGCACACCAATCGTCCGGACTCATCGATGAGCTGCGTGACTTTGTGATTTGGCAAATGAGCTGCCAAAACAGATTCCACTTTGGCCCGCGACTGTGCAGCGGGCTGCGACTTGCCCGCCTGGCTCACCAGAACAGTGCTCAAAGGCACGACTAAGACTGCCAAGGCTCCAAGTAGACACATGGTCGTCCGGCGTGCCCAGAGCGCCTTCGGTCCTAGCTGGCCACGAATACCGATGGCGAAAAAAGTGATCGCCGCCGCGATGATGATGGCGACCACATTGGTGCCGAAAAGCAGAGCTGCGCCAATAGCATTCGACCACTCGCGTAGCGCCATCGAGATGCCGACGGTAGCGATAGGCGGCACCAGCGCTGCGGCTATGGCCACGCCTGCCAGCGCAGAGGATAGCGAGGGCCGTGCCACACAGTAGCTAGCTGCGATACCGGAGAGTGTCGCCACCCCGAGGTCGAGCAGATTCGGCCCGCCACGGGCAGCTAGCTCAGAGGTGAGCTCGGTGATCGGGGCGATGTAGCCGACACCGACGCCAAGTACCAGCGCCGATAAAAAGCCAAAGATGATCGCTTTGATACACTCAAGCATCAGCGGCAGATTGCCCTGCACCAGAGACATGCCACTGCCCAGCAGCGGCGTCATCAGTGGGGCGACCAGCATAGCTCCGATCACCACAGCAGGACTACTCTGGATGAGCCCCAGCGAGGCAATGCCTGTGGACAGGAGGATCAAAACCACAAAATCAAAACTCCACACCGACTGAGTCTGCAGTCTCTCAAACAAAGCCACCCGCTCCTCCCTCTCGAGCTGCGGGATACGGAGGGAGAGAAATTTCTCCAACCGCTGGCGCAAGCGCAGTCCCATCGGCTGACGGTGTTTTACCAAAGCTACAGTCGTAGCATCGTCACCCTCGAAGTAGGATTTCGGCAGTATCCCGAACAGCTTTTTCTTGGCGATCAAGCTATTCGACGCGCCGATCAGCACCAGATCATAATCCCGTGCCATCGCTGCACGAGCGATACCGCGACCCACATCATTGGAGATCACCACCTCGGGATGGACGTGAGTGTTGTCCTTTTTGTTGAGACCTGCTTTATCGAGATAGCGCTTCAGGATGCGCAAGCCCACGGCTCGCCCGTCCTCCTCGCCGATGTCCGACTCGACAAAGACAGGCACCAGCTGGCCTGACTCCTCTTTTACGATGCGACTCGCCATGCGCAATGCGATCTGCGCATGCGGGCCACCAGATGTCGGCACCATCACCTTGTCGACTTGATCGGGCAGGCGACTACCCAACCGTAAGATGATGCTATCGCACAGCGCGCGATCGAAAATACGCCTGAGAATGCCGAGATCCTGGCTACTGGTCTCGCCAAAAAGATTCTGCCCCAGCACGAGCAGGTCGACCGAGACATCGTCGACGGCTGTCAGCAGGCGCTCTTCATCGAGCCGGTCGCCGAGGCACTGAGTCTCTACCTCGATATCGGTAACTGTCTGAGCCGCCACAGCCTCCTCGATAGCTGCACTCGCCACCGACTCGGTATGCATCAGCACCACCCGCTGCGTCTCTCTAGCCCCGGCAAAGCACAGGGCCCAGTGCAGCATGCGATCGGCCTCGATCGAATTGGTGATGACGGTGGCGACTGCCATATCATCAGCTAAGCATACTGGTAGGGAAGATAGTAGTAAAAATGGTGACGGATACCACTCACTTCGACTTGTGGCGAATATCAGCAATCGTGTTTAGCGGCAAATC
Source organism: Verrucomicrobiota bacterium (assembly GCA_020630975.1). Taxonomy (GTDB): domain Bacteria; phylum Verrucomicrobiota; class Verrucomicrobiia; order Verrucomicrobiales; family DEV007; genus Arctic95D-9. The sequence continues at coordinate 217,445 of JAHDID010000001.1, forward strand.
GGTCAGATCAGCGACCTCCGCATCAGAAAGCCCTTTCCCAATAAGCTTTGCAACAATATTTGACTCACCTCTAGCTTCCCCCTGAGCCTCGCCCTGCTTCACCAATTGGTCTGCCACACTGCCTATTTCATAGTCCATATTTTTCGATCCTTTCTCTCGCACGATAGTCAAGAATTCGCTTTTCGTCAATCCAGCTCCAGACTTCAGAGCGTAGCTCAAGATCAATGTAACAGTCTCGACGTGATCGGGAAAGACCGTATTTAATTGGTCGAGATTGGCATCTAGCCACTGATATACCCTACGGTTCATCACCGCTGTCATCAGGCCCAGCCCTAGCGCTGCTAGCTGGTCATTTGGAGTGATTCGGGGCGAATCCTCGTCTAGCCGGATCAGATCTATCTCGAAGCTAGGCACCCATTTATCTAAAGTTGGGTCGAGGCCATCTAGATCGATCAGGTCGCGCAACGACAGCCCTTTGCTCCACCCCTCGGTGCCTTGGAACAACACAATTGGGTAAACGAAAGGCAATTTATTCCCCGGCAGCAGGTGGCCATCTCTCGCTAGATAGCTATAAATCATCCCGAGATAGATCCACATACGCAGCATCATCAGCGAATCTCGCCGCCGCTGGTGCTCCCAAAGTACATAGACATAGCAATCCTGCCCAGACCGATCTATCCTCGGTATCCGAAAAAGCAGATCCGACTCCACCTCAGTCATCTGCTCATCGATGAAGTGCGAATTCTCCACCTCTAACCGCTCCAGATCTAGCACCTTTAGAAAAGAACTCGGCAACTGTACCCCAAGCATGCCAACAGCTGGTCGCTTCTGTGAAAAATAGCTGAGCACGAAGCGGTTGTGCGGACTTTGTAGCTGTTGCTCTTCTTCAGAACTGTCATCAGGCTTCTTCAATTGATCGATGATATCACAACGACGCGCTTGGCTAAGCCACAAAAATCAAAACTTCACATCCACCCCGAGGACAAAATTGACCCCAGGCTCATTCTGCCCCGAGCCATGGGCACGGTAGGGCTGGTCGAAGATGTTTTCGACCGCGGCATTGATGTGCATGCGATCGGTCGCCTGCCAGCCGCTGCGCAGTGTCCACAGGGTGTAGCCAGGAGTGCCGCCGGGCGGGATGCGCTGGGTGTCGCGGATATCGCTGGTGCTCAGACGGTCGGCGCGATCGACCACGCGGGTGATGCCCTCTAGCCAGAGCCTCTCATCGGCCGAGGTCCAGCGCGCACCGATGTAGCCATTGGTAGGCATCAGGCGAGTCAATGGCTCCTCCGACAGGATCGGGGCCGAGGTAGCAAAGGTGGTGACCTGACTGTCCTGATAGGCAAAGCCGCCGAATAGATCGATCTGGTCGCTCCAGTCATACTCGAAGGTCAACTCCACGCCCTGCACATGGCCATCGCCAGAGTTGCTCTTGGTCACCTCATTGTCGCCATCGATCACTCGGCCAGTCGGCGAGCGTAGGATCATGCCATCGACATCAGTGTAGTAGTAGGAGGCGACACTGGATAGCTTACCGAAATCGGTCTTCACCCCGATCTCGTAGGTCACGAAGTTCTCCGGATCTAGCCCAGGAGCAGGAGTCTCGATCTCATTCGACCTAGCGGAGCTGAAGCGAGACAGGTCAGACAGATTGGGCGCGCGGAAGCTCTGCGACACCGCACCGAAGAGCCGCACCCGATCGAGTTCGTCGAGCTGGTAGGAGATGCGCCCACTACCGACGAGATTTTGCCACGACTCATCGATGGAGGTGACGCCACCAGTGGTCGGATCCTGCACGCGGCCGATGTCGGCACGAGCATAGGTGTAGCGCGAGCCGAGATCGAGACGCAAACGCTCACTCAGCTCGGTCGAGCTATTGATGAAAGCGCCGAATAAATCATAGCTGCCATCATCGCCCACCGCGCCCTGGATACGGCTGCGATTGAAGCTGCCATCGGCATTGAAGTCATCGCGAAAAGACTCGATCTGATCGTGGTAGTAGCTGATGCCATAGGTCAGGTCCGTTTTATCCAGATACTTATCGAACTGAAAATTCGTGCCGATGGTATTAACAGTGAAACCCTGGATATCCAGTCGCCCATCGCTGCGCACTCGGCTCTGCTCCTCGTCCTGCCGCTGATGCGATACGGTGAGCTGGTAGTGGTCGAACCACGGTGTCGAGTAGCTATCGCCCTCCAGACTCACGTAGCTGAGCACCCGATGCTGGTCGAGCACGCGCGACTGATCGCTGCCGACCGTGGTGCCTGCCCAGCTCCTGCCGAATTGGGTTTTATGCACACGCCAGGCATCATCTAGGTGCACCTGCTGGTGGAAAAAAGTCAGCCGAGTGTCTTCGTTCAAAAACAACTCCAGCTTGGCATCGACATCCCACTCCTCGTAGCCGGTGAAAGGTAGCTCGCCGAGGTCGGCGGCTTTGATATTGCCAAAGTCTTTGTAAGTCCCACCGATGATGAAGCCATACTTATCGGCCTCGCTCACCGAGTACTCGGCACGCTGGACGAAGCTATTTTCCCCCGAGGCATAGCGAGAGTAGCTGCGCCCCGAGGTGTGCACCCCAGCATCGTCGATGTACACAGGCCTACGAGTCAGTGCCTGGACCGTGCCGCCCACGGCATCACTACCATAGAGCACCGAGCCCTGAGATTTGACCAGCTCGATACCGGCTAGCCCCTGCGAGTCGACCGTATTCCAATACTGGTTCGGCCCCGAGCGAAACACCGAATTATTCAGCCGCACACCATCGACCAGAAAGAGATTGTGATACGCGGTAAAACCACGGATAAAGGGCGATCCCTGGCCGTGAGCCGTTTTTTGCACCGTCACACCCGGCGTCTGCTCAAAGGCTTCAGGCACACTGCGCACGGCTCGATCGCGCAGCGCGGTCTCGGAGATGGTATCGACGACGAATGGCGAGGTGAAATTCGACTCGACCACACGAGATGGAGTGAGCACCAGCGTATCGACCGCCATCACTGGAGGCGCGCTGGCGACAGGTGCCGCATCATTGATGACTGGCGGCGGGCTCGGCGCCGGCGTGCTGGCTGGAGCTGGTGCCGGTGTAGGAGGCGCCACAGTGCGTACCTCGGCACGAGCAGGCTTTTGCTCGGTGTAGCTAGGCTGAGCCTCTACCACTGTCGTCCCCAGCGTGGATTCCACAGGTGGTGGGCTGACAGCATCGGCTGCGCCATCGCCCTGAGCGACGGCTAGATGAGGTGAGATGGCTGTGAAAACACAGCAAAGGGTAGGAATAAGAATTTTTGTCATGTGTTAGAGGAAAGGTGTCCTAGATAGGATCTAGCGAAACCTCACTCATTGTTCAACGAATAGTTTTCCTCGTTTCATCCGCTTTTGGCCTTGCCACGAGCGGGATTTCGCAGAAAAAGAGCATGTGGCCAACAAGAAAAAATCCGCTGCCAAGCTACCGCCAAAGTATCTGGACAGTCCACTGCGACTGCTGGCAGTATCGGTGGAGACCCTACTGGAGAAAGCACACCGCACCGTGCGCTCGTGGCGCGGTGCTCCTAGGCTGCCGCTGACCATCGTAAAGCACAACGCTATCGGCTACCCCGGCGGCGTCTTTGTGCAGGGCCGAGTGATGGCGGCCCGCCGCATCCGCCGCCCGCAGGAGTGCGACTCTGGCTGGGTGAATCTCAGCCGCATGATCCGCTACTGGCTGACCGATGAGGAGCCCTACACCCAAGTCGAGATCCGCTGTGGCGACCAGGTGCAGGAGGTGAACTCCGATGAGGAAGGCTACTTCGAAGCGACATTCGCTACCGAGGCCCTGACCGAAAAAATCGAATGGCGTCTCGTCTACGGGCACTCCGACAAATGGCGCAACACGGGCGTCATCACCCCACCGGATCAATTCCGGCACATCATTGTCTCGGACATCGACGACACGATCCTGATATCCAATGCGGCCTCGCTGTGGAAGATGATCAAGACCACTCTCTTTGGCAATGTCCTGACGCGGGAGGTCTTCGATGGCACCACCGACTTTTACCGAAAGCTCACGGCTGATGGTAGCCCGATGTTTTACGTGACCAGCTCGCCCTGGAATCTGCGCGGCTTCATCCGCTCGATCTTCGATCGCAACGAGCTGCCCAAAGGCGGATTCTTCATGACTGACTGGGGATTGGATAAGGAAAAGTGGTTCACCAAAAGCCATCGCGCGCACAAAATCGCTGCTATCGAAAAGATCCTCGCGTGGTATCCCGACCGACCTATCGTCTTACTAGGCGATAGCGGCCAAAAAGATCCCGAGATCTATGAGATCATCGCCCAGCGCTACCCCGACCGAGTCGAGCTGGCAATGATACGCAATGTATCGATCGTAAAAAAACGCCAACTGGATGTAGAAGCCATAGCCAGCCATAGTCGTACCGCCGGCACTCCCTACTACCTGTGCGATACCACTGCAGATATGGAGCAACACTACACCAGCCTGGACTAACTACTAACTAATCGATACCAACCAAAACGAAAACCATGAGCCGAGGATCGAGACTGAGGATACTACTGGGAGCCTGCATCATTGCGGGCATCGGTATCTTCGTCGGAGCCGCATGGCTGATCATCACCGCTTTAGTCCTAGTCGTAGCCTCCTGCTTTCGCCTACGCGAGTCCACCCCCACCAACTACACCGCCAAATACGGCCCACCCGAGCGCGATGCGGAGGACGAGGAGAGTGAGGAGGTGAAGACGCCTTTTAATACGGATGTCAGTGAGGATGATCCCGCTACTTGAATCCACAATTTGTTCTGATGTTATGGCTAGAAAGCGAAAAAAGGGTAATCGAAAGAAAAAGAAGCCAGAGATTCTGACTGACCGGAAGGGCCCGTTCTACTTCCGGACTGTTTTCATGAATGGCAAACAAGTGAGAGAGAAAGTCCGAGGTTTTGTCGTAGTTGACAGCAAGCCGGTCGATCGAGATGAATTTCTTCGAGCTAATGCGACTGAGATGGACCTTATGGCCTTGGGTGAATATGAGCTGCTACACGAGTTAGAATGTGAACGGAATCAAGAGTGGGAGGCGACCGATGAGCCTGCAGGCAAATCCAAACCGAAACAGAAGCCTATCGCTGATGATGACTCCGATCTGCCATTTTGATTATTTGTTACGTTCTTACCTCACCTAGCTCTGGAATCAAAAACGAACGGAAGGCATAAGAATCAATGTTGGCGAGATCTCGATCATTATCCCATTTCTCAATCTCAGTTAACCGAATTCGGCGTTTGGATCGGGAGTCCAGCTTGTACATGTCTATCGTGATTTGAGCTCTCTCCTGATCCAAAGGATCAGCTCTGGGATTTGGGGTGATACCTCCGCTTTCAAAATCGAAGAGAAAATAACGGTATTCGTCGTAATCAGGCTCATCGGGAGCTAGCAGGCGCTCATCAAACTGCTCGCGCTTGCTGCCGTTACAAGTCGTGCAGCAGTAATAAAGATTCTTCCACTCGTAAGCGAGATGGTAGAAATCTGGATCAGTCTTAGGGCGGAAGTGCTCTATCGGGTGGTCGCCTTCATCGAGAGGGAAATTGTCGCAGAATGAGCAATGGCCTTGATTCATGGTCTCCAGTTCTGGCAAAGCCCATTCACGAGCGGTTTTTCCATCTATGCTATACCAGTCGAAAGAAGCCGATGGGTTGCTCTCGCGAAGACGGGTCCATTGCTGGTTCCACTGGGCTGAGTATTTTGCGAAGATCTCAGGTTCTTGAGGGCGAGTCTGTGCTTTCATCAAGGATTAACTCTAGTTGATGCCATAGCTCGGTTTAACTGATACATTTCTCTACCCATCATGTGTTGCAGGGACTCACTACGCCCTCCAATTTTGAGCATAAGTTCCTTCAGCTCCGGCTCTTTAGTGAAACCATTTGAGAAAACCTCTTGCTTGAGGGCTTTAAATTCCGCGAGTAGGCACTCTGTCTCGGGATCATAACGCTCAGAAATCCCCAGAACATCTTCTACCACATCCATATAGGTATCGCCTTCGCTACAAGGGATAGGTTCTTGAAACTCTACAGCACCTTGGCTATTCTTTTTTAAGATATGAATCCATCCATGATTGATGCTTGAAATAATGAAGGGAGAATGAGTGGCCACGAAAATCTGTGCATTAGGAAATAGTCTTTGAGCAATTCGAAGAACATGCCTTTGCCAAGCAGGATGCAAATGTGTCTCAGGCTCATCAAGAAACATCGTGAACGGGTAATGATGCGGTTTTGCATCTTTTGGGAACGCAATTTCTAATTTCGCTATAGTAGCAAATAGCCAAGCAATAATAGAGCGCAAACCATCTGGAAGATGAGACATGGGAACCCTTTCTCCGTCGATTAACACTCGAAGGCCAATCTTCTCACCTGAACTATCAACGAAAAATGCAGTTTTTGTCCCGATAACTTCAGCCAAAGTTTCGTTCACCTGCCTGAGAAGGCCGGCATACTTCTGATCATCAATTTCTTGGGCTATCTCTTGGGAGCCCATACTAACAATGTTGGCAATTGCCTGAGCAATCGTCTGCGATTCATTTTCAGGCCTATAATCTAAGGACAAATGATCTCTCTTCTCACCAAATCCAATTGGGGCTTGAGAGTATATTTGCTTATCATCGATCCTTAGACTACCTCTAAATGACAGACCGAACCCACCAAATCGAGGGTCGTTTAAATAGCCAAGCTGAGACCCTCCCTGAGAAAACACCGCACCATCGACCCAATAGTACGACTTTTCACTATTTTGAAAATAGATCTTCCCTAGGTCTCGAGATCGTTTTATCCCCCTGTTCTCCAAATCTATATCAGCCCCAAATGCACTCTCTAAAAAACTCAGAAACCGGGTTTTACCGGCTCCATTCACACCGGTTACCAGATGAATTTCTGCTCGCTCTTTACCACATTCAGTTGACGGAAACCCCCCGATTGTACCTTGTTCAAATGGGCTAAATTCGTTTAATACAACTTTCCGAATAGGCATAAGATTATCTTTTTAGTTTTCTGCTTAAATTAGGGACTAATGACTCTACCCCAACCACTCCCGAGGCGGCTGGGCATATGGCCTGAAGGTTTCGGCTATACCTGTTGGCTCGTTGTAGTAGATCGCTCGGTTCATACCGAGATTCCCGGCTTTACCGGTATCGATCAGACTCGCGGAGTCGGCGGCACTCATCTGGAAGAGGATCTTCTTCTCGAATTCGCTGACCGCTTTGCGACTGATACAGCGGCCTACGTTGTTGTAGGTATCGATGGAGAGGATGTTGTGGAAACCTAGACCTGGCCCTTCGGTGATCAGATCGTTTAGCGCGTCGCTTGGCTTGGCTTCGGCATCTTCGTCCAGTGAGAAGCTGAAGTCTTCTTCGTAGCGGAGTTTCTTGTATTTCTGCAGGCCGAGGATGATGAGGAATGTCGTGGTATCCTCGCCCTCAAAGGTGCCATCGGCTTTGGCCTTCATCTCCTGCGCGAGACTGGTTATGACATCGCCCATCTCATGAGCCTCTGGGCAGGTGACTCGATCGCCGAGCAGCGGCACTGCCTCTTTGAGCCAGCTTTGGCCATTGGGATCGGCTAGCTGACCATCGATCAGGATGAAGCGCCCCTTCTCACCGAGCTGCTCGATGAGCATGCGTAGACCGATAGTGAGCATGCCCTCTACGACATCGTCGCGCTGACCAACGATCATGAGATTGGCACCGCTCTGGCGCTCAAAAACGGCCTCGGTCGGAGTCTTGATCGAGTTTGGCGCTCCTAGGAATAGACGTGGCGAACCACCGTAGTCGCCGCTCTGCAGCAGATCGGCGATGTAGCGATCCTCAGTAATCTCAGCCGGTGCATTGCCCTCAAAGACAACTCGCGGCTTGCCATCTAGACCACGCTCGGCAGCGGCTGTCGCTACTTTAGATAGGTACTTGTTTCGATCGTCATCATCGAGCCAGACCACTTGAAAAGGGCTGTTGGCCTCGGCATTTCCGGCCTGATCATTGTAGATGCCCTCACCAGGGCGAGTCAGCAGGCGCGGCGCGGGATTGCTATCGTCCATGATCAGATAGGCATCGGCCTCATTACACATCAGCGCGATACGCACCACCATCTGGCCGAGCGTCGCGCGGGCCAATGTAAAAGCTCCGCCCAGTGTCTGCGAGCCGAGCACAGCATGGATACCAAAGGCACGCCCCTGACGCACGATCCGGTCTAGCAAGACAGCTGCCTGCTGGGAGATCTGATCGTCCTCGACGAAAAACTCCTGAAACTCATCGATCAGCAGCAGCGTCCTCGGTACAGGATCTGTGCCGCCTGCCTTGAAGTAACCGGCGACATCCTGTGCGCCAATAGCACGGAACTTTTCTCCTCGATCTTTCAGCTCTTCGTCGAGCTTCTGCAGCACACTCAGGCCAAACTCGCGATCACTCTCGATCGCGATCACTCGGGCATGCGGCAGCTTGTGCGTGGCGTAGGCTTTAAACTCGACGCCTTTCTTGAAGTCGATCAGGTAAAACTCGACCTGATCGGGATCGCACCACAGCGCCATGTTGGTGATCATGACGTGGAACAGCGTCGACTTACCCGAGCCGGTCTTACCCGCGATCAGCGCATGCTGGCAGGTGCCCTTGCCTATAGCGAGCTCCTGTAGCTTGGTAGCACCCGTAGGACCGATCGGAACACGCAGTTCACCAGAGGTATTCTGCGCCCAAAATTGCTCATCCGTCGGTGCGATCTTATCGAAAGGCACCATGATGCGATTCGAGTCGCGGTTTTCCTCGCCGATGCGGTGCACCCACTCGAGGAAGCGATCGGCAGGTGGCGGCGGCAGTAGTGCCACCTGAGTACCCGGTATCGGCTCGTCGCCGAGTAGAAAGCCCTCAGGTGCGGACTTGAGCCAGACCGAAGTCGACTTCAGATCATCGAGCATGAAGCCGCTCGGCAGTTTCACCCGACGATCGTAATGGATCAGGGTAAACACGCCACAGCGTGCGCCCGATTTGGCGATGCTCTGTAGACGGCGTAGCGCTTCGTCGGTGAAATTATTGGGAAAATCTGATACGACTAGGAAGTGGTAGCGCTCTGCGGTGGTCCCTGCGGCCTGATTGTACTCCGAGATCGTCTCGTACTCATTGCGCAGATACATCTGGATGACTTTCTCCATGTGCTCGCACAGCTCACCGAGGCGAGCCTCGATCTGGTCTGCCTGAGTGCGCACCCGCTTATTCACCAGATGCTCCTCGTAGTCGGACAGGTGCATGAGACCCGCGAAGCTCTCGCCGAGACTGACCGGATCGACCAGACTAAAGGACACTCGCCCAGCAGGCGCATTGGTCAGCAGACTGCCGACGATTTGGTTGAGCGTATCGATAGCGGTCTCTCGACTATCGGCAGCCCCTGTCTCGATGAGGATCGAGCCCTGCGATGGGAACAACAGGCGCAGCGGCAGGGCAAACTCTCCCGAATGCCCGAGGTCGATCTCGTCGTGATTGGCGATGCGCGCCTCGGTATCGTGAAACTTGTAATCCAAGGTGCCATACACCACCTCCTCGGGAAAAGTTGTAGGTGCTGCCCAGTCGCCCGGCTGGCGCTGGCTCCAGTGGCCCGCCAGATCGAAAGAGGCTGTCACGCCCTGCATCTGCTCTAGCTGCTCGGCGGAGTCGCCCTGCCAATCGGTGACCATGGTCGCCCGCTGCGCGGCAAAATCCGCCAAGGCATCGCCCGGACCGCGCGCTGCGAGAGCATCAGTGTGCTCGGCATCGATCTGCGCTAGCTGTGCAGCACCAGTTTGCTCGATCTGGGCCAGCTGATTCGCCTTCCACTGACCGAGACGATTGGCGATGCGCTGCGCCTTTTGATCGACCTGCTCGGGCGCCTGCATCCGGCTGCTGCCTGCCGCTTCGCCGGTGCTCTTGATACCTTCATTAAAGGCGGTCTCTACCTGCTGGTGCTCAGCCTCGTAGGCGGCTTTTTTGGCCTCAAACAACTCCTCCAGTGGACCGAAAAGCCGCTGCCGCGCATGTCTTGCCAGCAGAAAACATTTACTCAGCTTGGCCGCCGAGCTACCAGCCGCAGCAGCCACCATCGCCCAGACCACGATGACCAGTAGCACCAGTCCACCGGCTCCCATCAGTAGATAAGTCGGCTCGACAGCACCGAGCCCGATCGAGTCGCGTAAAAAATAAGCTGCCCCACCGATGAGAACCGCCACGATAGCCTGCAGCCAGATCGGCACCACGGCATACAGCCCGAGCATGGGATTGCCCTTGGCTGCCTTCCACACTTTGGCGGTGCGCTTGTAGGCATCGTCGACCGAGCCATTGTATTTGATCTCTTTGGGCCCGCCTTTGCCCTCGATGGCGGCAAGCAGCTTCTTTTGCGGCCCGGAAAAGGCACGAAAAGCTTTGGGCGCTGCTTGCTCGATCTCCTCGAGCTTTCCGGCATTGGCACCGATCTCGGCTTTGGCAGCCTCCAGCTCCTGTCGAGCCGCCTCGATCTGCTGGTCGCGACGCTTGGCCGAGTCCATCATCTGCCGCTGCAGGTCGTAGCGCTGGTGCCCCTCAGCGGTTTTGATCCCCTCCATCAGCTGCTGACGCACAGCTAGCTTGGCTTTTTCGATCTGTTCGGCGCGAGCGATAGCCTTTGCCTCGAGAGCGGTCTTTGCCTGAGTCAGCCACTCCTGTACGCCTGCCTTTTTCTCGGCTGTCTGCGCCTCGATCTGGCCGACCTGCTCAGCCTCGGAGGCGCGGCTGTTCGAGGCAGCTAGCTTCTCGGCATAGTCGATCCGTCCCTCGCGCGAGGCGTAGGAGCCGATCTTTTCAGTGAACTGTTGGACGAGATTGAGGGTATCGTCGGTGGAGAGTCGATTATTTGTCGGTTTCACAGTCTGAACGTATTTTTCTTAATACTTTATCGAGATCACCCATGGCAGCCACAGCATTCTCGATCGAATCAAAAAGCGGCTGCATGTACTCCTCGGCGAAGTCACCACGCTTTTGGTCGCGCCACTGGTCCTGAGTCTCGTGCCACGATCGGTTCAGCTCCTTCGAGAGACCTGCGAGACGATTGCGATTGGATTGGAGACTCATGGATTTGGGTGATGCTTTCCTAGAGATACTAGCGTGCCGAAAGGATTCACCCAAGCCTAATTTCAGTTGTTTACCCTACCAATTCAGGTGAGGCTGAAAAGCGATCCGATGGCTGACGAACCCCAGATGAACTTGGTGTAGCAGACCCTGCTAGAGGTGGTCCAGCTAGCTCATGATCACGAGTTGCGAGACTTCCTCCTGATCGGCGGCAATGCCGTGATCGCCTATGGCGTGCCCAGATTTACCCGAGATGTCGACCTAGTCATCCCAGAGAGAGATGAGCTGGCCTGGCGCAGCATGATGGGAGCCGCGGGCTTTGAAATGATCCATGGTACGCAAGCTTTCGTTCAGTTCTTGGATTTCGACCGTATCAAACCCCGTGTCGATTTGATGATCGTGGATGAGTCGACTTGGGGAAAGAGCTCAGCAAAGCTCCTTATTACTTCTCATTCGGGAGCCCCATCGATGTCCCCCTCGCCGAACCTCAGCACATCATCGCTATGAAGCTAGCCGCCTGCCGAAGCAAGACTCGGCGCACCGATGCTACCGACTGGACAGACATCATCGATCTGTGCCGACTGCACAGTCTAAACCCAGAAACCGATACCGAATTTCGAGATCTCGTGCTACGCTATGGTCAGAAAGAACTCCTTGAGCAGTTAATATCTGCAATAAAAAGCGATGAAGCAGGCCCACGAAGCTAGAGAAAGCAAAATCGAGATCAAAACGACAGATCTCGAGCTCAACTTCCCCGAGCCTGACTGTTTCCTGATCGAGGATGCAGGTCCTCCCATCCCATGGGAGCAGTGGATGGCAGAAACTGCTGCGCAGACCAACTACTGGCTCAAACACTATGGGCCAGATCTATCACCACCACCCTTCGAAGAGCGGTTTTCATTGGATTAGTGAATGGGTCGCTAGCCACTCTGCGGAGTCGAGTAATCGTGAAGCGCCTTGGCCGCCTCGTTCAAAAATTTCACCGCATTGGACATCTCACTATCGAGGACTGATTGCAGTTTCTCGACCTTTCGCGCCTCTACCTCTACCTTGGAGTCGAAATGGCGATTCCAAGCCTGGAGAGCGCGCTGCTTGGTCTCTAGATCGCGGATTTCTTGCTTGAGATGGCGCATCTGCATCTGGATGCCAGTGATGCGCTCGTTGGCATCGGTGAGGCGAGCGGAGTAGAGCTCGGCCTCGACCATCTCCATCTTCTTTTGTTTGGTGCGCATCTCGCGCTCCAGCGTCATCTTCTGCTCGCTCTGCAGCCAGTGGCGAGTACGCTTCACCTCCTCGCTGACTTCATCGATACAGAGTGTCGCTTTTTCGACAAATAACATGAGCTGAGTGCGAAACCGCTCCAGCACATCGACATCGGTCACATTTGCTTTGTCAGCCATGCCTTTTCAATAGGGTACAGTCTGGACTGAATAGGGTACAATTTTGATTCAATAGGGTACAATCGCCCTCCAGACCCTCAAATTAACGCTGGCCGAGGTAGTCCTCGATACGCTGGGCTTTTCTCAGTAGGAATGGCCCTTGGGTATTCGAGGCTTCCACGAATTTGCGCAGCACCTTCATCGTCTCCTGATAGTCGTCGGCAAATTTCTGATGCTCCTGATCCTGCCAAGTATCGCCGAGCGCGGCGAAGCGGGCATTCAGAGACGACATGGAGTTTTGGAGGTCGTTATTGAAACGCTTTAGCTCCTCGGCGAAACGCCGGAGCTCTTCTGGGTCTGCAATTGCTTGAGCCATATTAGGGAGTTTAGCGAACAGTAAGTGAAGAAAGCAAGCACGAATGGAAAGCGCAAAAAGCTCCGAAATAGGAAGATTGGGATCTTCCTCTACGCAGCGAAAACTCGCAGGAAGCCGAATCCCCCAAGAATTCAGCCCTCAGAGCTTCCGGCCCACTGCAGAGCCTAGGTCCCTAGCCTCCTAGAAACCTAGCCCCTATAAAAAACCTGCTTACGCTCCCTGCAGATGGCCACGCAGGGTCAAGTTGTTCAGCCTGTGGCAGACCTCTTCGAGACCGTCGACTGTCGTCTGGCTGTAGCTGCGGCCATCGGTAGTGTCCAGTCCATGACCGGGGTCGAGGTTGCGCAGACCTTCTAGAGCTGGATCTTCGTGGTGAAAGATCTCTACAAAGACATTCTTCAGCTTGCCAGTCTTGGCAGCAGAAGCGAGCAGCGAGCCAATCCAGCCATCGTCGGTGGTCAGGCAGCCGCGAGTGGTCTTGGATGAGCAGTGAAACATGCCCATCTCATCGGCTGCAGCGATCTGTGCGATCAGCGCCTGATTCTCCTCGATAGTCAGCACCGAGTCACCACAGTGAGCCGCATCGACCATCACCTTGTAGAATGGACGCCCTAGCTCAGCATTAGCAGCCTTTACGACTTCCCAGATCTTGGACAGACTGGTGAATGTCTGAAACTCGCCGCCACGGAGGAACTCGAGGTCCCAGCTTTCGATGCAGCTATTATCGACATCGGCCTCGCGACAGGCGCGGATGTGGGCTTTTACCACTTGGGCCACAGCCGCATCAAAGTCGGCACCCGTCTTAGGCGTAGCGCCTGGCTGCATCCACTCCTCGGCTGAGGTAGAGGCCACTTGAGAGATATTGTATTTCTTGGCGACTTCGAGACCTGCTTTGAGCATGTCGACTACGGCATCCTCATCCTCGGGCTTCATCGGATCGGCTCCACCGACCATCATGATGATGTGTACCTCCATACCCAGCGCACGGATACCAGTGATCATCTCATCGACATCGCCACCATCCACACCTGGAAAAGCGGTGACCTGGGCACTCTGGATCGGCGCGGCAGAGATCGACTGTAGGTGAGCTAGCTCGGCGACCACGGTCAGCTGGCCATCGTCATTGCGAGGTAGCTTGCCATTGTCGTCCGGTGCGAGACCGCCGACGAATTTGATGTGAGTGGGGACCACGCCGAGCTCGACGCCTGCTTTGAGAGATAGTTCACCAGCCATGAGATAGATGTACGATTGTTGTCTTTAAAAACTGCCTCAGCTTTTACCACGAAATCGGCCGATGCACAGCTAAACTTTTTTCCGCGACGAAGCCCTTTTCTCCCACTACATTTTCCTCAGCCCAAACGACTTTCCCACTATGCCCAGACTGAATACACTCGTGACCAGTGCCGACGACTGGCTCTCCACCAGCGCGGTACCCGACTACTCCGGCGCTGTGAATGGCCTGCAGCTGCAAAATGACGGTTCCGTCACCAAGATCGCCGCAGCTGTAGATGCCTGCCTACCCGTCATCGAAAAGGCCGTAGAGGCAGAGGCCGACCTCCTAGTAGTCCACCACGGACTCTTCTGGAATGGTGCCAAACCCTACACCGGTGCCACCTACCAGAAGCTGAAGCTCGCCATGGACAACAATCTGGCCATCTACAGCTCCCACATCCCGCTGGATGTGCACCCCACGCTAGGGAATAACGCCTGTCTAGCCCGCGCTCTAGACTGGGTAGCTCCCGAGCCATTTTTCGACTGGAAAGGCATCTCACTGGGCCTGAGACAGGATGTCGATCTATCTCGCGACGATCTATTCTCAAAGATCGAAGAAGCCACCGGTGCCCCAGCCCATCACTGCCCCGGCGGCCCTGAGCAGGTGAAAAAGATCGGCTTGATCACTGGTGGTGCTGGCAGCGAGGTCTTTTCTCTGGCAGAGACTGGCATCGATACTTTCATCACTGGCGAGGGCCCGCACTGGAGCTACACCGCCGCAGAGGAGCTAGGTCTAAATGTGATCTACGCAGGCCACTACGCCACCGAGACCTTTGGGGTGAAAGCACTGGCGGAAAAATGGTGCGAAGAGATATCCGGGCTAGAGTGGCTGTTTATCGACCACCCCACTGGTCTGTGATACACTGTTTCCCATGACTTCTCTCATCGTGAATATGGCTGGCCCCGACCGGCCCGGTCTCGTAGAGGCACTTTCCTCTGCTATCTCCTCCGCCTCTGGCAACTGGGAGGGCAGCCGCATGGCCAAGCTCTCCGGACAATTCGCCGGCGTCGTCCACGTCGTCGTGCCCGATGATCAGGCTGATCTGCTGCGGGCCAATCTACAGGCCATGGCCAGCGATGGGCTGCTCATCTCGATTAGCGACGATTCTGGCCAGGCCGCCAGCGAGGTGACTGGCGAGTCTGTGATGCTCGATGTCGTCGGGCTCGATCGCACCGGCATCGTCAGCGAGATATCGCACGTCCTGACTGAGCTAGGGGTCAATGTGGAGGAACTCCTCACCGAGTGTCTATCGGCGCCCATGTCTGGCGAAAGACTCTTCGAGGCCAGCGCCATCATCGTGCTGCCAGATGGCATCACCGAAGAGCAGGTGCAAAACCGCGTAGAAGAGATCGACCAAGACCTACAGGTGACGATTTCTGACTTGGAAGACTAGCGCTCTCGGCGTAGTCTCCCGCCTCGCGAATACTATCAGGCCGCTATGCTACTCGTCATCGATAATTACGACTCCTTCACCTACAATCTCGTCCAATACTTCGGCGAGCTAGGTGCCGAGATGGAGATCTATCGGAATGATCAGATCTCCATCGATGAGATCCGCGAGCTCGCGCCCGAGCGCATCTGCATCTCGCCCGGCCCCTGCACCCCCAAGGAGGCAGGCATCAGCTGCGATGTGATCCGTACCTTTGGCGAGAGCACACCGCTACTCGGCGTATGCCTAGGGCACCAGAGTATCGGCGATGTCTTTGGTGGCGACGTGATCCGTGCCGACCGCCTCATGCACGGCAAGACCTCCCCAGTCTACCACGATGGCAAAGGCCTGTTCGCTGGCATCAGCGATCCATTTGAAGCGACTCGCTACCACTCACTCATCGTCAAGCGAGCCACCTTTCCCAAATGTCTAAAGATCACCGCCTGGACAGCGGAGGAAGAGATCATGGGGCTCCAGCACGAGACCCACCCCATCTACGGAGTCCAGTTTCACCCCGAGTCGATTTTGACCGAGTCCGGTAAGAGACTCCTGCAAAACTTTCTAGATGTGCCAGCGTAAGCGTAGGATGGCATCGCTATAGGCCACATAGGACCTATCCGACCTATAGCAACTTTCCAGAAATGATCGTCTTTCGAGGCGGGTTCTGTTAGCCTCAGAGAATGCGACACAAACTCCTCTCCCTAGCCTTTTTTCTGACTGCTCTCACTCTTTCCTCTAGTGCAGCCGATATCCCCAAGCTCGAGCGGGTCTTTCAGCTCGCCAAGACTCGCTCTGGCTGGGCAGAGCAGCAGACCCTATCCGACCAGATGTGGAAGCTCCGCGAGGCGATCGGCGAGCTCGATATCGTCTCCGATCCCGTGTCCGATCGCTACCTCATCACCAAGCTCGGTGGCCCGATCGATCTGGTGCATTTTCTAGCGCTTTCAGCCCAAGTCTGCAGCGGAAAGTTCAGCCTCGCCGATGCCCTCTATCGCCAGTGGGAGGCTGAGGGCGGCCCTGATCACGAGAAAGGCCTGAGCCGAGTCTACTACCCCGAGGCGCACCCAGACGACCTCCCCTCCAATGCCCTCGGAGCCCTCTTTGGCGAAGAGGTGAAGCACCTCCAGTCCGATCCTTCAGCAGATCTCTCGCAGCTACTACACCATTTTCTACAGCCCCTGCGCCCGGCAGAGGATCAGCTAGCGAAGCAATACTCCCATCGCTACATCGTGATGGGGCTACCCGCAAAAGCATCTCGCAACCAGCAGCTATCACGTAGCGAATGGTTTACCGCCGAGCCCATGTATATGCTATCGGCACTCGACCCCGCTTTGAAACGCAAGGCATCAAATGCTCGCAGCGCACTGCGTCTAGCAGGGATGGAGGTCTATCTCATCAAAGAAAAGCCTATCGGTATCCGCCGTATAAAGTGACGCCCAAACAACCATAAATAAAACACGTTTCCCAATGAACAATACCATCCGACTTGGGTGCATTCTGCTTTTTTCACTGCCATTCTCTGTTAAAATTTTGCAAGCACAGCCGCTTTCAGGCGATTTTGCGTGGCAGAGCGAATCCCCAATCAAATCACCGGACTATACGGCATATTTTCCAGACGATCCCGAAGCTGGAAAGCGATTGGATGATTTGATCCGAAATCGCCAACTAAGGAGCCTCGATGCAGCGAAATACCTAGAAGCCGTTAGGAAAGGGCTGCGTAACACCACTAACCACAAAACTACTATACTAGGCAGGGTTGGCAGTTTATTCATTTGGAACCAAACACCACAGAACCCGCAAGCCATTGAACTCATGTACCATGCCAGTGGTTGCCGCGACGAATCGATCGTCCACCATGCCGTCTACTCGGGATTATCTGTAACTCGACCTAAGACTCCTGCCATCCTCAAGCGCCTAGGCGAGATCATGATGTCGACAACTAAAGCTGACACAGCCCACAGAATTGCTTGGGGGAGCTCCGAACAAAGAGAAGAATTGATCAAAGAGCTCACTTTAGCAGCGTACCACGACGACCCTGCAATCTCAGAAAGATCCAAAGCGATGATCAAAATCGCTCAGGGAGAACTGAAAG
Source organism: Verrucomicrobiota bacterium (assembly GCA_020630975.1). Taxonomy (GTDB): domain Bacteria; phylum Verrucomicrobiota; class Verrucomicrobiia; order Verrucomicrobiales; family DEV007; genus Arctic95D-9. The sequence continues at coordinate 235,075 of JAHDID010000001.1, forward strand.
CGGCAGTCTACTTCACGGGCATTAAATCTATCCAAATGCAGCAAGAATTTGGCAGCCGAATGGACGAATTCCGACAAAAGCTACAGTCAGGCACTAGCACTGAGCGCCTAGAAATTTTACGACTTATTCATAAGCACCAATTACACCTCATCATGAAAGATAATGATGCTTGGCTAAAAGCCTACCTAGAAGCCGCGAAGGATCAAGAGGCTCAAGTGAGACGATGCGTAGCAAGCAACATCGGAAGTTATTGGGTCTGGCGAGCCCAGCCCATTAATCAGCAAGCAATCGATACCCTAGTGATGATGGCTAATGACAGCGATTCCGAAGTGCGCGCCAATGCAATGTATTATGGATTAGATAGACTACCTAGCAATCATTCCAATATTAACAAAGTGGAACAGGCAAAAGTAAATGACGTCAAATTTAGGATCGAAAAGATTCGGCAGATAGCCCTACAGGCAATTGAAAATGGGCTCTACGACCAAGTTGACGGCTTGCTGCATGATATAGAACCATCTCCTAATCGCAGCTATAACAACCCGGAAGAGAAGAGGATTGCCGAAGAACTATTCCGTGAACTTTCAGATAAATTGGCAGCAGCGAGAGGTCCTGATAAATAACCGCTACCGGCATGAAAACCAAAGTCTCGCTCTACACAGCCACGGCCATCGTGGTCGCCAATATGGTCGGCACCGGCATCTTTGGTAGCCTAGGGTATCAGGTCGGTGCCATACCGAGTGGCTTCCCTATCTTACTGCTGTGGCTAGTCGGTGGTATCATCTCGATCTGCGGTGCGCTCTGCTATGCCGAGCTAGCGGCCATGTTTCCTCGCTCGGGTGGGGAGTATCAGTTGCTCCGCAGTAGCTGGTCGCCACTGCTTGGTTTTCTCGCCGGCTGGGTGTCTATCGTAGCGGGATTTGCCGCTCCTATCGCGCTGAATGCATCGCTCCTCGGCCACTACCTAGCGGCGATCACTGGCTGGTCGGGCTATTGGTTCTCAGTGCCACTGCTACTCCTCGTCACTGTCATCCATCTGGGTAAACTATCGTCGATCGCACGATTTCAGTCAGGCTTCACCACGGCCAAGATCTTGCTCATCATCGTGCTAGCCGTACTCGGTTTTACGATCGGCACTCGGCAGACTGATATCTCCTTTCTACCAGTGGCAGGTGATGGCTCGGCTATCCTCTCGGCAGACTTCGCTGTATCCCTGGTCTATGTGCTCTATGCCTATGCGGGGTGGAATGCCGCCACCTACATGATGGATGAGATACACGATGCTCCACGACTCGTGCCACGCGCTATCCTACTCGGTACGGCACTGGTTACTGGGCTATACATCGTGGTCAATGCTGCCTTCCTCTACGCGACACCGGTCGATGCTCTGGCAGGGCAGCCTGAGGCGGGGCTCATCGCATCGCAGGCGATCCTAGGCGAGCGCGGTGGCAGCCTGATGGGACTGCTCATCGCCTTTGGCCTGATCTCTACTATCAGCGCGATGACTTGGGCTGGCCCTCGAGTGACCAGCACGATCGGCCAAGACTATCGGGTATTTTCCCAGCTGGCGAAAAACAACCGCCACGGCGTACCGGCCATCGCCATCGCCATGCAGAGCGTTTTCGCCATCGTTCTACTGATCACCTCGACTTTCGAGACTCTGCTGCACTATGTGCAGGCCCTACTGACCCTGTCCTCCATCGCAGTCGTCATCGGCATGATCTGGCTGCGCATCAGCCAGCCACAGCTCGAGCGTCCATTTCGCGCGTGGGGGTATCCAGTCACGCCTGTCATTTTTCTGCTGATGACAGGCTACATCCTATACTTTCAGATCCAGCAGCAGCCTATCCAGTGCCTCTGGGGGCTGCTGACTTTGGCGGTTGGATTTGCGGTTTACTGGCTTGCTGGTAGAAAGATCCGCCAATAAACTCCGACGCCCCTTTTACTGATTTAGCTATGGCAATGTTCGACGTCAAAGAGAAGCCACAGATGGTGGAGCGCGCGTTCCTCATCGGTGCTTATTTCGATCGCAATGATGGCGATCGCGCAGCCAGCCTGCTCAAAGAGCTAGGCGAGCTAGTCGACACCCTGCAGATCGGTATCGTCGGCCAAGATTGCTGCTTCATCCGCAATCGCAACACCCGCTACCTGACCGGCACGGGCAAGTGCACCGAGCTCATCGAAAAAGCCCACGAACTAGAGGCCGACTGCATCGTCTTTGACAACGAACTATCCCCCATGCAGCAGCGTGCCTGGGAGGAAGAGAGCGGCATCACCGTGATCGATCGCGAGGAGGTGATCCTAGATATCTTTAAAATGCGCGCTCAGACCAAGGAAGCCCGCCTCCAGGTAGACCTCGCTCGCATGCAATACTCGCTACCGCGCCTGACTCGCATGTGGTCGCACCTCGATCGCCAAGGCGGCGGGGGTGGTGGCGGCGGCAAAGGCGCAGCCCGTGGCGAGGGCGAGCAGCAGATCGAGGTAGACCGCCGTCTGGCCAGAAAGCGCATCGATCGTATCCGCGCCGATCTCGAGGATGTACGCAAGAACCGCCAGACTCAGCGCAAACAGCGTGCTGACGATGGGGTGCCTCATGCCGCAATCGTCGGCTACACCAATGCCGGCAAAAGCTCACTGCTCAATCAGCTGGCCGGAGCCACCGTGCTGGCCGAGGACAAACTCTTTGCCACCCTCGACCCCACGACCCGCGCCATCGATCTCGACAATGGCCAAGTGCTACTGCTAACCGATACCGTGGGATTTGTGCGCAATCTGCCGCACCGTCTAGTCGAGGCATTCAAAGCCACTCTGGAGGAGGCCGTGCTTTCAGACTTTCTTGTACACGTGCTCGATGCCAGCGCTGAGGAGGTATTTTCCTTTTACGAGACGACTCTAAAAGTACTCGGCGAACTCGGTGCCGACGACAAACCGACTATCATCGTGCTCAACAAGGTCGACCTCATCGAGGACGACCCCGAGCGCATGCAGGAGCTAAACGCCTACTTCGAGGGCAAAGCGATCTTCATCTCTGCCACCAGCGATAAAAATCTCGATGCCCTGCTCAATGCTTTTTGCGACCAGCTGGTCGACCGCGTCGCCCGCATGGAGCTCCGCATCCCCCAGTCTCGCCAAGATCTCGTAGCCCTACTCCACCGCGAGGCAAACATCCTCGAGCAAGACTACGAGGGCAACGATGTGCTACTGACAGCCATCGTGCCCCACGTGATCGCCCACAAGGTCGAGGAATTTCGCTCATAAGTGGAGACTCCAGCATGAGTAGCCGCGCTCCTGGAAGCTACTCCTAAGTAGGGTCAGCCTTCAGCTGACCGACAGGCTGAGTGCACCAGTTCCAGCAGCCAGATTATGACTTCATCAAAAAGCCGGAGGCTGGACAGCCAATAAAAATGGTCCCGCAAACTTCCCTGCCCCGGGGGCGACAGAAGCGTCATAGCTCACAAGAGCGGAGCTGAATAATCCCACCAAGGAAAGATACACTGCAAAATACGCTCCAAATCAGCAACTGTACCCTATTGAATCAAAATTGTACCCTATTGAATTTCAGGGTATAACAATGGATCATAGCCCAAAATTTTGCATTTTTTAGTGCCCGCGTCGTCGAATACCCATCCTCAAGTATATGACGCTAAGACACACAACGAAAAACCCCTACTCCCCTATTCTACTCTTGACCGCGATCGTGGCTATCGCCTCAGCCCCAATGGCTTCCAAAGCAGACGGCTTTAAATTCTACGGTCAGAGCGCCTTCAGTATCGGCGGCTTTAGCTTTGGCTCATCGAGCGAAGTCGAGCCAGCCTTTGCCGAGATCGGTAAAAACGTCTACGCCATCGACAATCTGGCCGACCAACTCAGCTACCGGACCAAGAAGGAACTCTCCAAAGCCGAAAACTCCACAGACGCCGATGCTCTAGTCGCCCAAGTCAAACGCCATGGCGAACTGACCAACAAGCTGATAAAAGCCTACAAGAGCAAATCCAAGACCGATCTCCAGAGCGTCGCTCGCGATGTGCGGACCTCCACCGAGTCCCTCTCCCGCCTCAGCCGAGACATCGACCTGAGCAGCACCTTGGTGAATCTCATCAACCAGTCTACCCCACTGGCTCGAGAGGTAGAGAATCAGGCACGGAACTAATTTCCCTACTGAGGTTTAACCTTCTAAATAATCAGATTGCCCTTACTTTTAGCAAGTGAGGGCAAGTATTCTGACTCTGATTTGCATGACCGTCGCCCTTCTTTGCTGGGCGACTCAGCATTTTTACCACTGGGGTGGAAAGATGCGCCACGAGGCCTTTGTCGAGAAATGGCAGAAACGAGGCGTCTCATTCGATCTTCCCGCTTCACCAGCGCTTGATGACGAAGAGAACTTCCTGAAAGCACCTGGCATCGTAGATTGGATCGAGTACTACGGGCCCGATGGCTTGATTGAACGCGAAGGACGCCCAGAAATCATCATCGCCGCGGAAAGCTTTCACGCCGCTGCCGTATCGGGCCCTTCATTTTGGTTACGCGACTATAGAATCGAGCCGGTAGAGATGAGGGATACTTGCACCTCATTTGAGCAACTTTGGCAAGAAGACGAAGCCACAGTAGCCTTGCTGCATGAGGCTGCCCTAAGACCATCCACAGACGTCCACTCAGTCTATGGCATAGAGCAGCTCAACAACGTCCAGAAATACCTGACCTATCGGGCTTATCATCATGTTCACTCGGGTAATTTACCCGTAGGCCTACGGGATTTCACCACATCACTACGGCTATCGAGCCAGATTTACGAGTCCTGCCCTAGCCTTGTTGGGTCATTGATCGAACTCGCAGGGCTAGATATCGCTATCAATGCCATCTGGGTAAGCCTGGAAAGTGGCGACTGGGATAAAGAATCCTTAGATCGACTAGAGGCCGAATGTCGACGCATCCGACTGACGCAGGATTTCCCGAAAAGATTAATCCGAATGATCGCTATCGAAGACAAAGATATGCGCTCTCAGCCTTACGAAGATGAACGAGACCCACGACTCGCGCAAAAGCTCGAAAGCCGAATACAGCTCCACCTAGTAACCAGCCACTCCATGCTAGTGGATAACTTACTATGGGATAAACAAGGAGATCGTCTGACAACCGAACTCACACAACAAAGCTCATTAAACCTTGAGGAAGCTGTCATAAAGTGGCGAATGCAACCTGATTGGCGTAGATCACTAACAGGCATAACCGTCCGAAATCTAGGCAAATGGACCGATAGAACTCTAGAGCTCCAACAGCTGTACGAGTTCGCCATCGTCGCTTGCCAATTGAAAAAGTTTCACCTAGAACATGGCGCGTATCCCGAGTTTATCGATGAACTGAGAACAGGCGAAATCCGAGACCTCTTCACCGACGCCAGCTATGCTACCTACAAAAGGCTAGACGCAGACAACTTTGAATTGATCAGTATCGGAAGCGACCGCACGGATGACAGCGGCAATAAAGAAGACGACCTAGTCTGGACTACCGTCCTCCCTACCCCAAAACCACCCGAACCAATCGATCCCGAGACGGCCAAAATAATCGAAAGATTGCTCAAACAAATGTAGGCACGGAACAACTAACCTATATCGCCAGCGCGCCACCCTCGCACAGCTTTGCCTGACCAAAGGTATCCATCTGGTGCCCCATGGACTCGGCGACTGATAACCACAGGCGATTGTGGGCGACGGAATCAAACTGGTGATGGTGCCCGGACTCGATGCCGTGCGCCTTTCCACCTACCGTCAGGAATGGGATATCCGCGTGGGTGTGGTTGTTGCCTTTACCCAGCTCATTCAGCCAAATGACCAGCGTGTGATCGAGCATGGTACCGCTATGACCGGGCTCGGGCGTCTCAGCCAAGCGCTTCGTCAGGTAGGCTAGCTCTCCGGCAAACCACTCATTGATCTTCACCAGCTTCTCGACAGCTTCCTTATTCTTATCGGGCTCGTGAGAAAGCGAGTGGTGGCCCTCGTCGATGCCCAGCCAATTCATCCGCGCCTGCCCCACCGAGCGCATAAACTGCAGACTACCGATGTGACTCATACCATTGGCCATGGCACTCACCAGCAGATCGATCTGCATCCGGCTCAGGCGAGGCGTGTTATCATTGAGCACCTCCACCTCGGGATCGATGTCTGGGATCGGGTGATTCAGCTCATCCTGTGCATCGCTGCGCTGGAGCTCGGTCTCGATATCGCGTACCAAAGTGATGTGCTGGTCGAAAAGTGCTTTGTCCTCGCTGCCCAGGCTGCGGCTCACGGTTTTGAGATCGTCATTCAGCAGATCGATCACACTCTGCAGTGTGTCTTTATCCTTCATCTGGCCGTAGAGCTTGCTCAGCATCACGTCGGGATCGCTGATCGGTGCCACCGGCTGATTGGGCCCAGCATAGGACATACGAGTCCAGGGATCGGCCCGATTCGGCACCGCCACACCTAGCTCCAGCGACCCAAAACGGGTCTGAGTGGCCGCTTGGCTCTGGTAAAAATTCTTCAGTTCCTGGTCGATGGAGATATTCCGCGCCCAGCCGGCAGGAGTATTTCCCCCGCCCTGGATATTTCCCGAGAACAGCTCTTCCCCCGTCAGCAGACAGCTCATGCCGCGCATATGCTGGTCGCCATCGCCCTTCACTTTATTATGCACACCACGCAGCGTCGTCACATGCTGCTGCCATGGCTCCAGAGCCTTCAGGATGCGGCCGTAGCGGACCTTCCCATCCTCACCGACCTCAGGCCAAAACTCCTCTGGCACCGTACCATTGGGCGAAAACATAATGATCAGCCTCTTTGCGAGCGCACCACTGCCAGAGGCGGCCTGTAGCCCAGGCAGCCCAGAGACAAAAGGCAAAACACCAGCGGAGACACCAAGATCACGGATGAAGGAACGACGGTTCATGTTTGTTTGATTAAACGTTACGAAATAACGCTGAAATCCCCGCCGGGATCAATGGCCATGGTTGCGGGATACGCTTATCTGTTGCCGAAAACAACAGAGCTATGGAATCACGTTAATACCCTTCAAACCGAATAACGGAGCAGCCGCTAACAAATGCTTGTCATTTGAGTAAATCGCTGAAAAGCCGTTCGCAGCAGCACTGGCCAAGTGCAAACCATCCGCTGCTCTTAAGAAAGTCTTTGCGGGCGCCTTTTGAAAAACCACTCTCACTAAATCAATGAGATTCTGATCTATCGAAGCCCAGCGCAAGGCTCCCACCGCTGTATCCCTATCCATCTGCTTCAAATAAGCATCCAAGTCCTGCCGACTAGAAACTCCTTCTCGCATCTTTCTATGCGCTGCCGATACAAACTCAGCCTGGCCATGCACCGAACAATGAATCACATCCACAGTCGCCACATGCGCCCTCAGCACTACCATTTTCTGAAAATCGGAGTTTCATCGTATAAGGCCTGGGACCCCGCGGGAACCACGCTTTGATCCAGATCCTGACGGTGTCAACACAGGGAGGATAGCGAGGTTCCCAGCGCCGACTTGATAGGTCAGGGAATGGACAGATCAGTAGCTGAAGGTGCATTCATAATTTCCAGCATAAATTGCTCCTTGGGTGTCACCCCAGTTAATTGTCCCGGCTTCGTATGCTGAGTCAAAAACCAGAATGAATGTGTCGCAGTGACCAATAATATCCCTCAAAGCGTCAATATCGCCCTCGCCTTTAATGTATGTTTTCATGTAATCCCACACATTACGATCATCTCCGTTAAAAAATTCGATGTCGTCTTGATCTAACGTGCCAACCTCATCCGCAAATCCCCAGATCGGATTGCGTTGCTCCCATTGATGAAGCTGCTCAGCTGACGCATCTTTGGGTTCAGGCTCCCAGTAAGGATAACCATATCCTTCGGTTTCACCGATTGATCCTGGCTTTATGCCAAACACTCTCACAGTTCCGATTCTACCCATTTTTCAAAGGACCTATCAGATAATTGGTATCGTAGTGAACTGATATCATACCCTACCTAGCATCGCGCTCTTCCGATATGATTGCAGTCGAATCCACTCCACCTGAGAAAGCACCGCGCTCATCAGCTTCGGCAAACTCCGGAATCATAGGGAGATCTCTCCAATACCCTTTTGGGGGCGTCGGCTTAGCTGAGTTCAAAGATTGCTCCAATAACACTATCGCCTGTTGAGTGACCGATCGACGATCTTCGGCTGCGGCCTCCTTCAGCTTCGCATGCAATTCGTCAGGAAAAGATTTTATCACCAGCGTCGACATTCTTAACGCTACCTTAACGGTACCATTAGGTCAACCAATCGAAACTCAATCAATACCCAGCCCCTCACTAGCCGTCGAAAACGCTATCTGCTTCAGCAGATCCAGTATCGAAAACTCCTGCGCCACAAAGCTATCGCACAACCACTCAAGGCGTTCAGCATCGTAGGCTGCGGCGGGTTGTTTGACGGTGTGGTGAAAGAGCATCTCGACGAAGGCGAGATGAGCCGATCGCTGGGTAGCAGCCAGCTTGGCCACATCCTGAGCCGACTGCAGCTCCAGCGCCTCGCCACTATCCAGCACTAGCTGGCTGCGGCTATTGATCGGCTTGCCAGTCGGCTCGGCCTCGCGCCAGCGACCGATGCCATCGTAATGCTCTAGGCTGAAGCCGAGTGGATTGATAGTCGAGTGACAGGCCATACAGCTCTGGTTTTTGGTCAGCTCGGTCACTTTCTCGCGCATGGTCAGGGTGGGATCGAAATGATCGGCGACAAATTCATTGGCCATCGGCGGCGACTTCAGCGCGATGCCGAGGATCTGCCGGCTCAGGAACACACCTCTATGGATAGGCGAAGTGCTATCGTGATACGCCAAGGTCGACAGCAGATACGGGTGCGTGAGCAGCCCTGCCCGTTGACCATCTGCCAGCGATACAGGCCGCAGATGGTCGCCCTTCACCGGCTGTGCACCGGGATAGATCTGAGCCAGAGCCTCATTGAGAAACAGGTAATCAGCTGCCAAAAGCTTGCGGTAATCTGAGCCCTCGCCCCACACGATGTGCTCGATCTGGCGATGCAGCGACTGTCTCAGATAGGCACGCAGTTCCTCCGAATATTCAGGGAATGCCTCCTGGCTTTTCGAGGCATCGGCAGCACGCTCCAGCTCCAGCCAGTGGTGGAAAAAGCCATGCAACTTGTTCTTGGCTAGCGGCGCTTCCATCAGCTTCCAGGTCTCGGTATCGACTCGCTTCAGATCCTTGTAGTAGCCGTCTCTGGCACGCTTTCGCAGATAGGGTGTAGGCAGCGAGTCCCATAGCGCCAGTGCCAGCCGGTAGATCACCCGCTCCTGGTCGGATTGATCCTCATCGGCCAGACCAGGGTAGAGAAACTTCGGCGACGTCAGTGATAGGATCACTAGCTGGCGCACCGCCGCCTCGACATTATCCGATTTCTCAAACACCAAGGCCACCATCGCCTGCTGCTTTTCACTCAGCTTCAGGGTGCGCTGAGATCGAGCAAAAAACTCTTCGGCAAAAGCTCGCAACTTCTTAGCGCGCTCTTTGTCGCTCGACTTGGTCCGGGCCAACTCATCTAGGTGAGCGCCCACATAGTCAGCAGCCTCGATCGCCCCTTGATTCACCGCATCTAGCCAGGCGCGCGATACCGAAGTACCTCGCTCGTAGCCGACACTGCGATCATCTGCGGGAAAGCTGACGGTGGGCACAAAACTCTCGTGATGCTGATCCGGTAGAAACGCTCTCTGCGGCATCGTCGCCAGCACGCCACCCGGCGGTCGCCACAGCAGCTCGATCTCGGCGCGCTTGCCTTTGTCCTTCTTATTGGTGCGCTTCTCCATGTCGAGTCGCACGGGATAGGTACGCCCCCCGACCAGAAAAACCTTGGCTCGTAGCTCGCGCAGATCGTTATTCGACACCACATAGCCATCGATGGTGTAGGGGCTCTTGATATCGCGCTCATTCACCCAAAACTGCACCCCATTGCGCGTGCGAATGACAAACTCATAGGTGCCCGTCTCCTCCGCGATGATCGAGCCCACCCAGGTGATTTTAAAGCGATCGGGATTAAACTTTTTCACCTCAGTCACGATCGGCTTCGGCTCCTCTGCTTTCGGCTGCGCCTTATCCTTCCCATCTGCGTCCGCCTTGCCCTTGCCTTTCGGTTTGGGCATGGGTTTAGGTTTCGGAGGTTTTTCGGTAAAGATCCGCTTCTTCGGATCCATCTCGACCTGAGGGTGACCACTGACGAAGTCGTGCTTCACCGGCCCTGAGATTTCCTGATGGACGATGCCTTTATCCTTTAGCTTTTCGTAGTCTTTTTCATCGGGATACAGCGCATAGCTCACCCGCAGCCCACGCTGATCTTTCCTCGCGACCAGGTGATCGTAGCGAAAGCCATAGACCAAATCCATCGCCGAGTGGCGATACTGCGGCACCGTCAGCCGAGCCAGCTCGACCCGCGCCGGAGCCAGCTTTGCCCGAGCCTCCACAGAGTAAAAGGCATGATAGATATACTCAGCCACCGCATCGGCATCCTCGCCCATGCATAGATCGGGATCGTCCTCCGGCATCGTCCGCGTGATACGCCCAGCCAGCGCTTCGATTGATTTCGTCCCGTAGAGAGGTTCGTCAGCCAGCCCATCGACACCTTCACCGCGCGCCCCATGGCACTCGATACACTGGGTACGGTAGATCTGCGAGCCCCGCTCATTGGCTGCGGCAGACACTCCGAAAACTAGACAGAGAAATGTAGCGATCCACTTCATCACCCCACACGGTAGACCTCCGAAAATAGTCCACCAAGGGCCGCTATGACGGCTTTTGCGGCACGCGACTACCTCACACTAGCACTCTCTAGTTGATGCGCTGATTAAGACCTGCCACTATCCTACGCAAAAATATTCTCCGAAGAACTGCTATCCAAGTGTTAAAAAGCTGGAGGTGGTGATCAAAGATCCTCATCAGAACATGGAATCAGCTTCATCAAAGCGCGCTGAAGCCCTGGTTTCAGCGATTTGTTGCCATGAATCGGAATGACTAATCTCTCATCTCTACCTGACTGCGTAAAGATGTGGTGACTACCATTGACTCGCTTGAGCGACCAGCCCTGTTTGACTGCGATAGCTGCCATCCGTTTGCCTGAAACGGATTTCATACCGCTATCTCTAGCAGCTGCTGGCTCTCGATCGGCTCTGGCTCGCCAGCTAGCAGCCATCCCTCGACGGCCTCTTTCAGATTGATCTCTAAATCTTTGAGGGTATCACCTTCAGTAAAACAACCGGGCAGAGATGGAACCTCTGCCCAATATCCACCACCATCAGGCTCGGAATGGACAATGGCTTTGATCTTCATCATAACAGCTTAAGATCAATCGTACGGTAAGCAAGTGTATAAAAAGACACTCAAAGACGTTAGAAAGAGATCGCCTAGTCGCTAAATTTTTAAAATCCAAGTTTTCTATCGGCTACCCGTAAGTTTTCGATTTCTGATCACATCCCTTTAAGACCTTGAGTGCTTTGTTCGATGGAGATGATAGTGATGACCCGTTCGCGGAGGAGCTACGCTTGGCCCAAGTGCCACTGCTCGGCTATCTCGTGAAGCTGACGGGCAATCTCTCCGACTCGCACGACCTCCTCCAGCAGACCAATCTCACCGCCTGGCAAAAGCGAGCCGACTACGCCACTGGCTCCAATGCCGTCGCCTGGATGCGCTCCATCGCCCGCAATCACTACCGCAACTACAGCCGATCGGCCAACCGAAGCCGCACCGTGCCCCTGCTCGACGACGATGTGGCTACCCTAGTCGAGGCTCGCTCCGAGGAGCGCGAGCTGGAGGAGACTCGAAAGCGCCGCCTCCTGCACCTGTGCATCGAGCAGCTACCCGAGCGCCATCGCCAGTTCATTACCGCCTTTTACATAGACGGCAGATCCCTGATCGAAGTCGGCGACCTACATGGCGTGAATGCCAATGCCGTCTCACAGATGCTGCACCGAGCCCGCCAAAATCTGATCCGCTGCGTGCGCCAGAAATCCCACGAACACACCCAAGACGACCTTTAAATCCAACGAGCCTTTTCCCAATGAAAGACGACAAAACAGAGATCGAATCGCTGATCCTAACGATGAGCAAAGGCCCGCTGAGCGAAGCCGATAGACAGCGGCTAAACGAGCTGCTGCGCCGCTCTCCCGAGGCACTCGATACCTGGCTAGACCACGCCGAGATGACCACCTGGCTAGGCTCCATGGGGCTGGAGTCAGCTTCAGCATCGCCAGTCGCCTCCATAGAGCCGACACCTACCTCCACTCGCCAGCCCATACTGGCCATCGCGGCAGCTATCACGATCTGCGCAGGCTTACTCATCTGGCTCCTTGCAGCTAAGCCTGAAGCAAGTAAAGACCTAGTAACCGAGGCCGATAGCGATACCAAAGCCACTCCCACCGATCGCCAGGGCGAGTATGAAAAAATCGTCGCCACCCTACCAGTGACGGGCTCGCAGACTCGACCACCCACAGGCTTTGAGAATGTCGCTGCCGCCAGCCATCTACCCGAGCAGATCGATTTCAATCGCGATATCCGCCCTATCCTCACAGAGAACTGCATCGCCTGCCATGGCCCCGACGAGCACGACCGTGCTGCGGGTCTCCGGCTCGATACCTACGCTGGAGCCACAGCTGGCGAGCTACCTGCCATCGTCCCTGGCGATGTCGAGGCCAGCGAGAGCTACCACCGCATCCACAGCGACGATGCCGATGACATCATGCCCCCACCCAAGTCGAACAAATCTCTGACCGACCGGCAAAAGGCCCTACTCGCCCTCTGGATCGAGCAGGGTGCCGAGTACCAAAAACACTGGTCGCTGGTGCCACCTCAGCAGTCCATCTCCGAGGACTCTGAGCACGCTCGCCACCCCATCGATGTGCTAGTGCAGCGCCAGCTCGACACCGAGGGCCTCAGTCTATCGCCAGAGGCACCTGGCTATACCCTGCTGCGCCGCGCCACTCTAGACCTGACAGGCCTGCCGCCCACGCTGGAAGAGATAGCCGACTTTTCGCCCGACGGATACGAGGCCACGCTCGATCGTCTACTCGCCTCTCCCGCCTACGGCGAGCACCGCGCTCGCTACTGGCTAGATGCCGCCCGCTATGGCGATACCCACGGCCTGCACCTCGACAACTACCGCGAGATCTGGCCCTACCGCGACTGGGTGATCCAGGCCTACAATGATAACCTGCCCTTCGACCAGTTCACCATCGAGCAGCTCGCCGGCGATCTTCTCCCCGAACCTACCCAATCGCAGCGCGTCGCCACCGGCTTCAATCGCTGCAATGTGACCACCGCCGAGGGTGGTGCCATCGCCGAGGAATTTCTCACCCGCTATGCCGTCGATCGCGTCAATACCACCGCCACCGTCTGGCTGGGCATGACCGCTGGTTGCGCCCAGTGCCACGACCACAAATTCGACCCACTGACGATGCGCGAGTTTTATCAGCTCTACGCTTTTTTCAATCACACTACCCAGCCGGCGATGGATGGTAATAACAAAGACTCGCCCCCCGTCATCCACGTCTACCCCGATGAGGCGACCGAGGCTCGGGCCAAAGCCCTACAGACCGAGATCCGCTCTACAGAGAAAGCACTAGCTGCGGCTAAGAAACAGGCCGAGGCCAGCTACCAGGCATGGCTAGCAGACGTCTCGCCGAAAAAGATCGATGCCGCTATCGCCAGCCTCGATCCGCTACCACTGACCACTACTGGTGACCAGATCTCTGGGCTTCCCGACTTTGCCAAGACCGATCCCTTCACCCTATCCATGAGCTACCAGCTGCCTGACTCAGGCGATGCCATCATCCTCGACAAGACAGATCCAGCTTTAGCCGATCGCGGTATCCGCCTACGGGTGGAGAAAGCCCGCCTCATCGTAGAGCTGATCGAGTCCTGGCCAAACCGCATGTTACGCATCGGAGCCTCCAGCGCCTTCAAGCCTGGCGCGCGCGGCCGCATCGTCGTGAGCTACGATGGTAGTGGTAGCTCCGCCGGCTTGTCCCTATGGGTGAATGGTCGGGCGCAGACCAGCCGCTTCCTCAATAGCTGGGCAGAGACACTAGTCGACGACTTTACCACCGACGCACCCGCCCGCCTGGGCGAGGCAGGCGTCGCTCCGGTCACAATCTATGCCGCGCAACTACCCACTGAGGTGATCAACTCACTCACCGTCCATCAAGCGAGCCGAGGAGCCGCTAGGAAAGCTGCCGATAAGCGTACCAAACAAGAAACCGACCGCCTACGCGCCCTCTACGATAGCTGTGTGGATGCCGATGTGATGGCTCAGATCCAGCAGCTACACAGCCACCGCGCCGCCCTACAGCGGATCCACCACACCGCACCGATCACCCTCGTCATGCACGAAAAGCCCGGCGCTCCTACCGCCCACATCCTCGAGCGCGGTGAGTACGATCAAAAAGGTGAATCGGTCAGCCCAGGCTTTCCCGCCTATATCGAAATGCCCAGTTCCGACCTCGATGCCTTTCCGAAAAACCGCCTCGGCCTGGCTCAATGGCTAGTCGATCCCAGCCATCCGCTAACGGCAAGAGTCACGGTAAATCGAGTCTGGCAGGAGCTATTCGGTCGCGGGCTAGTAAAAACCTCTGAGGACTTTGGCACCCAGGGCGAGGCCCCCAGTCACCCTGAGCTGCTCGATCACTTAGCACTCTACTTCGTCGAGTCGGGCTGGGATCTGAAACAGCTCTACCGCCACATCATGACCTCTGCCGTCTATCGCCAAAGCTCGCACGGCAGCCCTGAGCTGATCGCCCGAGATCCCGAGAATATCCTACTGGCCCGCGGCCCACGCTTTCGCCTAGATGCCGAGACCATCCGCGACCAAGCGCTCGCTGCCAGCGGACTGCTAGATCGCCGCATCGGTGGCCCCAGTGTCAAGCCCTACCAGCCAGACGGCATCTGGAAAACAGTAGGCTATACCAACTCCAACACTCAGACCTTTCAACAAGACTACGGCCACAGCCCCGAGCACCGCCGCTCGGTCTACTCGTTTTGGAAGCGCACCGCCCCACCGCCAAATATGGCCATCTTTGACGCCCCTGATCGCGAGAGCTGCACCGTGCGCCGCGAGCGCACCAATACCCCGCTGCAGGCCCTAGTGCTCATGAATGACCCGCAGTATATGCGCACCGCCCGTCACTTGGCTCAGCGCATCATCGCCGAGGCGTCGGCGACCGACAGCGAGCGCATCGACCAGCTCGCCCTGCTCACACTCAGCCGCCAGCTTTCCCCCGACGAGAGCCAAGTCGTCGCCAACAGTCTCACCCAATTTCGTGACATCTATCGCAGCCAAAGCGAAGCCGCCCGCGAGCTCCTACACGACCCAGCCAACGCCACCTTTTCCCTACAAACGGAAGATCCCAACGAGCTAGCCTCCTGGATCATGGTAGCCAGCCAGATCATGAACCTCGACGAGACCGTTACCAAGAACTAACCCAACAACATGAGTCACAACCAGCCAAAGCCAACCAAGGAGGGGCGACGTCCCGTCGCCCGGCAGGCTGCGCACACTATCCAAGCACCACGGCCCAAGCAGCCGGGCGACGAGACGTCGCCCCTCCTTGACCTCACACCGCCATTCCACTCTCTCATAGCAGAGCTATCTCAAGGAGGGGCTGCCTTCAGCTGCCCGGCTACCTCGGCCAAAGCATCCGGCTCAGCCTGCCGGGCAGCTAAAGGCAGCCCCTCCGTGCCCTCCATTCTCCGGCTAAAACCACCGAAACACCTAACCTATAGCAACTCATGAGCCAGATACTCACCAACTACCTACAGCACGAGACACGCCGCCAGTTTTTCGGCAAGACAGCCATGGGCTTGGGCGGTGCGGCACTCGGCCACCTACTCGGACGCGATGCCTCGGCAGCATCACCCACCTTGCCCAACTACCGGTTTGCCCCAAAGGCGAAACGAGCCATCTACCTATTCATGTCGGGAGCGCCATCGCAGATCGATATGTGGGACCCCAAACCTGGCATGGCTGACTGGTATGATAAAGATCTACCCGACTCGATCCGCAATGGCCAGCGCCTGACCACCATGACATCGGGGCAATCGCGCTTCCCCATCGCCCCATCTATCTACGACTTTCAGCCACACGGCGAGTGTGGCACCGAGGTCAGCGAACTACTACCACATACCGCAGGCATCGTAGACGATATCGCCCTGGTGCGCAGTATGTGGACCGAGGCAATCAATCACGATCCCGCGATTACCTACATACAAACCGGCAACCAAATACCTGGCCGCCCCAGCCTAGGTGCCTGGCTCAGCTACGGTCTCGGTAGCGAAAACGAAAACCTACCCGCCTTCGTCGTGCTCAACTCCACTTGGTCGGCCAAGCGCGATGCCCAGGCCCTGTTTTCGCGCCTGTGGGGGAGCGGATTCCTACCCTCGCGTCACCAAGGTGTAGCCCTACGCTCGCAGGGCGACCCCGTGCTGTACCTATCGAATCCATCCGGCATCGACAGTAGCGTCCGCCGCACCATGCTCGACGGGCTCAATGCACTCAACCAAAAACACTACGAGCAAGCCCACGACCCCGAGATCCAAACCCGCATCTCCCAATACGAGATGGCTTTCCGCATGCAGGCATCCGTCCCCGAGCTTACCGATCTATCCGGCGAGCCCGAATCGATCCTACAGATGTATGGGCCAGACGTGAAGACCCCAGGGAGCTTTGCCTACAACTGCCTACTCGCACGCCGCATGGCCGAGCGTGGTGTACGCTTCTCGCAGATCTTCCACCGAGGCTGGGACCAGCACGATAATCTAACTGGCGACCTGCCCCTACAGGCAAGAGACATCGACCAAGCCTCCGCCGCCCTAGTCAAAGACCTAAAAATGCGCGGCATGCTAGACGACACTCTAGTTGTATGGGGAGGCGAATTCGGCCGCACCATGTACTGCCAGGGCAAGCTATCGCCCACCAACTACGGTCGCGACCACCACCCGCGCTGCTTTTCCATGTGGCTAGCAGGCGGTGGCATCCGCGGAGGCACTGTCTACGGCGAGACCGACGAGTTTTGCTACAACATCACCAAAGACCCCGTGCATATCCGCGACCTAAACGCCACCATCCTCAATCAACTAGGCATCGATCACCATCGCTTCAGTGTGAAACACATGGGCCTCGACCAAAAGCTAACCGGCGTCGAGAAGGCGCATGTCATCGATGGCATACTGGGGTAGTAATCCCCATTGTTTCACCTAAAACTAGCCATCAAACGCACAGTACTACCACACCACTAAAAACCCTAAAGGGCTCTCACGAGGCATTTACTCCAACTTACCTATTATTTAGATCCCCCTTTTTTCTGAGGTAACGAGAAGGTGGAAAGCTCCTATTGTAATAAGCGTCTCCCTGGCCTGGAAAATCAATTCCGAAAGGCTCATAAACCTCGAGATAAAGATCTACACGAAAAGAGCTCACCCCCAACTGGTAAGCACAGTCTAGGCAATAAGCTGCTGCTGAGCGCAGGGTCTCACGCCCCTTTATTCGCCCTTCTTCTGTATTAGGCGCTAAATGGCAAATCCCCACAGCCAACTCCTCACCACTCCGAATTGTGGGCAATTTTGCTGCTACAAGGCGTTCCGTGTCACCAAAATACAGGGAAGTCACATGATCGTCCCACCCATCTTTAGCTCCCCAATGTTCACGAAGTGTCCCATAGACAGCGCCCTGCCGATAGTAATCAAGGTCAGCAAGACCAACCCCAGTTTCTGGATCGGTTTCTATTTTCCCACCAGAAGGTGCTGTCCACCTAAAACCACCATCTGCAATTTTCTCTACATTGGAAACCACAATGCCACGTATATCCGAACCCAAATCGGTTTCAATAATCGAAAATCCTTTCGATAGCTCCAAACTGAAATCACTTAGTTTTCCGAGAAGCACCCTCTCTTCATCACCACCTCTTAGGTAGAAATACTGGCCCGCATCATCAGCAGTCGGCCGATATTCTTTGCCATTCACATCAATCGGAGCAAACGGCCCCTTGTTTCTCGGCGGCGGTTGTTTTTCACAACTGCCCAGAACAAATAAAACAACAATCAGCAAAAAATTTAATTGGGAAGACTTCATATATAAACCGAAGGCAGTAAATATCAGAGAATCAAAATCACCCGCCTTTTCTCACCCGACGCTTTGCCACCAGAAACGACAGCCCATAGACCACAGCGCCCACCACTACGATGAGTGGGCCAGTGGGCTGCTCGAGTTCATAGCTGAGGGCTAGGCCGCCTACGTTGTAGAGCATCGATAGGCCGATGGCGATCAGGATAATGGTCCACATCTTGCCGGCAAACTTCGAGGCAGTCGCAGCTGGCAACACAATGAGCGCCAAAGCCAGGATGATACCCGCCAGGCGTACTAGCATGACCATGCTGACAGCGGTGATCCCGAGCAATAACAGATAATAAGCATCCGATGAGATGCCACGCAATCGAGCAAACTCCTCGTCGAAACACACTGCGACCAGCTTGTGGTAAAATAGTGCGACCACCACTAACACAATGGAACCGAGTACCACCGTGAGGATAACGTCGTCGACTGAGGTGATCAGGATATTGCCAAATATGTAGCTCTCTAAAATGACACCCGAACCCGGCGTGCTTTGAGCAAAAAGCATTCCCACTGCCATGCCAAAGGCCCAGATCGCCCCGATGATGGTATCTTCCCGCTCCTTCACCCGCAGGCTGACCCAGCCGATAATGGCCGCCGACAGCAGCGCTGCCACCACAGCCCCGAGCTCTGCTGTGCACCACTCCCAGCCACACTTGCGCTGGAAGTAGATCGCGGCCCCCACCCCCCCGAGGATACTGTGTGCAATGGCTGCAGCGATGTAGCCGATCCGGCGAGTCACCACAAAGGCACCTACTACACCAAAGGTGAAGCTAGAAAGAATACCCGCCAGCAGACAATACATCAGCAGCGGCACCTCGATGAGATCTCGGAAAAAACTAGTCATGGCTGCAGGAAGAATGGTCGCCCTGGCTATGGCGAGTCTCGCGGTCGTGCTCGATCCGGCGGGTACCACTGTAGATCTCGCGGATCACACCACCGCTCAGCGGTAGCTCATGCCGGTGCACCCGGCGGTTCACACACAGCGTGGAGTCGCCGATCTCAGAGACGATATCGAGATCGTGAGTGACCAGCAGGATGGTCATCTGCCCACGCAGCTTCTGCAGCACATCGATAAACTGCGCCTCTATGGACAGGTCGATATTCGCCGTGGGCTCGTCGAGCAACAGGATCTCCGGCTCGCAGGCCAAAGCACGAGCGATCATCACCCGCTGGCGCTGCCCGCCGG
Source organism: Verrucomicrobiota bacterium (assembly GCA_020630975.1). Taxonomy (GTDB): domain Bacteria; phylum Verrucomicrobiota; class Verrucomicrobiia; order Verrucomicrobiales; family DEV007; genus Arctic95D-9. The sequence goes on from JAHDID010000001.1 coordinate 254,432, forward strand.
ACAAGGCAGAAAAAGGTCGCTGAGCCAGATCTGCCATCTCCACCTGTGCCAGAGCCTCGAGTGCACGCTCGCGGCAGGCTTTAGAAAAACGCCCGATGCCAAGCCGATCGAGACGCCCCATCAGCGCGATGTCGATAGCTGTGATCGGGTAGAGCGGGTCAAACCGCATCGCCTGCGGCACATAGCCGAGCCGTCGGCGGGCCTTGCTGGGCGACTTGCCCAGGATCTCTAGCTTTCCGCCCTGCGGTGAGAGCAGGCCTAGCAGCAGCTTGAGCAGCGTCGATTTGCCGCCACCATTGGGACCGATCACGCAGAGCGACTCGCCTTGGCTCACCTGAAAGTCCACTTCCTCCAGCACCAGGGAATTGGTGTAGGCGAAACTCAGATCACAGCACTGGATGGCGACATCGGACACGCCGAGATGGTAGCGTGATAGTGGAACTAAGGCCAAGAATGTTTTAGACCCTATTGAATGAAAATTGTACCCTATTAAATCGAGCCAGTACCCTACGAAAAAAGGCTGAGCCTGACAGACCCAGCCTACTGATCAGCTGTAAGCTAACTCGAAAAAAGTCGATCTACTCAGAGGCAGAAGCCGCCTCGAGTGCTTTCACGACCTTAGCAGGATACTTGAGCTGGTCACGAATCTCCTTCGGATTCATGCGCTCCACAGTTTCCTCAGCTACGCCCAGTGCGAGAAGGCGGCGCTTCTGCTCGAGTTGGCGACGGCGCTTGGCACCCGCTTTCTTACGAGGGCGAGTCATGTGAGTTTTAAAATATTTGCGCTTAGTTCTCATCGTCTTGCTAGAGCTTTTTTAAATTTGCGGGCGAGACCTGTAATAGCAAATGCCACATCGGTCAACTTTGAAAAACCAACTCTGGCGAGAACTTTTCCCGCCGCTGTCCGATATCAGGTATTGCATAGGTGGCATGGCCGCATAATGATGGCCACAATGCAGCAGCTCTCACCGTTTACCGATTTCTGCTTTCTGTTCCTGAGTATCATCTTGGAGGGCGCTCCCTTCATCCTACTCGGTACGGTCATCTCGGGCCTGATCGATGCCTACCTGCCACCAGGCCTGATCGACAAGTGGCTGCCTAAGAATAAGCCCGTAGCCGTGATGCTGAGTGGCCTGCTGGGGATCATCTTTCCCGTGTGCGAGTGCACCATCGTGCCAGTGATCCGCCGACTGATCAAAAAAGGCCTGCCGATCTCCTGTGCGGTCACTTACATGCTGTCCTCGCCGATCATCAATCCGATCACCATAATCAGTACGATGAACGCCTTTTCCTCGTCGGTGAAGAACTTCTCGCTGCGCGAAAATGCCTCCACCATCGAGGCCTACAGCGCCACCTACATGACCTCTAGCCGCCTGCTAGTAGCCTTTGCCGTGACGGTGATGGTAGGCTGGATCCTGCTAAAAGTCCGCAAACGTGACATCCTAGCCGACTCACTGCTCGACGAAGATGAAAAAGCCGAGTCCAAAGCTAGCAAAGCCCACGATCATGATCACGACCACAAATGCGAAGGGCACGATCACGATCACAAGCATGACGACTGCGACGGCCACGATCATGAGCACGCGGACGATGACCACAAATGCGATGGCAACCACGAGCACGATCATGACCACTCCCACAGTCATGACCATGGCGGCGACGAGAAACCAGTCCCTGCAGCCGAGCCACAGATCAATCGCCCAGTGCTAGCCATGCGCACCGCGCTGCGCGACTTTGTCGAGACGGCCATGTACTTTACCATCGGTGTCGCGATCACCTCGGTGTTCAAGGCATTCGTCACCGAAGATCTTGTGATGGTGTTTAACCAAAGCGAACCGGTGGGCGTCGGTCTGATGATGGTGTTGGCCTTCATCCTCAGCCTGTGTAGCACGTCCGATGCCTTCATCGCTGCGAATTTCCCAGTGCCTCAGTCGGCTCGACTCGCCTTCCTAGTCTACGGCCCGATGATGGATGTGAAGCTGATCTTCATGTACCTATCGGTATTCCGCGCAAAATTCGTCGCCATCCTAGCGGTGTCGCTTTTCGTGGTGATAGGGGTTATGTGCTATGTTTGGTTTCAGCTGTCGTAATCGGACGCAAAGGGAGAAAACGGTTTATTCATTATGAAAAAGTTTTTCGAGATCCTGACCATGGTGGGCATCATCGTCTGGGGTGGTTTGTTCATTTACTTCTTCTTCAGCGATCGGGTGCGAGCCTACTTGAGCCCCGAGTTCCGCATCTGGGTACCGATCGCAGGAGTGGCGATGATCATCCTCGGCATCCTGAATCTGATCTTCCGCAATCGCCTGACTGGGGTCTGCTCTCATGAGCACGCCCATGGCGACCACGTCCACGATCACAGCCAGTGCGATCACGACCATGGTCATCACCACCATCACCATGGTGAGTGCGATCATGATCATGACGACGATGATGGCGAAAGCCACAAACCTCACTTTCACGACGAGGCCACTGCCTCCAGCCTAGCCTTTGCTCTGATCGTCCTACTGGTCCCCGTGCTAACCGCTGCCGCCTTCACCGAAGACAAATTCAGTGGTGCCTACACCAAAAAGTGGGCCGAGATCGAGTCGGACATGCAGCGCATGCGTATGCGCAAAGCCGCCGAGGCCAAAGCCATCGCTAACGGCGAAAATCCCTACGACGATCCACAGGCTGCCGATGGCTCATCGAGCGGAGCGGGCGATGAGTGGGGCGAGTTTACCCTCGAGGATTTGAAGAAAATGGTGCCTCAGACGACCGCAGGCGACTTCATGCTCGACGTGCCACAAATCTTCTACACCGCAGGCGACCAGGAGCTGATGCGCGTGATGGAGGGCATCTCTGTGGAGACCACGGCCCAAGTCATCGAAGACACCACCGAGCAGGCCCAAGCCAATCGCCTCCGCGCCTACCGCCTACTCATCGAGTGCTGCGCCGCCGATGCTCGCCCCCTGTCTATCCCCATCGACTTTGCCGAAGCCCTGCCCGAATACACCGAGATGGGCTGGTACAAACTCATCGGTCGACTGCACTTTCATGAAAATGAAAATGCCGAATACACCCCGATCCTACAGATCAAAACCTTTGAGGCGACCCCTGAGCCTGCAGAGTGGCTGGGGTATTAAAGGTGCAGCCGAGAAAGACAGTAGCTGAATTCCCCAGAATTCAGTCACGCAGACTCAAGTCTGCAGCCCAAGCCGCGCGCCTCGCAGATCGGAAACTAGGAAGATTGGAATCTTCCTCTACGACTATACCGTCGGGTAGCTGAATTCCCCAGAATTCAGTCACGCAGGCTCAAGTCTACAGCCCAAGCCCGCCCGCCTCGCAGATCGGAAACTAGGAAGATTGGGATCTTCCTCTACATGACTAAACTCGTCGGTAGCTGAATTCCCCAGAATTCAGCCGCCCCCACTTCAGCCCACCACCAACTGCAAGTTGACCCTACCATGGCGCATGTTTAGTTCCTACCTATCATGCCTAAGTCAGCACCCACACCCGTCCCGACCTCCGATTTCGATGGTCGCATCTCCATCGTCGCCTCTCGCTACAATGCGACCTACACCGACGCCCTAGTCGATTCCGCAGAGCAGACGATCGCGTCGCTATGCCCGCAGGCGGAGGTGCAACTGGTGCGAGTGCCCGGCGCCTACGAGATACCCGTAGTCGTGGAAAAGCTGGCCAGCGATCATGAAAACCCGCCAGCAGCGATCATAGCCCTGGGCGTGATCATCCGTGGCTCCACTGCCCACGCCGACCTGATCGCCGAGTCGATCACCACCAGCCTGCATCGCACCTCGCTCGACTACGTGCTCCCTGTGATCCACGAGGTCCTACTCGTCGAGAATGCTGAACAAGCCGAGACCCGCTCTCTGGGCGATGAGCTAAACCGAGGCCGCGAGGCCGCAGAAGCCGCCGTGGAGATGATCGGGGTGATGGCGAGTCTCGACTAGATATCGTGCATATCTCGGTAGCCCATCCGTCACTTGACCTTGGCGCTCCATCGTATTTTTTTAGATTCTAGAAAACACGCTAACCATCCATCTCACCACCACCAGTCATGCAGCACTATCTCGCCCAGGAAGTCTTCGCCAACCAACACCTACTCAAGACCCTAGCCTGGGTCTTCACGATGATCTCGGGCGTCGCGAGTATCACACTGACGATCCACAAATTTGGCCTACCCAAGTGGAAACAGATCACCCTGATCTGTGGTGTGTTGGCCTTTGGGCTAGCAGTCGTCTTCTTTGTGATACCGCGGATGACGACATTCAATGGCCCTGCGATGCTCTCCGTCGAGGATACCCAGCATCTCCAGGCTCTGGCTAGCGAGCTGGGTGACTACTCTGGCGGCTATGAGAAAACCGAAGCCGGCTTTGTCTCCAAGCCCATGCGTGGCGAGGTAAACCGTGTGTCTGAGCATCTCTTTGCGGTGATGCACCCCGATGGCCACTTCGATGCCATCTACAGCGGCGATTTTTTCACCGCACAGATCGATGGCAGCGAGGTCAGCTGCGAGCTCATCGATATGGGCGACGATCGTGTCCTGATCGTGCGGGGCGACGATACCGAGATCGTCAAACTCGGAGCAGACCAATCCAAGAACACTTTCAAAATCAAAAAAGTATCCGTGCAACAGCCGCGCCAGGCTTGATCCACTGCACGATTTTTTTAACCGACTAACCGAACAACCTAATCGTCTCATCTATCCTATGACATTTCGCAAACTATCCGCCCCCCTCATCGCTCTCGCTATCGCCGCTCTTTCACTCCCTGCTCTAGCCGACTCCGTAGGCGTCTCATTCGCTGGCGAAGCCGATCTACAGACCGCCATCTCAGAGGCTCTGACAGCCGAGGGACACCAGATCGTAGACATCTCCGAGGCAGCCGAGGGCAAAAAAATGGACTCCGTAGCCGCGGCCGAGATCGGCAAAGCCACAGGTGCAGCCATCATCGTATCAGGCAAAAAACTCGGCAATGTAATCGTGCTGAAAATCCTCAGCACCAAGAACGACACCGTGATCGGTGGCACCGCTGCCGATAGCGCCACCTGCGTCGAGCAGGTCAAAACTCTGCTCGCGGAGAATAAGGACAAACTGGGCGAGTAGACAGTAGCGCTTGCTACAATTGCCATAAATTATCATTTGATTACCAAGAGGTCGCAGCTGAGTATCAGATATGAGACTACACACACTTCGTCTTGCAGTCTTGGCCCTATCCCTCGCTTGCGCGGGACTAGCCCAAGCCCAATCCTCTCTTTTCGAGCTCAATTTTCCATCAAGCGACCACCCCTTCCCCGTCAATCAGGGAAGTGATAAGGTGAATCCAGGTATCGCGACTGGTTCCAGCTCAGGCCTGTACATGCGCTTTGGTGAAGATATCGCCAAGCTCTGTGCCAACTACGGTATCCCACTCACTTCTCAGGACCCGAACCGGTTCCGTTTCCCAAAATTCCGCTCCAATGTGTATGCCACTCAGGGCGGATTCGATAGTGTGAAGCGCCTCCGCTACGAGCGCGAAGTCCAGCTCGCCATTGTGCAGTCCGACCTACGCTACTTTGCCTCTCAGCGTATCAAAGACGAGTACGATGCCAAGAAGCGCGAAGCCTGGCGCCAGATCGCCGACGATATCAAACTCGTGCTGCCTCTCTATAAAGAGAAAGTCCACATCGTGATCCGCCCCGGCGACAAGCAGCGCTTCCGCGACCTATCCGACCTGATGAAAGCTGGCGCTCGCGTGAATGTGGGCTCGATCAGCTCTGGAGGCATGATCACCTGCCACATGATCCAAGAGATCGTCGCCAAATCACGTGCTTGGAAAGAAGCCGGCAACCGCACCTGGCAGCCGACCTACCATGCTACCAGCACAGCTCTCGACATGCTCGTCGGAAAGAACGCCACTGACCGCGTAGATGCTGTCATCCTCGTCGGCGGTGTGCCTTACCCTGCTCTCGAGCAGTATGGTCTCGATTGGGCGATCAAGAAAGGACTCTTCAAAGCCGGTGTCACCGAGGAGCCACAGCTCGCTCTACTACCTGTCGGACCAGAGGTCATGGACATCCTCAGCCAGTCCGAGTTCGGTGGTTACCACCCGACTACCATCGACGTCACCAGCGGCTACAAGTTCCTCGGTCAGAATGCTCAGAGTGTGGAGACCGTCGGTGTCTATGCCTGTCTCGTGACTCACGCCGCCTACAAAGACGACGCCAAGCGCGACGGCCACAAGATCGACTGGGTGCGCCACATCCTATTCCGAGTGCTGACCAAACTCGATCCCTACAGCGACTACGGTCTACCACACGACTTCGGCGTGCCTAAGGCAGGCGACAAGTGGAAAGAAGTACGCGCAGTCGACGGCCTCACGACCGAGGCCAAGTGGGAAGAGCTCTACGGCTGGCCACGCCACGACGACGAGATCCTACGCCAGATGGTAGATCTCTGGGCCAAAGGCAGAAACGCCGACCGCTCCAGTAGCAACTCCAACATCGTCGACCCGATCACTCTTTTCTAGATCGACACACTTTACGCCATATCAAAATGGCAAAATCGAAAGCCTACTTCCTCGTTTGGGAGTAGGCTTTTTTGTTACCCTATCCTGAGTAATGCGTGGAAAGTTTTCTCTTTTTGGCATCGTAGTGATCGTGCATCTGCTCCTAAGCTGCATCGTCTCGGCAGCAGAAACACTGGCATGGTATGATATTTCACTCTTTGCTACTATCCCAGATTCAGTGCTTGAGCTCATTCGAGTGATCTACTTACTACCTTTGAGATGGGCGGAAATTTCATCGCTTGTCTCACCTAAGGCCTTCGATTCGATGGCAGAGTATCTCTTGAATACAGCCTGCAACATCCTACTTCAGATCGGCAACGCCTTCACATTGGGCTTCCTGCTTTCACTAACAGTAAGGTCAGGACGAGCAAAACCTAGAACCTAGCGCCAATGCTCACTGAATACGACCCGCCAATTTGGGATCGACACTATCTACCAAAAAACGAGACAGATACTCCAAGCGGTTCTGGCTCGCTCTCTCACTCATATATTCCCAAGCTTGCTGGAATGCAGGGAGCTCAAAGTTGGCGGATAGGCCACGAGTCCACATCGTCCAAGTGGATGAACCAATGCGCCCCTGCGCTCTGAGAAATAACTGCGAGTTACACAGGTGAAAGTATTCATGAAAGGCAGCCAGAGACTCCTGCAGCTCGGAATCCGTCAGTGGCTCTCCCAAAAAGGCTTTCACCGGCAGCCGTGCGCATAGTTCCCTGTAATCGCGCCGCAACTGATCCTCAAACTGAGTCGCCGCCAACCGCTCGGAGTGCCAAAGTTGAAAAACAGCGATGAGCACACCGATAGCCGTAGCCGTCGATGCGACAGCAGTGATCCAGTCTAAAACATTCATGATTTTTGCGAAGTAAGGAAGCTAGCACACGACCTAGGCGCTTAACCACTACCGAAACTGACTCCGATTGTAATGCTCGGAGAGCTCTCCGCCGAAAGCATCTACGCCCCACCCAATCGAGGGGCGCAGATGCTTGCATTGATTTCTCGGTAGCCTTGGGCACAGTCTATGACTACGCCCATGAAAGTCGAAATCATCTACTGCCCTATCTGAAAGTCCTATGGCGAAAAGGCGGCAAGTTATGCCGCCGCGATAGCAGAGCATTTAGGGACCGAACCCAGTGTCAGAGGTGGACGCTGGGGCCAGTTCCAAATCTTCGCGGATGGGCAGGAAATCGCTCGGCGAGAGGGCAATTGGCTCTCCCTGATCCTCACCAAATCCGGCTGGCCGACCACCGAGCAGGTCATCGAACGAGTCACGAAAAACAGCCTCTGACCTCCATAGCCCATGAGCACCACCACTGAAGACTGCGAAAAAAGATACGAGTCCATCATCGCCATCACAAAGAAGCTGGCCGAAGATGCTCGCAATGGAGAGCACCAGAAAATCGACCAGGATTTTAGCTTTCAAACCACCAGCACACCTATAACGCTGAGCGAAGCATTTGGCGAAAAATCGGACCTCATCATCATCCACAACATGGGCACTATCTGCTCTTGGTGCACGATGTGGGCGGATGGCTTCAATGGCATGATCGATCACCTAGCCGATCGCTCCGCCTTTCTGCTGCTATCGCCCGACATCCCAGAGACGGTTGAGGAATTTGCCCAAGACCGTGGCTGGACATTCCCTGTGGCATCGGCCCGCGACTCAGGTTTCAATGAATACATCGCCTTTGGCGAAAGCGACGATGCCTACCCAGGCTTCTCGACTCTCCATAAAGATACCGATGGCACGATATGGAGGATCGCGACAGAGTGCTTTGGTGATTTCGATCTATTTTCGCCCGTCTGGCATATGATCGCACGGCTGAAAGATGGCGTGGCCGACTGGCAGCCAAAGTTCAGCTACGAGGATACTAGCGAGTAACTAGGGTGCGCCAGCCCACACTTCGCCCTTCGTCAGACCAGAAGTTGAAAGATCTGCCCCTTCTGGGCGTAATCTATCTGACCACTCAAATTTCTCGGAATTTCTAAGCTTGTTTTTCAATCAAAAGGCTTGAACTAGAGCCGATCTGATTGTTTTTGTGGCCCCGTTCAATTTTTGTCCAATTTCACCTATGTCTAAGACTGCCAAAAAATCAGCGAATGCTGAGAAAGAGGAGGAGTCCCCCCTAGCTTTTGAGGAAGCGCTCTCCCAGCTCGAGGCTATCGTGCAGGGCATGGAGTCCGATCAACTGCCCCTAGACGAGTTGATCAAAAACTATGAAACGGGCACCAAGCTTTACCAAGTGTGCGAAAGCCGTCTCGACGAGGCACAAGGCCGAATCGAAGTGATCCGTAAAAAACGTGACGGCTCTGTGAAACTGGAAAGTCTAGAAACGACCGAAGCCACTAACGAATAATCCCTGAAAAACGTAACCTGAACCAGTGAAAGCACCGACAATGGAGAACTCCTTTGAATACCAGGACATTCCTACCGAGGAACTGCCCAAAGCCGACACGGGTGATGCGGTAAAAGCCCTCCCCATGGAGGATCTGCCAAAACTGGCAGAGCGCATCCGTAGGACTCTGATCAGTAGTCTGTCCAAAACTGGTGGCCATCTGGGTCCCAATCTCGGTGTGGTCGAGCTTTCGATCGCTCTGCACCGTGTGTTCAACACACCCAAGGATAAGTTCGTATTCGATGTGAGTCACCAGGGCTACGTGCACAAGATGCTCACCGGCCGCTGGGATCAGATCGATACCATCCGCACCTACCAGGGTCTGAATGGCTTTCTGCTGCGTACGGAGAGCGACCACGACTGCTACGGGGCAGGCCACGCAGGTACAGCCGTATCTGCTGCTCTCGGTATGGCTGCCGCTCGCGACCTAAAAGGCGGCGATGATCATGTGGTGGCTGTCGCTGGCGATGCTGCTTTCACCTGTGGCCCCACTTTTGAGGCGCTAAACAACATCACCGAATCGACCAAAAAGTTCATTCTGATCCTGAATGACAACGAGTGGTCGATCGATCGAAACGTCGGTGCTGTCGCCAAATATTTCCACGCGCTCCAGACTAGCTCGACTTTCGATCACATCCGCGATAGGGCTGCTGGCTTTGTCGAGAAAGTAGCTGGCAAAGGCGTGCGCGGTATCGCCTCCAAAGTCGAAGAAGGGGCCAAAAACCTACTCTTCCCCAATGTCCTTTTCGAGAAGTTTGGTCTGCACTACTACGGCCCTATCGACGGGCACGATGTGGACCTACTAGTGAAGACCCTCGACTTTCTGAAAGATCAGGACGAACCGGTGATCCTGCACATCATCACCGAGAAGGGCAGAGGCTATGAGCCAGCCAAAGCCAACCCCATGAAGTTTCACGGTCTAGGCTCCTATAAAACTGAGACCGGCGAGACCCCGCCATCCGATCTACCGACCTTCTCACAGATCTACGGGGAGAAACTGGGCGAGTTTGCGACCGAAGACGAAAAGATCACCGCGATCACTGCTGCCATGCCAAATGGTACCGGCCTCACCGGTTTCCGCAGTCAGGTCCCTGAGCGCTACTTCGATGTCGGCATCGCCGAGGAGCATGCCGCACTATTTGCCTGTGGTCACGCAGTCCAAGGGCTGAAGCCATTCCTCACCATCTACTCCACTTTCTTCCAGCGTGCCTATGATATGGCGATCCACGACATCGCCCTGCAGGAGCTACCAGTCCGCCTCTGTATGGACCGTGCAGGTCTGAGCGGCGACGATGGTCCGACCCACCACGGTCTGTTCGACATCGGCTACATGCGCCACATCCCCAACTGGGTCTTCATGCAGGCCAAGGATGAAGAAGAATTCACCGACATGCTGTGGACCATGGCCCAGTATGATGATGGCCCATCTGCGATCCGCTACCCACGCGGTGCTGGCACTGGTGCCAAGCCTAAAGCGCAGCCTGAGATCCTCGAGATCGGCAAAGCAGAAGTCGTCGAGACTGGTACCGATGTGGCGCTGATCGGTCTAGGGAATATGTTCGAAATGGCGGAGGCCACCAAGGCTATGCTGGAGGAGCGCGGCTACTCGGTAGCCCTGATCAACCCACGCTGGATCAAGCCTCTCGATGAGAAGTGCTTCATCGAGTATGCCCAAACTTGCTCTGTGCTCTGCACTTTCGAAGATCACAGCTTAGCCAATGGTTTTGGCTCATCGATCATCGAGCTCCTGCACGATGCAGGTATATCGACACCGGTCGAGCGTATCGGCTGGCCGGATACCTTTGTCGAGCATGGCAAGCCAGACATCCTACGCGCCAACCACGGACTGACTGCCGAAGCTGCGGTGAAGAAAGTCCTGCAGCATCTACCTGAGCGAGCAGTCGTGGCAGCCTAGAAGGCATCCAGAATCGGCACCAACCAAGCTTCCACTTGGCCACGCAAGCTGTCGGGAGCGAAGGTGTACGCTGCGAAGCAACAGGCTGCGAGTAGACACACTGCAGCTACTGGGTGCACCCACATGGGTATTGGCTTCTTCACCTTTTCCGGTTTGAGCTGAAACCCATCATCCGTCGGACCGACATCCATACCTCGCACCTTTTTGCGTTCACGATTGAGCAGACTCGATAGCGGATTTGTTTTGGATGTATCCTCGATGTATTCCTGTTTCGCCATATTCACTGTAGGCGGAGCAAGTGTAGGCGAACTACTCTCCACCTCAGCCGATGCACTCTCCTCAGCGATTGAGAATGGCGATGCGAAGAGCCCACCTTCCGTCAATCTTTGAGCAGTGGGCTGCTCAATAACCGCAGCCTGTGCTTGAGGAGTCGCCGCAAAGGCAGATGTCTGCACCTCTGGAGCTGTCTGCGGCCGCGCGTGATCTGACAACGCTCTCGAAAAACCCCACTGCCCTGTCGCAGGTGCGGCAACCTGAGGTAATGACTGCGGCTGCGACTGAGCATCATCTCTAGTCGGAGCGACAGTGTGATGCCCCACCGGCTGCGTTGCAGGCGCTGGGCTCATACTGGATAGAAAGGGCGATGCAGGCGGATCGACCAGCTCTGCAGCAAAGGTACCTGGGCCAGTCTCTCGCCCAACTATCTTCACATCGCATTTCGTGCAGTTCCCCTCTACTCCGAGGAACTGATATGGGAGTGCCATTGGGTGCTGACAGGTCGGACACTGTAGCTTCAAAATCTCTCCACCTCTGTGGAGTTGAATCGCTTGTTGGCTCATGGCTACCTAAATTTTATCTTAATCTGGGAAACACCCTACTTAGCCAGCGTCCACTCCACCTGTGAACTTCTGCAGCAATTGCATTAGCTGCTCGACTAAGGCATCTGTCGGGATAAAGAAAGCGGCTGCACCAGCTCCCGATACCGCACCGATCAGCACAATCAAAAGACAGATATCTCGATTACTGAGACGACGTCTATCGGCCTTTTCTACCGTCTGCGGCTTGGAATCTAACAGAGCCTGGACAAATTCATTTACTTCTAATTGCGCCTCGCTGACTACCTCCGCCGTGGTCGGCTCGACGGTAGCCTGCTCGAGTGGTAGCTCGGTATTCTCCACAGTTTGCTCATTGGTCTGCAGAGCGTCCACATCGATACTGTCTTCCTCATCCTCTGCAGGAATGAAAGGCGATGCTACTAAAGCCTTGCTAGTCGCGACGGATGCCTCCTGCCCCTCGGCATCTGGCATATCGTCAAAAGGTAATCCCAAGTAAGCCTCTGCCTCAGCAGCAGGCAGCCCCCCAAAAACCTCGCGAGTTCCTGTAGCCGAGCCGATCTCAATAACTCTTGATGAGTTAGGCTCAAACTTTTCAAACACAGGTCCAGTATCGCTAGCGGCCTGAGCTGGCAGAGTTACCGTGGCGCCCGCGTCGTTGAGCTGAAATGGCATTCCCGCTGCATCTTCCGCAGTGAGTGGCGCGGTGATATCGGCAGAAGGCGCAGAACTGAATGCTGTGACCGGTTCCGAATTTTCCTCAAGTACGACACCGCTAGCTGCAGAATTGATCGCACTCGACGTAAATGGACTGTCGAATTCTTTGCTATCCAGATCCGATGCCATCGGGATAGCTTGATTGAAGTGAGCCATGCCATCATCCTCTCCCTTATTGGGAAAAGTAGCGGCATTCGAGCCACCCATCGGCAGACCAAACCCACTCGGCGCAGTCTGGCTAGGTGTAGGACTCGCTGGTGTGATAAAGGTAGCCGACTCAGTAGCAGCACTCTCGCTGACCACTGCGGCTGCAGGCTCCTCCGCAGGGGTCACAAATACACCCGGCATTTGTGGAGCGGCAGCCGTAGCTGCTGATGGCGCTACAAATGCACTAGGTGCCTCAGTTCTTCCCACGGGGGCCATGAAAGCACTCGGAACCTCTGACGCAGCAGGCAGCGACGCCGCCGCCATCGGAGCTACGAAAGCACTCGGAGCCTGGGCCCCTCCTCCGTCCGAGACTTTTTCTACAGCCGGTGCCATAAAGGCATTGGGCGCTTGGGCATCAGGCGCCGCAAAAGTGGCGGGTGCGACGACTGTCTCGATCGGAATTTTCGGCTGAGCCGATTCAAAAAACACTGCTTCAGCAACTTCCTTTTTGGATTCCACAGGTGGTGCCTGCTTAGCGGTTGCTACAGGAGAGGCCTTTTTCTTCACAGCCTGCTTTTTAGCCTTGGGCTTAGCCGACCTGACGGGTTCGACACCTATTTTACTACCCGGTTTTTTCTTTACTGGATTGACGACCAGTGCCGCACTTTGGTCAGCACTACCAGAGTCAGCAAGGGGCGACTTTCCCCTCCCCTCAGAATCTCCATCCAACTCATCAAAAAAGAAATCCTCATCCAGATCACCAAAGCCCATAGAATTGAGCATGTGACCTCGATTGGGTCCTTTGGAAGTACGAGCGGGCCTTTCAGCAGTAAGGGTAGCCATAGTTACAATAATTATGCAAAACTACCTCTTTTTAAAATTATTTCAAAATTTATCTAACTTTTATTAATATTTTATTTTCATTAACTTATTCTAGTTAATCTCCAGACAGCTGCCCATTTCGACAGGCGCTTGCCGGAGACTCTCTCCAACGGACCTAGAGGGCACCCGTCCAGACGCCCCTGCTCGATCCGGCAAAATCGAGACCCCGCTCTCTGCCTTATTAATAGCGGGGGATAGAAATAGAGGAGCCTGTTCCAAAACATCCCCACCTCTTCGAAATGGCAGGGGAGCTCGCTTCCGCGAGTCATGAGGCGACGTGCGAAAGAACATAATCATCTGGGGAGCAGGCATGGCCGCTGCCAGCGAACAGTGAAGCCGGGGCGCACAAGGCAGCAGCGACCTACGTTTTTTCGCTTTGGGTTGTGGCTTGCTGTTGCGCATCTGCTCCCTAACAGCCCTCAAACTGCCGTCAGAAACAGAGTAGAACACCTTCGCTGGGCGACTATTTTCAGTTTTTTCGCAATATTTCACTCCAACAGGGTCTACTCCCAGTCGTCCCATATCTGGCTGCAGACAATGAAAGTGGCTACCGTATACTGTCTCGACCTGCGACTCTTTGCCTTTCAGCGTAGACGGAACAAATCTCAAATCTTCTGAAAATGAATCTTCATCAAAACCATCCAATCCTAGGCAACCAGCTAAATTGTCCCTATGCTGGGCTTGAGAAATGCGAGCGGGATGGGGAACACTTTGATAGGACATGATCAGTCTGCAGCAGACCTCATAGTAATGACTTTTATAAATAACACAATAGCTTAATGTTAAGCTGACCTAACTTCTAACTTTTCTTAATCAAATTCCACTATGCCTCGCATTATCTTAGTTTGTCTCATCGCAGTGGTCGGACTGGCCGTCTGGAGCTGCACATCTGTCGAAACCAACGCCTCTGGTAACTCGCCACAAGCAGCAACCGCCGGCAGCCCTGCTCGTATCTCACTATCCGATGCCGATCGCGCTGCCATCGGGCAAAAAATCTGGCAGAATGAATGTGCTGGCAAGGTCGAAGGCCTGACCAGCTGGAACCAGGGCGAAGACTTTCCCTCCCTCGGGATCGGGCACTTCATCTGGTATGTGAAAGGCCGCCCTGGCCCATTTGACGAAAGCTTCCCCACGATGATCCGCCATCTCCAGGCTCGTGGCCACCAGCCACCAGCTGTAGCCCTGTCCGATGGCAGCCCATGGACGACACGCAGTGGTTTTCTAGCCGCCCAGCAGTCGCCACAGATGAAGGAACTGCGCCAGTTCCTCGCCAAAACGGTGAGTGATCAGACAGGATTCATCATCATTCGCCTAGAGAAATCTCTGAGCAAAATGAAAGCAGCAACGGCAAACCCAGCCGACCAACAGCGCCTAGAAAAGAACTTCTACCACGTAGCCAATAGCCGCGCAGGGATGTATGCCCTGATCGACTACGTCAACTTCAAGGGCGAAGGCACCAAAGCCACCGAGCGCTATAAAGGACAAGGCTGGGGCCTGCGCGATGTCCTGCTAGATATGCAGGCTAGTGATGGCGCAGCCAACTATCAATTCGCCGAAGCCGCCAAGCGTACCCTGACACGCCGCGTGAAAAACTCGCCTCCTGAGAGGAATGAAGCTCGCTGGCTAAAAGGCTGGTCTAACCGCTGCGACAGCTACAAAAAAGGCATCTAAAAAGCGCTTTCAATCAGGCGGTATCCGCCTACAAGTACGCGCATTATGTCTACAGAACGTTCTCTAATCCTACTCAAACCCGACACGGTGAAGAAGAAGAATTGCGGCGAAGTGATCAAGCGCTTCGAGGCAGCAGGCTTCGACATCCGTGGGTGCAAGATGATGTCGCTCAGCGACGAGATCCTCGCAGAGCACTACAGCCACGTCGCAGACAAGCCTTTCTTCCCTGAGATCCAGGCTTTCATGCAGTCCAGCCCAGTCATCGCTATGGTGCTCGAGGGCGAGGGCGCTATCGCCAAAGTGCGCGACATGCTTGGGCCCACCAACTCTCAAGAAGCTCCTGAAGGGACTCTCCGCGGTGACATGGGCGAAAACATGATGATCAATGTCTGCCACGCCTCCGACTCTCCTGAGAATGGTGAGATCGAGGTCGCTCGTTTCTTCGACGAGGCAGAGATCTTCGCTTACTAAGCGGTACCAAAAACCTTTAAAAATCAAAGCGCGGGCAGGTAAATCTGCCTCGCGCTTTTTTTATATCCGTTCGGTCAGCTAGTGAAGCAAAGGTTGCGGTTTACCTAGCCGCTTTGCTGATTATCCAACCCATAGGCATATCGCCTTCAGTCTGGATTGGCTCATCAGACACGCTACTGTAGCGCTCCCAGTTCAGATCCTTGTAGCAAGGCCCCGAATACGCTTCCGGTGTCTTGATATCATCGTGATGGCCATTCCATTCCATAATCTGCACGTTGTTATCACTATCCAGCACGACATCCCAGCCGATCACTCGGGCTTGAGGATAGGAGAGGTGAGTGTCGATAAGAGCTTGCGTTAGTTTACCAATCTCGGGAATAACTAGGCCTTTAAACGCGACCTGCGTGTCGGGGTGACAGGGAGTCGAAATCCAATTAGCATAGCCCACATCAGCTAGCTTGCCGCTCGGTAGATCCACTTCGACTTTGATCGACGAACTTTGCACCACATGTGTCTCGTCAATACGAGCCATCTTCAGATAGCTAGATCTAGCCGTACAGTTCCCTGCATCATCGATGATGGTCAAGATCCTGAGGGTCGACACCGAATTGGGGGTGAACTGATCGAAAAAGGGGTGCTGTTTGATGAAGTTCTGAAAAACCCCATTGCCCATCGTGCGAATCGAGCGCGCATCAAATGACTCCTTGGTGAGGATGACCACTGACTTCCCTCGCAAAGAATTGTCTCTTTTGAATACCACTTTATCATGATGGGTGAACAACATCTCGGCGACATCCTCCTCGGCCACCACCTCCCCCCCTCTCGAAAGAAACAATCCACTGGTGTAGTACCCAATATCGGGAAACAGATCACTAGAAAACAACGTGCTGGAAATCCCCCCCAGTAGCGATATCTCACCATACTGCCCTTTCACCTGAGGCACGACTTTCAGCCCGTAGAAATTATCTGGTATCCAGCCTTCCACAAAACGCTTCTGAAACGTGGCATAGACTTTCAGCCATGGAGCATATCTAGCACTACCGAGCACATCGTGCGCATAGGTGACGCACTCTTTCAGCAATTTAGGGTCGGCCTTACCGCGATCCTTCTCGATCTGTGCCAGCACACCATTGGCATACCGTCGGGATACCCAATCACAGCGATAACAATCGCGAAAGACACGCTCCGCACCCACCAGATTCTCTTTCAACTTGGACAACACTCTCATAGATAGATCTTTTCCAATAGAGACGTGAGCTAAGCTTTGGAAATTACAAAAATTTCAATTAAATGCAAAAAATTTCAATAATGACCGCCGTATTCGATAAAATACGCACCAATCAAGACACGCAGTATTTAGAAATCTCTATTTCAGCCTGCCCGTAATAAATGGCTCCCGTAATTTATTATAAGAAGCTCTAGGTGTGTCCCGTACCCTATTTCATCTGGACTGTACCCTATTGAAACACGAGATTTTCCGGGCCCATACCCATGACAGCCTCCCCAGCAGAGCCACCTTTTTCAGACTCCGACATCGAACAGAAGTCATCTGAGCAGCAAGTGCTGAACCATTCAGCACTACGCTACGCGCGTGAAGAGGCGCTTCACACCCAACTGAGCACGGCATCCTTTACCCAGAGCGAGTCTCGGTCCCATAGCCCGATCGGCGGTTATCTGGAGGTAGGCCAGCTCGGCTCACTACCATCGATCATCGATACGATCAGGGAAAACCTTGGCACCGACAGAGCCATACGCCTCTATCTAGCTCCCGCAGCACAGGCCTCGGCTCGAGCACTGCCGAGCCACAAGTCCGATATCGCGATCCTCGTCAGCCAACATTTTTTCGACGACCTATCGGACACAGAGAGGGCATTTATCATCGGCCGCGAGTGCGGCCGTGTACTCAATGCCCACTACCTAGTCCCAGCAGAAGATCTCTTATCTGGTGCCCGCAATCGCCTCGATCCACAGACCTATCTCGATGTCTGGCGCTGGGCGCTATGTAGCGAGGTCAGCAGCGATCTCTATGGCTTCATCGCCTCCGGTGGTGATACCAAATCGGCACAGACCGGCCTAGTCCGAACGAACACAGGCGTCCTCGACGAAGCTCGGATCGCTTCCCTGCTGGACTTTCTCGGTAGTGCCGACTCTGGCGCCAGCCAGCCGCTGCTAGGGCTACGCATCGATCTGCTCCAAAAATACGCCTCTCTCGACATGCTCAATAGCTATGGAGAGCCAGTATCCCAAGAAGAACTAGAGCGCCATCAGGCTGAGATCTCTGACACCATCGATGCCGCTATCGACGCTCGCTATGGCATGTGCTTCGAACAACCCTCCACCGAACAAGGCACGGTACTTTTCTACCTCGGCACCGCAGCAGCGATCGCTCGGGGCAAACTAGACGAAGCTCAGGTGGTAGCGCTCAATGAGTGCCTCTGCCCTCATATGGATGGCAGTTCATTCTTTCAGGCTCTGCAGAAAGCCGGTGCCTCTCGCAAGGTATCATCTATGGCGGGAGAACTGATCGATCGAGCTATCAAAGAAGCTCAAGAGAAAAGCTACACCAGCCAGCAGGCGATGAATGCGCTTCAGCTAGTCCTCATATCCGCATCGGCAAATGCGTTCCCAGACACGGAGGAATTCGATGTCCTCCAGCCTTTCGCTGAAGCTTTCGACCTCGCTGTGACCAGCCTCTCACTACAAGTTTAGCATTTTGTATCGAATTCAGCAGGGGGCTATGCAAATTTGGGCACGCATCCCCTGATATTCAAGAAATTCGGCTTTTCCCTGAAGCCAGCTTGATTATACTTCTGGCACTATGTCCGCCAGCTCTGAAAAGCCCAAGAAACTCATGGTCGTCAACCGCGGGGAGATCGCGATCCGCGTCTTTCGTGCGGCCAACGAACTCGGCCTGCGCACCGTAGCCATCTACGCCGAGGAAGATCGATTCTCTCGCCACCGCTTCAAAGCGGACGAAGCCTACCTGCTGCGCAAAGAGAAAGGCCCCGTCGGAGCATACCTAGACATCGAGGGCATCGTGGCTATCGCTAAAGACAAGGGCGTCGACATGGTGCACCCGGGTTACGGATTCTTGTCGGAAAACGCAGTCTTCGCCCAGGCTTGTCGCGATGCGGGTATTGAGTTTATCGGTCCAGACACCAAGGTGCTCAACTCCATGGGCGACAAGGTCTCGGCTCGTGCGCTAGCGAAGAAGGCCAATGTGCCGACCCTACCTGGAACCGAGGGTGCTGTATCCGATCCCAAGGAGGCGCTGAAGATCGCTAAAGAGATCGGTTTCCCCATGATCGTAAAGGCGGCCCACGGCGGTGGTGGCCGTGGTATGCGTGTGGTCGACAAGGAAGAAGACCTAGAGGCAGCCCTGCGCGACGCGCAGAATGAGGCTGAGAATGCCTTTGGTAATCCCGAAGTTTTCCTAGAGCGCTTCATCAAGCGCGCCAAGCACATCGAGGTGCAGATCATGGGCGATCGCCATGGCAACATCGTCCACCTCTGGGAGCGCGATTGCTCGGTGCAGCGTCGTCACCAGAAAGTGGTGGAGATCGCTCCGGCTCCGAATCTCGAGGAGTCGATCCGCAAAGACCTGTGCGAGGGTGCGGTGCAGATTTCTAAGACCGTCGGCTACGACAATGCTGGAACCGTAGAGTTCCTCTATGACATGGATTCCAAAGAGTGGTTCTTCATCGAGATGAACCCACGTATCCAGGTGGAGCACACCGTGACCGAGGTGGTCACTGGTATCGACTTGGTCCGCTCGCAGATCCTCGTGGCTCAAGGACATAAGCTGCACGATGAGGAGATCGACATCCCGGCTCAGGACGAGATCAAGTGCAATGGCTTTGCCGTACAGGCCCGTATCACTACCGAGGATCCAGCCAATGGCTTTGCTCCCGACTACGGTCGTATCACCAACTACCGCTCCGCAGCGGGCTTTGGTATCCGTCTCGATGCCGGTGCTGGCGATGCAGGCTCGGTGATCACACCTTTCTACGACTCGATGCTGGTCAAGCTGACCGCCTACGGGCCGAAGTTCGACATCGCGCTGAAGCGGATGAACCGTGCGCTGCGCGAGTTCCGCATCCGTGGGGTGAAGACAAACATCCCATTCATCGAGAATCTCATCCACGACGATGAGTTTATCAGTGGCGATGCGACCACTCGCCTGATCGATGAGAAGCCATCGCTCTTCGAGTTTGCCCCACGCCGCGACCGCGCGACCAAGCTGCTCAACTACCTGAGCGACATGACGGTGAACGGCAACGACACCGCCAAAGGCTATCACCCACCCGAGGCGATCCCGCCAGCGCGCCTGCCAGAGATCGATCCCAAGGCAACTCTCGCCGAGGGGTCGCGCGATGTGCTGCTGCGCGAGGGGCCAGAGAAATTCGCCGAGTGGATCAAGAACGAGAAGCGCCTGCTCATCACCGATACCACCATGCGCGATGCGCACCAGTCGCTCATCGCCACTCGCATGCGGACCATCGATATGCTCAATATCGCTCCTGCCGTGGCTCAGCGTACGCCAGAGCTATTCTCGCTAGAGATGTGGGGTGGCGCGACATTCGATACCTCCATGCGCTTCCTCAAAGAGTGCCCCTGGGAGCGCCTAGCGCAGCTGCGCGAGAAGGTGCCGAATATCTGTTTTCAGATGCTTTTCCGCGGCTCCAATGCCGTCGGTTACTCGAACTATCCCGACAATGTCGTGGCTGGTTTCGTGAAGCACTCGGCCGATGCGGGTATGGATATCTTCCGTATCTTTGACTCGCTCAACTACCTGCCGAATATGAAGGTAGCCATGGAGGCCGCCCGCGAGCATGGCAAGGCCGTCTGCGAAGGCGTGATCTGCTACACCGGCAATATCGACGATCCCGAGCGCGACAAGTACTCGCTACAGTACTACATCGACAAGGCCAAAGAGCTGGAGAAGATGGGTGCCCATATCCTGTGTATCAAAGACATGGCTGGTCTGTGTCTGCCATTCGCAGCGAAGAAGCTGGTCACTGCGCTCAAGCAAGAGGTCGGTCTGCCGATTCACTTCCACACGCACGATACCTCGGGCATCAATGCCTCATCCGTTATTTCTGCTGCTGAGGCAGGTGTCGATATCGCCGACCTGGCGCTGGCATCGATGTCTGGCTCCACCTCGCAGCCAAACCTGAACTCCGTAGTAGCTGCCCTCGGTGGTCACGAGCGCGATACCGGTCTCGATCTGGATTCGCTCAATGAATTCTCCGACTACTGGGAGCACGTGCTGGAGTTTTACCGTCCATTCAATACTAGCCCACGCTCGGGCACTGCCGAGGTCTACGACCACGAGATGCCAGGTGGCCAGTTCACCAATCTCAAGGAGCAGGCCAATGCTATGGGGCTAGGTCATCGCTGGCGCGAGATCGCACAGACCTACGCCGATGTGAACCAACTCTTTGGCGACATCATCAAGGTCACGCCTAGCTCCAAGGTGGTCGGCGATCTGTGTATGTTCCTCGTCACACAGAATCTCACCACCGAGCAGGTGCTCAAGATGAAGCCGGGTTCTCTCGACTTCCCCGAGTCTGTCGTCGACATGCTCTGGGGTGGTCTCGGACAGCCCGACGGCGGCTGGCCAAAGGATATCCAGAAAGTGGTGCTCGGCGACAAGAAGCCTACCACCAAGCGCCCAGGCGAGCTGGCTGAGCCATGCGACCTTGAGGAGACTCGCAAGGAACTCTCCGAGAAGCTAGGCCGCGATGCCAGCGACAACGATCTCTACAGTCACCTGATGTACCCACAGGTCTATGCCGACTTCGAGGCATTCCTGACTCAGTACGATCGCCTCACCAGCCTACCGACCACTGCGTTCTTTTACGGGCTGAATGTCGGCGAGGAGATCTCCGTAGAAATTTCGCCTGGTAAGATCCTCTTTGTGAAGCTGATCGGTATCAGCGAAGCCGACGCCGATGGCAACCGCTCCATCTTCTTCGAACTAAATGGTATGCCCCGCGAGGCCGTCGTCTCCGACAAGGCCATGGCACCGAAAGATGCCGTGACTCGCGTGAAAGGCGACTCCAGCGATCCGCTCCAAGCCTGTGCACCGATCCCAGGCATGGTCACCGAGGTGAATGCAGCCAAAGGCGACGAAGTGAAAGAAGGCGACCCAATCGTGACCCTAGAGGCCATGAAAATGCTCACGACAGTATCGGCCGGAGCCGATGGCACCGTGGCAGACGTCTTGGTGAAGGTAGGTGAGACCGTGGAGGCGGATGACCTGCTGGCTAAGCTAGAAGGCTAGTTAGTTAGGGCTGTCCGATTTAAGGGAATAAAGTGTGGGTAGAGCTTTTCTATATCTCGCATTATTCCCATTCCTCTCATCCGCTGTTGGTTATCCTGGGTATCTTTTACCCAGATACCACTTCTAGTCCCTCTGCCGCCGCCAACTGATTCGCCTTCCTGTCAAAGGACCAAAACGTATCGCACCCGAGCAGCTTGGCTTGTGCGACATGGATCAGATCGTAGGTGCGGTAGCCTTTGTTGGCGGTGTAGCGAAGTGTTAACTCATTCACTTCGCTGGCTACATCGCCGATTTTTAAGGTCTTGCGGCAGCAGAAAGCTTCACTGTGCACATCCTCCGTGAACTGAGC
Source organism: Verrucomicrobiota bacterium (assembly GCA_020630975.1). Classification (GTDB taxonomy): domain Bacteria; phylum Verrucomicrobiota; class Verrucomicrobiia; order Verrucomicrobiales; family DEV007; genus Arctic95D-9. The sequence continues at coordinate 276,639 of JAHDID010000001.1, forward strand.
CTGAGCAACCATGGCCATTTCGCGGGTGATTCTAGGAGTCTGCCCGGAATTCGCAAAGTGAAACACACTCAATTCCAGTGCATTTCGAATCTCAATTTCGTGAAGCCAAGTGATCGGAAGTAGATGGCCCTGTAAGTTCGAAACGAGCCTTTCCGAATCTTCATGCCCATGCAGCTCAAAGTAGAGCCGAGTGAAGAAATTGGCATCAGCATAGGGGATCATTTCGACTTATCTGGATATTCACCTGCAATCAGTCGATCAATTGCATCACTATCCTTTTTGCCAATCGGTTCAGTAAACCCCATTGCCTTCTTACGCGCTGCAAAATCGGGAACCTTGATCGGCTTCTTTGCCTCCGGATCCTCCTTCACCAGCCGATAGCTACGCCCATCACGATGGGTGATCTTTACTTCCCCCTCCTCATCGCAGGCCTTCAGGACAGAGGCACACTGCCTATCGAGATCTCTCGCGGTAAACTGAGTCATAGTCCGACAAGATATCCGACATCAACTCTGTGATCAACCCTTTCTTTCCCGCAGTCTCTGCACAAAGCAGACCTACGGCTGCTCCACTCGGATCGTCGCAGATCTGCCGTGAGCATCGAGACCCTCGACTTTGGCGAAGATATCGACGATCGGAGCTGACTTGGCGATCGAGTCCTGATCCATACGCACAATACTGGTGCGGCGCTGAAATTGATCGACTGTCAGACCTGGAAAGGACTTGCCAGCACCGCCTGTTGGCAGTTCGTGGCTAGGCCCAGCCAGAAAGTCTCCTACTGCTACAGGGGCGTAGTCGCCGACAAAGATCGCTCCCGCCGTGCGGACACGATCCATGATAGCGTCCTCATCCTCAGCGACTAGCGAGAGGTGCTCGGGAGCGTAGGCATTGACCAGATCGATGCCATCATCCATGGACTCGACTAGGATCAGCCAAGCCCCATCGCGCAGGCTCTTCTCAAGCTGAGCCTGACGACTGAGCGTCTGGGCCTGCTCCTCGATCTGAGTCTTCACCGCCTCTAGGAGCTCCTCAGAGTCGGTGATAAAGCCCATACCACTATCACCACCGTGCTCGGCCTGAGCCAACAGATCGGCAGCGATGTAGGCGGGATTACCCGTCTTATCACTGAGCACCACCACCTCGCTCGGGCCAGGCAGCAGATCCACAGCTACCACACCAAAGAGCTGGCGCTTGGCCTCGACGACAAAGGAATTCCCCGGTCCATAGACCTTCAGCACCGGCTGAATCGTCTCTGTGCCCAGCGACATAGCGGCCACGGCCTGAGCACCACCGATCTTGTAGATCTCTGTGGCTCCAGCCTCCTGTAGCGCATAGAGCAGAGCGGGATTCACCGTGCCATCTGGGCCCGGAGGTGTCATCACCACGATCTCAGGACAGCCAGCGGCCTTGGCCAGACAGACTGTCATATTCGATGTGGAAACCAACGGCGCAGAGCCTCCTGGCACGTAAATACCGACCCGCTCGAATGGCAAGAATCGCTCCCCTACGATAGCGCCCTGCGCATTGGTAGAGGTCCAGTCCTGGCGCAGGCTCTTCTCGGCAAAGTCGGTCACATTCTCGCGCGAGGCAGCGATGGCAGCCTTGGTGGCATCGTCGACAGCATCTACTGCTGCAGCCAGCTCCTCGTCAGTCACACGTAGCGCGGCTCCATCGGCAAAGTCTGCTCCATCGAATTTCTTCGACAGCTCGAGGATCGCCTGATCGCCATGCTCGCGCACATTGGCTATCACATCGGTCACGATAGCCTCGACACCAGCAGGTGGAGCCGAGCGCCGATCCAGCTCCGCTATGGCCGAGCTGTAGTCCTCTTGAGTGTAACGAATGGTACGCATGAGATTTTTCTAAAAGTATGTATGGGTAAAAGATACGCGCGCCTACCTAACGACAAGCCACAGCGATTTCAAATAATCGTCGCCACGATACTCCGGCGGCATCGGCAGACTATCGATGCTCTCCACCCGCCTGCCAGCACTCTGTACACCAGCTACGACCTGCTGTCGATAGTCAGCCATGCCCATGCGGTGGGTATTGGCACAGCACAGCAGCCAGCCACCAGGTGTCACCACCCGAGCTGCCAGCTCAGCTAGCTCGGCGTAGTCACGATCGGTGCGAAAGGTCTTTTTCTTGTGCCGCGAGAAGGTCGGCGGATCGAGGATCACCCCATCGAACTCTCTGCCCTGCCTACCAAATGTGGCCAACCACTGAAAAGCATCCCCCCGACAGCCGTGATGATCATCGCGATTCAGGCCATTTAAGGCGAAGTTTTCCCACGTCCAATCGAGATAGGTGCGCGAGAGGTCGAGTGTCGAGGTCTCAGCCCCTGCCAGCGCAGCAGCCACCGAAAATGCCCCTGTGTAAGCGAAGGCATTCAATACACGGTCTCCTGGCTTGGCGCTTTCCTTCACCCGCAACCGATTCTGCCGCTGATCGAGAAAGATCCCCGGCGAGTAACCCGCGCTGAAGTCGATGCAATAGCGCGCCCCATTCTCCTCCACCGAAAAAGGCTCCGCAATAGCCTCGCCCCACTCCAGTGTCGGCTCAGTCGAGGCCTGAGCATCGCGCGGACGCCAGTAGACCGAGAGTGCCCCAGCCTCCTCTGCCATCGACAGCACCCGCCTAGGCAGCGTGTCACCCTGCGTCTGCACCATCCAGCGCCCATCGAAGTGATCGATCCACAGCCCCGCACGAGCATCGTGCCAGATGCGCCAGGCAGTGGTGTCGGGTGATGGCTGTGAGGCTAGAGTCATGATGTCGATCGCAGGGTCGACAAGATCGACAGGATGAGAAAAAAATCATGTAAATCCTGTTAATCCTGTCTAAAAAACCAATACTGACAGCAGTGACACCCAGCCGAACATCTCTGCTCATCAGCCTATGCCTCCTGCTAGCACACTCAGTCGCGGCAGACAACTGGCCTAGCTTTCGAGGCCCCAATCACGACGGCTCCAGCCCCGCTACCAATCTACCCACTCACATATCCAAAGACGCCTACGTGAAATGGAAGACAGAGCTGTCCGGTCCCGGCAGCTCCACCCCTGCCTTGTGGGACGACGCCATCTACCTGACCGCGACCCGCCCCGAGCCCCCTGGAGTCGATGCCATCAAGCTGAACTTCTGGACCGGACAAATCGAGTGGACCCATCCCATCTGCGATGCCACATCGCCCAATCGCCGCTCCGATCTCAGCGGCCCCTCGCCTGCCACCGACGGCGAGCGCATCATCTTTGTCACTGGCACCGGAGATATCGTAGCCATTGACGCAGCGGGTAAAGAACTCTGGCGCCGAGATCTGCAAAAAGACTACGGCAAATTTGGCCTACGGTGGAATTACTCCAGCAGCCCAGTGCTGACAGAGGGGCGAGTCATCATACAGATCCTCCACTCCGCTCGAGCCCTGCTCGTAGCACTAGATCCCAGCACCGGCGAAGAGCTTTGGCAGCATACACGCGCTACCAAAGCCGTAGGCGCCGCTCGCGATGCCTACTCTTCTCCGATACCTATAACATTCCGCGGCCGCAGTGAGGTACTCATCTCGGGAGGCGATCGGCTATCGAGTCACACCCCGAGCTCAGGCCAGCAGCTATGGCACTGGGGCACCTGGAATCTCGACCGCCAGCCCGATCTACGCACCGTCTCCTCCCCCGTCTACGGCAGCGAGCGCATCGTCATCTGTGCACCCAAGGAAGGCGACACCTACGCCTTCAAAGCCGGAGCCTTTGGCACTATCAAAATCAACAAAACCGCCTGGAAATCGCAGCTCCCAGAACTGTCTTGCGACATCACCACCCCCCTGTCCTACGAGGACTCATTCTACTTTTTAAACGGCAGACAAAAAATCTTATCCAGAGTCAATCCCTACCTAGGCGCGACCACCTGGCGGGCGCCCATACCCAGCCGCTCCAAAATCGAAGCCTCCCCTACCGGAGCCGATGGCAAGATCTATATGATCAGTCACACTGGTGAAATCTTTGTGGTGAAAGCCGATGAAGAATTCGAGCTACTCCACTCCACCATCCTCGGGCAGGATCCCAATGCCAAAAACCGCGCTGCTATCGTCCCTAGCAAAGGAAGACTGATCATACGCACGGGGCCATATGTGTGGAGTATGGGTATGTAGATCTAGCCCGACATTCACACCAATCCAAAAACACAGTCCTCCGCAAACCTAGAGCCAACCCGGCACCCAGTACTATCCCGCGAGCCACACTCGATGCTCAAAACTCCTTGTATTGAGAGAGCTTTTAAAAAAACGCCCGACCACCATAGCCACCCCTCCCACAGCCCCAGTCCGTATACAAAAAAATGAGCGCAAACAACTATCACCAACCAACCCGATACCAGCATAGCTGGTGAACACAATCATAGGGGCATCATTACTAGGCTTAGAATTGCTGAGTGCAAATGGGGACATGCAAATGGGGACAGGCGAACTGTGGAACTTCGCCTTCTCAACTGCGTGCCGCAGTTTATTAACTTTTCGCCTGTCCCCGTTTGCACAGTCTCCCGTTCGATGTTGACACCGCCGCGTTTAGCGTCACTCTTCTGACCTCGGCCCACACGGGCTGACAGGCCTTTCATGTTATCCTGAGAAATGAGCGAACTATACGACAAAGCGAGAAAACTGCTCACAAAAGAAAACTGGACGGAGCTCACGCCTTCTCATTTTTCAAAAGGAGACAGAGAACTCATTTTTGACACTTCCACTTGGATCGAAATTTATGAGAAAGATCGAGGGCGAGTTGCTGAATTTAAGTTACAGGACTTCAATAAGGAGATCTGCGATTTGATTTGACTGGTCCAGCTATCAAGGATGCTAATCCACTACATCCTACGGAAGCCAAAAGACTAACACTACGACGCAGGACAACCTCGTGCCCCCTCTTAGTTGACACCGTCAGGAACCGAGGAACTATATCTTTGTAACCAAGACAAGATCTCCCGCAAGCTGCCTCAGCTCAAACGTTAGGCTCAGAAAAATCAAGTTATGATAAATAGATTAACAATCTGCATTCTACTCGGATTCTCCACAATGGCATATACCCAAGACACACTGAAAGATACTAAACTGTCTATACTAAGGAAGTCCTGGCAGCGCGCGGTAGAGCGCGCTCGCAAGCCAATTGATGATAAGTATATATCAGAACTAAATGCACTCCAAGATCACTACACTCGATCTGGTAATCTGGAAATGGCAACGCAAGTCAAAAAGGAATTAGAAGCGTTACAGGACGGTGTTGCTGGATTTTCTTTTGTCGGGAAATGGAAAGTTAATGTAAAAGAGTCCGGATGGTCTGGCGATTGCGTAGTGACCGACACACACCTTATAGCGTCGGATGGCTCAACGCACCTATATACGATCAAGGGTTCCTACATTCGTATCTCCTATGCAAACCACTGGGATAGGCTTAGGATCGATCAAGATAACCATAATGTTTTGAAAGGCTCTAACTCAGGAGGCCAGACCATTACATTCAGCAGGATCGGCGGCTAATCCTCCCAAAAGCCTAATCGGGCAGGGACCGGTCTCTACCCTGTCCCTACCACAGAACCTAGCATGCGGGTCCGCACTAGGCGCTTCCCATAACAAAGCCTTTCGAGTGTTCAGACCTTCAATCTTTGACTGACGGTGTATCTTTGGTCGAAGTCAGGAAAATGGAGCCAGGCGACCTATGAACGTGAGCTGGATTGTAACATTCATTCGACTGTCCCCGTTTTCAGACGAAATGCCGCCGCATTCGCCTAAATGATTGTACCCTATTCAGTCAAAACTGTACCCTATTGAATCACGCTAAAATGTCTTTTACCACATGACCGTGGACATCTGTCAGGCGGAAGTATCGGCCTTGGTATTTGTAGGTGAGCTGCTCGTGATCGATGCCGAGTAGGTGGAGGACGGTAGCGTGGAAGTCGTGGATGTGGACGCCGTCTTTGGCTACATTGTAGCTGTACTCGTCGGTCTCGCCGTAGGAGACGCCGGGCTTCATCCCGCCGCCTGCCATCCACATGGTGAAGCAACGAGGGTGGTGATCGCGGCCGAAGTTTTTCGGGTTGAAGCCGCCTTGGCAGTAGTTGGTGCGGCCGAATTCACCGCCCCAGATGACTAAGGTGTCCTCTAGCATACCGCGCTGCTTGAGATCGGTGATGAGGGCTGCACTAGCTTGGTCGGTTTCTTGGGTTTGCTTTTTGATACCACCTGGCAGACCGCCGTGCTGATCCCAGCCTGGGTGATATAGCTGGATGAACTGCACCCCCTGCTCAGCTAGACGACGCGCTTGTAGGCAATTTGCCGCGAAAGTGCCGGGAGTCCTCGCATCCTCACCATATAGCTTGAAAGTCGATTCCGGCTCATCCTGAGTCGCTGTGACCTCTGGTATCGACGACTGCATACGATAGGCCATCTCGTACTGTGCGATGCGCGTCTCTAGCTCGAGGTCGCCAGTTTTCTCTAGCTGGTACTCATGGAGCTCATTGAGTCGATCGAGCATCTTGCGACGACTGCTGCTATTGATACCATTCGGACTATTCAAATACAGCACCGCATCTTTGTCGGCACGAAATCGAACCCCAGCGTGCTTACCAGGCAGAAAGCCACTGCCCCAAAGACGAGATACCAGCGGCTGGCCGCCTTTCCCTTTGGTGACTAACACCACGAAATTGGGCAGATTCTCATTACCCGAACCCAGCCCATAGCTAAGCCACGAACCCATACTCGGTCTACCGGGAAACTGCGAACCGGTCTGCATGAAAGTGACTCCGGGACCATGATTGATCGCCTCGGTATACATCGACTTCACAAAAGTAAGATCGTCCGCCACCTTAGCGGTGTGAGGTAGCAGCTCACTCATCCAAGCGCCACTATCGCCATACTGCTGGAAGGCGAAGGGCGAACCGACTAACGGTAAGCTCGCCTGATTGCCAGACATACCAGTCAGGCGCTGACCTTTGCGGATCGAATCCGGCAGCTCCTGCCCGGCCTCAGCCAGTAGACGTGGTTTGTGATCGTATAGATCGATCTGACTTGGGCCGCCGGACTGGAATAGGTAAATCACTCGCTTGGCCTTTGGCGGGTGATGTATGACCTTTTCTGGGCCGACTCGCTCGGTGATCGCGCCCTTGGATTCCTGACTCATCAAACTGGCCAGAGCTACCGACCCTAGCCCGCCGCCAAATCGCTGTAAAGACTCGCGTCGACTCACTCCAACAGGGGAGTCAAAACCAGTGCATTTGGAAAAAGTATCGTTATTCATAGCTATCGCTTGGTAAAGGATTCGTCGAAATTCATCAGCGAAGAAACAAGCACGGTCGTAGCTGCGAGACGGGCTGGTTCTTCTACCGATTTGGGCGCTGTGGTGCCGGTTTTGAAATATTCTTCGGCTAGTTTGGGGTCCTGGGAAAACTCATCGATCTGCTCTTTCACTAGAGCTAGCAGGATCTGCTGCTCGCGCGCATCGGGCTGGCGAGAAGTGAGCATGCGAAAGCTGTCTTCGACTATCTTGGCATCATCAGCCCCGTGTTTCTCCAGCAGCGCTTCGGCAGTCACCCGTGCCGCCTCGATAAACTGTGGTGAATTCAGCAGCACTAGACTCTGCAACGGCGACGCCGTCTCCTCGCGTTTCACTCGGCAGACGTCTTTTTTAGAGGAATCGAGCGTCATCATGAGCGGTGATGGGCCGGTGCGCTTCCAGAAGGTGTAGAGACTACGCCGATGGACACCATCGCCACCAGACGGGCCACTAGGCTTGAACGACTGCGAGAGATCGTAGGGATGCACGTAGTTACTACCGAGTGAATTCACCATGAGCCCCGATATCGCCAGCGCATTATCGCGAATCATTTCGGCAGGTAGTTTATAGGTAGGCGAGCGTGCGAGAAACTGATTCTCTGGATCGCGCTCTCGGTGATCCGACGAAATCTCTGCCCGCTGACGGTAGGTCGCCGACAGCGCCATTTGTTTCAGCAAATGATGCAAATCCCAGCCGTGAGCAATGAAGTCTCTGGCTAACCAATCGAGTAGCTCGGGGTGTGTCGGTAGTTTACCCTGACTACCGAAATCTTCGGAGGTAGAAACCAAGCCAGTGCCAAACATCATCTGCCAGTAACGATTCACCGTGACTCGAGCGGTGAGCGGATGGCTATCCATGGTCAGCCACTTCGCCAGATCGAGACGATCGGCCCTGCCTTCGACCTGCAAAGGCGGTAGCGCCGCTGGCACATCTGGCTGCACCACTTCGCCACGGTCGCTATATAGACCACGGTTGAGCACATGTACTTCGCGAGGTTCACCGGGCTTTTCGCGCATCACCATGATCTCTTGGACTTTCTTTTGGATCGCACTGCGATCCTCTCTAGCTGTCTTGAGCCTAGCTTTCAAATCCTTCACGACAGGATCGTCATGAGCAACATAGAGTTTGGCCAATGTATCGCTCGGCTCTGCAGCCGGATCATTTAGCAGCGAGACCTCGTAACCTGATAGCTCTCGGTCATAGACACGGAACTCATCGACCAGACCGTTTTTGAATCCTTTATCGCGCATCCGCTGTCCAAGACCGACGAAGTCATCTCCCCCACCTATGATCTCTCGGGATAGATTATCCCGATTAATCTCAGCAGCGAGCAGCTGTCCATCTAGGTATAGTCTCAAGCCTGCAGCTCGACTGGAGCCATCGTAGGTCACCGCTACGTGATACCACTGTCCTGCCGTGAGGGGCTCTTTAGTCTTCACACGTATGGCATTGCCTGGCCAAAAGTGGATTAATGCAGCGCTCAACTTACCCTCCTCGATCAGTAGTTCGTAGCCACGGCTGGCGGCATCGGTCCAAGCTTTTGATCGGCGCACCACGACTCCTCGCTCGAGAGTGTCTGGCATGTTTAGCCACAGCGCATAGGAAAAGGGCTGGTCGCGGGTGAAATTGCCGACTCCTTTGGGTAGGTTCACTGCGTGGTCGCCCGTTAGTTGCAAAGCATTACCGACTTTACCCGGCACGATCTTGTTGGCGCCATTGCCGTTGGCCGCATTCTTGTCATCTGCCGAATTGGCGAGTTTATGGCCCTGATACGCTTCGAAGCTCAGGTGAACTTTCATACCAGTATTCGCAGCGGCCAGAGCCTTCACATCGGCTTGATGGGTGCTGGCGGCTAGTGCTGCGGCGAGCTGGTTCTCCAGACTAGAGATCCGACTAGCCGAGTGCTTCAGTCGCTTCTCCTGATCGGGCGACGGCAGCTCCAGAGTCGGGGTCGGCACCGACGAGGTGAAATAGGAGTATAGACCTGACTCATCGATATTCGCAAAGAACGCCGATAGTGCATAGTAATCACGAGCCGTCAGTGGATCGTACTTGTGATCATGACAGCGAGTACACTCCATGGTGAGTCCTAGGAAAGCCGTACCCACGGTATGCACTCGATCGGCTACATACTCGATGCGAAACTCCTCCTCGACACTACCGCCCTCTACCTTCTGCGAGTGCAATCGATTGAAGGTAGTCGCCTGAATCTGACTGCTGGTTGCATTGGGTAACAGATCACCGGCGATCTGCTCGGTTATGAATTGGTCGTAAGGCTTATTCTCCTGAAAGGCGCGAACTACCCAGTTTCGCCATGGGTAGACGTAGCGATTGCGATCGACCTGGTAGCCATAGGTATCGGAGTAGCGCGCCACATCGAGCCACTCCACCGTCATGCGCTCGGCATAGGCCACAGAGCTCAGCAAGCGATCGACCACTACCTCATAGGCCTGTGGTGACTGGTCTGCCAAGAAAGCATCCAACTCGGCGAGAGTCGGCGGGAGCCCAGTCAGATCGAAAGTAACTCGACGGAGCCACTTTTCTTTACTGACCTCAGCTGAGGCCTGCAGGCCTTTCTGATCGATCTTTTGATAGACAAACCTGTCGATCGGATTAGTCGATTTCGCGATCGGCAACTCACCGTCTGTAGCGACCTCTGGCACGGCTACCTCTGCCGGTAGATCGACGAGGGACCAGAGTTTCTCATAGTTAGCGCCTTCCTCTATCCACTGACTGATGATCGCTTTTTCCTCAGCCGTCAGCGGCATCTTGGCCTCGGGTGGCGGCATCATATCGACCGGATCATCGGTATGGATATGGTAGTGTACCTCACTAGCCTCTAGATCACCGGGGACTATACCTGTGTAATACTCGTGCTCCTTGGTCGCCTCCTCGAAGCTATCGATGCGAAAATCTGACTTTTGGTTGGCCGAATCTGGGCCGTGGCACTTGAAGCACTTATCCGAAAGGATAGGACGCACATCCCGCTGAAAGGAGATAGGGGCTCCTAATGCTGCTGTACACCAACAACCGATACATATAACGAGAAAAAACACTCTCATAAAAAACTCTCTACTGAATAATCAGATCACTGATTTCATCTTGTGACAAAACTCGACTAAAAATCATAAACTCATCGATCTTGCCATTAAAGCTGCGGATCGGGTGACCATTGCCCTGATCCTGCCAATTGCCTATCTCGCAGTGACCAAACCTCAACTTCGGCACCGCTGGAATCGACTGCCTGACGATCAAGCGCCCGTCCAAGTAGTGACAAGTCTCTTGTTTGATCCGATCGATCGTCGTCGCTACCTGCAGCCATTTGCCTAGATCAGCATTACTGATCTCGGCTGGTGAAAAGGTATTGCTAGATGGCGGTCCGCGTACACCAGCAATAACCTCACCAAGATCGCTGATCTGCCAGTGCACCTCTCCCTCGTCCCAGCCATCGGTAAGAATAAGAGAGCTAAGCCAACGATCAAAACTTCGCACATTGATCGATGCGACCAAAGTCATCTGATCGTACTCACCAGGGATCGCGAGCCGGACACGGTCGGTGATACGGCTAAACTCAAGCGCCCCTTTGCGCGGCCACCGGCCACTGGTCCACTGCGCACCGATGATGGCTCCTACAGCGCCCGAGTCGGCGACGTTGGGCAAATTCCTCTGCCAGCGATCTTCAAACTCGAAGTCAAAATACTGCACCAAATCTGGGTGCTCTCTGAGCTGATCCCGATGGCTACGCCAGACTCGATAGTCGTCTCGAAAGTGCCGCGAGACCATAGTCTGCAGCACCTCGTGCCCGATGAAGTCACCGCCCCCCGCATTGGGTTCCTGAAACTCACCAGAACCATGCTCCAGTCGTAGCCCATCCCCTCCCGTGAGAGTCTGTAGCGCCTCGCCAGAAAGCTCATCGATACGCACCTCGCCATCCAGCACGAGGATCTCGCTAGCCCCTCTCTCATCTACCGATAGGGCAAACTCGGTGCCGAGATCTACCGCCCGATAGCCCGAAGTCTCTATGGAAAAGCCCTGCGCTGGCTCTGGCACGGAGATCCTCAGCTTTCCCCTATGACAAGTGGCCAGCCACATGGACTCGATATCCAGCTCCGCCGGCCCCTCTACCACCACTGTCGCTCCACAAAAGAACTCCAACTGCGCAAATCCCTCGTCGAGCTGAAAGCTACCAGGCTGCAGTACATCGCCTACCGTATAGCTCCCATCTGTATCGACTACCTGACTGACGACAGCGACACCACCCTGAGCCATCGCTATCTCTGCGGCATCATCGTAGCGAGATAGCACCACGATACCCGCCACGCACAAGAGCGCTACCAGAGCAGCCGCTAGCAGCCCCCAGTCCATACCGCGAGGCCGAGCCTGCGGTACCTCGGAGAAAGGCAAAACGCCTTCCCCACCGAGATCGATCAAGGTATTTCCCTCGATCTGCCTAGCTGTAGCAGTGTGCTGCTCGACTAAGTCCAAGTACAGTTCGCAGGCTTCTGGATCGCCCTGCAAGAGCTCCCCGAGTCTCTGCCGCTCTTCGTCAGAGGCTAGCCCATCGAGCAAAGCCCAGGTCAGTCGGACGACTTCTTCGCTGATTGTCTGCCGCTCACTCATACTGCCTCCTCCTGTGTCATCTGACGAGAAATACACGCCTGCAGAGTCCCTCGGATGCGAAACAAAGCCTGCGAGATAGCGGCCTCCGTCTTGCCTGCGACGTCGGCCATCGCCTGCACACTAGCACCAGGCTGATACCTCTCAGTGATCAGTGCCCGATGCTCGTCCGAAAGCTTACCTAGGCAGCTCTGCAGAGCTGACTCGCGCACATCGACAGAGGCGGCCCGCTGCTCCTGGCGCTCGGCCAGATAGTCGAAAAGATCATCATCGAACACCAGCTGCTCGCGATAGGCTCGGCGACGGTGATTGAGCACATGGTAGTAGGCGATACGACAGGCCCAAGCCTGAAAATTTGAGCCATCCTCGAAGGTATCTGCCTTTTTCCACATCGTGATATTGGTCTCCTGCAAAATATCTTTCGCTCGAGCGTGCTCAAAACCCAACGAGATGATGTAGGCGAGCACAGCTGTCTGCGCGCCAGTGATCAATCCCACAAACTCTCCCGAATCTCGATCCATAACCAATAAGAAACCGCCCTAAAACAACCAATCTAACGAAAAAAATATGGCGCTTTTGCCTTTCTATCCAGTGGCGTCTATGCTCCCCACGATGATGAACCTAGAGGGTAAAACAGTGGCCGTGCTCGGCGGCGGAACCAGCGGATTTTGCGCCGCACGGCTGGCTAAGGCTAAAGGCGCTACTGTGACGGGCTACGATAGCGGGCCGACTGAGAAGCTGGAGAAGGCCATCCAACGCTTTGCCGACGAGGGTATCGAGCTGATCACTGGCGAGGCAGCCCTCGCACCACAGTGCCGGTATGACATCTGCGTGATCAGCCCGGGCATCGATGCTAGCTGGCCTCTAGCGGTGGCCCTCGCCGAGGTGAGCGATGAACTGATCGGCGAGATCGAGCTAGCCTGGCGTCTAAGCGACATCCCTGTCATCGCCATCACTGGGACCAATGGCAAAACCACCACCACCGAGCTAACCACCCACCTCCTGAATGCCTGCGGCAAAAAGGCAATCGCCGCTGGCAACTATGGCTATGCCTACTCCGATGTGGTCTACTACGGCGAGCAGTGGGACTGGGTGGTGCTAGAGGTGTCGTCCTTTCAGCTGGAAACGATCGATACCTTTCACCCACAGGTCGCGCTGTGGATGAACTTTGCCCCCGACCACATGGATCGCTATGAAGCTCTAGAAGATTATCGCCAAGCAAAGCTACGAATTTTCACCAATCACACGGAAGCAGACACCACCATCGTGAAGGCAGAAGAATCCGACGGCATCCCTGCAGCGGGCCACCGCATTACTTTTAGCGCGTTTTCCGCCACTTCCGACTACCGCTACCAGGACAAACAAATCCTCTCACCCGGAGATACGCCTCCTATCGACTACTCTCAGACCAAGCTAAACGGCAAGCACAATGCGGAAAACGTGATGGCAGCAGTCGCCGCCGTCACCCGTGCCGGAGTCGCCCCTGGCCCAGCTCTAACTGAAGCGATCAACAGCTACCGCCCTCCAGCACACCGCTGCGAAGTCGTCGGCGAGAAAGATGGCGTCCTGTTTGTGAACGACTCGAAAGCAACCAATCTGCATGCTCTAGAAAGTGCCCTCCGTGGTCAAGACGCCGCTGTGACATTGATCGTAGGCGGCAAGAACAAAGGATTGGATTTCAGCGAGCTCAACGATTTGCTACCTGACACAGTCTCCACTGCGATTTGTATCGGTGAGATCCGCCATGAGATCGCCGAAATCTGGCAGCCTATCATCCCCTGTCATATCGCAGACTCCCTCGACGATGCAGTCGCTGCTGCTTTCGCGAAAAAAGGCAATACAGAAGTGATACTTTTCTCACCTGGGACTTCCAGTTTTGATATGTTTTCAGGGTATGAAGAAAGAGGAGAATATTTTATTAAACTAGTAGCTAAGTTTAGTTAAATGATATACGTTGCTCCAGCTATAATATTCAGAGCAACAGGCCATGAGTAGAAAAAATCCTAACCGCAAGATCAACAAGCTCGAAAAGTTGTATCTGAATGTCGATCCAGACGAGTCTGATGAGACAGAGTGGTATCTCGAGACCCCCGATCTACGACTGACTAAAGTCTTTTCAGTCATCCTGATCCTCCACATCATCGCTGTTGGAGGTATTCTTTCTTTCAAAATGCTCAACCGCGTGGCTGAGCCGGGTGAAGCACTTGCGCAGGGGACGACTCAGCTGGAGTCCACCGACATCCTGCAAAAGGAACTCGCTGGCCGCCTCGAGTCCAACGGTAATGTCGAACTACCTACCGTATCTACCGGTAATACCAATCGCATCTACACCGTCATCGCTGGCGACACGCTTTCTGAGATCGCTCACAAAATGGGTATCAGTGTAGATGCTCTACGAAATGAGAATGGTATCACAGAGCCAGACCAGATTTTCGTAGGTATGAATTTGATCCTACCTAATGCCGCTGAGGTGACACCTAGCGCTCCTGCTGAGTATGATTCTCTACCTAGCCACCCGATTGCTTTCAGCGATGAAAATAACGAGTCTGCTTTGGTCGATGTCGTATCACCTTCGCCATTGGCCCAGGGAGTGGTCTACCAAGTGCAGAAAGGCGACACTGCTTGGTCGATAGCGCAAAAGTTTGGTATCACCCACCAGGAACTTTTAAAAGAAAACGGTATCAGCCACCCCGAAGCTCTTCAGTCCGGCAAGCTGATCAACATTCCGGGTCGCTAATCGACAACCCTACCTGCTAGGTTGAGCCAAAGAAGTGTAACGTTCCTATTATTCGGGGCATTCTCCCTCACTATACTCGGCATCGTCATGCTGATGAGCACTAGCGTCTTTAGTGCTCATGCCAATGAAGCAGATATCTATCGCGAAGCTAAAAAGCAGATCGTCTGGTTCGCTCTCGGAATCGTCGTCTGTATCGCTGTCGCGATGATTGACTACCGCGTCTGGCAGAAATGGGTCTGGCTGATCCTAGCGGTGTCTGCTGGTCTACTCTGTCTTTGCTACGTACCTGGCATCGGCCTTCTCATCAATGGTGAGCGACGCTGGATCGACATCGGCCCGCTCCAGATCCAACCCTCTGAGATAGCGAAGCTATCCGTCATCTTCCTACTGGGCTATTGGTATTCAAAATTTCCCGACAGTGGACGCCATCTATTTAAAGGCTTCTTAGCCCCACTTTCTCTAGCTGGTGTGATCATTGCCCTAGTACTATTTGAAGTAGATATCGGTACCACCGCCGTGCTGACTCTATCGACCCTGATCGTCCTCTATGTCGCAGGTGTACACTGGGCGTATCTGGCCGGGCTGGTCGCAGCCGGTGCCGCAGGCTTTATAGCGATGATGAGCTACGCCCCAGACCGCGTCGAGCGATTGGCGGCATTCGTCGATCCCGAGCAGCACCGACTAGGTGCGGGCTTTCAGCAGTGGATCTCTCTGATGGCGCTAGGCTCCGGCGATGTCGCAGGCAGAGGCATCGGCGAAGGACGACTGAAGATGCTCTACATGCCCTTTGCCCACACCGACTTCATCTTTCCCATGATCGGCGAAGAACTCGGCCTGATCGGGACTTTGGGCGTCATCATCGCTTTTGCCAGTATCGTATTTGCCAGCGTACTGATCGCCTACCGGGCACCGGATCGATTTGGCGTATTGGTAGCGACAGGTATCTGCAGCATCCTCACGGTTCAGGCCTTTTTCAATATCGGGGTGACTACTTCCGTTCTCCCCAATACCGGTCTACCTCTACCATTTATCAGCTACGGCGGCTCATCGCTACTGATCTCTATGGCCGCTATCGGGATACTAGTGAACATCTACCGACAGGGCCAGATACCAGAACCACGCCCGAAGAAAGAGCGATGGTCACTCGATTCTCACCGAGAAACGCCTCGAATCTAGTCTAAATCTAGAGCCTAGCGCATCGTTACAGAGGAGTCATGAAATGGATCCTGCCTACACTCTTCTTCGCGTTTACGATCAGCCTTGGCCTAGCCGATACGGATAAGCCCTTTGCTGAAAAGCTAGTCGATGCAGCTCTGCATCGCACCACCCATGAGGTTCGCTACGACCCTGCCTATGTGGTGATCGATTACCCAGGCGGTGATGTGCCTGCTGATACGGGGGTGTGCTCCGACGTCGTCATTCGCAGCTATCGAGCCCTAGGTATCGATTTACAAAAACTCGTGCATGAGGATATGAAAGCGAACTTCCACTCCTACCCCAAGAAGTGGGGTCTCTCTCGACCTGACAAAAACATCGACCACCGTCGAGTGCCAAACCTGCAGCGCTACCTAAAGCGAAAAGGTGCCGAAGTCGCAAAAACCACTGATGAACCCGATTTTCAGCCAGGAGATGTCATCGCCTGGGATCTCAATGGGCGAGGGCTGACGCACATCGGCATCGTCGTTGGTGACGATACCTTTGTTCACAACATCGGTGCGGGGCCCATCCAGTCCACAGGTATCAAACAATGGAAAATCCTCGGCCACTACCGCTTTCATCCAGCAGACTAAAACTCCTCTAGCTCCTGCCGAATGGGCGAACCCTCTGGCAACAGCCGCCGGAGCCGCCCTGCCTGGCGACTGATATAGGCACTAGGCGGATTGGGCAACGCATTCAGTAGGCGTAGCTCCTCTATCGTGGCACGAGCCGCCTGAGACACCACAGGACTATTTCGCTGTGCCTGGTCCGGCGTTAAGTTAGCGTGCAAGCTCGCCGCGCTATCCCAGTTCTCCGACGCCGCACTATCTCGATACAGGCCCCAATTGGTCCGAGGAGAACCTGGATCGTCCAACAGACGCCCGATAGTCGAGTGGCTAGCCAGATTGATCCAGCCAGAGTGCGGGTCGTCATCGGTATTCCACTCGAGGATACCTCTCTTGTCATTGAATACGAGCCACGGCGCTGCCCCCTCTTTTTTACCACGATCATAAGCACGCAGATCCGGCCTACTATTGGGCAGAGTCCACACCTTCATGGTTTGATCTTCCGCACCCGATATCAATAAGGGCGGCACATCGTCTGCCACTGTCGGGTCCCACTCGATCGCCTGAATCATTTTTTCATGCGCATCAAATACAGAAATCGCTCCGTGCGTAGTGCTATCCCACAGCCGAATCTGCTTGAGCGAGCCAGATGCCAGCTCCTTGCCATCCGGGCTGTACTTCACTGTCGTCACACCGAATTCATGCCCCCTCAGTGGATCGCCTACTCGCTCACCATTCTTGGTATCGAGTATGTAGATTAACCGCTTATCGTAAGTCCCCACTGCCACGCGCCGACCATCAGGAGAAAAGTCGGCACACATTGCCGCATTTCTACCGACCTCAGTGTGCACGGTCGTTCTCCCTTTTTCCAGGTCGGCGATATGTACGTAGGAAAATAGATCATAACCTACCTTATGCCTACCTACCATCACGGCCTTTCGCCCATCAGGCGACACCTTCAGGTCCCACACCTGGATGCTCTTATCGAGACCTTCCACACAGTCCTCGATAGCCGAAAAAGAATCGGGCTTAGGTAACTTATCACTAGCCGGATCCCACCAGGCCGCATACATCTGAGCTCCAGCATCTGCCCATACGATACGAGCACCAGACATCGAAAATGCGGCTGACCGAGCGATACCCATGTCGCCATCAGGACGAGTCGCATCGAGTAACTCTCCAGTCAGCGCATCATACAGAAACAAACAATCGCTAGATGCATCCAATGGCCTGCAAAAAACCAGCAACCGCGACTCCTCCTGAATAAAATGCGTATTCAGCCGTAGCGCGAAACCCGAGCGCTTTGGCAGCTCTAGCTCGGTCTCCCATAGGGTGCGCTCATTTACCAAATCCGTCACTTTCAGTCTAGCGGCATAGCCTCCGACTTCCGTAGCAAACTCCCTGGCACTAGCCAATAGTCGCCGCTCTCTCGCTAGCGATAGGCTTTCCACATTACCCTCTCCAGCCTCAGTGATCACCTCCTGCCGCCCGAGGGACCACATGCGTAGCGAAGCATCGAATAAACCAGTGAGCACAAAGTCGCCATCGGGACTAGTGGTGATCGCTCGGATACTGGGAAACTTGTCCTCCAGCTTGGAGGAGTCGGCTAACAAAGTAGCGGACAGCTTAACCACAGGTAGATTAGTAGTGTCCCAGATTTTGACAGTGCCATCGTCGGTAGCCGTCAGCAGCGTCTTTCCTCCTGGGCTGAAGGCAGTGTCCTGGATGGGATAGGTGTGGGCCAGCTGATTGACCACCAACTCATATCCCGTGGCTTCCCGCCGCCATATATAAAGTTGCCTATTGGTCGTGCCAGCGGCGATCAGATGCCCGTGCTCGCTATATGCCACGGAGGTAAATGCCGAGTCCCCTGCTAGGCGGTGCAGCGGCAGACCGATCTGCTCGAGATAGGTGGTCTCCAGTAGTAGCGCCTCCTTATGCCCTACGGTAGTGATCGTATCACCCGAAGGTGACCAAGCCACATCCCACTGCCACTGCCCGGGGATGAACCGCTCGATATCGGGATATTCAGGCTTCCCCTCACGCGACCAGACGGCGATCTTTCCATCGCTATACATAGCTCCTCCCACGACTACCAGCCGCGTGGCATCGGGAGACCAGGCTAGCTTTCGGCCACGTGGGTAGTCAAAGGTGTGATACAGCTCAAATTTTGGATTGCCTGTTTCACTTCGATCCACTTGCCATATCCCTACAAAATCGACTCCCTCTCGAGGCTTTTGATACATCACCGCGAGCCAGTCGCCATCCTTACTCAAATCCAGATCACGCGCGGCCCAATGGTCTCGCCCCGGGTTCGGTAGAAAAGCAGGGGAATGCTCATCATCCGTCCAAGAGTAGATCCGCACACGTCCATCTTCGTCGGCGCTGGCCACCCATTGGTAATCTGGACTGAATACCACACCCCAGGATGGGTTTTCTTTGTGATTCTCTGGCATCGGGATCGGCTCAGAGCACCAAACTGGCAGAGGCGCCAAACTAGCACTCGCCTTACCCGAAGCGATCTGGTCGAGTCGCTTCACCAGAGGAGCTCCCTTGTTATTATTAGGTATCAAAGAATTCGGGTAGTCACCATCGGCCCAAAACTTCCAAAATGGCCGACGTGTATCGCCGCCACTAAACTGATCAAAGCCTAACGCTCTCGCCGCTGCCATCTGGGTCTGCGGGTATTCGGATTGATTCAGATGGCCTGTCGCTTGGTTGAGTAGTGCTTTACCCTCCGCGACTCTAGCCTCCATCTGCTTTTTGATAGCGAAACCACCTGCCACCACGGCCAGCAGGAACAGTAGAGTCATAAACCCTGCTACCAGCGCCACGATACGCTCACGCTTTCGGCTCTTTTCCAGTTGGTAAGCCTTATCCCGCTCCGTCAGATCTCGGAGCGGCACCTCTAGTATCCCTGAGATCACTTTTAGTAATCCCGTATCCAGAGTCTGACGGTATTGGTCAGCCGCCTCATTGATTCTCCCGGAAGATAGGTCGCGGTGGTTACGCTTTAAAAAATCACGATACGCCTCAGCCGTAGTCCACCCCTGCGAGCCATCGCTGAATGTCGCATGCGTCCTGAGATCCGCCGCAAATGGCTCCTGCGGCTCACTGGTCAGTGTCCCGTGCTCGTCCACTCGGTACCTCAACGGTGGCGGAAAACACTCATCAGACCATTCATCGGGGTCATCACTATCGGTAGCATTCGGGCTACCATCGATGATGATGGCGTGAATCCTATCCGCGCGACCGAGACTTTTGAAGTAAGTGATCTCATTAGCCACGTGCCGAGACTTGAGCGCGTGAGGGGAACAGATCACCACCAGATGGCGTGACTCCCGCAGCGCTTCGCGGAGCTGCTCAGTGAGATCAGAAGATGCGGATAACTCTGCCTCATCTCGAAACACTGGATACAACTGGCTCGGGATCGTATCGCCCGACCTAGTCGTCGCCCCCTCCAGGTCGGTCGGTATATCATACTGCTCCAGAGCCTGATGCAGCCAGTTCGCCCAGCGGCGACCTTGCTCGGCATTGTCCAGATGGCTGTAGGATATGAAGGCCCAGTAGGTAGGTGCCTCTGCCTCCACCAAGCTTTGCGAGGGGCTAGTAGTGATCTCGCTCATTTCACAAAAAACAATAAAACAAGCTTCAGCCTAGCGAAATGCCGCACTCTGTCATCTCAAAACCCATGGTCCCGTGCTGCCCCATGGAATAAACTTGAGACTTGAGACGAAACAAAATTAAGATCGACAAGAGAAATGGGCGTTTCTCCCCCCCTCCAGGATGGGTTGTAGTAGTTATCAATCCGGGGTTACACCCCGAGCTACCATCTTTTAGCCCCTCTGGGGCGTTATCAGTCCCAGAAGGACTCAAAGCAATTAGCCGGTGGTAAGCATAGCGCAGCCACCGGATAACTCTGTAGTAGGCATGCACCCCAGCGGGGTGCTAGAAACCCCTGTTCCCCAAAGCACCTCCCCCTCAACTCCGACCAGTCGGCCTAGCGAATGCTCTCCTCCGGCAGCTCCCCTTTGATCCCCTCATCCATGGGCATCTGGTCTGGCTTGCCGTCATGTGCCTCGGCGATCACTCGATCGAGTTCAGCATGCAGTCCTTTCACCGTATCGGCATACTTAGGATCATTGATCAGGTTGTTACGCTCCATCGGATCGGCCTTCAGATTGTAGAGCTCGGCCATGTGCTTATCTGGCGAGCCGTCGCCATGTGGGTAGCGCATGTATTTCCACTCATCGGTGCGTAGAGCGCGGACATTCGGTGTGTAGGGAAACTGCACTTCGTAATTGTACTCGTAGTACCAGCTGGTGCGCCAGTCGCTATCGCCCTCGGACACTAGCTTTTTCCACGACTTGCCCTGGGTCTTGGGCAGCTCAGGGGCATCGCATATCTCGAGGATAGATGCGGCAAAATCGAGAGTCAGTGTCTGAGCTTCGACCACCTTACCAGCCTCGATTAGTTTAGGATAGCGAGCTACCAGCGGAATGCGGATCGAGCCCTCGTGTGCGGTGCGCTTATCCACCATGCCATGCTCGCCCTCGAGCAGACCATTGTCACTGGTGAAGATGAACAGGGTATTATCCAGCTCACCAGTCTGCTCTAGGTACTCATACAGTCGACCTACGGAATCATCCACCGATAGGATAGTGCCCAGGTAGTTGCGCACCATGTTCTCGAAATCGAGCATCGCTTTGGCTGAAGTATCGGGAAACTCCTTCCGCCAATCGAAAAGTGGACCATAGATACCATGCCAGGTCTTGAGACGCTGAGTGATCCATACCGGATTGTCCTTCAGCTCAAAAGCCGACTCGGGGTATGGAAAACGTGCGTGATCAAAAGCACCCTGATACTTCTCCTCAGGAAAGTAGAAGCTGTGTGGTGCCTTATGCCCTAGGAATAGCATGAACGGCTGGTCGCCCTCTTGCTCATCGATCGACTTCATCCAATCGATCGCCATATCGGTGACCACTGTGGTGTAATAGCCGGGCACGACTTTTCGCTCGCCATCGTTCTCGCGAAACTCGGTATCAAAGTATTTCCCCTGACCACGATGAGTCACGAAGTGATCATAGCCTGGGCGCTTGCTATCGTCCTTCTCCCCCATGTGCCACTTGCCGATGTAAGCTGTGGCATAACCCTCGGCCTGTAGCGTGCGCGGGAAGGTGGGCAGGTCGCGCGGGTAATCGGTGAAGTTATTCACCACCCCGTGGGCGTGCGCATAGAGACCACCGAGGATCGAAGCACGGCTGGGCGAGCAGAGCGATGTGGTGCAAAAGTGGTTTTTAAACAAAGCACCCTCCTCTGCCAGACGGTCGATGTGCGGAGTCTTCAGGTGGGGATGCCCCATACAGCTGAGGGCATCGGCACGCTGATCATCTGTCAGGACGAACACAACATTGGGCCGATCAGCTGAGTGGCCCATGGATAGGATGGCGAAAAATAAGGCGAAGCAGAAAAGAAGATGTCTCATAGCTAAGGTCAGCCTAGCGAGATGCTCCAGTCTGTCATCCCAAAACCGATCACGCGAATCGCAAGAATCGGCTGCCTGCGCCCGATTCAATAGGGTACAATTTCCACTCAATAGGGTACAGTCCGTGACATTTGGCCAAGAGACGCTTCTGTCGTCCCTCTCGGAGCTGGGAAATTTTCCGGCTCATTCTACAGTGGTTTCACCACCGGCTATTTTCGGTCGAGCCCTACGGCTCTGTACTTCTCACCAGATCTATTGCCCACAAATGCTCTTCAAATGCGTCTCGGTGCGAAGATAAAGACAGCCATTAGCCACGGCTGGAGTCGCATAGAGACCACCATCCAGACGGCTACGACCAAGGATCTTAAAGCTGGTGCCGGCCTCTAGCATGACCAGCTCCCCATCGCGACTGCCACAAATGAATTTACCGTCTGCCAAGATCGGCGAGCTAAAGAAATTGCCACCGATACGCTCGCGGAATACCTCCTCGCCGGTATCCAGACGTCTGCAGGTGAATACCCCGCCATCTCCTAGCAGGTAGAGGTGGCCATCGTGAATGATCGGCGACGGCACGTAACCCAGGCCATCTTTCATCGAGAGATGATAGGCCACTTCGGCTTTGCCGGAGTTCAGCTTCAGCGTGGTAGCTGTCTTGCCCCCGCCACCAGAGCCAAAGCTGGAGAAAAGATAAGTGCCATCAGTGGCCACAGAGCCCACCGTGCGCCACTGGTAGTTCCCTGGGGCCGCCCACTTCACATCTCCGGTCTTGGGATCCAGCCCTTTCCAGCCATCATTGGCCTGCAGCGCCACCAGGGTCATCGCTCCTGCGGCTCCCACTGTGACCGGTGTATTGTAGTCGGTCAGGTGTTTCTTGTGATCTTCGGGAGTGACCCGCTCGAGATTCCACAGTACCTCACCATCTGCGGGATTCACCGCCACCACATAGCTTTTGCGATGCTCCTTGGCATCGGTGTGAAAAGCCAGCACGCCATCTACCAGGACAGGAGAAGTGCCATGCCCGTGGTCTGAGGTGAATCCGTCCCATGACTCGCGCCAGAGTAGCTCGCCCTGGTGCGATAGCCCGATAGCCTGCGTACTCGCCCCCGACGCCCAGACTAGGTAGACGCCATCGGCATCAGTTACCGGTGTCGATGTGGCGAAGTTGTTGAACTTGTGCAGATGATTGCTCTCCACAGCATCTGTCCAGCGCCACACCAGATCCCCCGTATCGGCGTGGTAGCAGCAGACAGCTCGCTCGGTGCCGCCGGTATCGGGCTGATTGGTGGTGGTCAGATAGATCTGCCCGCCCCACAGCACTGGCGAGGAGTGGCCATAGCCATCTAGCTTGGTGATCCAGTCGTAGTCCGCCGTAGTGATCTCGGTCGGGATGCCTTTCAGCTCACCTTTTCCTTGGCCGTTGGGTCCCCGAAATCGTGTCCACTCCTGACTGTGAGCCAGACCGGACATGAGGAGAGTGAGTTGCAGGGTAATCAGAGTGCGTGTGTTCATGGCGAAGCGGGTAGCGCTAGGGTTGGACTTGGGTAAGTTAGGCACTTACCATGAACGCACAGCCGTTCATTAATGGCGCTTTTCCGTGATATCGCAGCAATGAAAAACTAGCCCATGAAGAAGCTCATCCTAGCCATCGCATTCTTCTGCCTCATCAGCACCACTGGGGTGAGTCTGCTTTACTTTGGTGCTCTACGCTGCGACTCAACAACGGTGGGCACCTTGACCATTGTCTCTGTTTCTGAGAGGTACGATCCGTTTCTTCCATTTTTAAACTGGCTAGGAGAGCAGGAAACCCTATTCACCGGCAAATTTCGCCTTTTCAAAAAAGAATTCGAAAGAACTCCAGAAGGGATACGACACGCAGAAGAAATGAAGATCTTGGAGCAAGAGCTCGAGGATTTGAGAAATTACAAACCATTCGACTTCATCCCCAACGCACCAGTTAAAGAACGGCCTCCGGTTTCGGCATAAACTGAAACCCATATTTTCACCACCCGACTCATGCAGATTGAGACCTTTCAAATATTAGCCGACCTCGTCGAGACCGCCAGTTTCTCCGAGGCGGCTGAGCGCAATCAAATGACACAGAGCGCTGTCAGCCAGCAAGTGAAGGCTGTGGAGGAAAAATACGGTGTCACCCTGGTCGAGCGAGGACGAAAGAACTTCGCCGTCACGCCAGAGGGCGAGGTGTTTCTGCAGGCTGGTCGTGAGATCCTGAAAATCTACGAAAGCATCCAAGGCACTCTCGATGCCATGCAAAACTCGGTAACCGGCTCGCTCACTGTCGCGACGGTCTACAGTATTGGCTTTCACGATCTGCCGCCATTCATCGAGCGATTTCGCACCGCCTTTCCCCAGGTGGAGTTGGACATCTCCTACCGAAAGGCCAATCAGGTCTACTCAGATGTGCTGGAAAACAAAGCCGACCTAGGCCTAGTCGCCTACCCGAAAACTCGTAAAGGCATAGAGATCGACCCAGCATGGAGCGATCGGCTCGTCGTGATCTGCCCACCCCAGCATCACCTAGCCAACCGCACATCGATGACGCTCGAGCAACTCGATGGCGAGCGCTTTATCTCATTCGAGCCAGACCTCCCTACCCGACAGGCTATCGATGCGATGATGCTAGAGGCTGGCATCAAAGTAAAAGAGGTCGTCGAATTTGATAATATCGAGACGGTGAAACGGGGCGTGGAAATCGAAGGAGCTATCGCCATCGTGCCCAGCCAAAGCATCAAAAAAGAAGTCGAGACTGGAGTGCTCGTGCAGATCCCGCTGGAGGGACACAAAATGCTACGCCCTCTAGGTATACTCAGGAGAAAAAACAAATCAGTGACCCCTGCGATGCGTGAGATGATGAATCTGCTGGCGAGTAGAGGATATCCCAAAAGTGCACTCGCTCCGAGTAACTGAATGGTATGCTATCTGCCTCACTCCCTGAGCGCCTCGATCGCCCGGGTGATATCGTGCAGATCGACCTCGTCGGAGACGTAAGCATCTCCAATAGAACGCAGTAGGACGAATCGGATCTGTCCGTCCTCAAACTTCTTGTCGCGCATCATCGCCTGCAGGATCGAGTCGGTCGAGATGTCGTTCTGCAGGCGAGTCGGCAAATCCCAGGCATTGATACAGTTGAAAATACCGGTCGCATCCCCCTCGTCGAAGCCGCATTTCTCCACCGACAGGCGAGTGGCAGCGATCAGGCCCAGAGCGATCGCCTCGCCATGCAGAAAGTGTCCGTAGCCTCCCGCCGCCTCGATACCGTGGCCGATGGTGTGGCCAAAGTTCAGCAGCGCGCGGGTGCCTGTGGTCTCGCGCTCGTCCTCCTCGACCACAGCTGCTTTGATCGCCACATTATTAGCGACCAAGCTCACCAGATCCTCATTGGCCTCGTAGGGGACTAGCATCAGCTCCAGCATCTCACGGTCGCGGATGGCACCGTGTTTGATGATCTCGGCACAGCCTTCATTGAACTCTCTAGCTGGTAGAGACTCGAGGGTATCGACATCTGCCAGCACCAGCTGCGGCTGGTGAAAAGCGCCTAGCAGGTTTTTGCCCTCGGCGGTGTTCACCCCAGTCTTACCGCCCACCGAGCTATCCACTTGGCTGACGATCGTAGTCGGGATCTGCACACACGGGATACCACGCTGAAAGATCGCCGCTGCAAAGCCCGCCAGATCGCCGATCACGCCACCACCGAGGGCGACTAGAAAGGACTTTCGGTCCAGACCAGCTTGCAGCATCTCACCACAGATACGGGCCACCTCATCCATGTTTTTCGAGGCCTCACCAGCTGGCACCTCGATCGGCACCACCTTGATACCAGCCGCCTCCAGAGAGCGCTTCACCTTTTCGCCATACAGTGGCCAGACATTGGTATCGCTGACCAGTGCGCACTGCCGCCCAAAGCGGTCGGCGACTCGATCACCGGTCTGAGAGATCAGTCCACTGCCCACGAGCACATCGTAGCGGTCGTTTTTCAGCGTCAGCGAGATGCGAGTCAGGTCGTCTTCGGTCGTGATTTCTGGCATGGGTGATTTTCGGTAAAAGACCGCAGATCGGCAACTGGGAATATCTCAAGAATTCGATCCACGATACTAGCGGCTATATCATCCGCTACACAGGAGATCCGCCGGTACTGTGGCTCCCTCTTGAACCATGTCTCCTGGCGTTTGGCAAAGCGTCGCGTGGTCTGCTGAATGGCCGCAATCGCCTCTTCCTCCGCTATTTCCCCTGCGATCACCGCCTGTACCTCGGCGAGGCCTATGGCCTTGGCGGCAGTGGCAGAGGGCTGGCAGTCGATCGCGGCGATCTGCTCGACCACTCCAGCTGCCCACATCTGGTGGGTGCGTTGATTGATACGGGCATAGATCTCCTCGCGCGGGCGGTCGAGGTAAATCCCTGTGAAGTCGGGCGCATCATTCTGCCACTGGCTTTTCAGCTCCGAGGCTGGCTGGCCTGTGAGTAGACAGATCTCGAGGTTGCGCGTCACATAGCGGCGATTCTTCAGATTCGTGGCAGCTGCACCTTCTGGATCGAGCTGGCGATACTGCTCCACTAGCTCGTCCAGGCTTTTCAGCTCTAGCTCAGCACGCAGCGTCGCATCGCCCGGAGGAGTCGGCCCCAGACCGTGGGTGATAGCTTTCAGATACAGCCCACTCCCGCCGACTACGATCGGCACCGCTCTAGTAGCGACCTCTGCGATCGTCGCCCTCGCCAGCTTGGCAAAGGCCGCTGCATCGCAGCTCGCCTCCAGAGACAAATGGCCAAACAGATGGTGTGGCACCCCGGCACGCTCCTCCTCGGTAGGCGTGGCGGCCAGTATCTCGATGCCCCGATAGATCTGATAGGCATCCGCATTCACGATCTCGGCCGCGCCCAGACGCTGAGCCAGCTCGATCGCGACACCCGTTTTGCCCGCAGCCGTCGGTGCGGCTAGGTAGATAGGCTGAAATGACTGGCTCACGGGTTTGTCCACACGTTGATGATCTCCTCCAGCCCTAGGCACACTTTCTCCAGAGCCTTGATATCGACATCGCTACCCTCGCCACCACTGGCCAGTGCAGCGGCATAGCCTACCTGCCTGTAAGCCCACTCGCTCGAGCTTCCTGGGCCGACCTCAGACACCGCCTCTAGTCCCGAGCCTCGCTGATAGGCAGAACGAGCGGTATCGGCCCAGTAGCGGGATAGCTCATCGGCAGAAAAGCGCATCGGCAACTGACCTACCGAATCGACTGCGAGCATCGTCACGATTTGCTGCCCTTCGGCCTCGCATGCCTTGGCATACACTAGGCTGCCCATATGCTCAGTCTGGTAGTGTGGCGCTGCATCATTCACCGAAAAGACAAAGCGCAGCGTGCGCCGCTGCGGTCGACTGGCGAAGTCCTGCGCCAGCGCCAGCAGTGCGGCCACGCCAGAGGCATTATCATTGGCTCCGGCATCGCCCACGGCAGTATCGTAGTGAGCACCTAGCACCACGATCTCTCGCTTATTCTTTCTCGTCCCCTCGCCCGGTAGCTCGGCCACGATATTGCGCACTACCGAGCCATCTGGCATCGAGTAGGTGTGTCGGCTCAGCTGGTAGCCCCAGTTGCGTCCCTTCAGCGTCGACTCGATCCAGATCGCCGCCCGCTCGAGCGAATCAGCCTCGCCGAGATGCCGCTCCCCCACCTCATCGGTCAGGATGTTTACATATCGCTGCAGATCCTCTTGATTGATATCGCGCCGATTCAGGCTCGCCGCCTGCATGTGCTTGTAATACCCATCCTCCAGCTCCGGTGCCTTTGGCCGGATATGACTATATATCATCGTCGCCAGCCCCAAGACAAACAATCCCAACGGTAGCGTGATGATCGCGATGCGTATGCCTTTGCCGTTACTCTCAGCCATCAGATTTCAATAGGGTACAATTTTTATTCAATAGGGTACAGTCGATAAAATACTCATTAAACAACCTGCCCCTTTCTACTAGAAAGAATCCGTCGAAAAGTGATACTGATCCGGGCATCGTTTACTGGTGATTTCTTTACTGCGTGCGTCCAATATTTCTGAGTCTCTTGGGTCATGTAAAATAGCGACCCGTGAGGCAGAAGATAAGTGTGCCGCTTATCGTAGTCTTCAATATTTCTGAAGGTGATCTCTCGCTCACCTCCCAAAGATATAATAACGATACCGGTATCATCATCTAGATTCGAGATCGTATCGGAGTGAAACCCCATAGTCGACTTGCCATCCTCATAAAAATTCAGCAGACAATTTGTCGGCCGAAATAACAATGCCTGATTCACCTTATCACAAAGTGCGCTCAAACTTTCGATCATTGGCTGCACCTCATACTCTACCCCCGACTCATCGTAGGTCTCGCCATAGCAAGCTGTCTTCCTAGCTTTCATGCTAGTATCCCAATTCACTTCACGGCTCAAAGTATCGAACAATTGCATTGCTTCATCGGAGTCCAGAAACCCAATGGTAAGAGCATATTCTGGTTCTTCAGTTATCATTCCTATCGTCAAGGTACTTACGTCCTATACCAATGCCTCGGCTACATACTTTGCGGCATTGCTATGTGCACCGCCACCACCTAGGCTCTCTGCTACCGCCTTTAGATCTTTCTCTAGTGTCGCTCGATACTCTGCATCGCTGAGCAGCCGCTGCAGCTCACTGGCGATGCTCTCGTCTGTGGCCTGCTCTTGTAGCAGCTCACGGACGACTTCGCGATCGGCTATCACATTGACGATGCCTAGGTAGGCGATCTTCATCAGCCGCCGTGCGGCAAAGGCGGTGACCCACGCCACCTTGTAGGTGAGGCAGTACGGCAACCCTAGGATAGCAGCCTCCAGCGTGGCCGTGCCAGATGCGACGACACCCACCTCCGCCCGGCGCATGATGCGCTGACTCTCACCACTGAGCACCTCGACCTGATCAGCCAGCCCATGCTCTCCAGCTAGCTGACGCAATCGGTCGGCCAGCGTATCAGTCGCTGCAGACGTGATAAAGCGTAGATCAGCCCGATCGGCTCGCATGAGCTGGGCCGCCTCGAGCATCGCCGGGAAGAGCGCATCGATCTCGCGCAGTCGTGAGCCGGGCATGAGCGCTACCAAGCCAGCCTCTCGCTCGATCGGCTCTGCCAACACCGGAGCCAGTGAGTCGACCAACGGATGGCCACAAAACTCGGTGCGCAGGCCACTGCTCTCGTAGAGCTCCTTTTCAAAAGGAAAAATACAGATCATCACATCGAGCAGCTCCGCCATGATGCGGATGCGCCCTTTCTTCCACGCCCACACCTGCGGACTGATGTAGTAGATCAGCTTGCCGGTGTAGCCATCGGCCCTGAGTCGCTTGGCCAGACGTAGGTTGAAGCCTGGATAATCGATGAGCACCACGCCATCTGGCTCGGTGCTGTGGATCCGAGCCACCGTCTCCTCCATCTTGTTTTTGAAGTACCGGTAATTTTTCAGCACCTCCCACAGGCCCAATACTGCGGCATCCTCCAGCCAGTCCTCGATATCAGGCGCTAGAGCATGCATCTTTGGCCCGCCGAGACCGCTCAGCCGCACCCCATCGAGCACAGACGGCAGCTCCGCCAGCATGGCAGCCCCGTGGCTATCGCCGCTGATCTCTCCAGCGACTAAGAAGATGTGAGTCGAAGACATGAGTGCCGCAATGATAGCAGGTTTTGCCCCTCTTTCCGCATCATTCCACACTTGCATCGATCTATGTCAGCAGGGCATCGTAGAGGAGAATCTAGCACCATGAATATCCGCCTCGCCATAGCCCTGATCGCACTGCTCACCACCTGCGCTACCATCGCAGCAGCAGAGTGGGAGCACCTGGAGGACTGCGAGCTCGTCCCCTCTTTCCTCAATGATGGCGACTCCTTCCTGATCCGCACGCCGAAGGGCGAGTTTGTGTTTCGGCTCTATGCCGTCGATTGCCCAGAGCAGTCCGATATCTTTCCAGAGCGCATCTCGGAGCAGGCCAAATATTTTGGCACCACGAATGAGAAAGTCGTCAGCCTGGGTCGAGTGGCGGCCGACTTCACAGCCCGGCATCTGAGTGGCAAGTTCTCCGTCCACACCCAGTGGCGAGATGCTATGGGCCAGTCCAAACGCTACGCCGCTCTCATCGTGAAAGACAGCCGCCTGCTCTCCGAGGTTTTGGCAGAAAATGGCCTGGTGCGCATCCATGGTTTCCAAATAGCCGGAGCCTGGCAGGGCAAAGATGCCGCCGCTCTACGAGGTATCCTAAAAGCTGCTGAGTCGCGAGCCAAACAAGCCAAACGCGGCGGCTGGTCCAGCGATCCCAGCGCCACAGCACCCACTGCCACACCACCGAAAAAATGGGTAGCCCCACACCAGCTCATCAACATCAATCGAGCCACCCAAACCGAGCTAGAGACACTACCACAGATCGGCCCCAGCAAGGCAAAAAGCATCATCGATGGCCGCCCATTCAAACACATCGAATCGATCCGCAAAGTCAACGGCATCGGCGACGCCACCATGCTCAAGCTAAAGCCCCTCATCACCGTGATCGAGATCAACGCCCCCCGCGAGACCGCCGACCACTACCGCAAAGAATCGCAGCGCTACCGAAACCGCTGGGTCGACATACGGCTAGAGACCGTAGTCGATGTGAACTGGCCAGCTCCCGACGGCTTTGTGGTGCTACAGGCGATCACCGCGGCCGATGGCACATTCGGTGGAGCGATTCCACTGTTTTTCCCCGAGGAAAAACTCGAGGACATCCTGCGCTACTATGGCGATAAAGATCCCGATGAAACCACTAGGACCAAAGCGATCTTCTACAACTACAACGGCGAAGACGTCCTGGTGATCCCAAAGACCTAGCTTTGCCCTGCCTACGCCTTTCGACTTCTCAGTCCAGCAGACGCCGAGTCGAAGCACTTCAAAAATCAGACCTCAACATAAATCCATAAAACCTCTAGATTGAATCGCAATATCTTATGTCGATTGGGGCGCTTCTACCACCCCGCCGGGGTGGTTAGTATTCTAGGGGGGGCACACCGGGGTTTCACCCCGGGCTACCTTCTCCTCGCCCCTCCGGGGCGGACTCAGTCCCGGAGGGACTAGCAGATGTTAGCCGGTGGTAAGCGTAGCGTAGCCACCGGATTCCCAAACTGCCTGGCCGCACCCCAGCGGGGTGCTAGAACTACTTGCTTATCTTTACGCTTTACCCTCGCCATTCGTCAATCGCACGAAAAAAACGACATCTGGATCTGGGATATACGCGATAGGTGCCAAAGGGTTATACTGATGTCTGAAAATCCCACTCGTCATTAGCCATTCAGCTCTGGCTATGCCACTGCATGCACCTAGACTTGCGTGCTACAGCAGATCGACCACCCCAGGCAGCACCTCAAACCTAGCCGTTAGCTCACCGGCATACTCGCCATCTGCCTCGATCAAAACCTGGCGCTCTGGTTCCTCCTCGCAGCAGATCTCTACCCAGCTGGCAGAGTAGCTAGTCATCCCCTCGGGTAGGCTGCCGACACGCTTGAGCTGGTCGACGCCTTTGAGAAAGCCAATCGCCGAGTGGTCGTGCACCACCACGATCTCGAGCTGGCCACTACTAGTATCCGCATCGCGCGCGATACGCACGCCACTGCCGAAGTACTGGCCATTGCACACCGCCACACAATTCGCCTGCCAGACCTGCCCCTCTGGATCCTCCGAGCTGCGAATCCGCAGTGGGTACGGCTTATGCCGCAGCGCACTGGCCACGATGTTGTAGTTGAATGCCAGATTGGCATTGATTCGTTTCAGCCGCCGCGAGCGATTGGTATTTACACCGATCTCAGCGCTCAGTCCGACACTGGAGATATTGGCAAAGATCTCTGGCTCCCGCCCTTGAGCTGTCAGCCGTCCGAGATCGATAGGCGTGGGCGAATTTCCCGCCATTCGCGCCAGCGCCTCGTCGAGCGAGTCGGTCAGCCCGAAGCTACGCTTGAAGTCGCCGCCAGATCCAGCAGGCAAGATACCAAGCCGAGGTCGCTCCACGATCGGGCTGCCACTAGCGTCAAAAAATCCATTCACCACCTCGTGGATCGTCCCATCGCCACCCGCAGCGATGATGGTATCCACATCGCCTCGCGAAAGCTGCTCGCGAGCCACCTCCGTCGCATGCCCCGCGTGCGTCGTGATCGTCGCACCGCCCGCGCCCAGCACCTTTTCGACCGCCCTAGCAATCTCCTCAGCACGACCAGCAGTCTTGCCTCCAGCGGCGGCGGGATTGATGATGAGGTGGTAGTTCATTTAGGGGGTAAATGGATGCGTGGTTGAGGGCAGGCGCAAGCTTTGAATGCTCGGAGCCTCAGTATAAGAGCGCGATAAGAAGCGGAAAAAACGTTTCTAAGTGGCATTTCTGAAGAAGGCTGAGTTTCAGAGCTACTGGCCGGTAGGCTGCGGACGGAAGATTGAGATCTTCCGCTACTATGGGTACGTAGATGCACGTAGCGGCATTTCTAAAAATGCCGAATTCCAAAGCCACTAGCCGGTAGGCTGCAGACGGAAGATTGAGATCTTCCGCTACTATGGGTGCGTAGGTGCACGTAGCGGCATTTCTAAAAATGCCGAGTTCCAAAGCCACTGGCCGGTAGGCTGCGGACGGAAGATTGGGATCTTCCGCTACTATGAGTGCGTAGATGCACGTAGCGGCATTTCCAAAAATGCCGAGTTCCAAAACCACTGGCCGGTAGGCTGCGGACGGAAGATTGGGATCTTCCGCTACTAGGGCGTAGTTGCACGTAGCGGCATTTCCAAAAATGCCGAGTTCCAAAGCCACTGGCCGATAGGCTGCGGACGGAAGATTGAGATCTTCCGCTACGTGTCCGGATGCGCAAAAAAAGCCAGAAGGAACGACCCTTCTGGCTTTCTAGAAAAATAGGGATCTCCCCTAAGGTGAATCGATTTCCTTAGTCCTCGATCACATCTGGCCAATCGGTGTGGAACATCTCGCCACGTGGCTTGTCGGTGCGCTCATAGGTGTGAGCACCGAAGAAGTCGCGCTGGGCCTGGAGCAGGTTCGCTGGCAAGCGCTCGGAGCGGTAGCTGTCGAAGTAGCCGAGTGATGCGCTAAAAGCAGGCACTGGAATACCGTTGGCCACGGCTAGACCGACGACCTTGCGCCAGCTGCTCTGAGTGCGGTTGAGGATGTCCTTGAAGAATGGGTCGAGCATCAGGTTGGTCAGCTCGGCATCGCGCTCGTATGCCTCGGCGATGCGATTGAGGAAGCGAGCACGGATGATGCAGCCACCGCGCCAGATCTTGGAGATAGAGCCGAGGTCCAGACCCCACTCCTGCTTCTCGCCGACGGTCTTGATCAGGTCCATGCCCTGAGCGTAGCTGATGATCTTTGATGCGTAGAGTGCGTCATGCACCATCTGGATGAGCTCCTCGCGATCGACGGAGATGTCGATGTCTGGCTGGACGAATTCGCTAGAGGCAGCGACACGCTCCTCTTTCTTCGATGACAGCACGCGTGCTTCGACAGCCGCGTTGATAGTGGAGATGACGATGGCGTTCTCCACCGAGTTGAGCACAGTCCAGCGACCGGTGCCTTTCTGGCCAGCACGATCGAGGATGATGTCGATCACACTCTGGTCAGTCTCAGGATCGATCTGCTCGAAGATCTTGGAACTGATCTGGATCAGGTAGCTCTCCAGCTCGCCTGCATTCCAGTCAGCGAAGACATCGGCCATCTCCTGATTGGTGAAGCCGGCTGCTTTGAAGATCTGGTAAGCCTCGCAGATCAGCTGCATGTCGCCGTACTCGATACCGTTGTGCACCATCTTCACATAGTGACCTGCGCCACCCTCACCGATGTGTGCCACACAGGGCTCGTCGCCGACTTTAGCCGCGATGGACTCAAAAACAGGTTTGATGATATCCCAGCTGGCGCGTGGGCCGCCTGGCATGATAGCAGGACCTTTGAGAGCGCCCTCTTCACCACCTGACACACCAGAGCCGACGAATAGGATACCTTTCTCACCGAGATCTTTGGCACGGCGATCGGAGTGGATGTAGTAAGTGTTTCCGCCATCGATGATCAGGTCGCCTTCGTCTAGCAGCGGCACGAGAGAGTCGATGACAGCATCGACCGCATCGCGATCGTTGATGTCGAGAGCAGCAGTCGACTTGACCATGATCATCACCTTGCGGGGACGCTCCAGGCTCTGGACGAATTCCTCCAGAGTCTCGCAGCCGACCAGGTTTTTACCGGGATTTTCCTCGACGAAGTCTGTCATCGTCTGAGTGGTTCGGTTGTAGACAGACACGGTGAAACCGCGGCTCTCCACATTCAGCACAAGGTTCTGACCCATCACGGCCAGACCGATTAGTCCGAAGTCGCTTTTCTTGCTCATTTTTTCGTAGTTCTTTAGAAGTTGGGGGGATCAACGGCTATACTGGCACCCATGGCAAGTGATCATTTTAGCGCCTCTATCGGCCCCAGATCAGTCGCAGAGTGCGAAGCAGACTTTCTGCCCTCGGAGGTCCATGGGGCGGACATCCGCTTCCATGGAGTGGTGCGCAACTGGGAGGGCGATCGCCCGATCTCGGCGATCCGCTACAGCTGCTACGAGGCCATGGCCCTGCCCCAGCTAGAGAAGATCGGCGCCGAGCTAGGCGAGCAATACCCCGACCACCTAGCTAGCGTACACCACTGCCTAGGCGAGGTGGCTGCAGGCGTGGCATCGATCATCATCCGCGTGCAGACGCAGCACAGTGCCGAAGGATGGGAGATCAGCCAGGAGTACCTGCGCCGGATCAAGACTAGCGTGCCGATCTGGAAGGAGATGGTGTACGTGTAGGCGGAGAGAGCTAGGGTGTAGACGGCGCAGCCTGCCGGGCGATTCCAAATCGCCCCTCCCAGTCCTAGCTTGTCGTTGGACCGAGATAGTTTGCCACAAGGAAGTAAGCAGATATCGTGCATCCATAGATGGCAAAGATGACCCGAGTGTTTAAAAGTGGGAATTCGCAGGCGGTGCGAATCCCCAAGACTTTGCAAGTCGACTGCGAGGAGATGCTGATCAAGAAACGTGGAGACTCACTAGTCCTCACGCCCAATCGGCGTAATACCACCTGCTCCAGATGACTTCATGGATTTCAACCGATCGGAGCTTGCGGCTGAGAAAGAGCTGTTTTGATGTAGCTACATCCTAAAGAGCTGCACGCCTAGCTTACCGGAAGCATAAACCACACACGTATGAGAATACCAACCAAACAACTCTGGGATCGCAGGCTGCTCACAGACGAGCAACTCAAAGGCAGAGGCCAGCTAAAGCGCGGCTTTTACCTCTACTCGATCATCGTATTTTTCCCGCTGCTCGCTACTGTGATCTTAGCATTCATAAACGTCGCATCTCACGCCCCCAAAGTCATCATAACCACGCTGCTAGCCAGTCTTTACAAAGGGGGGCCGATGAATCTTCTGCTCCCTCTGTTTCTTCTCTCTCCCTATCTCGTTCTGAGAGGCTCAAACAATGCTCGCACATTGTCTGGAGTAGCGGCTCTACTACTGGCACTCGGCTTACTTCCTGGATTCTTGGGTGTTTTTAGTCACCGAATCGAGAGCATTATTGCCGGAGTAGCCTGTATGCTCGCCTTTCCTATTCTCTGCTACCTGACCAATGTCTTCTTGATCTCGGAGAACGTGAAATCCTTCATCGGCGTCATACGCTCTCGACGCGGACTCTCCGCAGAGAGCTGGAAACTGGATGACTAGCCCGACAGGCCATTACTTCTTACTCTTCTTAACCTGCCACTCAAACTCCACCCCATCCCTCTTCAGGAATAGATCACGGGGATTTTTGAGAGGCTCGGCAAATGCTGCCGGCAAATGCTCTGCCATTGCCGCCTTGGCATCGGCGTGATCAGTGGACTCTGCGAGATTGGTCAATTCATCTGGGTCGGCCTGCACATCGTATAGCTCCTCTTCGCCGTGATCGTAGCGGATGTAGCGGTACTGGCTATTGATCGCTGCCACGCTCTGGCCATTGATCTGTAGCACGGTGCGATCACTAGCAGTGGCTGGCTGCTGCAGGACGGATACTAAAGAGTGTCCCTCCACCTCAGTATTCTCTGGCAGATCACAGAGCTCAGTCAGCGTGGGGTAGATATCCAGCAGGCTCACGGTGGTATCGACTTTCTCACCCTCTGCGATACCCGGACCCGCCCAGAGAAAGGGGATATTCGAAGTGCGCTCCCAGAGGGTGTGCTTGGCCCAGTGGCCTTTCTCACCTAGGTGATAGCCATTGTCACTCCAGAGTACGATGATGGTATTTTCGGCATACGGGCTGGCCTCCAGAGCATCGAGTACCCGGCCGATCATGGCATCGGCATAGGAGAGTGCTGCCAAGTAGCCTTGTAGTGCCTTTTTGCCAGCTTTTAGCTCGCGCAGTGGTAGATCGATTTTTTCACGCCGCTTCTGCTGACGCTTACGCATGATCGGTGGCAGATCGTCGAGATCGCCTTTGGCCATGCGTGGCACGGGCAGCGCCTTCAGCGGGTAGAGGTCGAAGTATTTCTGCGGGACAAAGTTGGGCTTGTGCGGAGCATACAGCCCATAGCCTAGGAAAAATGGCTGCCCTTTAGGGGCTTTGGCCTGGCGCAGGAAATCTGCCGCCCACTCGGTGCAGATGGTGTCGGCCATTTTCTCCTCGTCGTCATTGGCCAGGGCACCCCACTCCATATGCGAGTTCACTCGCTCGCGGTTGAGATTGGGGTTCTTCTTTAGCTCCTGCTCATGCAGGTATTTGGCGATCGGGCTGCTCGGCACCTCGGCGGGTAGCGGAGCATTGGGGCCATGCCAGGAGTTGAGCCGCCAGCCGCTTTCCTTGTGCGCAGGATCCCAGATGAAGTAGTCGTGCCAGCCGCGCATATCGATAAAGCCAGGCATGTGGTGATACAGCTTGCCACCACCGGTGACATGGTAGCCATGCTCACGAAACCACAGCGCGATGTCTCTCGTGTCCGGCAGATTGGTAGCGGCATGGTGCGGCTCGTCGGTGTAGCAGCCACTGGTAGAGGGCAGTAGCCCCGTCATGATCGAGGTGCGAGAGGGTGCACAGTAGACAGCATTGCAGTGCGCATTGGCAAAGGTCACACCACGGGCAGCCAGTCGATCGAGATTCGGCGTCTGGGCAGGGTGATGATCGCCATGCGCACCGATGTAGTCATTCCAATCATCGACTGCGATGAATAGGACATTCGGCCGGTCGGCAGCGCTAGCATCAGAAAGAGGGAACCCGCACACCAGAGCGAGCAAGGTCGAGAAAAACAAGGGTCGAGACATGTCTGGAGTAAAATTTAGAGAAGATCTACCCGGCTGAGACACCTCTACACCCAGAAAATGCTGGCCTATTTGAGGCTGCCCTTCTCGCTAGCAAGAAGTCGGCACACCTTGGCAAAGCTTCACTGTGTGGGGGAGCGCTCCTTCGACAAACTCGAGACACTCGACAGCTCCCGTCGGCTTGCCGGGCAGAGCCAGCACGAGACTCTGGTCGACGTGAGCACCTAGGCAGCGCGAGATCATCGCATTGGGCGTGATCGCCAGTGAGCGCATGCGCATGGTCTCGCCAAACCCAGGTATCTCGATACGCATGATGCCTCGGATCGCCTCTGGAGTGACATCGCGCGGAGCGATACCGGTGCCACCTGTGGTCAGCACCAAGCCACAGCCCTGAGCTGAAAAGGCCCGAATCGCTTTCTGAATCGGCTCGATATCATCGGGCACGATCGTTTCAGCTTCTACGATCCAGCCACGCTGCTCACAGGCTGCGCGCACTGCAGGGCCACCATCGTCCTCATACTCACCGGCATGCGCACGATCCGATACGGTGATAATTCCCACCCGAATCATAAGAGTGAACTCTCCCTACTACTAGAAAGAACCTAGGTCTGGAGACGTGTAGGTAGACCCAGTAGATCCCCCTGATGGGATCGTGATCGAAGTCGAGCCACTAGGCATCGATGGATTCGTAGAAATGGATGGACCATTGTACTGGATATCCCTAGGTGCAAACGACGGCGCTCCGCCAGAGCCACCAGAGCTGATCGTAGGCGGTCTGTAGCTAGAGGTACTTGGCGACGGGCTCAAAGTTGGCGGCTTATAGGTCGATACAGGTGGGCTCGGTGCCGTCACTGTCTGAGTCGGCTTGGGTGGCGCTGGTGGGCCGGAGGCCACCTGGATCGGTGACTTCTGCTTGGTAGGCACCTTGTAGCTCTTGCCCGCATAGATCTTGTCGCTAGACAGTCCATTAGCCGACTTGATACGCGACACAGTCGTACCATACATGGTCGCCATCTTGCTCAGCGTCTCGCCGCGCTGCACTTTGTGACTGACTAGGGCCTCGCCATCGCGCAGGACGAATGGCTTAAACTTAGGCGCAGCAGGCGCCTTTTTGGTCGGCTCGGCTGGTGGAGTCTTTTGGAAATTTGGGTACGTCGCAAAGATATCCTCATTGGACGGTGAAGTAGACGCAGGCTGCGACTGAGGTGCGCTCTCTGGATAAGCAGCCGAACCCGCAGGCGGAAGCGCCGCCGAAGCCGGATTATTCTGGCTCTTGCAGCCGACGAATGTCAGTGCGAGGCCTAAGACAGGACATAGTGCGAGGGCCCACTCTCTGGGCGCGGTGTTTATGCTCATAGCTAACAACAAGTAACCTAACACTAATATGAACGGGTGAAAGCCCATTCTGTCTTAGGTCAGATGTCGCTGATATGAGAAAAAAAATTCAGGCCAGATCGACACTGCGCTCCTGAATCGCCGCTACCACTCGCTCGATGAATTCTTTCTTTCTCGTAGGCGACAAGATACGCGTCGAGCCATCCTTCAGATCGACTCGCACCCGATCCAGCGATAGCGCGGGCCCAGGCATCCATGTCTGGCACTCGGCGATCGAGTCGATATTCGTGAAACGGATCGGATCCGTCATCAAGCCCGAGCGAATCGTCAGGCGCTCGCTATCCAGTGTGTAGTGGCAGGGCCACGATAGGGCGATGATGATGACGCCCATGATCAATCCCCAAAAGATAACCATCACCCCGATCCCAGGGTGCCCACGAAAGATCGCCCACACTCCTAGAGGGATATGGATAAATGGCACCACTGTCATCAGCACGGCGATCCACCAGTCGACCTTGGAGCGGTAAGTGTCAGCTTGTTCGGTATCCATCTTGTTTCGGTTGTCTCGTCTCTAGTTTTCCCACAGGGCCATCAGATCACTCCGCATACTCAGCCCACGAGCTACTGGTCTCCCAGACTCGCACACTCACCACACGGACCTCGCCTGGGCGAAAGGGATAGCGCTCCTCTGCGCCACTGTCCAGACCTGCCATCCGATCTCTCAGCGTAGCAAAGATCTCGCGCGCCAGCACCTCGGTAGTCGGATCCTCGCTCTCAAAGCCGATGACTCGGTCGCCATACCGTGCCTTAAATTCATCGTAAGCAGGGTCCTCGGTGTTCATGCACATCGCATGATCGTAGCTATCCAGATAGTCGGCGATACTCTGCTTCACGAGTTTGAAATCACACACCATCTCGCGCTCGTCGAGAGTCTCTGCCTCCAGCACACACTCCACCCTGCGGCTGTGGCCATGCGGGTATTGGCACTTGTCGGGGTGCTTACTCAGCATGTGGCCGCTCTCGATCTCGAAGCTCCTACAGATTCGGTATGGCATGCCGCTTCATTCGCATCTGCCCCACGAAACGCAAGCCACTAGAGACAAGCGGTTGAAATTTTATAAAAATAATATAAATTATCAGAAATCCCGAAATATAATTTTAAATTTACTAGCTATGTTCAACTTGATTCCCGAAAACCAGATGCTGGCTCTAGGCTGGGCTGGCCTCCTGATGTTGGCCATCGTCTTCGTCCTGGGCGCCATGCATGCGGTGCAGACTAGGTCTTACTTTTGGATCAGCATCAGCTCCTCGGTAGCCATGGCAGGCCTCGCACTGCTCGTCTTTGCAGGCATCATCCTCTATGCCGACCTGCCCGATCGCTATGTGGCAGAAGACCGCAGCGGCAGCACCTTTCTGACAGAGGATGGACTGGCGGCGCTATCCTCGCCCAGCCACGACTGGGATATGGTCGACCTGCCAGTGCCCGATGCCTCGCTGACGCTGGGCAATGTCGCTGCCCAGGAGTATCTAGCGGTGATCGCTCAGCCTAAGTCTGATTTCGCCGATGGATTCACCGTGAGAAACTACGCAGCAGCCGTCGAGCAAAAGCTAGCCGGAGCCCTCGATGACTCGAAAGCCACACCGCTGGCACAGACACAGATCAATGGCCTGAGCGCGATCCGCAGCGAGCTGAGCGGCAAATTCGACAGTGCTGAGGCAGAGTACCTGAATACTTACATCGAGGGTCGCGACCACTTCTATCAGATCCGCAGCTGGACGACCAGTAGCAAGCGAGGTGTCGCCTTTCCCAAACTGAAGAAAGCGACTGCTACCTTTTACGAGCTAGCTGGTGAGGCTCCTGCCAAGTCCGCCAAATAATCTGCCGCACTGCTTCAGGCTATTGGCGAGAAGTGCGATCTCACCTATGCTCCTCGGAGTATCATGAAAGGTCGCCATCTCATCGCACTATCCATCAGCGCCGCCACGCTACTGGCAGGCTCTCTAGTCAGCCACGCTCAAAATAACAAAAAGAAAAAGCCTGTACCCAAAGCCCTGACTTGGCGAGTCCAGCAGCTACACCAGGACAACAACGAAGGCATCGCCGTAGGTGATATCGATGGCGACGGCAAGCTCGACATCACCTCGGGCGAATACTGGTATCAAAACCCCGAGTGGAAACAGCGCAAAGTCCGTACCATCCTGCCATTCGGCGCGGACTACATGCAGAACAACTCCGAGCATCTCTACGATATGGATGCCGATGGCGATCTGGATATCGTAGCAGGAGCCTTCACCACGCCCATCGTGAACTGGTACGAAAACCCGGGCAAAGACTACGATGCGGTCGATAGCTGGGCGGTCCATCAGCTCGCCGATACTGGCACCAAAAACAATGAAGCCACCTTTCTCATCGATATCGATGGCGATGGCACACCCGAGTGGCTGGAGAACCAGTGGAACCAAAAGAACCCGACCCTGATCTGGCGTCTCCAGAAAGGCGACAATGACCAGATGATCATGAAGAGCCATCTGGTAGCAGAAGGTCTGAATGGACACGGCCTGGGAGTCGGCGATATCGATGGCGATGGCCGGCTCGACTTCGCCTTTATGAAAGGCTGGCTCCAGCAGCCTGCAGATGGCCCCTACTCCGGCCCGTGGAAATACTACGACGACTTTACCCTCCCCCACGCCAGTTGCCCGATCCTGATCCTAGATGTCGACGGCGATGGCGACCATGACCTGATCTGGGGCGATGGCCACAACTACGGTCTCTACTGGGAGGAGCAGACCACCACCAATGACGACGGCTCGCGCAACTGGAAGCAACACCTGATCGACAAGAAATTCTCCCAAGCCCACACCATGACCTGGGAGGATATAGACAACGACGGCGCTCCAGAACTGATCACCGGCAAGCGCTACTACGGCCACTCCGGTCGCGACATGGGTGCCGAAGACCCCAATACCATTCACTACTACGATCTGGTGCCAGACACCCTCACCTGGAAAAAGTCTGAGATCGCCACCGCTCCCGCCGGCACCGGACCAGGCACTGGCCTGCAGATCCGCGTAGCCGATCTCGATGAAAACGGCTGGAAAGACATCATCGTCCCCGGAAAGAGCGGCACCCACATCATTTGGAACGACGGCTGGAACCGCTAATGCCGTAAGGCACTAACTCTTAATCTTACTCCTAATCATAATCTTAATCTCCTCGCTGACCTCGGCCATTGGCTCTGCAGGGATTAAGATTAAGAGCAGGATTAAGATTGAGATTTTTTGGGGGCGTCCACCGGCTCGATCTTCAAAAACGCTGCCATCTCGGCAAATGGGATCTCGATGGTAAAATCGGTCACCTGCGTGAGCCGACGCGAGGTCCCACGCAGCTTCTTACCAGTGCGGAATTCATACTCCACATTGCCGACTTTCTTGCCCTTTTTCTGCAGCGCCTCGACTAGCGGCACATAGTCGCCATCGCTAGAAAAAAGCAGTGCCACATCGTAGTCCGCCTCCATCATCCCCACGGCTAGCGCCACATCGACACCCTTCTCTTTCTTTAGCTGTCGATCGACTAGACTACACAGCTGCCAGCCATGCCGGTGGATGAAAAAATTGGGCATACTCCGCGCCATCGCATCCTGCAGACTCTTCCACTCGGCCATGCGCCGATTCATCTCCGTCTGCCACTCGTAGCAGCGAAACCGCTCATCCAGCAGCACGCCGTCCTTATCCTCGGCGCACTTGCATTTGCGATAGCGAGCCGCGATCCACTTGGCCCAGATCATCCGCCTTTTCCAAAGCTCGCGCTCACCCTCATCGCGGAATTTCACCATATCTTCTTTGCCCCAATCTATATGCGGCGTGAAGTCCAGATCGGCGATGGTATACCAGTGAACATCAAGGTCGGTCGCCTTTATCGAATTTGCCACCGAGCGGAATAGCCACTTCCACTTCGCCTTCCGAGGCAGATACTCAGCAGCCGATATTTCATTGTAGAAAAGCGTCCGAATATTCGAAATCAGATTCTGACCATCGACAAAGATGGCGAGACGTCTTTCTGATTTCTGTGTGGGGCTCATTTTGGGCTGTGCGGGCGATACCACAGCGATAGATCAGCCCTTGGTCAAGCCTATTTCCCCTATTTCAGATAGCGTATTCGCAAATTCAATAGGGTACAATTTTCATTCAATAGGGTACAATGCCTCCTCTCATGAGAAGGCACTACCTACTAGCCGCTCTAGCAGCCATCTACCTAACCGCATGCAGTCGAGCGACTCGCGAGGACGCCGGCACTACCGTATCTATCGCGACTGCTAGCAATTTCGCCGCCTGCATAGCAGATCTAGAGCACGCTTTTAGCAAAGTACATCCCGAGATCGACTGGGCTATCAGTGTCGGATCGAGCAGCCAGCTAGCAGCCCAGATCAGTCATGGCGCTCCATTTCACCTCTTCCTTTCCGCCGATCAGAAGCGAGTCGATGCCATCATCGACTCGGGACAAGCGATAGCCGACACCCGTATCACCTATGCCTGGGGCCGTTTGGCTATCGTCGGCGTCGATCCCATTGACGCCATGCGACTAGCCATAGCCAACCCCGAACTAGCACCGTATGGATTCGCAGCCCAACAGTGGCTAAAAGCCGAGAAGATGTGGCCCGAGCTCAGCGATCGACTAGTCATAGGACAGAGTGTCGGCCAAGCTTACCAATTCTATGCCTCGGGCAATGCCGACTCCGCCATCATAGCGCTCTCTCAGGCTGTCGCCGCCGATATCGATTTTCAGGCCATCAGCCTCAAAGAGACCTCCCCCATCCCCCAGGAGGCGATCGCACTAGTCGATACCCCAGCCACACGCACTAGTATCGACTTTCTCTCAAGCGAGCTTGCGCAGCAGATCATCGAGCAGCATGGATACCGCCTACCGCGCAAAGAATAGATGATACCGAGCCCAGAGGATCTAGTCGCGCTAGGCATCAGCCTAAAACTAGCCATCATCACCGTGGTGGCCTTACTCATCGTGGGCACACCTCTCGCCTGGTGGCTGGCTCGCTCGCGCTGGCGGGGGCGAGGCATCGTGGAGGCACTCGTAGCTCTACCTCTGGTGCTACCGCCTACCGTGCTCGGCTTTTACCTACTGCTCGCGCTGGGCGCCAACGGCCCCTTCAGTTGGCTGACGGGTGGCCGATCTCTCGCCTTTTCTTTCCCCGGCCTCGTCATCGGCTCGATGATCTATTCTCTCCCCTTCGTCGTACAGCCACTGCAGCAGGCATTCGCTGCTATCGGCAGTCGACCACTCGAGGTCGCCGCCACCCTGCGCGCCTCGCCCTGGGATCGGTTTTGGACCGTCGCCGTGCCCCTCGCCCGCCCCGGCTTTCTCACCGCAGCTGTGCTAGGTCTAGCCCACACCCTCGGCGAGTTTGG
This sequence comes from Verrucomicrobiota bacterium, assembly GCA_020630975.1. Classification (GTDB taxonomy): domain Bacteria; phylum Verrucomicrobiota; class Verrucomicrobiia; order Verrucomicrobiales; family DEV007; genus Arctic95D-9. Next base: position 320,622 of record JAHDID010000001.1, read on the forward strand.
CGTGGTCCTCATGATCGGTGGCAACATCCCCGGCGAGACCCGCGTCGCATCGATGGCCATCTACGAGCATGTCGAGGCCATGGAGTATGGCAGAGCCCACGCATTATCGGCAGTGCTGCTGGTGTTTTCTTTTTTGCTGCTGGTTTCTGTGTATGGGCTGCGCCGAGAGAAAAAATTGTTGGTATGAGTATCGAACTACACTACCAGACCCAGCGCTCCGCCGACTTTTCACTAGATGTCGAGCTGGCGCTACCTAGCGCTGGAGTCTCTGTCATCTTCGGTCGATCAGGCGCTGGCAAGTCGACGCTACTACGCTCCATCGCTGGTCTGGAAAAGCCTAGCCACGAACGACTCTCTGTAGCTGGGCACGACTGGAGCCAGCTACCACCTCACCAGCGCGAGGTGGGTTTTGTCTTTCAGGAGCCCAGTCTGTTTCCCCACCTGACCGTGCGCCAAAACATCGCCTATGCGCGACGGCGAACTCCCCTGCCGAAAAATGAGATAAGCCCTAGCGAGCTCGGCATCGAGCACCTGCTCGATCGTATGCCCGACCAGCTATCTGGCGGCGAGCAGCAGCGAGTCGCCATCGCCCGCGCGCTAGCTAGCCAGCCTCGTCTGCTGCTGCTGGATGAACCCCTCTCTGCCCTCGATGCTGGCAGCCGAGCCGCCCTGATCGATCTGCTCCGCCGCATCAATGGCTCGCTAGAAATCCCGATCCTCTACGTGACCCACTCGCAGGAAGAGATGATGAGCCTCGGCGATCACCTCGTGCTATTAGAAAACGGCAGAGTCATCACCCAAGGAACGCTCCCAGAGACTTGGCTCAGCTCTACCGCTCACGACGATCGCGATGTGATCTCCCGCATCGAGGGAGAGGTTATTTCCCACGACGAGACTTATGGCCTGACCAAGGTCGACTTTGGCGGCGATGGTCCGATCTATCTGAGCGGCCCTGCCTCTTCCGCCGGAGCATCTGTGCGCATCCTGATCCGAGGTAGCGATGTCGGTCTGGCTTTGGAGAGACCTCAGCAGAGCAGTATACTGAATGTCTTTTCCGGACGCATCGTAGCGCTCAACCCGATGCCTGAGAGGCCACAAATCTCTGTCGAGCTATCCGTGGGCGAGCCTGAGCAGCGACTTTTCGCCCGAATCACCCAGAAATCCGCCGATGCCTTGGCACTAAAGGCCGATCAGACCGTATGGGTACAGGTGAAATCGGTGGCAATTGGTTAAATCCGAGTATTTTTTTCAAAGCTTCATTATGTCTGCAAAACACATCCAAGTCCTATCACCCGGCCGCACCAATCTCATCGGTGAGCACATCGACTATCTGGGGGGCAATGTGCTACCAGCAGCTATCGATCTGGCCATCACACTGGACGCGACCTGCACCAGCGAGAGTAGCACCGGCAAGATCATCAGCCGCCTCGGCGATCCCGAGATCACAGGCGAGATCGATCTGAATGATCTGAGCCGTCGAGATGATCCCGATCTGCTCTGGCAAAACTACATCATCGGAGTGTTATTCGGCTACCAGCAGCTAGGCTACGAGATCCCAGGATTTGAGTGTACCCTCACCACCACGCTACCTATCGGTGCCGGCCTCAGTGCCAGCGCTGCTCTGGAGACCGCCTTTGGCGTGATGGTCGAGGCCTACAACGATAAGCCACTCTCAGCTGCCGAGCGCGCCAGCCTCTGCCAAAAAGCCGAGCACGACTATGCGGGCGTGCCCTGCGGGATCATGGATCAGCTAGCTGTCAGTGCCGGGCAGGATGGGCACGCGATCTTGATCGACTGCGATACGCTAGAGACTCAGGCGATATCGATCCCAGAGGGTATGTCCATCGTCCTAGCACGCACCGGTGTCAGCCACTCCCTAGCCGATGGCGAATACGCCAAACGCCGCGCCGACTGCGAAGCCGCTCTCGAGATACTCGGCCAGCCTGAGTGGGTCCAGGTCGACATGGATCAGGTCGAAGCGAAAAAAGACGAACTCGGCGATCGACTCTACCGCCGCTCTCGCCATGCCGTGACCGAGATCGCTCGTGTCGGACAATTTGTGACCAGCCTACAGAATGGCGACCGAGAGGCACTCAGCCGTCTCATGCACGAGGGCCATGCCTCGCTACGCGACGACTACGAGGTCTCCTGTCCCGAGCTCGATGTCCTGGTGGAGGCTGGCTACGACTTTGGTGCAGAGAATGGCCACGTCGCCTCTCGTATGACTGGTGGTGGCTTTGGTGGCTCGACCGTGAATCTGGTAGAAGACCATGCCGCCCAAGCTCTGATCGATCACCTCACCGCTGCCTATGTGGAGAAATTTGGTAACAAGCCCGACTGCTACCACGTGCAGGCTAGCGATGGTGCCCGCACCATCTAAAGGCATCTAAAAGAGGCATCTTGTGAGCACCGCTTTTCCCAACCGGGCCGAGTCCATCGCCGATATCGTCTCTCGTGCGGAGCTAGATATCGAGTCGCTCTGCCAGCCGATTCAGCCATGCCAACTGGCCACCTGTCGTGGCACCTGCTGCCACGATGGGGTGTATCTGAGTGGTGAGGAGGCGGAGACGATCCGCACCATCACCACCGATCTGGCCGACGACTTCACCGACATGGGCCTAGACCTACCCGAGCGGGTCGTGGTGTATGGTCGCTTTCGCGATATCGCTTCTGGCCCCAAGACAGCGACCCGCCCCGCCCCGATGCATGATATGGTGGCCGACTACCCTAGCCACTTCGCCGATACCAACTGCGTCTTTCTCCTACCCGACGCCCGCTGTGCCCTGCAAGCCATAGCGATGGATCGCGGTATGTCGGCCTGGCACTACAAGCCTTTCACCTGCTGGATCCATCCTCTGCACTTCGAGCGAGGCCAAAATGGCCAGCCCGTACTGACTCTCCCTAGCGCCGAGACCGATCCGCACACCTTTCCCGACTACCCCGGATTTAGCTCGCAGACACACTGTGGCAGGATCTGTAGCGAGGGAGGAAAGCCCGCCTACCAAGTCCTCGAAGCCGAGCTCCGCCAGTTAGGTGAGCTAGGCAGTCGAGATCTCTTGTGGGAAATCGAACAGGCTCTGGCAGCCAAATAGACTAGGGCAGCACCAGCGGCGGCCGAGCTGCCTTTTGGCGCATCTTATCGATGGCCCAGTGCACTGGCTTCCTGCGGATCAGCCACAGCTCCAGCTTACGCTTTCCAGGAAAGTCCATCACCGCTAGACCGATCAAGATCGTCAGTAGCCCCTGGCCGGGCAACACACACATCAGGAGACCACCGATCACCAGCAGCGCTCCTGCGAAATTCTTCAAAGCGACTCCTGTCACTCGCCACGCCGGATGCCGCACGCCCATCGACTGCTCGGCATCGCGCTCTGCGAGAAAATAATCTGCCTGCATGCGCACCACTAGGACCGGCACGATGATCATGCTGGCCACCACCATCACCACAGATCCGATGCCCAACCAAGTGAGCCAGACCTGATTGGACTCCAACCAAGATAGAACTTCTTCAATCACGCTGGCTATGATGGCAGCGAGTCGCCCACCTCGCCACTACATCTGCATAGAAGTTTTGTAAACGGGTCTGTAGTCTGACCGGACCGAGGATCTTTCCCAAAACGGTGCTATAGGACCTATCAGTCTTATTGGCCCTATAGCATTGGCCTGGCAGCCTACCAAACAACAGCAAGCGAGACGGCCACATGGACCGTCCCGCTAGACTTAGACTTAAGATAAAAGTGCTGTTGTTGAAATAATAGGGCTTAGAAATCCAAGCTCAAAGACACACCGCCGTGGAAGAGATCTCCAGCAGAGATAGGTCCACCGCGCTGGGTATCATTGTAAGCGACGTATGGAGTCAATGTGGTGCGGCAATTCAGCGCGATAGGCAAGCCGGCAGACGCAAAGATCTGGCCAACACCACTGTCATTTCCGCTGGTGCCAAAACCATCGAAGTAACCGACACCTGCAGCGAGGTCCAGAGCGACTTTCTCTGCTAGGTCGTAACTCTTGGAGAGGCTAGCCTCGTGGTACCAATACTCATTGGTGATGTCGTAAGCCGTGAATAGTGATAGACCTACGATACCCAAATCTCTATCCAGCCCCAGAGAGAACTCGTGCGCATCGATAGCATTAGGAAATGAGTAATAAGTGTATCCAACAGAAGGATCAAAACCTAGAACGCTAGGCAACGCATAGGAGGCGTAAAGATCGGTCTCGCTCTCGAATCCCGCACCGACACCCGTATCTGAAAGATCCATGATGCTCCAGGTACCGATAGTCAGATCACCAAATGAGTAGCTCAGATCAAACCAAACCGAATCTTCGGCGAAGCGCTGGCCGCGCCAGACGTAGTCGGTCTCGTAGCCAAACGCTGCGCTAAAACCGAGATTGCACTCGTCGGCACAGCAATCCACAGGAGCTTTAGCCGTGCAAGGCATAGCGACCTCGCCAGCAGTAGCAGCCGAGGCAGATAGGGTAGCAGTTAAAATAGTAGTTAGTAGTAGTCTATTCATATCTTTGTAGTGTTGGTCAGTCTCAAGTGACTACACCTTCACAAAGCAACTACTGGGCCAACTTGACTGAAAAATGAGAAAAAGCTCAGCTATGCAAAATCACTTGAGCGAATGACTCAACAACCAGCGATACACCTCTGGATTTGCATAGGTCTGAGTGAAGCTATCGTGCCCCACCCCAGAATAAGTCGTTAACTTGGCGTCGCCACCTGCCGCCTGCACCGCTTCGACCATCTCGCGCGAGCGCTCGATCGGCACGATGTAATCCGCATCGCCATGGAATGCCCAGATCGGCCCCACGTCGCTCATATGTGCTCCCCACTCTGGAGAGCCACCACCACAGATAGGCACAGCTGCAGCAAAGCGATCGCCATGCACAGCCATCGTCGCCCAGGTGCCATAGCCTCCCATGCTCAGACCTGTCAGGTAGACCCGCCGCTCGTCGATGCGATAAGTCTCAAGCAAATGATCGAGAAGCAGAGCCAAATCATCAGGATGCCAACAGCGCTGCCACGGGTACTTCGACAGTGCCTGCGGCGAAGCCACGACAAAGTCGAAGTCCTCTTTTTCATCCAACACCGGCGGTAGGCCATTAGCCTTCACCTGCTCGATATCCCTGCCACGCCGACTACTGCCGTGCAGGTAGATGATCAAAGGCAGCTTTTTCTCACTGGTCTCATAGCGCTCGGGCAGGTAGAGCCAGTAGCGCTCATTCATATTATCCAGCTCCGTCGCCACCTCATCTGGGAGCTGCTGCACCGTCTGATCTGCCTGCGCAGTCACACTCCACACCAACATCAGAGTGATAAATGACAGAAAAAACCTCATACCCACACAAATCTAAAGAGGACGCGAAAATCAACTGGCCGATGCCTTCAGCTTGCGCTGCGCAGCCACCTTCTTGGCCACTTCATCGCCGATCACGCCCGCTAGGATCACACTGCCGATCACGGCAAACTCGATATTCTGTGGGATCCAGTCGACTAGGATCGTCATGTTTTTCAACAGCTGCAGCAGAGCCGTACCGATCAATACCCCGATGATCGTCCCAGAACCACCGCGCAGACTACAGCCACCCAGCACCGCCGCCGCGATCGCATAGAGTTCATAGATATTGCCAAAATCGACGGGCTGCGCGGAATTCGTATCCATCACGAAAAGCAACCCTCCGAGCCCTGCCAGACTCGAACAGATCACGTAGGCGAGGATCTTCATCTTATCGGTATCGATGCCACTAAAACGAGCCGCTTCCTCGTTATTTCCCAGCGCTAGCAGGTAGCGCCCATAAATGGTCTTATTGAGGAAGATCGATGCCAGGACAGCCACAATAGCGAGGATGATCAATGGCACCGGCAGGCCGAAGCCACCAAACAACGGCACCTCACCATTGGCCAGCCAGCGCAGCCCTTTCAGCTCATTGCCAAACCCTGCCACCTGATCACCAGTGAAACCACGCGTGATCCCTCGGTAAATCAACAGTCCACACAGCGTCACGATGAACGGCTGCAGACTCAGCTTGGTGACTAACAATCCATGTACATAACCGATCAACACAGGCACAACCAACACCACAGCCAGCGCCACCCACAGCGGCCAATCCAGTTGCACTGCCATCCAGGGAAAGCCCACTCCCACCAGACACACCACCGAGCCCAGCGACAGATCGATGCCACCGGTAATGATCACAAACGCCACCCCGATACCTAGGATGCCAAACAAAGCCGTGCGCCTCAGCAGATTCTCTTGATTGAACCCCGTCAAAAAGCTCTGCCGCCCCGTCAGCACATCACTGAGCAACCAAGTGCCCAAAAATACGACTAGCAACAGGACAGAAATTCCAAGGATCCGCTTCATACGAGACAGATCTAATCGGATCTGATGCCAGATGTCAATTGGCGCGGTCTTTGTCCACGTATCAGATGAAGTTCACCTCTGGCTCGATACGGATCTGAAACTGCTCCAGCACACTTGCCTGAATATCGCTGGATAGCTGCATGATCTCGGCACCGCTCGCCCCGCCATGGTTCACCAGTACGAGAGCCTGGCGCTCGTGGCAGCCGGTGTTGCCGACACGCTTACCTTTCCAGCCGCATTCCTCGATCAGCCAAGCGGCAGGCAGCTTTACCAATCCCTCACCCGCTGGGTAGCTAGGCACCTCTGGATGTGTGGCTTGGATCGTTTGGAAAAGGGTCTCAGGGATCACCGGGTTTTTGAAAAACGAGCCCGAATTCCCGAGAACGGCCGGATCAGGCAGGCGACTCTGGCGGATATGGATGACGGCCTTCGACACATCGGCGATGGTCGGCTGGCTGATCTGCCACTCTTCTAAAGTCTGCTCGATCGCCCCATAGCTGGTATTGATCCGGTGCCCTGCTGTGGTCAGCTGCAGGGTGATGCTGGTCACCCAGTATTTACCCTTGCCCTCGCGCTTGAAGAAAGACTCGCGATAGCCGAACTGGCAGGCCGCTTTATCAAAGGTCTCCACCTCTAGCGTCTCCAGACTCAGCGCCTCGAGACGGATAAAGACATCCTTCAGCTCCACTCCGTAGGCACCGATATTCTGCAGCGGCGCAGCTCCCACGCAGCCGGGGATGAGCGACATGTTTTCGATCCCGCCCCAGCCCTGCTCGACACAGTGCAGTACCAGCTCGTGCCAGTTCTCTCCAGACTGGATGGTCACCGCCACCTCATCGCCTGCCAAAGGCTCCGCATCGATGCCGCGCAGGGCATTGATGACCACTAGGCCCTCATAATCACCGCTCAGCAGCACATTCGACCCACCGCCCAGCATCAGACAATCGAGCCCCCGCTCATCGGCGAACCGACGTGCCGCACGCAGATCATCCAGATTCTGCGCCTCCGTGAAAAATGCAGCCTTCGCCTCGATGCCGAAGGTATTGTAAGTCTGTAAGCTATGCTGCTCTAGGATTTCCATAAAACTCGCGGCGACATCATCGACGGTAAAGCGGTAAAATCTAGCAGCTTAGAGGGGAGAATTTCAGTAACGTATATTTTGCTAACTTGGCGGGTGCCCCCCAAAACGAACCCAAAGCTTTCTGGCTTCCACCAAGAGTGTGTCATTCATCTCTAGGGCTTTGACCGTAGCCCTGCCGACTTCGGTCAATCCAACGACTACCGTCCCAGAATCATCCCACTCGAAATGATCTTTCCATTGCTGAAGCCTTGGGTTAAAAAACTCAACTAGAACACCCGACTCTGGATCGAGTACCATCTCACGATCTGACTTTCTCAAATTACACGAGGAACAAGCTAACCAAAGATTCTCTCGAACAGTCAGCCCTCCCTTTGCTGTGGGAATTAAGTGCTCGACTTGTAGACGAAATCCAGAATTTTGCTGATTTGTTTGGCAATACCCACACAGCCCTCCCGCATCCTCATCAAGTTGATTTCGCAGATCCTTTGAAATATAAGCCATTCAATAACTCCTGATACTTGGCCAAGGATGGTATCAGTCCATGGGAACCGCCACACCTCTCTCCTGCAAAATCAGTCGAGCCCAGCTCTTCTTCAAAGTCATTTCATTACCCAGCTGAATGAATTCCTGAATCCTATTCTCGTCCTTTACCAGCTCGCTGCCGTCGCTCAGACTTTGGACTTCTTCATGAACATCATCGGGGAGATAACTTGAAACGAGCTCCTTTAAAGTCTCAGTATCCGTATCCCTCAGCCGCCTGAGTTCCGACTTCAAATTTTTCGGTAAATCAGGTGATATCTCTGGAAGCGATCGATCCAAAGCTCTGGAGACATACTCTTCTGGCGAGCAGCGCGTCGCTTCCGTCCACTTTTCCAAACGCTCGAAAAGAGGATCAGCTAGTTCTATGGTTATCGACCGACTCATTTAATCTATAATAGTAGCCTAGCCAGTAGAACAGGTCAATCGCACCACCGAGAGCTTCAACATCTACCAAAACTCGCACCCAAACTCCCCTAAGCCACCAGCCCACTCCGCTCCAGCAGCGAGCTCAACTCTGGATCACGGCCCATAAAATCCCTAAACAACTCCCCCGCATCTCGCGAATCACCCTGGCTGAGTACCTTGGCGCGGAAGTCACGACCGATCTCGGCACTGAGCACACCATGCTCGGCAAAGCGGGTAAAGGCATCGGCATCGAGCACCTCCGCCCACTTGTAGCTGTAGTAGCCTGCCGCATAGCCACCAGCGAAGATGTGAGTGAACCGGCGCGCCATCGTAGGTGGCTTGATCGCCATAGGCATCAGATAGCCATCGAGGATGCCAGACACTACGGCATCGAGATCGGAGAGATCGCCGCTGTGGTGATTGATATGCAGCTCGAGATCCATCTTGCCAAAGGCGAGCTGACGCATCATCGCCATGGCAGACTGGAAGTTTTTCGCCGCGATCATCTTCTCGAATAGCTCCTCCGGTATCACCTCGCCGGTCTCATAGTGGCGAGCAAAGAAATCGAGACTCACCCGCGACCAACAGAAATTCTCCATGATCTGCGATGGCAGCTCGACGAAATCCCAGACGACAGCCACGCCATTCAGAGACTCGATCGGTACATCGCCGAGCAAGTGGTGCAGCAGATGGCCAAACTCATGAAAAATCGTCTCCACCTCATTGTGCGAGAGCAGCGCGGGCTTGTCTCCGGTCGAGGGGGTCAGATTGCCCGTGATCAGTCCGAGGTGTGGCTCGCGAGCCTTGCCATCGACAGGCGGCATGCCGGTCTCGAAATGCCCCATCCAGGCTCCGCCACGCTTCTCCTCCCGCGGGTGCCAGTCGGCGTAGAAAGACCCCAGGTGCTCGCCACTATCGGCATCGTTCAGCTGGTAGTATTTCACCTCAGGGTGCCAGACCTCGTAGCCTTCACCCTCTGGAGTGCTGCCGGGCTCAGCGTAGACGGCAGGCTTTTCCTCGATCTTCAGGCCAAAGATATCCTCAGTCAGGCGAAACATGCCCTCCAGTACCCGATCGATCGGGAAATAGGGTCGCAGCTCCTCCTCATCGAAGTCGTAGCACGCCACCCGTAGCTTCTCCGCCCAGTAGCCGACATCCCAGGGCTGGAAAGTGCCATCCCAGTCTGGGTCCTCGCCTTTGCGGTACTCATGCAGTTGCTCGATCTCCTTGTCGAAAAAGGGCTTGGTCTTGTCCGCCAGATCCTCGACAAACGACAGGGCGGTCTGCCCAGTCTCAGCCATACGGCGCTGCAGCACCTGATCGGCGTAGTTTTGCTTTCCTAGCAGGCTAGCCTTCTCCTGACGCAGCTTGAGGATCTCGGGGATCAGCTCGGAATTATCGTAATCGCCACTGTAGCCGATGGTCGAGCTAGCCTCCCATACCTCACGGCGTAGCGATTCATCATCAGCATAAGTGAGCACAGGCATCATCGATGGATACTGCAGTGTCAGCCGGTACACAGGCTGCTCTTCGGAGCCGAGGTCTTTCTCCTGCGCCTGAGCGACAAAGACGGCCTTCGATGTCTCTGGGATACCACCGAGGCGAGAATCATCCTCCAGCACCAGATCCCAGGCATTGGTCGAGTCGAGCACATTCTCGCCGAACTTTTGAGTCTTTTGCGCCAGCTCGGACTGCACCTCCTCGAGACGCTTTTTGGTATCAGCCGGCAGATCGGCACCACTGTCGACAAAGCCCTCTACGATACGGTCTACCTGACGCCGCTGCACTCCAGTCAGAGCCTGGCCCTCTGCAGACTCGACAAATGTCTTGATACGCTGCCAGAGACCTTCGTTGAATCTGACTCGTGAAGAAAACTGCACCACCTGCGGCAGCATCTCGTTCTTTGCCTCACGCAGAGCGTCGCTATTTCGCACCGAGTCTAGGTGGCTCACTTTGCCCCAGGCTTTCTCCAGCGCCTCTCCGCCGTCTTCAAAAGCAGCAATCGTATTCTCATAGGTCAGCTCCTCTGCCGTCCAGCCATCGGCCAGGGCATCGATGTCGGCCTGTGCCTGCTCGAGCGCAGCAGTGATGTCGGCGACGATGGCATCGTCGGTGAGCTGAGACCAGCGGATGTGAAAGTCGTCGTCGAGGAATGGAGCGCTTGCAGTAGCCATAAGGCTGCAAAGATGCCAGACCTACTTAATTTATGCAAGATACTAGGAGAAGTTAACGACTCTGAAATTTCGTTGTAGGAAAAGGCGTTTTCGTCGTACCCTTGAGCATGCGCATTGCCCGCCGATATCGCCACCTCTGGACCAGCCTCATCTGCTGCTCACTCCTCACCACTTTCGGCCTGTATGGCCAGGATGAGCCCCAGCCCAAAGATGAGCCCTCGACCGCCGCCCAGCCTGAGCCTCTGGCTGAGAAAGTCGTCATCATCGCCCTTGAGGACAGCACTTGGGAGGATAGCCGTGGCATCCGTGACTGGGAGCAGCTACTCGAGGCCGTCGATACCCAGGGCGCCACAGCTGTCGTCTTCGATCTCGACATCAAAAACGATCTCACCTGGCAGACTCAGGAGCGCATACTGGAGAGCCTGTCCAAACTGACCGTACCCACCACCGCCTACGTGAATAGCACGGCCACAGGCTCTGGTGCCCTGATGGCCATCGGTAGCGACCAGATCTACATGAGCGAGGCCGGCATCATCGGTGGTGCTGGCGTGGCCGTGGAGGATAGCAAAAACAAGGATGTGCAAGAACGCCAACTCGCCCGCCAGCTATCGCTACTCAAAGCCCGCGCACGTAGCCTGGCAAAGGTGAAAGGCCATCGGCAGGATGTCGTGGAAAACTTTATCGATAGCAAAGCAGAACTGAAAATCGGCGAAGAGACGATCTCCCCAGAGGGTGAGGTGCTCACCCTGACGGCAGATGAAGCCATCGCTAAGTATGAGGGCAAACCTCTGCTCGCCAAAGCCATCGCTAAATCCATCGAAGCCGTAGTGAAACAAGAGAAGCTAAAAGGCGAGCTGTATCAGACCTCTCCTAGCAAATACGCTAGCGAGCAAAGTAAAGCCAGGCTGAAGACAGCTAAACCTACCCCCCCTACCGACAAAGCGAGCTCAGAGGCATCTGCTACAGACAGCCCAGAGGAAGGTCAACCCAATGTCTTTTCCAAGCGCACTGGCGACAGCTACGAGGGCAAAATCGTAATCATCGAAGTCGGTATGGATGCCCTATCTACCGGCAAAGCTCGATTCGAGTTTATGGATCGCACAGTAAAGAAAGCCGAGCTCGATAAAGCCTCGGCAGTGATATTCGATATCGATACTCCGGGCGGCTACTCCTGGTACACCAATGGCCTGATCCTCAATAGTCTGCAAAACGTCACCATCCCGACCTATTCATTCGTCAATACCCGCGCCTTTTCCGCAGGGTCGATCATCGCCATCGGTACCGACGAGATCTACATGCGCCCCGCGGCTACCATCGGCTCCGCCCTCACAGTCACCGGCAATGGCGACGATATCAAAGGCGCCATGGAGAGCAAAGTCACTCAGGCACAGATCGCCATCGTGCGCAATATGGCCGAACTCAAAGGTCACAATCCCGACATAGCAGAAGCCTTTGTGACCATGGATAAAGAAGTCGTCATCGATGGCACAGTCATCCACGAGGCAGGCGAAGTGCTCAATCTGAATACCTCTGAGGCCACCGAAATGTTTAATGGCGAACCCGTGCTCGCCAAAGGCGTGGTCAACAGTATCGAAGAGATCGTCAAACAAGAAGGTATCAAAGGCGAGATCTACGAGGCACAGAGCCTAGGGATGGAAAAATTTGCCCACTGGGTGCAGCGCTACTCCTTTATCCTGATCATAATCGGTATCGCCGGTGTCTACCTAGAGATGAAGACACCGGGCTTCGCACTCCCAGGGCTCATCGGACTGGGAGCCTTTGCTCTATTTTTCTTTGGTAACAACATGGCCGGCAAGCTGGCAGGCTACGAGTTAGCCGTGATCTTTGTGCTCGGGCTGATCCTGATACTAGTGGAGATCTTCCTCTTTCCCGGCACCATGGTCGCCGCACTCGTCGGAGGTGCCCTCATCCTCGTCTCGCTCTCGCTAGCTGTCGTCGATCGTGTCGACCTGGAGTGGAAGTGGGGCGACATGCCAGATGCACCTACCTACCTCGACCTGATGAAAGGTGGTATCATGAATGTCTGCCTAGGTATCATCGGCGGCGGCATACTGATCGGTCTACTGATGCGATTTTTGCCCCAGTCACGATTCGCCAGCCCATTGATTCTGAGCGAATCAGTCGCTGGCGGTGCCTCTATCGATGGACAAGTATCATCATCAGGATCTGACGATACCGAGGCTAAGCCCGTCGACTACACCGACTGGACAGGTGAGGCGACGACTGATCTGCGCCCTGCTGGCAAAGGTCGCTTCAAAGGCAAACTCCTCGACATCACAGCCGATGGCGAATATCTCGAAAAAGGCACCGAACTAGTCATCACCAAACACGAAGGCAGCCGCATCGTGGTGCGCGAGAAAAAAGCGTGACCGATCGGTATAGATACCCGCACAGATGCACCTCTCACGAAAGGCAGAGTACGCCCTCAGAGCCATCGCCATACTCGGAGCCCAGGGCACCGATAAATCGATGCAAGCGCAGGAGCTATCTCAGGTCGGCGATATCCCGCAGAAATTCCTAGAGCAGATCCTCGTCATCCTTCGGCGTGGCGGCCTAGTAGTGAGCAAACGCGGAGTCGGCGGCGGCTACCGCATCGCCAAAGCAGCACGCCTCATATCAGTAGCCGAAGTCGTCACCGCCATCAATGGCGAAGGCGAAGGCCTAGCCGCCAGTGCGGACGCCACCTTTGCCGGAGCCAGCGGTATCGAGCATTGCTTTGAGACAGCGACCACAGCCTACCAAAAGGTCCTAGAAGAAACCACTATCGAAGACCTGATCGATCACGACTCAGGCGACTCCATGGTAGGATTTGGCATCTAGCCTTGGACTTATTCGAGCGAGTGGCGGCGAGCGTCTAGCGAGTGGACTTTCATCAGGCCGCGAGCGCTGGCTCAGCCTGAGCTGAATAAAGAATGCCGAGTTAGATTTTTGAATTTTGATTTTGCTCGCCGTTGATGCCGAAGGCCGCATCCGGCATTAATCATGCGCGGAGCGACAACAGCAGAAAAATTCAAAAATCAAACCTCACTAATCAGGAACCATAAATCAACGCCTCCCCCCGCTTGAGGCTCTACCCCAGTCTAGGTAGCGACAAATACCTCTGCGGGACCACTCGCTAGACGCTCGCCGCCACACTCTCTACTACCTAGATCAATGGTATTACTTTCCACGCCCTCGTCGGCGATTGTACCCTATTGAATCAAAACTGTACCCTATTGAATTTCGCGTTTGCCCTTCTTTTTATCTTTACCACCTTTGCCTTTTCCTCCGCCCTTCCCTTTACCGCCAGACCCGCCTTTCTTCTTATCCCTATCGGTGATGGTAGGTTTACTCGGGTCATAGGATTCGTTTTTTATCGGTAGTTTCGCGCCGACATCAGCTAAGTACTGATCCATCCTCAGCTTCATCGCTTCGACGATTTTGGGATTATCTGCCGATATATCATTTCGCTCAGCTATATCCTGACTCAGATCATATAGCAGATGCGACTGATCTTCATAAAAACGAAACAACTTATACTTACCCAGCAGTAGAGCCGTATGTGGTGCGTCGCCCTGGTAATGCGGGAAATGGAATACCAACTCCTGCCGCGGCCGCTGGACAGCTGTATCACCACCACGCAAAAGATGCGTCATCGATCCGCCCTCGATGCCCTCGGGAGCTGCCACCTCGACTCCGGCCAACTCTCGAAAGGTGGGAAACCAGTCGTAACCCACCACCCGCTGGTGACACCACGAGCCCGCCGCCACTCCTGGACCTCGCACGATAAAGGGCACACGGATCCCGCCCTCCCAGACTCCGCCTTTACCACCACGCAGTAGGCGGGCTGCGCGCCCTCCATTACCGCCATTATCCGCCATATAGATCACATAGGTAGACTCGCCCAGTCCTAGGCGATCCAGCTGCTGAACCAGCTCGCCGACTCCTCTATCGAGATCGGCGGTGATTGCCGCTACCGAGGGATTGCTCACCCCGGCTGCAGTATATTTATCGAGCTCCGCTTTAGTCGCATTGCCCGGGTAGTGCAAAGCATGATAGGACATCTGAATAAAGAATGGCTTACCCGCAGCCTGGCTTTTCTCCATAAAAGCAGCCGCACGCTCACCCATGCCAAAGATATCGACAGGATTGGGATCGACGAATGGCTCGGCATCTCGATTTCCAGTCGCGCCATCGCTCTCATCGTAGCCATACTCGCTGGGATCATCGCGGCCCAGATGCCACTTGCCATAGTGTGCCGTCGCGTAGCCTGCGGTTTTTAGCTGATCAGCGATCGTCACCACATCAGTCGGTAGACGCTTATTGATAGTCGGCGACACGAGCGGGTGATTATCTGCCGCCGTCATCACTGGCGCTGCCTTGGTCCAGTTGAGCTGAGCTGGGCTCTTGCCGGTCTGCAGACTAGCGCGTGTCGGCGAGCAGACAGACGACGGTGAGTACCCAGCACTGAAGCGCATCCCCTGACTAGCGAGCTTGGCCAGGTGAGGGGTCTGAAATTCCGCGCTCTTCGACTCCGGATAGTCCGGATGCATCTGGCACGATAGCCCCATCCAGTGCTGGTCGTCGGATAGCAGGAGCAGAAAATTTGGCTTCTCAGCTGCCACTGCTCCAGACAGCAGCAGAGGCAGAATCATTAAAGTAGACAGTTGTTTCATCATCAATTTTAGCGGGGCTCGGGTTCGCCTTTCTTAGGTTTCTTGCCACCTTTTCCTCCCTTGCCGCCTTTACCACCTTTGCCCTTTTTCTTGGGGTCTCCACCTTTACCGCCGCCTTTCCCCTTGCCACCATCGGCACGAGGCGGGCGCTTCTCATAGGTTTCCTTGGTGCGATTGCCCTCGCCATCGGTGAAGACAAACTCATACTCCCCATCCGCAGTCAGGCGGTAGTCGATAGCATGCGTCTCGCCACTGCTTTCATACTCCAAGTGGAAGTGGGTATCCAGAGAGCCTGAAAAATCGGTAATCTCACCACGGATCGGTCTGAGAAAGGGGCGGATACCACCGGCACGCGGACGCGACTCGAGATCCGCTTTGCCCCGAAAGTGAGCCATCACATACGGCGCCTCCAGATTTCCCACATAGCGATACTGCCCATCATCGTCGAAGTAGCCATGACACTCATCCAAGGGCTTATCGATAGCAGGATTGGCCCCGTAGATCGGGTAGCCATCCAGGGCATAAGCCACAGGGTTCCCTTTGCCGACGATTTCTTCCAAGTGCGTAGGCGCGATGTGGTAGTGATAATCATCTGCTCGGCCACAGTGCCCGCCCCACTCATCCAGCTCGCCACCAGCATAGGCATCCTTGCCGCTCTGAGTCAGCGCGTGAAAGATCGGTATGCCATTCACCGCGATCGCTAGCGGCCCCATCAGCGTCAGCTCCCCAGGCTCATCGAGTCGCTCAGGCTTGAGAGGCAGTTTGTAGGCATTTTGCCCTGTGTAATCGTGGGCGATCGGCACCTGCTGCTGCCACGCTGTGATGCCTTTCATCATCGGATGATCGGGCAAGCCATTGGTCTCGATGTACAGGAAATCTTCGTCCCAAGACAAACCCAGACGATCCTGAAACTTGGCGAAGGTCTGGACTACAGCTGGCACCTCGCCACCGGGATTGGCGAAAGTGTGCTTCCCGGGCGTCTTAGCGGTGTAGGGCGCGATGCCTTTGGCCGCAGCAGCGACTACCCACGGAATAACGACCACTCCTAAGAGCAGGGAGCCGCTGGCTACGAAAATCGGATGTATGCGCATAATCTGTCGAGAACCAACCCTGGCTCGGGCCCAATGTTACGACAAAAAAGCAAAAACTTGCAACCACAGGTGCAACGATGAGTTAATGAAAGCGATGGACCGTACTGCCGCTGCTATTGTCATCCAGCTCATCTTCTTTGTGCTGTCGACGTGCGTCTCGCCGCCGCTATCGGCCCAGGCCGATACACGCCCTCCGAAGGGCGAAAGAAAACCGAAGAAAGACCGGCCCGGCGGCAAAGGCAAAAAAGGCGGCCGCGGCTCGAAAAACTACGACCGATTTGCGGCAGACTACCCGGTGGTCTATCACGATCTGTGGATCCCACCGCTCATCGAAGGCAACGATATCGACCTGACGCTGGCAGAGAGCAGCAAACCTTTCTGGGCCCCGACCCAAACCAAAACATACGGCTACAATGGGGCAACATTCCTCGGGCCCACCGTAGTGCTGGAAAAAGGCGAAGCCGTCAATCTACGTGTCCACAATACCCTCCACGAAGAAACCACCGTCCACTGGCATGGCCTGTACCTCCCCCCTACCGAAGATGGCGGCCCCCATCAGATCATCCGGCCCGGCGATAGCCTCACATCCTCCTTCGTCGTCGACAATCACGCTGCGACCTACTGGTACCACCCTCACCCACACGAGGCGACCCAAGATCAGATAACCTATGGCGCAGGAGGTCTCATCATCATCCGCGATGAGATCGAGTCGGCCCTATCTCTACCCCGCAGCTATGGCATCGATGATATCCCTTTGATTTTTACCAGTCGACGATTCTATGACAATGATCAGTTCAGCTTCGAAGGCGACGATGACAAGTATGGCGACTACCTACTGACCAATGGCGATTTCCACGCTCAGGTCGAACTCCCTGCTCAATGGGTGCGGCTCCGGCTGCTCAACTGCGAGATCGAGCGGGGCTACCGCATCGGTTTCAGTGATAATCGCACCTTTTACCAAATCGCTACCGATGGCGGCCTAGTCGACCGGCCAGTCCCTCTACAGCTACTACCTCTAGCTGTAGGCGAGCGAGCCGAAATACTGCTCGACCTACGCGAAGCCGATATAGGCAGCACCTTCGAGCTTATGTCCTTCAACGAGGGGCAACCCTTCGGCTTCCCTGGAGGAGAGCCGGGCAAAGGCGGCTCCAATGGTAGCCTACTCAACAACCTGGATTTCTCGATGCTGAAGATAACAGTCGGCCCGCGCACCGAAAATCCCTGTCTAACCGTACCTACCACCTTGACTCAAAACACATTCTGGAGTGAGGCCGATGTCGATCGCCACCGAGAGATGACTATCAATAAAAAGCGCGGCGGCACCACATTCCAGTTTAACCATGTCGGTTACGATCGAGATGTCGTCAATCAAGTGGTCAGGCTAGGCGATGTCGAGGCCTGGACCATAAATAATCCTGTATTCGGCCATTCCTTTCACATACACGATGTGCAGTTCAAAATAGTCAAACGCGAAGGCGCACCTCCCCCGCCCTATGAGCAGGGCTGGAAAGACACCTTTTACCTACCGATGGGCAGCTCGGTTACCTTTCTCACCAAGTTCGAGAAATACGCCTCCGATACCGTGCCATTCATGTACCACTGCCATATGGCCAACCACGAAGACGAAGGGCTGATGGGGCAATTCCTAGTATCGACTGACCCAGAATCTCTACCAACCAACAGCGATGGCACCGTGGACATCTCGCGCAAGCTAACAGCCGAGATGGCTGAGCGAGTACGACACTATACGATGGTAGCGGCTCCCGATTTTTCTGCGCCGGATATCGATGGTCACTCCCACTCTCTAGCCGAGCTCAGTGCAGACGATAAAGTATTGATTCTATACTTCATCGAAAGCTCCTGCCCCTGCTCATGGGAAGCCTTGCCACACCTAGCCGACCTACAGAAACACTATCCTGACACCTGCCATATCGTAGGCGTGATAAACGCTACCGAGCCTGTAACTCGCTCATGGGTGCAGCGATCTGGAGCGACCTTCCCGATTCTTTGCGACCCAGATTGCTCCATCATCCAGGCCTACGGCGCAGAGGCGGCGGCCTACACCACATTGATCTCGCCCGATCGCCAGATCATCCAGACCTATCCCGGCTTTAGTGCTAGCAACTTTCGAGACATCGAGACCGGCATAGTCCAACACACAACCGCCGTAGATAGAAATATCGATCTATCCAGTGCTAGCGTCGACCTAGTGGTCGGCTGCTCGATCGAATCTGCAGCGGGTATCGAACTAGCCAGCCTAGCAGCTACGACATCGCCCACCCAAAGCCCAAAGCAGCAGCGACCTCCCCCAAGCACCACTCAGACTAGCCAAAAGCCCAATATCATTATCTTTATATCCGACGACATGGGCTGGAATGATGTCGGCTACAACGGCAGCGCGATCGAGACACCCCATATCGATCGCCTCGCCCGCGAAGGCATGCGCCTGGACCGCTTTTACGTACACCCGATCTGTAGCCCCACTCGAGCAGCCTTTATGACCGGACGCTCCCCCGCCCGCTTCCGAATACTCGGCCCCCTCACCGGTGATCGCGGCGTCCCTGCCGGAGAGCATTTTTTCCCCGAATCCTTTCAGACAGCCGGCTACCAGACCGCTCTCATCGGCAAGTGGCATCTAGGCCCAGGCACAGGAGAGTATAGCCCGACCAAGCGAGGCTTTCACTACTTCTACGGATTCCGCGCGGGTATGATCGACTACTACACGCATATAAACGATACCGACAAACACGACTGGTGGCGCTGGGATGAGCCGCTGAAAATAGAAGGCTACTCCACCGACTTGATCGCAAATGAAGCGGTACGAGTCATCCAGAAACGAGACCCCGAGAAACCGCTACTCCTGGTCGTGCCGTTCAATGCGCCACACGGTCCTAGCCAAGCTCCTGAAGACCTAATCAGTAAATACCAAACCACCGTCGGCGGAAAACGGGCTCAATTCGCAGCCTGTGTCGACGCCATGGATCAAGGGATCGGTCGGGTGCTCGGTACCTTGGACGATCTACAGATCGCGGAGAATACCATCGTCATGTTTTTCTGCGACAATGGCGGTAAGACGAATCTCGCAGCAGGCGAAGAGGGCCTCAATTTGATAGGCGGAAAAGGCCGTCTGACCGAAGGCGGCATCCGAGTGCCAACCGTGATTCGCTGGCCTGCTAGACTGCCAGCTGGCTCAAAGAGCGAGCACTTCATCGCTGTACAAGACCTAGGCGCCACCCTCGCTTCTGCTGCCGGTATCGAGCTAAAAAACCAACAGCCTCTAGACGGCTCCAGCCAATGGGCTGCTCTCAGCAAATCACAGATGACCGAAAGAGACCCTATCGTCATCGCTGGCGGCAAGGGCGGCAACGCGATCATCGACGATCCCTATAAGCTCATCATCAGTCGAGAAGGCGAACTGCTATACGACCTCCGCCAAGACCCCACCGAACAGACCGACTTGAGCTCTGAGTTACCCGAGATCGTAGCAGACCTAAAGAAAGCTTGGGAGCCATTTGCCAGCATGGCTGGTAAGGGAGCGAAAGGTGGAAAGGGCGGCAAAGGCAAGAAACCTAAGCGCTAGCTCTATATATTCACGATCGCAGCTTCATTGTTATCATCATACGGGCCTGCTGCGATCGATAGATTCCAACTTTCGATTGGCTCGTTCCCTGTAAACTTACGGCTCTCCGACAAGTAGGCAAATTTATCGACTATAGCATTCAACTCATCGATCATCTCTCGGTACGCCCCTTCCGGAAGGTTCACGGGCTTCAGAATCGCGTAATGCCGATCAGACTCTGGCTGCATTACCATTTTGACAGCCCCTTCGATTAATTCAGCTTGTCTGGAGCGCAGCACCAAACTCCCTGCCCCAAAACCATACGGCCCTTTGACTAACAGTCGCACATCATTGCCCATCTGACGCTCGATCAGACCGATCTTCGCTAAGCCTATCAAGTAACTGTCTGTCGAGCGCTGGTTGAGTTGATTCTCCGTAGCAATCTCATCAGGGCTTTTATTCTCGAGCCCCAATTCCAGAAAATAGGCGAGAAACTCAGGTCGACTATGAAACAAGGCATCCTGCTCAATGCTAAACTCATAGTGGGTCGGCTTGAGCGACTCAGCTCGACTCAAGACATCGCCAAGCTCGACGTCGGCGATCCGACATATCGCCATGAGCCGATCCAGCGGAATCATTGGCTTATTGAGCATACGCTTCACCGTAGGCAGAGACACATCCAGCTCATCCGCTAGCTCTTGATAGCTGATCTTCCTGTCCCGCAGAATAGCTTTCAACGTGCTGACCACGGCACTGGCATCAGATTCTGTCGAAAAACGGCTCATAATTTGATACTTTATCTAAATCAGGATCAATATATTGAACTCCATACTCCGTCAGTCAAGTTAGGAGCCTAGAATGAAGTCGCCCCTACCCATCAGCATCGCCATTATTATCATGTCTCTACCGCCTACCATTGCTTCCGATTCTGCCCCCATGGACCTAGGTCCGCTCCTGACTCCATTGCTCGATAAATCAAAGCTGCCCTCCATAGCCGCTGCTGTGGTAAAAGGCGATCAGATCATGGCTATCGGAGCCGTCGGCCATACCGAGCTACAGGGTAATACTGCTGTGACCAATAGCAGCAAGTATCATATCGGATCCTGCACCAAATCCATGACAGCTACACTGGCAGCTTCTCTAGTCGAATGTGGCCTACTAGACTGGCAAACCACCATCAGCCACTGCCTCGGTGACACACTAGAGATACATGAGGCCTACCACGACGTAACTCTGGAGCAACTCCTAGCGCACACAGGGGGCACACCTGCTAGCCCGCCTGCACTTGCGTGGATCGAAGCCTGGAGTAACCAAGGTAAACTATCACCATCTGAACAGCGCCTCAAATTTGCCGAGAGTATCCTCAAGACAATACCCAGCTACCCGCCGGGCACAAAAACTATCTACTCCAACCAAGGCTACGCCATCGTAGGTGTCATGCTGGAGACACTGACTAACAAGCCCTGGGAACGACTGATGGTAGAGAAAATCTTTCAGCCACTAGGGATGAGCTCTGCTGGCTTCCGCGAGCCCATAGGGAATGATCAGCCCCGAGGCCATAAGAACAAGAAGCCAGAACAACCAGGCGAAAAGGCTGACAATCCCGATGCCATCGCGCCTGCCGGCAGCGTGCACATGACCCTAGAGGATTGGGCAAAATTTGCACGGCTCCACCTCAACCGAGACACCACTGCGGGAGTCCTAGCAGACGCATATAGCTTTGAAAAACTCAACGCCACCCTAGCCACGAGTAAATCTCACGGAGTCGGCGGCTGGCTGGTCCATGATCTAGAATGGGCAGGAGGACACTGTCTACAAGCAGCAGGCTCGAATACACTATGGTTCAGTCTACTCTGGATCATGCCCGGCAAAGATACAGCAGTGCTAGTAGCCACCAATTCAGGGAGAAGAAGCGCCTTCAAATGGTGCGACAAGACGGTTGCCACTATCGCTAAGGAGTTGGGGTTCTAATAGAAGAGATTCTATAAAATCTGCTCCAGATGCTCCGCTACTAGCATACAGCGATTCCTATCGGTAAAGAATCCCGAAAGCTGTAGATCTTGAGCATCACCTTTGACCTGCAGCTCTAAGACGTGAAGCGATCTCTTGCGGGTGCCCGACATTAACTTGGCGTGGATCCCACGAATATCGCTCTTTTCGATGCGCTTGGTCTGGAACTTGAATAGACCGTGCGAATCGATAGTGATACCTGAACTATCTATGGTGAACTGCCGCTGCACAGTCACCCAGCGAAACCCATCGCGAAAAAAGTAGGCACCCATCAATCCTGTGGGAATGATACACATCAGCTTGAAAGCAAGACCGGGTGCCAAGTTGCGGCAAAAGATCGCAAATGCCAATAGCCCCAAACCAACCGCCATACCGATGTACCCATAAGGTATTAATCGCTTTGGAGGACAAATGAAGGTGTCTCGATCGGGGCTAGAACTCCATTGGATATTCTCTGCTTCCAGCGCAGCTTTCAGCGAGTCGCTAGTCAATTCCGAGTTTGGCTCGACTCTTTCACCCCCTGTCAAGTCAGATGACTCACCACCGTCTAACACAGGCAGTTCAAATGGTCCTATGCTCAATAAAGGTCCCTTACCCTTCAGCAGCCATTTATGCCCTACCTCCTTTCCCAGCCCACTGGTCTGATTACCGTACCTGATATCAAATAGCAGTTCTATCTGATTGCGTGAAACCTCGATCACCTCGGTAGGGATAAGTCTATCGTGAACCAGCGTGGATTTGTTTTTCCGAGTCAAACTCGAACAAGTTTCATTCTGACTAAGGCACCACTTCATCGACCTAGGCAGACAGCGGCGGCCAGAAATGATTCTCAATCGATTCTCCATACCAATGTATAGCGCCTGATCGAATTCCACTCTCAGCCCTTTACAGAATAAATGTGTCCTGTAGACGCCAAGTAGCCAGTACAAGAGCAGCAACCCCACCACAAGGGCGATCAAAAAGGGTAGGAAATCTGGCTCTCGATAAAGCAGCGCATTTAGAGCGGGCCAGACACCTCCTACTAGCGCTCCCAAGAACGGCGGTATTCCCACAATGAATGGATTGGTAAGATGACGACTATATCCAGCGGCCCAGTCCCTACGCCACTTCAGCGGCTGCCTACGATGCGACTGCCGAGCCCCCTCTATTTCATCTGAATATCTCGACAGCAAGCTAGAAAAAAAACCAATTATCACTAGCACGATCCCAATACCTAAAAACGGGATAGCCATCAAACCCATCCCAGCACTCAAAGGCTCGGCAGCAGGGGGGACAAGGGTGCTGCTCTCTGGTCTTCTCGGATTAATAAAGCACCGTATCTGTTCCCCCCGCTCAATAGCTCCTTTAACAGTGGCCAATGCGGCATTAGCTCTTTCTCCCGATACCGAAAACTCAGGAAGCCCCCTTCCCTCATATTCCTTTCCATCATACATGTAACGATAGGAAATAGCCTCTTTCCGAGTCTGTGAGATCTCATCCAGAGGTGTGCTGATTATGGCATCGCCCTCCACCCAGTCAAACTGGAAGGTCGACTGAAAATTCATACACACTGCCACTCCAATGGTAACAATGCCAGCAGCACCAAAGGGTAGACCGAACAGTAATGAGAACAAACAGAGTGACCAGTCGAACTTCTTTTTCATGACTCAATGAGATCCACAGGCTGTTTCAGTTTGAGAGGAACCCCAGCCAATGAAGCAATCACTTCATTCTCATCAGTAGACGCCCTAATTGAAGCCTCAAAAGTAAAGCCACACGAGAACATGACCTCCACTTTGCACCCCCACTCGACCGGCATAACAACCGCCGCCAAAATCTCCAAGCCCTCTAGTTCCGAACCTTTCACAAACTCGCACACCGGGAATAAATCAGACTCCGAATTAACGTCGTGCTCAGGGAAATTCTCGTAGCGATCCCAGAAACAGATTCCGGCATCGAGAAAAAACCTATGCCAATTTGAGTCCTCCTGAATCTTGATCAAAAAAATGATAGGAAATGACTCTCCCGTCTCGTCGTCGAAACCAAAAACGCACGAGAATGCCCCAATGTGAAACCCGACGATTTCATCGACGATGGCATTGTCACCTTGAACTATTCTTTCAACTTTCATTTTATGAGCCGAACAGAAGGTGCACACATTTAAGCCATTGGCTTTTATTTGGCTCCGCAAACCACAAAAAAGGGAGACCATTACAGCCTCCCTTCCAAAAGTATATTATCTGCAGAGCAGACCGCTTAGTCGACGATCTCAAGACCCATCTGACGAGCGGTGCCTGCCAGAATGCGGCAAGCCATTTCCTCATCGTTGGTGTTCAGGTCGTCCATCTTCACGCGAGCGACTTCTACGAGCTTCTCGCGAGAAAGGGTACCCACCTTTACCTTGTGAGGCTCACCGGAACCTTTAGCCAAGTTAGCAGCTTTCTTCAGAAGCACAGCTGCTGGCGGCTTCTTGCAGATAAAGTCGAAGCTTTTGTCTGCGTAGACGGTGATCACCACTGGCAGGATATCTCCAGCATTCTGCTGAGTCTGCGCATTGAATGCTTTACAGAATTCCATGATGTTCACACCGGCCTGACCTAGAGCAGGACCTACTGGTGGAGACGGGTTTGCCTGACCCGCAGGAATCTGGAGTTTGATTTGACTAGCAACTTCTTTGGCCATCGGACTGGATTTATCGGTTAGTTTTTAAAAAATTCAACCGCTATTTCAATAGGGATTAAGCCCGATTCAATAGGGTACAATAAAAATTCAATAGGGTACAATCTCGGAGCACCTTGCGGTTAGCTTTTCTCTACCTGCCAATACTCGAGTGGGACGAGGGTCTCACGACCAAAGATGTTCACAGACACCATCAGCTCGCCCTTCTCCTCATCGATCTCTGCGATCACACCGTTCTGACCTTGGAATGGGCCGTCTGCCACGGCGATCGTATCGCCAATCTCGTGCTCGACAGCAGGCTTGGCGCCACCAGCCCGCTCCTTGATCTGGGCCAGCATGCTATCCACCTCATGCTTTGGCATCGGTATCGGGTGCTGCTTGTTGCCCGCAAAATTGATCACACCATCTTGCTCTTGGATAAAGTACCAAGTCTGGTCGACCAGCTTATTGTGCTCGTCGAGTAGGTGCATATTTACGATAACGTAACCTGGGAAGAATTTACGGTTACGCTCCGCTTTCTTACCACCCTTGACCTCTGAGACAAGCTCCTCTGGCACTAGCACCTCAAAGACGTAGTCGCCCATCTCCTCAGCCTGGATTCGGCGCTCAAGGTGTTTACGGACCTTATTTTCTGCTCCGGATAATACGTGGACCACATACCACTGGTCTTGGGGTGCAGGGATGGTAGGCATGATAGAAAGATAGAGAAAAGCGGAAGATAGAAATGAAAGCAATCGAGCGAGACGCAGCTCGAAGGCTTATAGAGCACCGGTAGTAAGGAGCTTCATGATATTTCGCAGCGCAAAATCGATCACTGCGACGAAGGCCCCCAAAAGCAGCATTGCAATGATCACCACAATGGTCGAGTCGATCAGCTGCTTATACTTCTTCACCCCTTTTTCCTTGGGATCCCATGGCCAGGTCGCCTTTTTCAGTTCGCCCTGCACTTCGCCAATGTACTTTCCTAAGTTAGCCATGTTTTCTTTGAGAAAAATCTGAGATGAAGTCTTACCCCGTTATGGAAATGGCACGGTAGGAGGGACTCGAACCCCCAACCAATGGTTTTGGAGACCACTACTCTACCAATTGAGCTACTACCGTGAATCCAATCCCGTGGGATAAAAATGTTTTAAAAAATTTCTTTTTTGTGTCTCGGCAAAGAAGGGGAACCAGACTTTCCGGCTCCCCCTCCAAAAATTGTCTATTCCAAGATCTGCCGAACGACTCGGAATATCTAGGCAAATCCTAATTAGTCAAGGATATCAGCCACACGACCTGCACCTACTGTGCGGCCACCCTCGCGAATAGCGAAGCGGATAGTCTTCTCCATAGCGATCGGTGTGATCAGCTCGACTTCCATAGCGATGTTATCACCAGGCATCACCATCTCAACACCGTCTGGCAGCTGGATAGCACCAGTCACGTCAGTCGTTCTGAAGTAGAACTGTGGACGATAGTTGTTGAAGAAAGGAGTGTGACGGCCACCCTCGTCCTTAGAAAGAACGTAAACCTCTGAGTTAAACTTCTTGTGAGGAGTGATGGAACCTGGCTTAGCAATCACCTGACCACGCTCGATATCCTCTTTCTTCACACCACGGAGAAGTAGACCGACGTTATCACCAGCCTGACCCTCGTCGAGGAGCTTACGGAACATCTCGATGTCAGTAACAGTAGTTGAAAGGGTGTCGCGGATACCAACGATCTCGACTTCTTCCATCTTCTTGAGGATACCACGCTCGATACGACCAGTAGCCACTGTACCACGACCTTCGATTGAGAAGACGTCCTCGATAGGCATCAAGAAGTCCTGATCGACTGGACGCTCTGGAAGTGGGATATAGTCATCAACTGCTGCCATGAGCTGCATGATGTTCTCCTGGTGAGTTGCATCACCCTCAAGAGCTTTGAGAGCAGAACCACGCACGATAGGGATATCGTCGCCTGGGAACTCATACTGGTCGAGGAGCTCGCGCACCTCCATCTCGACGAGGTCGAGAAGCTCCTCGTCGTCGACCTGGTCAACTTTATTAAGGAAAACAACAAGAGCAGGAACACCAACCTGACGTGCAAGAAGGATGTGCTCGCGAGTCTGAGGCATTGGGCCGTCTGCTGCAGAACAAACAAGGATACCACCGTCCATCTGGGCAGCACCTGTGATCATGTTCTTCACGTAGTCAGCGTGTCCTGGACAGTCAACGTGTGCGTAGTGACGAGTCTCTGTCTCGTACTCCACGTGTGCTGTCGAAATAGTGATACCGCGCTCGCGCTCCTCAGGAGCACCGTCGATCTCGTCGTATGCGCGCTTCTCCGCAAAACCCTTGTCTGCAAGAGTCGTAGTGATAGCAGCGGTCAAGGTGGTCTTCCCGTGGTCAACGTGTCCGATAGTTCCCACGTTTACGTGAGGCTTGTTACGTTCGAATGCTTCCTTAGCCATGGTTCTATTAAGTTAGGGTTACTTAGTCGCCTTTGGTCCCTTCTTAAGGTTCCGCTGCCGTCCTTTGTCAGTTTATTATGTTTGGTTATTAGCTTTCGCTAATGGTTATTAGTTTGGTTTATTTTTAGTTAAAAAATAGAGTGTTGCTTTCGCAGCGTGAAGCTCTTGACGGGATTTGAACCCGTGACCTCTTCCTTACCAAGGAAGTGCTCTACCCCTGAGCTACAAGAGCAATTTCCGCACGTTTCAAAAGCTAACCGGCTCATCCCCTGATTGGTTCAGAAAATTAAGCAAAACTAACCTTTTCCACGATAAGAGCCGCGACAATACGTCCTAGATCTAGCAAGTCAAAAATTTTATCCGGATATTAGTCGATCTAGGATAAAATATTTATGATCGTGAGGCAGATCATCGGCACTGTAGCAGTCGATAAAGCGAGATCGCGGCACTGGCAGACACATTCAGCGAGTCCATTCCAGCCTGCATTTCGATCTGAAAGAGCCGATCGCAGCGCGATTTCCACCCCTCCGATAGGCCTCCCTGCTCCGGGCCATACACCACCACTCCCCTCTGTACGTCGGCCTCCACCTGCTCCAGAGGCACGCTGTCGGCACCTAAGGCAGCCCCCAGCACCTGATAGCCATGCGCCTGCAGCGCCACTACCTCGTCCATAGCCGAGGTGGGACTGTGATAAATGGGCAGTCGAAATACAGCCCCAGAAGACGCACGGATCGCCTTTCTCGAGAAGATTTCGGCACCACTACTATCCACCAGCATACCACTGGCGCCCAGCGCTGCTGCCGACCGTGCGATCGTGCCGAGATTTGCCGCATCGGCCAACTCTGGGCAGGCCACTAGGAGTCCTGCTGGGCGCTCAGCGGCGGCAGATAGAGGCGCAGGTCTCTCCGCCAGAGCCAGCACCCCGCGATGAAAAGCGTAGCCTGTCATCTCTGCTAGCACGGCCTTTGGCACCACCTGCAGCTCGCAGTCTACGGGATCGAGGTCGGTGTGCGAGTCCTCTGCACGCACCACTACTACCGGGCGGATGCGCCGACTCGTGAGCAGTGCCTCCACGCACCAGCGCCCCTCTACCACCATCAGGTCGTGATCTTTGCCGGAAAATGCCTGTTGCCACTTATCCAGCATCGGTAGATCCACGAGATGATCGATCACTCCACCACAGGCTCAGCCACCAGTGGTGTCGGCAAGACGATGCGGAACAATCTCGCCGTACGGATCGGCGATTCATGGCGCTGAGGATCGAACAGCCTCGCGGGCGTATGAAACTCTGGCGCGCCAGGATCTTTAGAAAATCGCTTGGACTTTGGGATGAGTGCCGGGGTCGGATGAGAGGCTTTCACCGTACGACTCATCGTGTTTCGGCTCATCGTCCTTTGCGTCCCACTTGCCACGGCCTCGCGGCTGGCTGCGTAGTTGGCATCGATCGGGATAGCGATGGCGAGAGGGGTTTCTTCGATAGCCTTTTGTGGCTGATCTTCCTCTCCATATACCAGGGTTAGACTCAGGGCGATTAGACACACCCCCATCGTCACCCGGCAGTGTGCTCTGTCCAGGTTGCTGTGCTCCATGTGTTGTTGTTTCGGCCTACAAGATAATAAGTTTTTAAATAATATCAATTTATTTTAAAAACTTTTCAGCGCGAAATGTGACTTTACTGTGCTTCCCTTATTGAGATGGCTCACTTCAGCGAACTACTCGAGGCTCTGATCCTCGATCACGGCAGACAACCGCGGAACCGCGGCCCCCTACCCAGCCACACCCACCGTGCCGAGGGGCTGAATCCCCTGACTGGAGATCAGCTGGAAGTGCTGCTAGAGATCGACTCCGCCAACAGCCTAATCGTGGGGGCCAGTTTTCAGGGCACTGGCTCTAGCCTATCGCTCACCTCTGCTTCAGTGATGACTGGTGAGCTGAAAGGTTTGGACGCTAGAACAGCAATCGCCCAGATCGAGAGCACGATCGCTAGACTGGAGGGAGATCCCACCCCAGAGACCTTGCCCATGTGTGAATACACTATCCTACTCGAGATAAGAGATGTCCCACAGCGAGTTCCTTGCGCCGCCCTGGCCTGGAGAACTGCACTCCGAGCATTGCAGAAGGGGGCTAGCTAAGGCTTCGTTGTGGTGCATGCGGCCGCAGGGCACAAACCTTCGAGCCCAAGGGGCTGCGTCTCGCTGCCCGGCTGGCTGAGCCAATGCCCACGCAAGACGGCTGATAGGCTTATGCAGCCCGGCGGTTGAAAACACGCCGCTCCTTGAGCGGGAGTCTCTGCTTTCACCCAACCTTCGAGCTCAAGGAGGGGCTGCGTCTCGCTGCCCGGCAGGCTGAGACAATGCCCATGCGCGACGGCTGATGGGCTTATGCAGCCCGGCAGCTAAAGGCAGCCGCTCCTTGGCGGGAGTCTCCGCTTTCACCCAACCTTCGAGCTCAAGGAGGGGCTGCATTCAGCTGCCCGGCAGGCTGAGCCAATGCCTTTGCGCGACGGCTGATAGGCTTATGCAGCCCGGCAGCTAAAGGCAGCCGCTCCTTGACGGGAGTCTCTGCTTGGAGGACCGCCAACAGGCTGAGAACAGCACAAAAGGTAACTCTCGATCAGACCAGCCCCTTCAGGCGACCTGTCGAGTCGCCAAATCGCTCCTGATGCGAAATGCCCATTAGATCAAACTGGCTGAGGTAGAGATTGGCCATGGGGGTGTCGCCCCACTGTTTGACTAATCGATCTGTCTTCAGCGCGCCGCCAGCCTGGCCTGCTACTAGCAGAGGCAGGTTATTATGGCGGTGTTTGTTGCCATCGGATAGGCCGCTACCGTAGACGATCATCGAATTGTGCAGCAGCGACTTGCCATCGCTGTCCTGGGTGCTGCGCAGTTTATCGAGGAAATACCTGAGCTGCTGGGCATACCAGTAGTCGATTTGGGCGATCTTCTTCAGCGTCTCGGGATTGTCCTTATGGTGAGATAGCGTGTGGTGCCCCTCGGATATACCGATCTGCTTGTGCGAACCGTTGTCGCCATCGTTCGCCATCAGTAGAGATGCCACACGGGTCGAGTCGGTCTGAAAGGCGAGCACTAGGATGTCGGCCATCAGTTTTAGATAGTCCTCGCGTCCCTCTGGGATACCCTCGGGCGCTGATACGCCGGGATCAGGCAGCGGAAAACGCTCGGCCTTTTCGATCTGCTTTTCCACCTCGCGCACGCCGGTTAGGTATTCATCGAGCTTGGCCTGGTCGGTGCGACCCAGCTGGCTGTGCAGGCTCTTGGCATCGCTGAGGATGTAGTCGAGTATCGAGTTCTGCTGAGCGCGGCGGCGCTGCAGATTTTTCTGTCGCTCGGCCCCTGTGCCCTGGCCGAAGAGACGCTCAAAGACTAGACGCGGGTCGGTCTCGGGCGTCATCGGTGTGGTCGCCGAGCGCCACGATAGATTATACTGGTAGGCACAGGAGTAGCCCGAGTCGCAGGTCCCCGAGGAGCGCACTGGTGCACAGGATAGCTCCAGCGACGAGAGCCGAGTGAGGTGCGAGATCTCATTGGCCACTACCTGGTCGGCAGAGATACCCAGCTGGATATTCGCTCCAGCTGTCTTGCGCGGGCGAGCCCCAGTGAGAAAGGTCGCATTCGCCCGGGCATGATCTCCCCCGCCATCGGCACCACCGATGCCTAGCTTATGCTCTAGGTTATTCAGCACCGCGATGTCGCGCTTCAGATCGCCCAGCGGCTCGAGCGTCTTGCCCAGCTTTAGCTGGCCGCCCTTGGAACCGCATTTCCAGAGATCCACGTTCACCCCATTGGGCACGTAGAGATAGGCCATGCGCAGCGGAGCACCACTAGCGGTAGTAGCTAGGCCCTGGGCCCGATTGGCGGCGTGCACAGAGGCTCCGAATTGCTCAAACACTGGCAGCGAGATAGTGGCTCCGAGAGCGCGTAGAGCGTGGCGACGGTTCATGATGCTGGTTATTGGATGTTAGAAACGTTACGAGCGATAAAGTTGAATGATGCTGGTTATTGGATGTTAGAAACGTTACGAGCGATAAAGTTGAATGATACTGGCGATATAGCGTAGGGACGCCACTACGAGGCATCTCCCCTACGCTTCTGAAATGGTGCCGAGTGGATCACAGCTTTGATCAGCGTCTGCATCCGATCGTCGCCACTCTCCATGGTCTCGACCAGCTGGTTCAGCGTCACGGCATCGTAGTACTCCACGCCACGGCCTAGCCCATAGATGAGCAGTTTTTCTGCCAGACAGCGGTAAAAATCCTGCCTCCGATCGGTGGCCAGTATGTGGGCTAGGTCCCTGGCATTGCCAAAGGTCTCACCTGTCACTAGCTGGCCCTGTGCCTCGATCTTTCGTTTATTCTCTTCGTCGCGCCAGGTGCCGATGGCGGTGAAGTTTTCCAGCGCCAGACCGATGGGGTCCATGCGCGCGTGGCAGGAGGCACAGACCTTGTTCTCGCGGTGTACCTCCATCAGCTGGCGCATGGTCAGGTCGCGGTTTTTGCTCTCTTTTGAGGCCGCTTCCAGAGTCGGCACATTCGGTGGGGCCGGTGGCGCTGGAGTGGCTAGCAGATTCTCCAGCACGAAGAGGCCTCGCTTCACCGGCGAGGTGCGAGTGGGATTGCTGGTGACCACTAGGAATCCGCCACTCCCCAATATCCCGCCCCGCGGACTGTCGGCTGGCAGGTCGATGCGGCGCATGTCTTTGCCCTTTATACCTTCAATACCGTAGCTGAAAGCCAGCGGCTCATTGATGAAGGTGTAGTCGGCGGTGAGAAACTCCGTGACTGGGCGATTCTCCTTTAGGATGTGGCCGAATAAGCTGTGCAGCTCGTGCCTCATCGCCTTCCTGATGTCGTAGGTGAAATAGCTTTTGGCCTTATTGTAATCGTGAATATCCAGCGCTCGCGAAGGCGAGACTTGGGCATTCATGATGTCGCGAGTCTGTAGCCATTGGCCGACAAAATTTTCGACAAAGCGCTGGGTCTTATTGTCTGCCAGCATGCGGTCGAGCTGACTATCGAGTTGCTGGCGCAGTTGGCCTTTTTCAGCCAGCTCCATCAGCTCTTGGTCGGGGCACGACGACCAGAGGAAGTACGACAGCCGCGAGGCCAGCGCGTACTCATCGATCGGCACGATTTTGCCTGGGTTATTTGGTTCCGGCTGGTTCTCCGAGCGAAAGATGAAGCCCGGCGAGGCGAGCATGGCCGTCATACACTGGGCAAAGGCCGCCTCGTAGCCGAGGCCACTGCCCCGTAGGCCTTTATACATATCGATCAATCGCCGCCGCTGCTCCGCGGTGAGAGGCCGTCGCATTAGGCGTTTGCCCCAGTAGTCGATCAGCCACGTGGCACTATTGCTCTGGTCGACCTCTGTCTCAGGGCGCTTACCATTTACAAAGATCTTTTTGTAGTGGCTCGGGTAGACCTTGTGACTACCATCCAGTGGGCCGAATGCCTCAAAGACACGCGGCTCCAGCTCCAGCGGCTTTTGGCCTCCGCCGGGTTTATTCTTTGGCACCACCTCCAGCGTCAGCCGGTGGTTACCCTGTGTCACATGGACTTTCTTCGAGATCGTCGTCCA
This sequence comes from Verrucomicrobiota bacterium, assembly GCA_020630975.1. Lineage (GTDB taxonomy): Bacteria > Verrucomicrobiota > Verrucomicrobiia > Verrucomicrobiales > DEV007 > Arctic95D-9. The sequence continues at coordinate 353,215 of JAHDID010000001.1, forward strand.
CGAGGAGTCACCCCAGGCCAGGTATTTCCGAGCGATCTCTTTATCATCCAACCGGACGATGGCGATCGCTGTATTATCGGTCTCGCGCCCGCCATCGGGCAGGCGATAGGTGAACGACATCTGATACTGTCCCGCATGCTCGACTGAGAAATCACGGTCGTGGCGCTCTGGATGATCGAAGCGTAGACGCTTGCGGTGCTTGCCGCTTTTGCGGTGTTTGAACTGATTCCACCAAAAGTGGGTCTTCGGGATCACTGGCTCGGTCACCACCACCTGCGATACGATATCCTGCGCGGCATCGATGTAGCGCTGCGTAACCAGTGGCGACATGCTCAGCACATCGCCGATCGTATCAAAGCCATGGCCGGTATCATCAGCTGGGAAAAATTCGCCAGTATTGAAGTATATGCCAAAAATGTCCTCAATGGTGTGGCGATACTCGGTGCGATTCAGGCGGCGGACCGTGACTCGCCCCGGATCAGGATTTTTCGGGTCCAGGCGAAACACCTGCTGCTCGATCCACGACAGTAGCAGCGCCCGCTCCTCAGGTGTAGGCTTCTGCTTATTCGCCGGCGGCATGATCTCCGCTCGCACATTCTCCCACAGCGCATGCCAGTGGTGATGATCATCGAAATGCTCGCTCAGTTTCTTAGGATCATACTCATCCATGGCGAAGTCGCCCTTCTTCGCCCCATCGCCATGGCAGTCGTAGCAGTAGTCCGCTAGGATCGGCTCTATCTGGTCGAAGTACTCCTCATCGCGGCCCGCCTGGCACACCACAGTGGTGAGCAGCAGTAGCGACAGACTCAGGCAGAATGAACGAAGCGGATTCATGAACATCAGTAATAAAGAGGATACGAGACCTCTGCTCTCAAAAGCACCAAATACAAGGTCCGCGATGAGAGCTGGGTCGCTCCTAATCCTCAATCAAAGCGATTTCGCTAAGGCTCTCCGATCTCAGCTTTCTCAATACCTCTGATAACCCGCCCACGAATGATGGATGCTCATCTTTTATATAATCGCTCACCTCATAACCATCCCAAGGGCCGAAAGACGCTTTGTAATCAGAAAAGCTCGACTGAATCTCTCTCCAATCAGCGTAAGGCTTGTTCGAAAGAATGATGTCCTGCTCCGTATAGATCACATGGATACTGCCATCATAAGCCAAGTTATCCGCCCCATTCTGAGACGCCATTTCCGCAATTTGGCGGTTTTTCAAATCCCCAATCCGAACCGCTGCGATCACCCACACAGGCACCGCGAAAAATGCGATCCCCACTCCCAGCGAAGTGAGCCATAAAGATACAGAGACATCGCCTGCCAAATCGGAAGGCTCGCTACGCCCCTCCCCCATTTCACGAAAAGCCGATATCATGGAAACCACCGTGCTACCTAGCCCCAAAACAATAGGCACGAGAAATGCCGCGATGCTCAGACTGCGGACTCGTTTCCAAAATCTAATCTTGTCCTCCATTTTTAGATTGTACCCTATTCAGTGAAAACCGTACCCTATTCAATTTCACAGTTTTCATGATCCGCCTTGTGCTCTTTGCGTGAGGCACCTGAAATGCTCACGGCCACAACCCATGCACAGAACAGCGAAGGCTCTGCAGAAAGCCGCGCGCAAAGGCGCAACGACGCAAAGCCAAGGTTGTTCAGACGAGTTCAGATCGAAGCGAATTCAATTACCCGTAGAGGTGGTTTTCCAACCGCCTTGATATCTACCCACCTTCGAACTCCCCTCTCCAAAAAGACATCTACTACCCAAGCCGAAGCCCATCCGCTTTGCGTTCTTTGCGGCTTTGCGCGAGGCACCTAAAATGCTCACGGCCGCTACCCATGCACAGTGTAGCAAAGGCTCTGCAGTCCACTCGCTGCACGCTCGCCGCCACTTTTCTTCACCCCTCTTCAGAAAAAACTCGATGCCCTACCGCCTCAACCTCACTGGCGGACGGAAGGGGTTGATGCCGGCCTCGTTGTAGTAAAACCAAGTCGTGCCAGCGACTGACTCGGTGGTGGAGGTCTCTTTCGACAGCAGGCAGGCGTAGGGCACACCTAGTTTGTCATCGGTGGGATCGGCATCGAGAGCCTCGGCGACTCGACGGGTGTGTTGGTGGTAGAAATCAGCTTTCTCCTGATTGCCCAGCATCAGCCAGGCCGAGACCATGCTCTCGGTGCCTTCGGTCCAGTAGTGCTCACTGCCATGCCACTCGGTATAGCCTACGATACCATCGATGGTCTTGCCATTCAGCGTGTGAGTCCGCTCACGGACCACGAGTTTCTCCTCGTTTATCCACATATTCGGCTCGACCCAATCGCCCAGAGCCAGCACACCCCAGCAGGCAGCATCGAGATAATAGGCCTGATTCACCCCCGTATCGCGGCGATAGCCACCAGCGATGCGCTCGCCATCCCATAGCTTAGCTTTGATGAACTGATGGATGCGCATCGCCGTCTGGTAAAAGCTGCGCTCGCCACCCAGGTGATAGCGGTAGAGAAAGGCCGACACACAGTCGAGCTGGTGCTCGGTGGAAAAGACCTCGCGCTCGTTATGATTGGTCACCGGCATGTCGGCATCGGCCATGGAGACAGCGCTGCCTGCCTCGCCAAAGTCATCCAGTGTGTGGCGCTCGATCCAGCGCAGGATATCCTCGGCAAACTTGGCATAGCTGCGGTCATTGGTCTTAGCCTCGTAGTAATTGATCGCCATCACCAGCCAGGCGTTGGTCGCTGTGGTGCGGTAGCTTTTGTCAGGCCGCCCCGACTCGCCTACCGAAAAGTGGCAGTACGCCTCGTCGTCACTGGGGCGCTCGGCATGCTCATCGAAGTAATCGATAATCGCCTTGGCCCTAGCCGTATCTTCGCCCCCCGCCTCGGCAAAGGCGATAGCCGCCAGAGTCTGGCTATAGAGCCAGTAGCCCGGCTTTTGCGCATAGGACTGTACCAGCCCAGTGTCCTTATTCACCTGCCCCCGCAGCCAGCCGATGGGCGTGCCACGATTTGGCTGAGCATAAGATGCAGTCGGGAGAAGGTGAAATAAGCTCCCCACTGCGAACATCCAGAAAGACGCTCTGAAAACAATCCCTGCCATCCGCCTAAATACTGTCAGGAAAATCAGGAGCTAGTAAAGAGGTAGCCATCTCGCCAGCTTCACTGAAAAAAGTCAGGGAACTGTCCTCCGCACATATCCAAACTTCGCGCGCGCCTCTCTCAAAATACAGCGCTCGTTTCCTATCCATCTCAGTTTCGGTGTTCGAGGGGGATAATACCTCTATACAAAGCTCTGGTGCCGCCGGAAAGGGAGTAGCAAGCCCATGCTCTTTGTAAAAATCATCTGAGAACCAAACCACATCCGCTACCTTCGTGCCATCGGAGGTGTCGATAGAGCACTCTGGCAACACCTCTCCATGATCGAAAAAACGCAAGAGAGCCCTAATCAACCGACTCTGCCGAAAACTGTGCTCATTTGAAGCAGGACTCATGACAATCTGACCTAGGCCATTCAACTCGATGCGATACTGCAGATCTTTAAGATCTGGATTATCACACACATCTTGCCAGTTCATCTGTTCAAATAACCAGATCCCGCCTCAATAGTCAAGTTGTTATCCTATAGGTCATCTAGGCCCAATAGGACCTATAGCGTATGCCCAGCCATCTCGAACTCCTCAGCCTACGCTTCGCGGATCTTATCCTTCTCAGCGTCGCGATCGCGCTCTAGCTTGGCCACCTCGCGGCGCTTTTGCTCTTCGAGTTTGGCGATCTCGGCGTAGTGGTGCTCTTCCTGAGCTTTTTTGATCAGATCACCGAGAAAGAGCTCTTTCTCAGCGATCTTGGCCTTGTACTTCTCGTCGACTTGAGCCAAAGCAGCCTTTTGCTCATCGCTCAGCACTTTGACCGGTTCATCACCGCCAAAGCGCTCCATCGCTCTCTCGTAGGCACTTTTCATCGCAGCAGATTCACTTATTCAGCAGCGTCGGCATCGGCCTCAGCCGCGTCGTCTGCAGTGTCCTCTTTTTCAGCAGCTGCTTTTTTCGCAGGTGCTTTCTTTTTGGGAGCCTCTTTTTTCTCCTCCGCCGGAGCCTCCGCTGCTTCACCCCACTGGAGAGCAGGAGTCGACTCGATCAGATCAGTGATGGCCTGCCAGCCCTCTGGGCGCTGCATCTGGAAAGTATGTAGGTAGATCTTTACCTTCTCCCCGTCGTAGTCCTTCAGCATCTGATCGACAGTGGACTTCAGCTTCTTGGCATCCAGCTCGTCTGGAATATCCTCGGCTGCGCCCTCGCCATCGTGCTCGATCCCCATGCCATCGAGGAAAGTCGTGAGCATGTCGGTGTTGCCTTTGATCAGCCAGAGCTGCAGCACGTTTTCGGCGACCTCCTTGGAGGCCTTCAGCTTCACGTTTTTCACCATCCAGGCGATCTGCTGAGCGACTGGCTTCTTTTGGACAAAGACAGGGCGCAGCTTGCGATTGGTCGCGAGACCAGACAGAGCAGCGGCATAGACAGCGCGCTCTTCATCTCTCAGATACTGGAAGACAGAAGCAGCGGACTCTTCTGGCATGTTGGCGAATATTTCGTTGGCTTTCATGTGAAATGGCAGTGGTATGGAGCAAAGGGCTATGCGGTAGCACTAGGCCACGGCGGCGTCAAATGTCAGTCTCGATCGACGACTTCTCAATAAATGATTTGCGAGCCTGTCGCCCAGTTGCTGACTTGCTCGATCGCACTGGCCGGACCAGCGATGGAGACCGATAGATTCTCCTGGGTGAAGATCTTCTGTGCCGAGGCCTGGACGCGAGCCGGAGTCACCGCCTGCAGCTGCTCATAGATACCATCGGGGTCGATCCACTTATCAAAAGAAAGCAGACACTCCCCCGCCCACATCATCTGCGAGGAGACACTCTCGAGATGGATCGCGCTCTGCCCCACACAGTAGCTGATCGCCTCGTCCACCTCCTGCTGGCTAGGCGGCTGATGGCACAGGCTGCCAAAAGTACGCGACAGCGCCGCCAGCGCCTGCGATAGATTATCCGGATCCAGCGCCAGGTAGACCTGTAGCACGCCCGCATCGGCGAAGGAGATCACCTCGCTCTGGATCTCATAGCACAGCCCCAGCTGCTCGCGGAGAAACTGAAACATCCGCGAACTCATATTCTCGCCCAAGATCACATTCATGATCTTTTGCGAAAAGCGATCGGGATCATACCGGTCCCCACAGCGAAAAGAGATCGACAGATGAGCCTGCTCGCGATCGTCCATCTCCTCGTGTCGCATGCCAAATCTGGCCCCATACGCGGGCTCCACGGCTGCCTGGTCACCAGCTGGCAGATGGGAAAAGGCTCCAGCCACCAGATCGTGGATCTCGCCATGCTCTAGCGCCCCTGCCACCGAGATGACAGTCTGCTTGCCGCAGTAGTGGCGACGAAAGAAGCCGTCGATCTTCTCACGCGAATGACTCTCGAGACTCTCCAGAGTCCCCGTGATGGTGCGCCCCAGCGGGTGCTCGGCGCCCCAGGTCGCCTCGCTGATGAGGTCCTCCAACAGCTGCGCGGGCTGGTCTCTCACCATGCTGATCTCCTCGCCGATCACGCGTTTTTCCGACTCCAGTTCAGCGGGATCGAATACTGGATTTTGATACATATCGGCCATCACACCCAGCAGCTCGGGAAAAGCGTCCGCTGGACTGCGGGTATGATAGCAAGTGTGATCCTCCACCGTGTACGCATCGAGACTCGCACCGAGACGCTCGACCTGGCGCGAGATATCCATGGCACTACGCTCGGGCGTGCCCTTGAACAAGAGATGCTCCACCAGATGCGCCATACCATGCTCCTCCAGCGACTCATGGCGGCTGCCCACATCGGCCCACACACCCAGCCCGATACTGGCCATGTGCGGCATACGAGTCGTCGCCAGCCGTATGCCATTGGGCAGGCGATGGATCATGGTGTCTGTTTTCATCGGCAGGTAGAAAGGAAAAGAAAATCCGAGGGGCGGCGAAACGTAACACCACCCCGTGCTATCATCGCGATAAATTGTGCTATAATTGCTCACCATGTCAGCATCAGTACTCTCACCACCCTCTCTACCCGACGGCACAGAGCTACTGGGCTTTCCCGTCTCCATCTCTGAGATCGAGACTAAACTGAGCCAGTTTTTCACGCCAGCGAGCGACGAGGAGCCCGTATCCGACGATACAGGCTCGACACGGGCTTCTATCCTGAATCTCGCACTATTCTCCGAAAACACCGATCAACTCACCGAGGATGCTCATGCTATCGAAGAAGTCACTCTCGAGGCCGCCTGCCGCTCTCTACTGATTCACATCGACACCGATCAGCCCCAGCCCTCTGCTCATGCCTGGGTGCAGGCCCACTGCAAAATGTCCGACGGGGGCAAAAAAACCGTCTGCAGCGAGCATATCAGCTTTTTCCTCACCGGATCGTCGCCCGGTCGCGTGCGCAATCTGGTGTTTGGCCACCTCGACTCGGATCTACCGCTGGTATTCTGGTGGCGCGGCGAATTTTCCTCTGCCTTTGAGGACCGCCTCTACTCCCGCTTCGATAAGCTGATATTCGATAGCGATAGCTGGGCAGACCCGATCGAGCAATTCGACCGCCTCATCGAGGCAGCCGAGTCGCCAGTCAGTCACTTCAGCATGCACGACCTGGCCTACACCCGGCTCAATGCCTACCGCCTGTCGATCTCCAATGCCTTTGACTGCCCCGCCTTTATCCAGCGCCTGCCCCACATCGAGGGCATGAAGATCCGCTACCCCAAAGGCCACCAGATGATGGCGCACTACCTCGCCGGCTGGGTCGCCACCCGCCTGCAGTCCGAGCTGCAGACCACCCAGTCGCAGAGCCACCGATATGTATTTACCAGCCCGCTACTCGATGCCGATCACTTCGCCATCGAGCTAGAGGAAGTCAGCGATGGCGAATTCGCCACCGCCATAAAGGTCGGCGACTCCATCATCGAGTTGAGCCGCTGCCCATCCAGCGACTACCTACGCACTCGCCTGATGCTAGAGGATGGCAAAGTCGAATCCGAAGACTGGGTCCCCACCCGCTCCGACCGCGACCCCGCCCTAGTCACCCAAATCCTCGAGCGCGGCGGTAGAAACCGGACCATGTGCTCGCTGCTAGAGATGGTTCGGGGTATGCTACGGGTGTGAGATGATCATGTCTGAATCATAGATGTCTCAAAAATATGAGCACCACATCACCTCTAGTCATTCTTGGGCCCAGAATGACAGCAGACTCCCAACTCGTTTGGAAAAAATGCATCGAACTCGGTTGGTCCGTAGACAGACTACCAGGCTGGAGAGTACCTGACCATATTCTAAATAATAACAAGAAGGTAATCATCTACGGAGAGCCTCTTCTAGCCGAAGCTGTATGTGACCAGCTAGGATTAGTCCTTTTAGAACCGTCCATCGATTGGCTGACTAAAGTTCCTGAGAAATATTTATCTCGCACCATTCAATTGATGTCACTGGGTGAAGCTCGCCTACTAGATACGAGAGCTTTCGTCAAACCAGCCGAGGGAAAGATCTTTGAACCCACAGTCTATGAAAAAGGAGATGCCCTACCCACCGATAGGAATGTCGACCTGGAAACTCCCGTCCTCCGCTCAGAAGTCGTAGATTTCAGACTGGAGGTCAGATGCTTTGTGAGAGAAAGAAGCATAGTTACTCTCAGTCCCTACTGGCGGAATGACCAGCTAGCATCAGATGAATTCGGCAACTGGCCGTTTCTAGAGAACGAAGAGGCCGAAGCAAAGATATTCGCTCAATCAGTGCTTGATGATAATGATGTACCATTCCCTCCTGCTTGCACCCTAGATGTCGGCAAGCTCACCGATGGGAAATGGGCCATCATAGAAGCCAATCCATGCTGGGGGGCTGGACTTTATGGCTGTGATCCAGAACAAGTTTTACTGTCAATCGGCAGCACAATTATCGCGAAATCATCAGCTACTACCGAGGACAAACTGTGGATCTCAAAAAGACGACAAGAAATACACAAGTAACTCCCTAGTCTTTACAAATCTCAGTGAGTATTGGTATAAACCCACTATGCTCATAGTCGATCAGCTAGTGGAAATCAAGGTTCTGATAGCAGAACAAATCAAGCCCCTGCAGGAGGGAAGCCGATCAGCTAAAAGCTGATCCTACGTAGGGTCAGCCTTTAGCTGACCGACAGGCTGAGAACGCAGCCCAAATACCCAGATCAGGCAAGGCCATAGGCCCTATATGCCATATAGGACCTATAGCAAAGAAACCAAGAAGCAGCCCCCTACTACATCTTCGTGCGCGGGGTGCGCATCTGCTTCTTCCACTCGGCGTCGCGCTCACCGGTCACGGTATCGTCATCGTAGTGGGTGCGCAGTGCCTCTAGCTGCTTTTTCACATCAGCGATGGTATCGGCGTAGGCCGGATCGTTGTAAAGATTGGTCAGTTCGTCGGGATCTTTCTCTAGATCGTAAAACTCCCACTCATCGCCGAACTCATAGAAGTTCATCAGCTTGTAGCGCTCGGTGCGGATACCATTATGGCGCGGCACCATGTGGTAGCTGGGGTACTCATAGTAGTGGTAGTAGATCGATTCGCGCCAGTCGTCGGGGGTATCCCCTTTCAGCAGTGGCACTAGCGATTTGCCCTGCATGTCGCTGGGGATATCAGCTCCGGCCATCTCAAGGAAAGTCTCGGCATAGTCGAGATTCTGCACCAGATCGGTATTGCGCGAGCCGGGCTCGGTCACGCCAGGCCAGTGTACGATCAGAGGCATCTTCAGCGACTCTTCGTACATCCAGCGCTTATCATACCAGCCGTGATCGCCGATATAGAATCCCTGGTCTGAGGAGTAGACAAACACAGTATTATCCGCCAGCCCCTCTTCCTCTAGAGTCGCGCGCATGCGAGCTAGGTTTTCATCCACACCTTTCACACAGCGCAGGTAGTTTTTCGCATAGCGCTGGTACTTCCAGCGCACCAGATCTTCGCCCTGCAGATTCGCCTCGCGAAAGGCTTTATCCTTTGGCCCGTAGGCATCGCGCCACACCTTCAGCTGCTCAGGTGTCATGCGCTGCATGTTGAAAAAAGCCGAGCGATCCTGGCTGGGACCACGGGTGCTTTTATCGAAAACCAGATCCGGTGTCAGATCGACGAATAGGTCGAACTGCAGGTACATGTGCCGATCGATCTCCAGCTCCTGGTGGCGGGCTCCCGGTGCATTGTCCTCGTATTTGTCGAACAACGTCGCCGGCTCAGGTATGTCGATATCATCGTAGAGATGCAAGTGACGTGGCGCTGGCATCCAGGTGCGGTGCGGTGCCTTGTGCTGACACATCAGTAGGAATGGCTTGTCCTTATCGCGCTTGTTCTTCACGTAGTCGATCGCCATATCGGTGACCACATCGGTGCAGTAGCCCTCGACGACGATTTCACCTTTAGGCGTCTTCATCTTCGGGTTGTAGTAGTCACCCTGCCCCGGCAGCACCGCCCACGAGTCGAAGCCCTGCGGGTTGCCTTTCAGGTGGGATTTGCCATACATCGCCGTGGTGTAGCCCGCCTTCTGCAGGAGTTTGGGAAAGATCTGCTGGTCCCAGTCGAAGCTATTGCCATTGTTCATGAAACCATTTTTGTGGCTGTGCTTACCCGACATGATCACCGCCCGGCTCGGCCCGCAGATCGAGTTAGTGCAGAAAGAGTTCTCAAACAGCATGCCCTCCGCCGCCAGCTTATCGATCTCTGGCGTCGGGTTCACCGACTCCAGCCAGCCATTGTACGCACCGATGGCGTGAGGCGCATGGTCGTCGGTAAAGAAGAATACGATATTCGGCCGCTTATCATCAGCGGCACTTACGACTAGGGTAGTGACCACACAGGTGACACACACTGCGATCAGCCAAGAGAGCTTATTCATAGGCCGTTAGCTTATGGAGCCCAACCCCAGATTGCAAACGACCGCCCCGTCCCTAAAAAGGCCATGGCCGAAATCTAAGACCGAAACGCCAGTTGCCCCCCAAACACACCTACACCATTGGAGCTGAGATAGCCTAAGACAGCACACCCTTTACGATATGTCCGTGGACATCGGTCAAGCGATAGCGGCGACCTTGGAAGCGGTAGGTCAGGCGCTCGTGATCGATACCCATCTGGTGCAGGATAGTGGCGTGTAGGTCGTGGACGCTCACGGGATTGGCTGTGATGTTGTAGCCGTAGTCGTCGGTCTCGCCATAGGTGGTGCCTCCTTTGATACCGCCACCTGCCATCCAGATGCTGAAACAACGTGGGTGATGATCGCGACCGTAGTTGGTCTCGCTCAGTCCACCTTGGCAATAAACGGTGCGCCCAAACTCGCCACCCCACACCACTAGCGTCTCGTCGAGGAGACCTCGTTGCTTGAGATCGGTGATCAGAGCCGCACTGGCCTGGTCGGTCTCATTGCAGCGTGCCGTGAGTTGTTTAGGCAATCCGCCATGAGTATCCCAACCTCGGTGAAATAGCTGCACGAAGCGAACTCCCCGCTCAGATAGCTTGCGCGCCATCAGCACATTGTAGGCGTAGGTCCCAGGTTTCTTGGCATCGTCGCCATACAGATCGAAAGTGTGTTGCGGCTCCTTGCTGAGATCGGTCAGCTCTGGGACAGATGTCTGCATGCGATAAGCCATCTCATACTGAGCGATGCGCGTCTGGATCTCGGGATCGCCAAACTCCTCGTGGTGAATGGCATTCAAGGCACCGATCTGATCTAATGTCCTGCGTCTGACTTTAGATGAAATACCATCGGGATTGCTCAGGTAGAGCACCGGATCTCCACCGGAACGAAAGCGTACACCCTGGTGAGTCGAAGGCAAAAATCCCGCCCCCCACAAGCGATCGTAAAGAGCCTGCCCGGTTTTATTCGAGGTCATCGCCACATAGGCAGGCAGATTATCATTCTCACTACCTAGCCCATAGCTCATCCAAGCGCCGATACTCGGACGCCCCGCTAGCTGAAAGCCTGTCTGAAAGAAGGTGATCGCCGGATCGTGATTGATCGCATCGGTATGCATAGAGCGGATCACGGCGATATCGTCAGTCACTTTACTGAGGTGAGGTAGCAGCTGTGAGTTTAGCTCGATGCCACCCTGGCCATACTTCTGAAAATCGTAAATCGAACGAGCCACCGGAAAGCGAGCCTGCCCCGCCGTCATACCAGTGAGGCGCTGCCCTCCAAAAACAGAGTCCGGCACATCCTGGCCGTGGACTTTATTGAGGTGCGGCTTGTAGTCGAATAGATCGTGTTGCGGCGGGCCACCACTCTGAAATAAATAGATAATTCGCTTAGCCTTGGGTGCGATCGACTGGTAGGCAGGTGGCACACTGCCAAATGCATCCCGATTGAGCAGAGATGCCAAAGCTATGCCACCTAGGCCTTTAGCGCTGTCACCTAGAAAGCTGCGTCTAGCTATGTTTTTTATATCCATATATTGCGTTATTCACGGGTGATCACTTCGTCGAGATTTAGTAATACATTTGCCACTGCAGTATGTGTGGCGATATCGATAGGAGAGAAATCTTTATTCACAGGAGAGTCGCCGATAGCGATCAACTGAGTCGCCGCATTTTCATCCGTCTCAAAATCGCTCCGGTAGTCTGCCACAGCGGCATCGAAGATGGCCCTCTCACGATCTGAAATCTCTCTACCAGTCGCTGTGCGAAACCCAAATCCCACCGGGTCCTCACTACCCAGCATACGCACGGCCAAATGGCGGGCAGCCTCGACATAGCCAGTCTCATTGAGCAGTGTCAGAGCTTGCAGTGGGGTATTCGTCTGCTTGCGACTGACCCAACAGGCCTCGCGATCAGCCGCATCAAATACAGCCATAGTGGGTGGCGCCACGGTACGCTTCCATACGGTATAGAGACTCCGACGGTAGAGATCGTCGCCTTTGCCTTGGGTGTAGCTACGTCCCATACTCATTTCTCGCCAAAGATTCGCAGGCTGGTAGGGGTGAACCGAAGCTCCACCTATCTTCTCTTTGAGGAGTCCCGACACGAATAAAGCCTGATCTCGGATAGCATGCCCAGATAGACGCATACGAGGTGCCCGAGATAGCAAACGATTGGCAGGATCTACCTCGAAGTCTGCGGGCTTCACGTGCGATGCCTGACGGTAGGTGCGACTGGTCACGATGAGCTTCTGCATAGCTGCGACATCCCACCCACTTTCACGAAACTCCACAGCTAGCCAATCGAGCAACTCGGGATGACTCGGCTTTTCTCCCTGTAGGCCAAAGTCCTCAGAGGTCTTCACCAGCCCGGTGCCGAAGTATTTCTGCCAATAGCGATTCATCGCCACTCGAGCTGTCAGAGGGTGCTCGGGCGACATCAGCCACTTGGCAAAGCCCAGCCGGTTACGCGGCAGCTCTTCGCCCATACTCGGCAGCTTGGCTGGTACATCGCGCTGCACCAGCTCGCCGTAGTCGTCGTAAATACCCCGCACACGGATATGAGTGGGCTTGGGTTGCTCCGACTCACGCATCACCATCACAGTGGGTAGTCGCTTTTTATAGGCCTCCAGATCTTCGCGAGCCTTCACATACTTCGCGTAGGGTGCAGCCATTTTTACCCTAGAGAAATGCTGCCGCTCCTTGCCGCCATACTGCGCAGCGAGTAGTGCCACTTCCTCCTGCCAGAGAGTGTTTTTATAGAGGCGGATGTCGCGTATCGCACCTTTATACCGCTGGCTGCCTGGGCGTACACCTGCGCCTACCAGCAGCGGTGTCTTTTCGGATACTCCGCCTGCATTACTATTGGTATTGTGTGCGACCTCGGTCTCCACCAGCTGCCCATTGATGTAGATCAACTGTCCGTTGGCGCTTTGCGAGGCATCATTAGTCAGGGTGATATGGCTCCACACGCCTGGCTCGATCTTTTCTACTGTCGTTACCCTACCTGTACTTGAGATCCAGCGAGCCACGAGATCGAAGCGAATCTTGCCCCCTTCTACGATTGCGGCCTCTATTCCCTTTCGCGAGTCCCCACCTGTCATCCTAGATAGGATCACTCCATCGTCTGTGCTATCAGGCTTTACCCAAAACGAAAGCGAGAACCGCTGATTGGCAGCGTATTTCATGGTCTTATCGATTTCTGCGATAGAGACCTTTGTCTTGCCATCCAGTTGCCAGGCCTGCTCACCGATCGTTAGATTGCCCTCTACTTTATGCGGCTTAGCAGGCACCTCTGTGCAGGGGTAGCGATGCTGCAGATGTCTATCGACTAGAGGACCACCATTTTGCTGTTTCTCGCCTGGTGATAGCGCCGCCCGGGCATCGGCCACAGCTTTTTCCTTAGCTGCTAGTGTCGGGGATTGCTCTGGCGTGGGAGCGATCATCAGGGGCTCTGAATTGCCATTCTTTAGCGCTCGCCCAGCCTCGGGGATGCTATTGAAAAAAGCGATCAACTGATAGTAGTCCTTAGTAGAGATCGGATCATACTTGTGATCGTGACAGCGGGCGCAGCTTACCGTCAGCCCCATCCAGAGCGTCGAGGTGGTATCGACTCGGTCTACGGCATTCTCGAGGAGAAACTCTTCGATCACGAGCCCTTCCTCGGAGTTGTAGCGGTGATTACGGTTGAACCCCGTAGCGATGTGCTGATCCAGCGTCGCATCGGGTAGCAAGTCCCCTGCTAGCTGCTCGATCGTGAATTGATCGAATGGCATGTGAGCATTGTAGGCATTGATCACCCAGTCGCGCCAGCGCCACATGTAGCGCGGCCCGTCGAATTGATAGCCATCGGTATCGGCAAAGCGGGCCGCATCCAGCCACGGCAGTGCCATCGCCTCGCCATAGCGCGGCGACGATAGTAGTCGATCGACCAGCTCGCTATAGGCAGCCTCGCCGCGGCCAGCATAGTCCGTGGTGAAAGCATCGATCTCCTCAGGAGTCGGCGGTAGCCCGGTCAGATCCAGAGTGACTCGACGGATCAAGCGCTCAGGCGCAGCCTCAGGTGAAAAGGCCATCCCCTCTTTCTCTAGGCGATCACCGATAAAGGCATCGACCGGGTGGCTCTCATCCGACTCAGGCACATCCGGGCGCTGAGGTGCGATGAAAGACCAGTGCTCCTCATACTCCGCGCCCGACTCCAGCCACTCTTTGAGGAGGGCTTTGTGCTCCGCCGTCAGCTCTAGCTTACTCTTTGGCGGAGGCATGATGTCATCCGGATCATCAGTCTCGATACGATAGAGAAACTCTCCATCCTCGATCACAGCAGCAGCTCCCTCTGGGGTATCGACCCGCAAGCCCGCTTTCTGATCTGCCGCGTCGGGACCATGGCAGTGAAAGCAATACTCCGATAGAATCGGCTGAATCTCCTCCGAATAGTCAGGCGCTCCGACTGCTACAGACATCGTGGTGGTGCCCAAAAGGGCGATTGTGAGAAAAGTCCTCATCACGATAGAAAAGTCGCCGAACTCAGAAATCCGACAAGACACTCGAAGCAGCTATGGTTAATCTTTATACAATCATGGCCAAGCACCGATTTTATCTGCCACCCACAACATGGGACGATACCACTCCCGAGCTACACGACGACGAGGCTCACCACTGCCGCGACGTGATGCGCTGCCGCGAGGGCGATGTGGTCGCCATCTTCGACGGGGCAGGCACCGAGGCCGAGGCACGCATCACCAGCGTGGAGAAAAAAAAAGTCTGTCTAGAGACACTCTCGAGCCACTCCACCGAGCCACTCCCCGCCGCCATCACCCTGGGACAAGCCATCCCCAAAGGCAAAAACATGGAGCTGATCATCCAGAAAGCCACCGAGCTGGGCGTAGCCCGCATCGTGCCTCTGCTCTCTACCAATACTGTGGTGCAGCTGTCTGATAAAGATCGCGCCAAAAAGCAGGAAAAATGGCAGCGCATCGCCATCGAGGCCTGCAAACAGTGCGGCCAAAACTGGCTCCCTGGGGTAGCCACACCCACCAGCGTAGGCGACTATGTCGGCGCAGACAGCGGTGGCGGTCTAGACATCGTCGCTGCCATCGATGAGAAATCCGCCCCTCTCAAAGAAATTCTCCAAACCTGGGACACGCAAAATCCCCAGCGCCCCACTCAGGCACGCCTGCTCATCGGCCCTGAGGGCGATCTCACCACCGCCGAAGTCGATGCGGCGCTAGAGGCAGGCTTTGCCCCGCTATCCCTCGGCCCGATCATCCTCCGCAGCGAGACCGCCGCGATCTACACTCTGAGTGTGATGACTTATGAGCTGATGGGGCGGTAATCCGCCCGACCTTCTGCCAGATCGGTCAGATTCGACAGATCGGACCGATCAGCTTTATCTCGCTTTTTCGCCCAGATTCGGTTAGCTAATGCCAAACACCGAATACACAGATGCCGAGAAAGTTTGTAAAACCGAAGAAATTCTTCGAGCAGCTCAGCCTTGGGCTCGTCTTTGATGAGGCGACTCACGACGCCCCCACACTGGACAAACCAGTGCGCGTGGAGCGCCACTACATCGGCTGGGAGCGACCGCTACTCGAGAGCGCCGTCGACTTTCTCGCGCGCGATTGGGATCGGAATGGGGCGCTGGACCTCGCAGGCCATCTCGTCGTAGTGCCCACACGTCACACCGCCCACCGGATCCGCGAAGCCCTCGCCATCTACGCCGGCCAGCACCAGGCAGCTGTGCTACCACCACTGGTGGTCACTCCCAATTTCTTTACCGATCCGCTACGCATCGAGACCCTGCAGGCCCCGCCGCCGGAGACTGCGATGACCCAGGCGATCTGGACCTCGGCGCTGATGGATATCGATCTAGACCTGTATCGCAGCCTCTTCCCCATCGACCCAGTGGATCGCAATCTATCGTGGGCCATGCGCACCGCTAGTGAACTGATCCAGGTGCGCAATCTCCTCTGCCGCGAGGGCCACAGCTATGGCTCGGCTAGCGACATGCTCGGCCCCGAGGGTATGGAAACCCAGCGCTGGCAAGAGCTCGCCAAACTCGAGCGCTGGATCGTGGAGCGCACTGGACGCCTAGGCTACACCGATCTAGTCGAGGCCATGCAGCAGGCTGCCGAGACTGGTGTGCTGCCTAGCGAGGTGCAGCAGATCGCCATCCTCGCCTGCCCTGATATGCCCGGACTAGCCCGCAAGACGGTGGAAAACTACTCGCGGCAGTTCCCTGTGGATGTGGTGATCGCCGCTCCAGAGAAATACCACGGCTGCTTCGATGACTGGGGAAATCCCCTACCTCACGCCTGGCTGAATGCCGAGATCGAACTTCCCGATGCCGGACAAACCATCCAATCCGCCGCCACTCCTGCAGAACAGGCGGATCTAGTGGCTGACATTTTACAACCCTACGACGATGCTGCCGCCATCGCCGCTGTGGGCGTGCCCGACACTGAAGTGATCGCACCCGTCGAGCAGATCCTCGCCACCCGCGATCTACAGACCCACGATCCCTCAGGCAGCCCGCTGCGCCAGCACGCCGTCTACTACCTACTGGAACAGACCCAGCGGCTGGTGGAGGATGGCTCATTTGATGCCTATCGCCAGCTGCTACGGGTGCCAGATTGGCTAGATGCGATGCTGCGCACCGTGGATCGCGAAGTGGAGACTTTCATCCCGCGCAATCGATTCCTCGAGCGCATGGATGAACTGGCCGCCGAGTGTCTGCCAGACTCCCTAGCCGATGCCAAAGCTGCCGCCCAGCGCCATCCGAGCTATAGCAAATTTCCCGAACTAGCTCTCGCCATCGAGTGGGTCGAAGGCTGGATGCAGCGATTCGAGCGGGCTCGTGGCAAGTTTGGCGATGTGATCATCCAGTATCTGGTAGAAGTCTTTCAGAAACGCGATTTCTCCGACGATAGCTGTGGCCGCTTCCCTGAGGTGGCAAACCACGTGCTCCAGTGTCTGGACGTACTCGCCGAGTCTACCGCAGTCTTTCACAAAAAACTCTCTGCGGCCGAGCGCATGGAGCTACTGCTGGAGCTCATCGCCGAGCGACGCCTGTACCACGAGCGCACCGCTCGCTCGATCGATCTCGAGGGTTGGGTAGAGCTACTGTGGGAAAATGCCCCCCACCTGATCATCACAGGTATGAATGACAACGCCGTGCCGGAGTCGGTCACTAGTCACGCCTTTCTGCCCAACTCGGCACGCACCTTTCTCGGCATGTCGGACAATGAGCAGCGCTTCGCCCGCGATGCCTACCAGATGACAGTGATGATCCAGAGCCGCAAAGCCACTGATGGCAGAGTCGACTTCATCTTTGGCCGCCAGAGTGTGTCCGGCGATCCGCTGCGCCCTACGCGACTGCTTTTTCAGTGCCCAGACGAGGAGCTAGCCCAGCGTACTCTTCAGTTTTTCTCCGGAGAGTCAGCCAAAGACCAGCCGATACTACCCTGGCACTTGGCCTGGCAGCTCAAGCCCGAGCGCCTGCCCGAGGATCACCGTATCTTCGAGCGTATCAGCGTCACTGCTTTTCGCAGCTACCTCTCCTGCCCATTCCGCTTTTACCTAAAGCACGGCCTGCGCATGGACGAGGTCGAGACCGGCAAAAGCGAGATGAATGCCATGGAATTTGGCAATCTCGTGCACGACACACTCGAGGCCTACGGACTCGATGAGAAAGCCAAAAACTACACCGATCCTCACCAGATTCGGGAGTTTTTCTACGATCAGATCGACCAGATCCTGACTGCCTCTTTTGGTAAAAGCTGGACCACACCAGTCGTGATCCAGCGCGAATCTGCGCGCCAGCGTATGGCCTGGTGGGCCGAGATCGAGGCAGAGCAGCGCCGCGATGGCTGGCAGATATTCGATCCCGAGTGCCAGATCGGCTCCGATGAAAAGCCCTTCTGCATCGGTGGGCTACGCATCTCCGGCCGTATCGACCGCATCGAGTGGCACCCCCAGCACGGCTACCGCGTCTTTGATTTCAAGACCATGTCGCCCAAGGACAAAAGCGTAGTCGACTTTCATACCACCTCGATCAAGCGCAGCGAGCAGCCCGAGGATTTCCCCGCCTGGGCCCTGCTCACCAATGAGGAGGGCAAGACAGCCCGCTGGACCGATCTGCAGCTGCCACTCTATCGGCTGGCCCTAGAAGAGCGCTTCCCCGGCGAAAAGATCGCCGTCGGCTACGCGACACTGGGCAAGACCAAAAAGGAAGTCGCCATCAGCATGTGGGACGATATCGAGTACCGCTATCTGGACGCCGCCAGGACCTGCGCCGAGGGCGTCGTAGCAGCCGTCCGCTCTCACACCTTCTGGCCACCCGCCGAGCGCCCCGCCTACCGCGATACCTTTGAGGAGTTGTTCTTCGGCGACCCACTCGAGGCCATCGATCCGAGTGCGCTACTGGGGGATGGAGTGAGTGAAACGCTGAAAAAGTCTGCGTAAAACAAAACAATGCATTTCACTCCTATCGAGATATACCTAATTCTTTTGCTGATCGCGCCTCTTGGCATCTGTTTCTGGAAATGGCAGACATCATACCGCTGGCTCATAGCTACTGCTGTGTGTGCAGCCGTCTCATGGTTCTATTTCAACCTATGGATGTGGAAGCTCGACCCTCCAGATAATGGATTTGCGAACGCCATCTATCTTGTAACCGGTTGGATATGGCTTTTGCCTTTTTTCGGTATCTTCAGTGCCCTGTTTGCGATACTAGGGCGCTTCTTATCCGAGAAGAAAAAAATTCTCGCCGGTAAGATAGGCTTTACGAGCTGTGTCGCTATTTCCGCTCTCGTGATAGCATGGAACCTCTGGGGAAGAATGAGTGAGCAACGAGCCATAACAGAAGCCCGGAACAAACTAGAGGAATTTGGATACCAACCAAATGGACGAGAAGAAGCTGTCTACAAAGACGGGCATTGGATCATCCTATATCCCGATACCGATTTTGGAGAGATTCGCCTGAAGCGCAATGGCGGGCTATCATGGATCGGCGGCCCTGGGTAAACCCTGACCTATGAAAGCGGGCCAACATGATCATCGACTAAATCGATGATCGGCTCATTTTTATCGAATCGCCTTTCTCCACGATTTCTGGCATGCTCTTTCTCATCAAGTGATGACGAAAGAACAACCCAGAAATAAACGCCCCATCAGCCTCACCCAGCTGGAGGACCTGATCCGTGCAGAGGCGATACCAAAAGGCAAATCCTCCGAGGCCAAACAGCTGTTTCGGCAGTCAATCGACTGGCCCAGCTGGATCCACACCATCGCGCTGCGGCTGGGCGTGTTATTCCTGCTGGCAGGAGTGGTGTTTTTCTTTGCGGCCAATTGGAAAGCCATGTCGCCGATGCTCCGGCTCGGCCTGCTGCAGGGCGGCATCGGTATCGCTGCACTCTTAGCCGCCTGGAAAGGGGCCACCACCACCATCGGCCGAGCCATGCTGATGACCGCCAGTATGCTCACAGGCGTGCTACTAGCCGTGTATGGCCAGATCTATCAGACCGGAGCCGATGCTTTCGAGATCTATGCTCTTTGGTCGGTTCTGATTCTTGCCTGGGTTTGGCTAGCGAAATCGCTAGGACTCTGGACACTCTGGCTCGTGGTCACCCAGACGGCTTTCTGCCTATTCGGTGGACAGGTGCTGGTACCTGACGATGTCGTAGGCTGGGAGGCCGTCTTCATCGGACTAGCAGCGATCAATGCGATCGCACTACTGATCTGGGAATCTCGCTCAAAGGCAGCTCCAGACAGCCCTGGCTGGTTTCGCGCAGTCGTCACGATCGCCGCGCTAGTATGGGCTTCGGCCGTGCCGTTTCGCTGGATCTTTGATTTCTTCCATCGCAACAACGACGCCTGGATACTGCTCGGCACACTAGGCTGGCTGGCGCTATGCGCTGGCGTGATCATCTACTACAAGTTTCGCCAAGACATTCTACCCATCGGCCTAGCCTTCACCAGTATCGCTGTAATCTTGGTGCTCGCTTTCGCGCGATTCATCCTCGAATCAGGCTCTGACGAACTTGCAGGCTTGCTCGTCATTACTATCGCCTCGCTCGGTATTTTCGGAGCCGCTGCTACGATCGTGATCGCACTCGGTAAAAACCTATCCAAAACAAAGGAGATCAACTCATGAATCTTGCCACACTCTCTAACAACAATCTACTCGCCCCACAGATAGATCCTCACACCGTCCTCGATCAACAGGCAGAAAGCGACACTCCCCTCATCGCAAAAATACTACTAGGCATCGGTGGGTGGCTGACCGCTATATTCACCATCCCCCTATTTGGTTTGATTTTTGGCGATATCTTGTTTCGCCATGATGTCGAAAGACTCGCTATCGTCGGAATAGTCGTCACCGCCCTAGCAGTATGGGTTTCCCGGTATCGACAGACATTTGTGGACCAGCTGACCCTAGCATTCGGCATATCGGGACTAGTGATGATATCGATAGGTCTATGGGATCTCACCGATCACGATGGCCTGATTAGTTGGCTAGCCTTACTGGTCGCGGTGCCCTTGGTCTACGTCTTTTCGAAGAACACAGTGCTCCGTTTCTCCTCGATACTAGTACTATCTACAACACTGATCCTCGACCTTTACGATAGGAACTTTTCGCCCCTGATGGGCTTACTGTTTCATCTCGGAGTCTTGCTAGTGCTAGCCAGCGGATTACTGAAGACGAATTTCTGGAGACCGGCTCTTCTAGCGAGTATTTTTGGCTACTTTGGATTTCTATTCATCCACATGCTCGCTCATCTAGAGATCGGCTATCATCAGCAGCCAAGTGCTTTAGAAAGCTGGCTAAACATCGCTTCGATTTGCCTCGGGTTTCCAGCCATCATCTACGCTCTGACCAAGCCCAAAAGCGGCAAAGCGATCGGATTCCTAGTGCTCTTAGCCGCTGTGTTTTTTGGTCTCAGTTATTTCGGTGGCGAAGGGATCGCAGCGGCTATCGGCTTACTCGTGATCGCCAAGGCTAGAAACGATCGCCTGCTCACCGGTGTCGCTCTATTGGCATTGACCGTATTCGTCATCGCCTATTATTACTTCCTCGGTGTGCCCCTGCTCCACAAGGCCTACATCATGCTCGGATCCGGCGGCGCCTTGGTCGCTCTATCCATCGCCTCTCGCCGAATCAAAACCCCAATCAATTCTCAGTCATGAATAAAGCAAAATTTTCCATACCGATCATCATCGCCGCCAACTTACTACTCATCCTAGCCGTAGTGAATGGTGCCGTGTTCAAAAAACAAGCCATTGTGGATGATGGCGAGACCGTTTTCTTATCGTTAGCACCAGTCGATCCGCGCAGCCTGATGCAGGGCGACTACATGATCCTTCGTCAGACACTTTTGACGAACCATGATGATAGAAACAAAATGAAAGACGCTGACACTCGTGGCAAAATCGTCTTAAAACTCGACGAAAAGCGTATCGGCAGCTTCGCTCGCTTGTATCAAACTGGAGACACACTCAGTGAGAATGAAGTCCTGCTGAAGTATAGGCGAAGCAACCGCCGCTACCACTTCGGACTCGATTCTTTCTTCTTTCAGGAAGGTCACGGGCGAGCCTACGAAGCAGCAGACTTCTGCGAAGTGAAAGTCGATAGTAAAGGCAATGCTGTACTCATCGACCTACGCGGAGAGAAGCTAAAGAAAATCGATCTCCAGGCAAAGAAATAACAAGGCGAAGCCATCAGTCATCTGTGTCCATCTGTGTTGAGCGAAGCGGATCCGTGTTAAAAATCGTATCCCAATAGAACTTAGTTATTAATCCGAGATTCAAATAGCCGACATTTTAATGTATGCTAGTATCTGAGTA